>NZ_JBFAKB010000016.1:0-300112 GCF_040655495.1 Nonomuraea sp. NPDC050404
CCGGTAGACGACCGGGTTGATAGGCCGGAGGTGGAAGCACGGTAACGTGTGGAGCTGACCGGTACTAATAGGCCGAGGACTTGACCACAAAGCATTGTGCTTGGTGTGTGCTGCGCTCTGTTACTCTTCGCCGGGTCCGGAGCTGCGCCACATCAAGGTACTTCTTGCTCGCGTCCACTACGCAATTCTGAGACAACAAGCATTGCTTGTATGTTTCCCAGAGTTACGGCGGTTATGGCGGGAAGGAAACACCCGGTTACATTCCGAACCCGGAAGTTAAGCTTCTCTGCGCCGATGGTACTGCACTCGGGAGGGTGTGGGAGAGTAGGTCACCGCCGGACAATCTTTATAGAAAGGGCCCCGACGCCAACGCGTCGGGGCCCTTTTCTCGTTGTGCGGGCTTTCCGGTGCCTGCCGGCCTCGACTGCGGGTCCGGCCGGATGGTCGGCTGGCAGGGCTGTGGGTAGGTTGCATTTCCAGCCGACTGTCAGGGCCTTGGAGCATGCCGGGAACCGGGCTTGTTCACGGAGGTAGTGGCAGTTGCTCGGGGCTGAGGCTTTCCTACTCATAAAAGCAGGGCTTCGGTGCTGGACACGCGCTGCTGGGCGACAGGGCTTCGATGCTGGGGGCGCCTCGGGGCGCCTTCTTTCTGCGCGAACGAGGGCCGCCCCCAGCAGCCGGGGCGGCCCTCTCTTGCGTTCGGGGACCGGATGCGGTCAGGCGCGTCGCCACAGGGCCGGCACGCCGGGTGGTTCCCAGCCTGCCTGTGACAGGTGTCCCTGCAGACACCGATAGGCCGCGCCGCCGTATGTCACCTGGTCACCCGCCTGGTAGGTCACCCCAACCCGCCAGGTGCCGCCGCCCGGAGGCGGACTTGTCGGTGGGTCCGTGGGCCGGTCGCCCGGGACGTTGAGCACGAAGTCGAACGTGGCCTCCCTGGCCGATCCCACGGTGCGGACGGTCATGAGGAGGCGGGGGTCGAAAATGGCGTCGGTGTTGTTGCGTGGTTCGCCGGGGAAGTAGAGCTGCGTCGTCAGGACCGGCCTGCCGGGAGCCTGGGCCTTGACGTGGATGTGCCTCGTGCGGCCCGGGTAGAGGCCGGGGACGATGGTGGTGAGTTTGAAGGCGCCCTGCGCGTTGGTGTACTGGTGGCCACGGAAGTTGTAGGTGATGTTGTCGTAGGCGCCGTTCCTGTCGGCCTGCCAGAAGTCCAGCAGCACGTTGGCCAGCGGCTGGCAGGCCAGGCCGAAGACGTACCCGCTGACCGTCAGGGCGGTGCCCGTGCCGGGCAGTACCGCGCGCTGGGGTGAGTTCGGCTTGAAGTACGGGCCTTCCGTCTGCGGGGGCGTGGGGTCGTCGCCGTCGTCGCAGTAAGGGGTGGGGGTGAGCGGGCCGCCACTCGCGGCCGTGTGCCGCGCGAGGGCCGGGACCTGGCCGATCAGCAACGGTACGGGTGTCGCTATGAGTGCCGCTTTGAACAGCGTCTTCCTGCTGATGCCGGCTGGCTTTTCGTCGCGAGTGTTCTCGCCTTTCACGATGGCCTCCTCTTGAGCGGCCCGCTGGGGGGTAGGGCGGGCTGTTTTCCAAGGTGGCACCGGGGCTGTCGCGGTGAGTACCCTCTATTTTTCTATATGGTCCGCAATATGTTCGCCCCACGTACGGACCGCTGCCGGCGGTCAGTAGGGTTGAAGGGTGGATTATCGTGCGGTTGAACGCGCGATCATGGATCGTGGCGTCGAGTGGGATTTCGAGCCGACGCTCGATCGGATCGCGGCCCTTCTTGACCTGCTCGGCTCGCCGCAGCGGGCGTACCCGGTCATACACATCGCCGGCACCAACGGCAAGACCAGTACGGCGCGGTTGACCGAGGCGTTGTTGCGGGAGCGCAACCTGCGGGTGGGGCGGTTCACCAGCCCTCATCTGGTGTCGATGCGCGAGCGCATCACCGTGGACGGGGAGCCCCTGAGCGAGGAGCGGTTCGCCGAGGTCTACGAGGAGGTCATCCCCTACGTCGACCTGACCGACACCCAGGGCCGGCGCATCCAGTTCTTCGAGCTGCTGACGGCGATGGCGTTCGCCGCGTTCGCCGACACCCCGGTCGACGTCGCGGTCGTCGAGGCCGGCATGGGCGGTTCGTGGGACGCGACGAACGTGGCGGACGGCACCGTGTCGGTCATCACGCCCATCTCGCTCGACCACACCGACCGGCTCGGGCCCGACATCCCCAGCATCGCCGCCGAGAAGGCGGGCATCATCAAGCCCGGCGCGACCGCGATCTTCGCGCAGCAGGAGCTGGCCGCCGCCGAGGTGCTGATGCGGCGCGCGGCCGAGTCCGACGTGGTCGTGGCGCGTGAGGGGCTGGAGTTCGGCGTGCTGAGCCGCGAGGTGGCGATCGGCGGGCAACTCCTCACGGTGCGCGGCCTCAAGGGCGTCTACGAGGAGGTCTACCTGCCTCTGTACGGCGCTCACCAGGCGAGCAACGCCGCCTGCGCGCTGGCCGCCGTGGAGGCGCTGACCGGGGGCGAGGAGCCACTCGACGTCGAGCTCGTACGCCAGGCGTTCGCGCAGGCATCCTCACCCGGCCGCATGGAGGTGGTGCGGCGCACCCCGACGGTGGTGATCGACGCCGCGCACAACCCGGGCGGCATGCGGGCGACCCTGGAAGGACTGCACGAGGCGTTCGACTTCGCCAAGGTGATCGGCGTGGTCGGGGTCATGCGGGACAAGGACGTCGTGGCGCTGCTGGAGCTGCTGGAGCCGATCCTTGAGGAGATCGTCGTGACGCAGAACTCCTCGCCCAGGTGCATGCCCGCCGGTGAGCTGGCGGCCCTGGCCGAGCCGCTCTTCGGTGAGGAGCGCGTGCACGTCGTCGAGCGGCTCGACGACGCCATCGACCGGGCGATCGGGATGGCCGATGCCGAGGGCGAGTTCAGCGGCACGGGCGTGCTGATCACCGGGTCCGTGGTCACGGCCGGGGACGCGCGGCTGCTGCTGAAGGCGGAAGATCCGCGATGAGGTTCGAGGTCACTCCGGGAATGCGCAGGCTCGGCTCCACCGTGCTCGGCATGGAGGCCATCGTGGCCGGGCTGGTTACGCCGGTGGCGATCGGCGTCGGCGGGGTCGATCCGCCGCTGGCCGTGACGGCGGGCATCGGCCTGGCGGTGTTGTGCGTCATCGTCGCGGGCCTGCTCAAGCGGCCCTTCGGGTACATCGCGGGCAGCATCGTGCAGGTGCTGGCGATCTGTACGGGCTTCCTCGTGCCGACCATGTTCTTCCTGGGCGCGATCTTCGCGGCGTTGTGGATTACTGCGATTATGGTCGCTCGCCGTATCGAGGGCGCTACTACCCGCTAAAGTCGGCCAACATGGCCGTCCCCCCGATCCAGCGGCCGCCACATCAGGCGCGCCTCAGACATTCATGGTTGCTCGACACGTTGCTCGGGCTGCTCGTCGTGGCCGCGCTGCCCCTGGCGGTCGTCGCGATCCCCAACACGCTCTCCGTCGTCTCCGGGCTGCTGCCCGAGGACCTCGACCAGGCCGGGCTCATGCGCACGCACGGGCTCGCCCTGCCCGCGCTGATGCTGGCGGTCCCGCTCGCGGCCGCGCTCTCCCGGCGGATCCCGGCCGCTCACCTGCTGGTCGGCGGGCTGGCGCTGGTGGCGCTGTCCGACGCGGCGGGCGGATATACGGCCTCCGAGCTGGTCGTCGGCGTGGTGCGCGTGTTGCGTGGCGTTGGCTCCGGATTCGTCCTGGTCCTCACGCTGGCGGCCGTCTGGGACCGTACGCCGGTTCTGCGTGCCCTGTGGGTGGGCATGTTCAGCCTCAGCCTGCTCGCGGCGCAGGCGCTGGCGCTGTGGCCGCTCGACGAGGTGAGCAGCTGGCGGGTCACGCTGCAGCCGTACCCGCTGATCTCGGGTGTGGCGCTCGGTCTGGCCGCGGTGCACCTGGTCGCGTGGATGCTGCTGGGGCGGCCCGCCGCACCCGTCCCCGACCTGCGGGAGCGCGGGCGGCTGCTGCTGGCCGCCGTGCCCGCCGCCGCCATCGCGGTCGCGGCGATCAGCACGGCGACCGAGGGCTGGCGGGCCGGGCCGGTGATCCTGCTGGCGGTGGTGGCGGTACTGGGGCTACTCATATTGGCCTCCATCGGGGCCGGGCGGAGCCGTACGCTCGCGTACTCGATGGTGGCGGTCGGTGTGGTGCTGCTGCCGAGCGCCGCGCAGGTCACGCTGGTGGAGATGGGCGGGCTCGGCGGGCCCGGGCTGCGGGGGCTGTGGGTGCCTTACGGGGTCGCCGGGCTCCTGGCGATCGCTGCCTCGGTGGTGGTGCGGCTGTTCGCGCGGGCGGCCGGGCGGTGGCTGGCGCCCCTGGGGTTGCTGGCCATGGTGGTCGGGCTCTGCTCGGTGCGGCTGGTGGTGCCGTCGGCCGACGGGATGGTGCTGGCGGTGCCGTTCAGCCTGCTGGCGATGGGCGCGGCGGTGGCGCTGACGGCGGCGCTGCAGGAGGTGGGGATCGGCGCGGCGGCGTTCGGGCTCTCACTGGGCTGTACGGGCGTGCTGACGGGCTTCCTGCTCGGCACGGGGGTGCAGATGGCGATGCTGGACGGGGTGCGGTCGGCTCAGGAGCTCGTGGACAGCTTCGTGGGGGCGCTGCACTGGTGGGCGTTGATCGGCGGGTTCCTCGTGGTGACGGTCATCGTGCTGGCGTCGGTGATGGCGCGGCGTTCCGGTGCGGGGCGCTCGGAGAGTGAGCCCGTACCGCCGCACGTTCCCTGTGCGGGCATGCCTGTTCACGCGGACGTGCTGCTCGTGCCGGCGTCCGGCACGGAGGCCGATGAGGAGCCGGAGACCGGGGTCGTTCCGCGGATCGTGCTCCCCGTTTCCGCCAAGGGCGCATTCGACCAGGCCGAGGGCGCTTGTGAGGGGGAGGACGGTGAGCGGGGGGCCGATGGTCCTGCGCGGGTGGTGCCGCTTCAGGGGCACTCACCGGAGGATGGCGCCGCCTCGTAGGCTCCGCTCGCGGGCCACGTTGGCTCCGCGACATGGCGGTCGACCTGGGCACCGCCAATCGCGGATGTTCTCGTGAGGACTCCTCGCGGAGGCTGCCGCGGACCCCGTTGCGGCGGGCGCTTTGTGAGGCTTTGTAGGGCTTTGTGGAGTCCCACGAGTGCTTCGTTCGACGGAAACGAGGGCGCGGGTGGGGGCGGTAAGCTGAGGGCCCTGCCATGGCGACGCGTGATGCGCGTCCCAGCGGCCAGGCTGGCGCCTGACGCCGCGACCCCATTCTGTTCGAAGGAGAACATCAAGTGTCCGAGCGCACTCTTGTCCTGATCAAGCCCGACGGGGTTAAGCGCGGCCTCATCGGTGACGTGATCGCCCGTGTGGAGCGCAAGGGCCTCAAGGTCGTGGCGATGGACCTGCGCACTCTCGACGCCGACACCGCCAAGACGCACTACGCCGAGCACTCCGAGCGCCCGTTCTTCGGTGAGCTCGTCGAGTTCATCACCTCGGGGCCGCTGGTCGCGATGGTGCTTGAGGGGCCGCGTGCCGTCGAGGCCTTCCGCGCGCTGGCCGGCCTCACCGACCCGGTCAAGTCCGCCCCCGGCACGATCCGCGGCGACCACGCCCTGGAGATCTCCGAGAACGTCGTGCACGGCTCCGACTCGCCCGAGTCCGCCGCCAGGGAGATCAAGATCTTCTTCCCGGACCGGTTCTAGCCGATCCCGTTCCTCCGTGTGCCCGCGCAGCCTCCAGGCCGCGCGGGCACACGTGTTTTCGTCCCGCTGGATCGTTGGGCGAGTGGGCGAGATTTTGTCGGAGCCTTACCGTAGGGTTCCTCGCAGTTGGTTGTTGGAGCGTTCCAGCGGCCGGTCGGATGTTGTGGTGCAATCCGGGCAAAATTGCGGTTGTTGTAGGGGCTGGAGATTTTTGACGGGCGCGATGGCTCATTGAGCCCATCGGTGGGTACGTCACGTTACGATTCGAATTCGATCCGTAGTCATTCGCGCACGACATTACGGAGGGCTCCGTTCCCCATGGGCAGCAAGCTCGCGTTCCTTGGCCGCGACATGGCGGTCGACCTGGGCACCGCCAACACGCTCGTTTACGTGCGTGGCCGGGGCATCGTGCTCAACGAGCCGTCAGTCGTAGCGATCAACACGGCGATCGGCAAGATCGTGGCGGTCGGCATAGAGGCCAAACGAATGATCGGCCGCACACCTGGCAACATCATCGCGATCCGTCCGCTCAAGGACGGTGTGATCGCGGACTTCGACGTCACCGAGCGGATGTTGCGATATTTCATCCAGCGCGTCCACAGACGCAGACACTTCGCCAAGCCGCGCATCATCATCGCGGTGCCGAGCGGCATCACCAGCGTCGAGCAGCGGGCGGTGAAAGAGGCCGGCTACCAGGCGGGGGCCAGGAAGGTCTACATCGTCGAGGAGCCCATGGCCGCCGCCATCGGCGCCGGGCTGCCGGTGCACGAGCCGACGGGCAACATGGTGGTCGACATCGGCGGCGGCACCACCGAGGTGGCGATCATCTCGATGGGCGGAGTGGTCACGAGCCAGTCGATCAGGATCGGCGGAGACGAGCTCGACCAGGCGGTGATCACCTTCGCCAAGAAGGAATACTCGCTGATGCTGGGCGAGCGCACCGCCGAGGAGATCAAGATAGCCATCGGCTCGGCCTGCCCCGACGGCGAGGAGTCGCACGCGGAGGTCCGCGGGCGCGACCTGGTCAGCGGGCTGCCCAAGACCATCATCGTGTCCAGCGAGGAGATCAGGAAGGCCACCGAGGAGCCGGTCAACGCGATCGTCGACGCGGTCAAGACCACGCTCGACAAGTGCCCGCCCGAGCTGGCCGGCGACATCATGGATCGCGGCATCGCGCTCACCGGCGGCGGCGCCCTGCTCAAAGGGCTCGACGAACGGGTCAAGGCCGAGACGGGCATGCCCGTGCACCTGGTCGACAACGCCCTCGACTCGGTGGCCATCGGTTCCGGCAAGTGCGCCGAGGAGTTCGAGGCCCTCCAGCAGGTCCTGGTGCCGGAGTCGCGGCACTGATGAGAGACTCGCGCCGTGCCCGGCTGATCCTGGGAGTGCTGCTGGCGGTGGCCCTGGTCATCCTGACCGTTGACCACCGCACCGGCGACAGCTCACCCTTGCGCCCGCTGCGAGCGGCCGGATCCTACGTGTTCGGCACGGCGGAGCAGCTGAGCGGCGGGGTGGTGCGTCCCGTGGGCGCGTTCGTGCACGCGATCCTGACCGCGCCGGGCGCCATGGACCGCATCGAGGCGCTCAAGGAGGAGAACGCCAAGCTGCGGTCGGGCCTGCTGACGGGCAAACTCAACGCGGAACGTTCCAAAGAGCTCGCCGGGCTGATCGGCTTGGCCGGGTCCGGCGGATACAAGGTGGTCCCCGGCAACGTGGTCGCCAGGCGCGGCCAGCCCGGCTTCGAGGACGCCGTACAGATCGACGTCGGCACCAGTGACGGAGTGCGGCCGGAGATGACCGTGCTCAACAGCGACGGGCTGGTGGGGCGGGTGCTGCGCGCCTCCTCAACTACTTCGACGGTGGTGCTGATCAGCGACCCCGCCTCGGCCGCGGGGGCGCGGCTGGAGGCCGGCAAGGAGATCGGCGTCGTGCACGGGGTGGGGGAGAACGGGCGGCTCGTGCAGTTCCGGCTGCTCGACTCCACCGCGCCGCTGAGCAGGGGCGGGCGGATCGTGAGCTTCGGCTCGCAGCACGCCACGCCGTACGTGCCGGGGGTGCCGATCGGGGTCATCGAGCGGGTGGAGTCCACGCCGGGGGAGCTGACGCGCATCGCCTACGCCAGGCCGTACGCGGATCTGACGGCGCTCGACGTGATCGGCGTGGTGGTGGGGGCGCCCAAGCGGGATCCACGTGACGCGGTGCTGCCTCCCAAGGAGGGTTCGCGGTGATCGGGGGTGTTTCCGTGGTCCTGGCGCTGCTGGCGCAGGTGATGCTCGTCAACCGGGTGCCGCTGCCCGCCGGCGGCACGCCCGACCTGGTGCTGCTCGCCGTCATCGGAGCCTCGCTGGCCCGGGGGCCCGCGGCCGGGGCCGTGCTCGGGTTCTTCGCCGGGCTGCTGGTCGACGTCATACCGCCGTCGGCGCACCTGGTGGGCCAGTACGCGTTCGTGCTGGCGCTGGTCGGCTACGTCGCGGGACGGGGCGCGGGCGGGCCGGCCACGACCATCGTGTTGTGCGTGCTGATGGCTCCGCTGCTGGCGGCGGCCGTGGGCGGGCTGATCTCCGATCCGCGGGTGACGATGACCACGCTGACCGAGCGGGTGCCCGTCACCATCGTCTACACGCTGCTGATCTCCCCCGTCGTGATCTGGCTGACCACGCGCGGCAGACAGGCGAGGTTCGTGACATGATCAGGATGCGGGGCCGGCTGCTGGTGTTGCACGTGCTGGTGCTGACGCTGCTCGTCGTGCTGGCCGTGCGGCTGTGGCAGGTGCAGGTCGTACGCGGGCAGGAGTTCGTCACCCGGGCCACCGAGACCAGGACGCGGGCCGTGATCGTGCCGGCCGTGCGCGGGCAGATCCTCGACTCCTCGGGGCGGCCACTGGTGCGCAACAAGACCGCGCTGGTCGTCTCCGTGGACAGGACCCGGCTGTCCAGGATGAAGGACGGCGGCGTCAAGGTGCTGCGCAAGTTGTCGGAGGTGCTCGGAAAGCCGGTCGCGGACCTGCAGCAGCGCATCACGCCCTGCGGGCCCGGCGTGGGCAAGCCGTGCTGGACGGGGTCGCCGTACCAGCCGGTTCCGCTGGACGAGAAGGTGGACACCCGCGAGGCGCTGCAGATCCTGGAGCGGCAGGAGGAGTTCCCCGGGATCAGCGCGGAGATCCACGCCGTCAGGCAGTATCCGGGGGGCAGGGCCGGGGCGCAGATGCTCGGCTACCTGCAGCCGGTCACCGAGGCCGAACTGGAGAAGCGGGAAGGGCTGAAGGCCAGCTTCTCCGGGGTGGACCTGGCGGGGCGCGACGGTCTCGAATACGTCTACGACGACGCGCTGCGGGGCAAGGCCGGGCTGCGCAGGGTGCAGGTCGACCGGATGGGTAAGGCGCTGGGCCTGGAGGAGCAGATCACGCCCGTGGCCGGCGACCACCTGGTGACCAGCATCGACTCGCGCGTGCAGGCCGTGACGGAGAAGGCGCTCGGGAAGGCGATGAAGTCCGCGCCGGGGGCCGACGGCGGGGCCGCCGTGGTGCTAGACGCGCGTACGGGACGGGTGGTGGCGCTGGCCAGCGCGCCCGGCTACGACCCGGAGATCTGGGCGGGCGGGATCTCGGCGCGCGGCTACCAATGGCTGCTGTCGGACAAGTCCGGCAAGCCGCTCGTGTCGCGGGCGATCAACGGGCAGTTCGCGCCGGGGTCCACGTTCAAGGTCTCCTCGGTGTCGGCGATGTTGCGCGCGGGATACCCGCTGAACGGCTCGTACTCCTGCCCCGGCTCGTACGGGGTGGGCGGGCGGTCCTTCAACAACTTCCGCGGCATTGCGCTGGGCACGCTCAGCCTGCACACGGCGCTGGTCAAGTCCTGCGACACGATCTTCTACCGGGCCGCCTACGAGCAGTACCTCAAGGACGGCGGGCGGCATCCGAAGCGCAAGCCGAAAGAGGTGTTCGCCAACATGGCCAGGTCCTTCGGGTTCGGCAGCCCGACCGGCCTCGACCTGCCCGGCGAGTCCGCGGGCCGCATCCCCGACCGGGCCTGGAAGAAGGACCTGTGGAACCACACCAGCGCGGTCAACTGCGAGCGTTCGCGCAAGGGGTATCCGGAGGTGAAGGACCAGGCGCGCGCCACGTTCCTCAAGCGGCTGGCGCTGGAGAACTGCACCGAGGGGTTCCTGCTGCGGCCGGGTGACTCGGCCAACTTCTCCATCGGGCAGGGTGACGTGCTGGTCACGCCGATACAGCTGGCCAGGGCTTACATGGCGCTGGTGAGCGACGGCAAGCTGCGCAGCCCGCGCATCGGGTGGGCGCAGGTGCGGCCCGACGGCAAGGTGGTCAGGACGATCCCGGTGCCGGTGGTGGGCAAGCTGCCGCTCAGCGAGAAGGAGCGCCTCTACATCAAGAACGCGCTGAGCCAGGTGGCCGCCGACGGCACCGCGGCCGGGGCGTTCGCCGGGTTCCCGATGAACAAGGTGCGGGTGGGCGGCAAGACCGGGACGGCCGAAGTTTGGGGCAAGAAGGACACCTCGTGGTTCGCGTCGTTCGCGCCGACGAAGAATCCGCAGTACGTGGTGGTCGCGATGGTCTCCCAGGGCGGGATGGGCGCGCAGACGGCCGCGCCGGCCGTGCGGGAGATCTACGAGGGGATCTACGGCATCAAGCGCAAGTCGGCCGCGGTGCCCGGGGGACGGCTGACGACCCGGCTCCCGCTGTTCTCCCCTGACGGAATGGTGGCCGGAGGATGAGCAACGGTCACGGCTGCCAGGGGACGCATCGGTCTTTGGGCGCACGGCGGCTTGCGGATCTTACGGTGGCCAGGGGATGTGGGTGCGCGGGTGGGTTCGCGGGCGGGGGTTGTGGGACGGGCGGGCGTTCGGGTGTTGGGGCGGGTGGGGTGAGGTGAGCGCGCGGACGGTGGTGGTGCGGCGGCCCTCGTTCTTGCGGCGGATGGCTCGCGAGGACTCGACGGTGCGGCGGCTCGACGGGGTGATGCTGGTCGCCGTGGCCGGGCTGTGCGTGATCGGCACGCTGCTCGTGTGGTCCTCCACCAGGACCTGGGCGCCGGGCGCGACGGGGCTGGTGAAGAAGCACCTGCTCAACGAGTGCATCGGTGTGGTGCTGTGCGGACTGGTGGCCATGGTGGACCATCGGGCGATGCGGGCGTACGCGCCCTTGGTGTTCCTGCTGTCCGTGGTCGGGCTGGTGCTGGTGATCACGCCGCTGGGCGCGACGATCAACGGGTCGCACTCGTGGATCCTGCTCGGCGGTGGGTTCGCGGTGCAGCCGTCCGAGTTCGCCAAGGTAGGGCTGCTGCTGATCACCGCGATGTTGCTGGCCCAGCCTGCCGAGGGCAGTGATCGGCCGCGCGGGCTGGACGTGACGCTGGCACTGATCGCCGCGGTGGTCACGCTGGGGCTGGTGATGCTCCAACCGGACCTGGGCACGGCGCTGGTGCTGGCGGTGATCACGGCCGCCGGGCTGATCATCGCGGGGGTGCGCAAGCGGTGGATCGGGGTGCTGACGCTGGTCGCGGGGGCCGGGATCTTCGCGGTGTTCTACTTCCAGATGCTGGAGCCGTACCAGGTGGCGCGGTTCACGGCGTTCGTCGACCCGAGCGTGGATCCGCGTGGGGTGGGCTACAACAGCACGCAGTCGATGATCGCGATCGGCTCGGGGCAGCTCGTCGGGAAGGGGCTGCTCGGCGGCGGGCAGACGACCGGGCGGTTCGTGCCGGAGCAGCACACCGACTTCATCTTCACCGTGGCGGGGGAGGAGTTCGGGTTCCTCGGGTCGGTCACGGTGGTGCTGCTGCTCGGGGTGGTGCTGCTGCGCGGGCTGAAGATCGCCAGGCAGTGCGAGGACCGGTTCGGGACGCTGGTGGCGGGCATGATCGTGTGCTGGTTCGCGTTCCAGACGTTCATCAATGTGGGGATGACGATCGGCATCATGCCGATCACCGGGCTGCCGCTGCCCTTCGTGTCGTATGGCGGTACCGCCACGTTCGCGAATCTGATTGCGATTGGGCTTCTCCAGGCCATCAAGGTGCGGAGACAGTCGTTTAATTGAGGGTATGTTCCTGGCCTACTGCGATGAGTGCGAAGGGCGCTTTCTGCTGCCCGCGAATCATGTCGTCGCCGTTCACAACCTCCGGAGCGGCGTCATCGGCGTCGAGCTGACCTGCTACGAGGGCCACCACCTCCTGGTGCTGAGCGGAAATGACATTGACATCCCCGGACCTGCCACCGTCTGACCCCCGCTACGCTTGGCGGTATGACTGTCGAGTCGATTTTCCCCCGCCTGGAAGCGCTGCTGCCCAAGGTGCAGAAGCCCATCCAGTATGTCGGGGGTGAGCTCAACTCGACCGTCAAGGACTGGGACGAGGCCGATGTGCGCTGGGCGCTGATGTACCCGGACGCGTACGAGGTCGGCCTGCCCAACCAGGGCGTGGCGATCCTCTACGAGATCCTCAACGAGCTTCCCCGCACACTGGCCGAGCGCACCTACGCGGTCTGGCCCGACCTTGAGAAGCTCATGCGGGCCGAGGGCGTCCCGCAGTTCACCGTTGACGCGCACCGGCCGGTGCGCGCCTTCGACGTGCTCGGACTGTCGTTCTCCACCGAGCTCGGCTACACCAACATGCTGACCGCGCTCGACCTGGCCGGCATTCCGCTGCTGGCCGTGGACCGCGGCGACGACGACCCGATCGTGCTCGCGGGCGGCCACGCGGCCTTCAACCCCGAGCCCGTCGCCGACTTCCTCGACGCCGCCGTGCTCGGCGACGGGGAGCAGATCTCCATCGCCATCTCCGAGGTCATCAGGGAGTGGAAGGGCGAGGGCAGCCCCGGCGGCCGTGACGAGCTGCTGATGCGGCTCGCCGAGTCCGGCGGGGTCTACGTGCCCAAGTTCTACGACGTCGACTACCACCCCGACGGCCGCATCAAGCGGGTGGCGCCCAACCGGACCGACGTGCCCTGGCGGGTGCACAAGCACACCGTGATGGACCTCGACGAGTGGCCCTATCCGAAGAAGCCGCTGGTGCCGCTGGCCGAGACGGTGCACGAGCGGTTCAGCGTGGAGATCTTCCGCGGCTGCACGCGCGGGTGCCGGTTCTGCCAGGCGGGCATGATCACGCGTCCGGTGCGCGAGCGTTCCATCACCACGATCGGCGCGATGGTGGAGAACGGCGTCAAGGAGTCCGGCTTCAACGAGGTCGGCCTGCTGTCGTTGTCATCCGCCGACCACTCCGAGATCGGCGAGGTCGCCAAGGGGCTGGCCGACCGCTACGAGGGCACCAACACCTCGCTGTCGCTGCCCTCGACCAGGGTCGACGCCTTCAACATCGACCTGGCCAACGAGTTCTCCAGAAACGGCAGGCGCTCGGGCCTGACGTTCGCCCCCGAGGGTGGCTCGGAGCGCATGCGCAAGGTCATCAACAAGATGGTCACCGAGGAAGACCTGATCCGCACGGTCACCACGGCCTACTCGCAGGGGTGGCGGCAGGTCAAGCTCTACTTCATGTGCGGGCTGCCCACCGAGGAAGACGAAGACGTGCTCGGCATCGCCGACCTGGCCAAGAAGGTCATCAAGGCGGGCCGCGAGGCGACCGGTAGCCGCGACATCCGCTGTACGGTCTCCATCGGCGGCTTCGTGCCCAAGCCGCACACGCCGTTCCAGTGGGCTGCCCAGGCCGACCACGAGACCGTCGACAGGCGGCTCAAGGAGCTGCGCGACTCGCTCAGAGGCGACAAGAACTACGGGCGGGCCATCGGTATCCGCTACCACGACGGCAAGCCGTCCATCGTGGAGGGCCTGCTGTCGCGGGGCGACCGCAGGGTCGGCGCCGTGATCAGGGCCGTCTGGGAGGATGGCGGCCGCTTCGACGGGTGGAGCGAGCACTTCTCCTACGAGCGCTGGATGTCCTGCGCCGAGAAGGCGGGCGTCGACGTCGACTGGTACACCACGCGGGAGCGGGAGGAGAACGAGGTCCTTCCGTGGGATCACCTCGACGCCGGCCTCGACCGCGAATGGTTGTGGCAGGACTGGCAGGAGGCCGTCTCCGGCGCCGAGGTCGAGGACTGCCGCTGGACTCCGTGTTACGACTGTGGCGTCTGCCCGACCATGGGCACCGAAATTCAGATAGGGCCTACGGGGCGAAAACTCCTTCCTCTTACGGTGGTCTAGCGCGCTCTGTGGGCGAGCCGTGTCACGGCGTACACGTACATGCGCCTCGGCGGCTTATCCTGAGACGAAAGAACTCTTACAAGGGAAGGACGACAAGCTCTGAAACCTGTTCCCGAAGGGCCTCCGCCCGCGCCCACGGTGCAACGCCTGCGTGTGCGTTACGCTAAGCGCGGCCGCCTGCGCTTCACAAGCCACCGCGACATCCAGCGGGCCGTTGAGAGAGCGGTCCGCCGTGCCGGCATTCCCGTGGCTTTCAGCGCGGGCTTCTCGCCCCACCCGAAGATCTCCTACGCGGGCGCGGCGCCGACCGGCGTCGCCAGCGAAGCCGAATACCTCGAGATCGGTGTTACCGCGCCGTGCGACCCCGCCCAGGTCAGACAGGACCTGGACGCGTCGTTGCCGTCTGGGCTCGATGTGCTCGACGTTGTGGAGGCGGGGCCGGGAGGGCTGGCCGACCGCTTGGAGGCCTCCGCTTGGGAGGCACGGCTTTCCGGTGCCGATCGCGAGCTCGCCGAGGTGGCGGTGGAGAAGTTCCTCGCGGCAGGCACGGTGGAGGTCGAGCGCCTGACCAAGAAGGGTCTGCGCCGCTTCGACGCGCGGCAGGCCGTCCTGGGGCTGATGGTGTCCGAGGGAACAGAAAGAACCGCAGCTCAGGTGCATGGAGGACCGTGTGTCATACTGCGCATGGTTGTTCGGCACCTTACGCCTGCCGTTCGACCCGACGATGTGCTCACAGGGCTGCGCCTTGTGGCCGACTTCGCGCCGCCGGTTCCCCCCGAGGTGACCAGGCTGGCGCAGGGGCCGCTTGACGCGAGTACCGGTGCGCTTGCCGACCCGCTCGACCTGGACCGCGACACCACGCGCGGCGGCGAGGCGGGACCGGCGGGTGAGCACGTCGCCGGTTGACGCGCCCAGCATGAGCCGGGCACGACCGCTGACAGGACTTGGCGTCGGAGCTCTCTTCCCGAGAGCGCCGGCGGACAACGAGACACGAGGGCTCCTGCGCGGCGCGGCGACGCGCCCGGGAGCTGACGGGAGAGCGCCCGCATGCTCGACAACGAGCCCAACGCCGGGGCCACTGGCCCTGACGGGGAGACAATTGAACAGCCCGAGGTGACCGCGCGTCGCCGCTCCGCAAGCCGCCCCGCGGGTCCTCCGCCGGAGCTGCCCGAGGAGCCGGCTTCCGGTCCGAAGACGGTCGCGGCGGCGCAGACGGCGCCGTCGGTGGCCGAGGTGCAGCCGGTGCAGAGCACCGCTGCCCAGCGTGCCGCGGGCTCGCCCGCGGCTGACCTGCTCGCGCCCTCCGAGCCTGGTGTGGCCGCTGGGGCGCCTGCTGCCGGAGTGGCTTCCGGTGGTACGGCCGCCGGTGCGGCTTCCGGGAATGGTACGGCCTTCGAGGGCGGTACGGGGGCAAATCTGCCTTCTCAGGGTGGCACAGGTGCCGCAGGGGAGGGCGTGAGCCCGGTTGAGGCCGCTGTGGCCGAGGCCGTCACCGAGGGCGTGGCCGAGAAGCCGAAGAGGGCCACGAGGACGCGGTCCACCGCCACGACGACGCGGCGGCGTACCACGAAGAAGGCCGCCGAGGTCTCCCCGGAAGGGGAGGGAGCGCCGCCGGAGGGCGAGATGCCCGCGGGGGCCGCCATGGAGCCTGCCGGAACCGCCACTGAGTCCGCTGCGGGGCTCGCTGGGACCGTTGCAGGGGCCGCAGAATCCACTACGGATGCCGCTGGGGCCGCCTCAGAGGCTGCCGGGATCGCTGAGGCCGCCGCTGAGCCCGTTGAGGCGCCCGTGAAGCGGCGCAGGACGCGGAAGAAGGCCGAGGAGGCCGTCGCGCCGCTCGGTGAGGAGGCCGCAGCCGCGGGAACCGGTGGGGAAGCCGCGGCCGAGGCCGCGCAGGCGACTTCCGCGACCTCTGCCACCGCCACCGCGAGCGCCGGTGAGGCCGCGGAGGCCGCCGCCGGTCCGACCGCCGGCGAGACCGCTGCCGGAGCCGGTGCGGGCGCTGGTGGTGAGGCGGCTGCCGCCGGCGGCCGTCGTACGACGCGTACCCGGAGCCGTGGCGCCGCGGCGGCTGGAGACGAGAGCGAGCCGGCGCGTGCCGAGAGCGGTGCGGCGCGAGGTGCCGGTGGTGCGGCAGAAGCCGGGGATGCCGATGAGGACATCCTGGACGTTCTGCCCGAGGATGAGCCGCTGGACGACGAGCCCGCCGGTGAGGACCTCGACGAGGACAACGTGCGGCCGAGCGTGCTGGCCGACCCGTTCGGGCTCTCCGCGCGCAGGCAGGACGAGCCGGGTGCCGCGTACCAGCGACCGGCCGCCATCTTCGCGCCGCTGTTCCAGGCGCCCGACCCCAGCCAGGCCAAGCCCGCCGCGAAGCGGAAGGCCGAGCCGCAGCCCGCTCCGGCGCCCGAGGCGGCTGAAGAGGCCGAAGAGGTCGAGGAGCCGGTCGACGAGAGCGTGACCGAGGACGACACCGAGGACGACGCCTCCGACGAGCAGGAGGAGGAAGGCGGCGGCCGTCGCCGTCGCCGCCGCAGGGGTGGTCGTGGCCGCGGCAAGGCTCGCGAGCGCGACGATGCCGACGACGGCGATGAGTCCGAGGAAGAGGGCGACGACGAGCAGGCGGAGGAGGCCCAGGAAGAAGAGGGCTCCAGCTCGCGCCGTCGCCGCCGCCGGCGTCGCCGGGGCAGCGATGACGGCGCCGAGCCGGCCAGCGATGACCCGCCGAATACGGTGGTGCGCATCCGCGCGCCGCGCTCGGGCCGTTCTGCGTCGCTCGAGACCGCCAACGACGGCGTGCAGAGCGTGCGCGGCTCCACCAGGCTGGAGGCCAAGAAGCAGCGCCGCCGCGAGGGGCGCGAGATGGGGCGCAGGCGTCCGCCGATCATCACCGAGTCGGAGTTCCTGGCCCGCCGCGAGTCCGTGGACCGGATGATGGTGGTGCGCAGGCAGGGCGACCGTACGCAGATCGCGGTGCTGGAGGACGGGGTGCTCGTCGAGCACTACGTCAACCGCGAGGCCAGCCAGTCCTACGTCGGCAACGTCTACCTCGGCAAGGTGCAGAACGTGCTGCCCTCGATGGAGGCGGCGTTCGTGGACATCGGCAAGGGCAGGAACGCGGTCCTTTACGCCGGAGAGGTGAACTTCGACACCGCCGGTCTGGAGGGCCAGCCGAAGCGGATCGAGGCCGCGCTGAAGTCGGGCCAGTCGGTGCTCGTGCAGGTCACGAAGGACCCGATCGGCCACAAGGGCGCCAGGCTCACCTCGCAGATCAGCCTTCCCGGGCGTTACCTCGTGTACGTGCCGGACGGGTCGATGACCGGCATCAGCCGCAAGCTGCCCGACAAGGAGCGCACGCGGCTCAAGAGCATCCTGAAGAAGGTCATGCCGGAGAACGCCGGCGTGATCGTGCGTACCGCGGCCGAGGGCGCCTCCGAGGAGGAGCTGGCCCGCGACGTGGCCAGGCTGTCGGCCCAGTGGGAGAACATCCAGAAGAAGGCCAAGTCGGCCAGCCCGCCCGAGCTGTTGTCAGCCGAGCCCGACCTGACCATCAGGGTCGTGCGCGACGTGTTCAACGAGGACTTCACGAACCTGGTCGTTCAGGGCGCCGACGCCTGGGAGACCGTGGACGAGTACGTCAAGTACGTCGCTCCGCACCTGGCCGAGCGCCTGTCGAAGTGGGACGGCGAGCAGGGCGACGTGTTCGAGTCGTACCGGATCGACGAGCAGCTCGGCAAGGCGCTGGAGCGCAAGGTGTGGCTGCCGAGCGGCGGCTCGCTGGTGATCGACCGTACCGAGGCGATGACCGTCGTCGACGTCAACACCGGCAAGTTCACCGGGCAGGGCGGCAACCTTGAGGAGACCGTCACCAGGAACAACCTGGAGGCGGCCGAGGAGATCGTCCGTCAGCTCAGGCTGCGGGACATCGGCGGCATCATCGTCATCGACTTCATCGACATGGTGCTGGAGTCGAACCGTGACCTGGTGCTGCGGCGGCTGCTGGAGTGCCTGGCGCGCGACAGGACCAAGCACCAGGTGGCCGAGGTCACCTCGCTGGGGCTGGTTCAGATGACGCGTAAGCGGGTCGGTCAGGGCCTGCTTGAGGCGTTCTCGACGCCGTGTGACTGCTGCAACGGCCGTGGCCTGCTGGTCTCGACGGAGCCGGTGGAGTCCAAGCCCGAGCAGCGCGGCACGCAGGGCAAGATGGCGGTGGAGAAGGCGGTCTCGGACAAGGTTTCCGCGGCCAAGGACTCCGCCGGCCGTGATACCGTGACCGGTGCGCTTGAAGACGTCCCGGCTGAGGACGACCAGGCAAACCAGACTTCCGGCAGAGGGCGGCGACGCTCGCGCCGAGCCAAGTCGGCCGAGTAGCCCTCGGCGGACTTCCGACGATCCGTCCGGTTCGCCTAGGGCACCGTTAATCCGGTACCCTGGTGAACCGGTGCGTCAGGTGACGTGCCCTGTTGGCGCGCTTACTCGGTTCGTCGGGTTGAGACAGGCCGAATGACAGGCGCAGCATTCGGCGGCCGCCTCTTCGTGAGGTGGCGATGGTCGAAATGAAAACAACAGTGAGTCAGTAGAAGGGTTCCGCGGTGTACGCGATCGTTCGTTGCGGCGGCAGGCAGCAGAAGGTCTCCGTCGGTGACGTCCTCGAGGTGGACAAGGTCGCCGGCGAGGTCGGCTCTTCGGTTTCGCTGCCGACGGTGCTCGTCGTCAACGACGGCGATGTGACCACGGAGGCGGGCAAGTTCACGGTCAACGCCGAGATCCTCGGTGAGACCAAGGGCCCGAAGATCCGCATCCTCAAGTACAAGAACAAGACCGGTTACAAGAAGCGCCAGGGTCACCGTCAGCGGTACACCCAGGTGAAGATCACCGGTATCGAGCAGGCCTGAACGGGAGTTTGAGAGATGGCACACAAGAAGGGCGCGTCGTCCACCCGGAACGGTCGTGACTCCAACGCCCAGCGTCTGGGCGTCAAGCGCTTTGGCGGCCAGCTGGTCAACGCGGGCGAGATCATCGTCCGTCAGCGTGGCACCCACTTCCACCCCGGCGACAACGTCGGCCGTGGTGGCGATGACACCCTGTTCGCGCTGGCCGCCGGTCACGTGCAGTTCGGTGTCAAGCGCGGCCGTAAGGCCGTGAGCATCGTCCCCGTCGCGGAGTAGGGTTTCCTCCTTCTCCGCCGACCGCGGATTTGTGCTTCAGGGGTGGATCGACTCGATCGGATGTCGATCCACCCCTTGGCGTTTCCCGGGGAGGGGCGGCTGCGGGCGCGTTCCGCAGGGGTAAGGCCCGGCCCGTGGCCGTGCGTTGTGAAATGAGATGCCCCGCGCGGGGTGATGGAGGAATGCGGGATGCCGGACTTTGTGGACCAGGTGGTCCTTCACATCGGAGCCGGTGACGGGGGGAACGGGTGCGCCTCCATCCACCGGGAGAAGTTCAAGCCCCTCGGCGGCCCCGACGGCGGTAACGGCGGGCGCGGCGGCGACGTCGTCCTTGAGGTCGATCCCAACACCGCCACGCTGCTCGACTACCACCGCCGGCCGCACCGCAAGGCGCCGAACGGCAAGCAGGGTCAGGGCTCCAACCGCGACGGCGCCAACGGCGAGGACGTGATCCTGGCCGTGCCCAACGGGACGGTGGTGAAGGACGCGGCCACGGGTGAGGTGCTGATCGACCTCGTGGGAGCCGGCACACGGTACGTGATCGCCGAGGGCGGCCACGGCGGGCTCGGCAACGCCGCGCTGGCCAGCACCAAGCGGAAGGCGCCCGGGTTCGCGCTGCTCGGCGAGCCGGGGGACGCGCTCGACGTCATGCTGGAGCTCAAGAGCGTCGCCGACGTGGCGCTGGTCGGGTTCCCGAGCGCCGGGAAGAGCTCGCTGATCGCGGCGCTGAGCGCGGCCAAGCCGAAGATCGCGGACTACCCGTTCACCACCTTGATCCCGAACCTGGGCGTGGTGACGGCGGGGGACAACGTGTTCACCGTCGCCGACGTGCCCGGGTTGATCCCCGGCGCGTCGGAGGGGAAAGGGCTCGGGCACGAGTTCCTGCGGCACGTCGAGCGGTGCGACATGCTGGTCCACGTCATCGACTGCGCCACCATGGAGCCGGGCCGCGACCCGATCACCGACTACGAGGTGATCGAGGCCGAGCTGCGGGCGTACGGGAAGCTGGAGGACCGGCCGCGGCTGGTCGTGCTGAACAAGGCCGACGTGCCCGACGCGCGGGAGCTGGCCGAGCTGGTCAGGCCCGAGTTCGAGGCGATGGGGCTGAAGGTGTTCACGATCTCGGCCGCGACGCATGACGGGTTGCGGGAGCTGACGTACGCGATGGGCGAATGGGTCGCGGCGGCCAGGGCGAACAAGCCGATCGAGGAGCCCACGCGGCTGGTGATCAGGCCCAAGCAGCTCGGGGAGGCCGGGTTCAAGGTGCGGCGGGTCAACGAGAACCTGTTCCAGGTCACCGGTGAGAAGCCGGAGCGGTGGATCAGGCAGACCGACTTCACCAACGACGAGGCCGTCGGATACCTGGCCGACCGGCTGGAGCGGCTGGGGGTGGAGGAGGAGCTGGCCAAGGCGGGTGCCAAGGCCGGCGCCGAGGTCGTCATCGGGCCCATGGAGGGCGGCTACGTCTTCGACTGGCAGCCGACGCTGGCCGCCGAGTCGATCCGGCAGGGGCCGCGCGGGACCGACAACCGCCTGGGGTGACACGGGCCTGTAAAAGGCCCCGGCCACTGCCCGGGAGCGAGTGGCGCAGTGACACGGGCCTGTAGAAGGTCCCGGCCACTGCCCGGGAGCGAGTGGCGGGCGCCTCCAAAGGGCGTGCCCCCGGGTGTTCAGGGGCGGAGGGTGGCCTCCGCGCCGCCGTCGGCGTACAGGATCTGGCCGGTCATGAACGCGTTGTCCGCGCCGGCCGTCCACGCCAGCAGCGAGGCGACCGCCGCGACCGGCCCCGGCAGCCCCAGGGGCTGCGGCATCGCGGCGGACACGAAGGCGCGCGTGGCCGGGTCGTCGAGGAACTGCGTCCTGGCCGTCTCCGTGTCCACCACGCCGGGCGCCACCGCGTTGAGCGGGATGCCGGAGCCTGCCCAGTCGAGAGCGGCGCGGCGCAGCCACCGGTTGAGCGCGAGCTTGCTGGAGGGGTAGACGATGCGCCCGCGACCGGCCGCCACGGTTTCGCGGGCGGCTGCGGCGGCGGCCTCCTCGTCCAGGGACAGGCAGGCTTCCACCAGGGGCTCGTCGGCCGCCACGATGGCGCTCAGCGACGAGACCGCGACCGCTCTGGGCTCGGGGGAGGCCGCCAGGAGCGGGCGCAGGCCCTCCAGGGTGGCGATCGTGCCGAAGAAGTTGAGCCGGACGGTGGCCTCGGAGGGCAGCGCGAGGCCGGCGACGGCGATCAGGCCGTCGATTCTGCCGCCCGAGGCGGAGGTGACCTCCGACACCAGCCTGTCGCGGCCTTCCCGGGTGGTCAGGTCGGCGAGCACGTCGGCGTCGCGCACGTCGCAGCGGATCACCTCGGCTCCCGCCTTGGCGAGGTTGTCGGCGGTGGCCGCGCCGATGCCCGAGGCGGCGCCGGTGACGACATAGGTACGAGCTTCCATGGGCGAAAAATTACATTCGTTGAAGTATTGCAGTCAATGTAGTTAGCCGGTTAATTCGGTAGCGTCGGTGTCACACCGAGCCGATAGGCTGCCGTACGTGCGGGAACAGATCGGTTCAGCCTCGAAAATCGTCATCAAGGTCGGCTCCTCCTCGCTCACCACCCCCCAGGGCATGATCGACGTCGATCGTGTGGACGCCCTGGTGGACGTGCTGGCGGCGCGGCGCCGTACCGGGACGCAGATCGTCCTGGTCTCCTCGGGGGCGATCGCGGCGGGCCTGGGCCCGCTCGGGCTGAGCGCGCGACCGCGCGACCTGGCCACCCAGCAGGCCGCGGCCTCCGTCGGGCAGGGCGTGCTGGTGGCCCGCTACACCTCCTCCTTCGCCCGCTACTCGCTGCGCGTGGGGCAGGTGCTGCTGACCGCCGACGACATGATGCGGCGCGCGCACCACGCCAACGCCCAGCGCACGCTCGCGCGGCTGCTGGAGCTGGGCATCGTGCCCATCGTCAACGAGAACGACACCGTGGCCACCGACGAGATCCGCTTCGGCGACAACGACCGGCTGGCGGCGCTGGTGGCGCATCTGATCCGCGCCGACGCGCTGGTGCTGCTGTCGGACGTGGACGCGCTCTACGACGGCCCGCCCAGCCGCAGCGGCTCGCGGCGGCTGGCCGAGATCCGCGGCCCCGAGGACCTGGTCGGGGTCGAGCTGGGCAAGAACGGCGCGGCGGTCGGCACCGGCGGCATGGTGACCAAGGTGCAGGCGGCCAGGATCGCCACGGGGGCGGGCGTGCCCGTGGTGCTCACCGCGGCCGCTCACGCCGCCCAGGCGCTCGCCGGAGCCGACGTCGGCACCTACTTCCATCCCGGCGGCCGGCATCCCGGTACGCGCCTGCTGTGGCTCGCGCACGCCACCACCGGGCGCGGGCGCCTCCACCTCGACCAGGGCGCCGTGGAGGCCATCGTGGGGCGGCGCAAGTCGCTGCTGCCGGCCGGGGTGACCTCGGTGGAGGGGGAGTTCGCCGCGGGCGATCCGGTGGACCTGTGCGGCCCCGCCGGGGGCGTGGTGGCCCGCGGGCTGGTCAACTTCGACGCCGTCGAGATTCCCGGGCTGCTGGGGCGCTCCACCAGGGAACTCGCCAGCACGCTCGGTCCTGAATACGAACGTGAGCTCATCCACCGCGACGACATCGTCATACTGGAAGCCCACAGCTGAAGACTTCCGACGAGGAGCAGGCGATGTCCGATGAGTTCCTGAAGGTGGCCCGTGCGGCACGAGAGGCCGCCGCGGAGCTGGCCCCGCTGCCGCGGGCGCCGAAGGATCGGGCGTTGCGCGCGATCGCCGACGCCCTGGTCGCGCACGCGGCCGAGATCGTCGAGGCCAACGGCCAGGACGTGGAACGGGCCAGGGCCCAGGGCACGTCCGAGGCGATGATCGACCGGCTGCGGCTGGACGAGGCCAGGATCACCGCCATCGCCGAGGCCGTGCGCCAGGTGGCCGACCTGCCCGACCCGGTCGGCGAGGTCGTACGCGGCTCGACGCTGCCCAACGGCCTCGAACTGCGCCAGCTCAGGGTGCCGCTGGGCGTGATCGGCATCATCTACGAGGGCCGCCCCAACGTCACCGCCGACGCCGCCGCGCTCTGCCTCAAGAGCGGCAACGCGGTGCTGCTGCGCGGCTCCTCCAGCGCCTACTCCTCCAACACCGCCCTGGTGAAGGTCATGCAGGCGGCGCTGGCGGAGACCGAGGTGCCCTCGGAGGCCGTCCAGCTCGTTCCGGGGCAGACGCGCGACTCGGTCAAGGCGCTCATGCGCGCCCGCGGGCTGGTCGACGTGCTGATCCCGCGCGGCGGCGCGTCCCTGATCAACTCGGTGGTCGAGGAGTCCACGGTGCCGGTGATCGAGACCGGCGTGGGCAACTGCCACGTCTACGTGGACGCCGAAGCCGACGTGGACCTGGCCGTGCAGATCCTGGTCAACGCCAAGGCGCAGCGGCCGTCGGTGTGCAACGCGGCCGAGACGTTCCTCGTGCACGCCGACGTGGCCGACGTGTTCGTGCCCAAGGCGCTGGCGGCGCTGGGGGAAGCTGGCGTGACCGTGCACGGCGACGAGCGCGTCGCGGCCCTCGGCACGGGCGTCGTGCCCGTCACCGAGGACGACTTCTACGCCGAATACCTCTCGCTCGACATCGCCGCCGCCGTCGTCGGCTCGCTGGAGGAGGCGGTGGCGCACATCAGGCGCTACGGCTCCGGCCACACCGACGCCATCGTCACCCGGTCGCAGCCGGCCGCCCGCAGGTTCGTCGCGCTGGTCGACTCCGCGGCCGTGGCGGTCAACGCCTCGACCCGGTTCACCGACGGCGGGGAGTTCGGGTTCGGGGCGGAGATCGGCATCTCCACCCAGAAGCTGCACGCGCGCGGCCCGATGGGGCTGCCCGAGTTGACCTCGACCAAGTGGGTCTATACCGGTGAAGGGCATTTGCGCACGTCAGAAGGTACGGTGGTGCCCGGGTAACCGGCGTGTCGGCCTGGCCCCGCGGCCGGTGTCGTGGATTGACTGGGGGACATGGAAATCGTCGTCGCCCTGCTCTTCTCGGCCGCGGTGCTGCTCGGCGCCGACCGGCTGCTGCTGTGGCTGGAGAGCCGCGGCCACGTCAACTGGCGCAGAAAAGGACGCAGGAAGCTGTCGGAGGAACCCACGGCGGGGCTCGACAGCATGCTCTCCGATCACACGCGCCGATAAACCTTCGGCGTGCCTCATGCGGTGACTCGCGTACCGGCGCTAGGGTTGTGTCCCTTATGGGCGCGCCGGGCGGGGAGGGACGGTGAGCAAGCTCGGCAAGGTCGGGCCTTACACCCTGGTCGAACGGCTCGGCCGGGGCGGCATGGGTGAGGTCTACCTCGCGACCACCCGCCGTGGCGAGCGCGTCGCACTGAAGGTGCTGCACGACCTCGCCGAGGACAAGATGCTGCGGGTCAGGCTGGAGCGCGAGGTGCGCGCGCTGCGCAGGGTCGAGAGCCCGTACGTCGCCAAGGTGCTCGACGCCGATCTCGACGGCCCCCGGCCCTACCTGGTCATGGAGAACATCGAGGGCGCCACGCTGCTCGACCGGGTACGCCAGGACGGCGCCCTGGAGGTCTCCCAGCTCGTCGACATGGCACAGGGCATCGCCGCGGCGCTGGCGATCATCCACGCGGCCGGGGTCGTGCACCGCGATCTCAAGCCGGGCAACATCATCATGGGCGCCCAGGGTCCCGTGCTGATCGACTTCGGCATCGCGCAGGTGCTCGACGCCACCCGGCTGACCATGACCGGCACGTTCCTCGGCACCCCCGGCTACACGGCGCCGGAGATCTTCGCCGACGAGCACGTGGACTCGCCCGCCGACGTGCACGCCTGGGCCGCCACGGTGGCGTTCGCGGCCACGGGGCGGCCGACGTTCGGGCGGGGCACGGCGGAGGCGCAGATGTACGCGGTGCTCAACGGGCAGGCCGACCTCAAGGGCGTGCCGGTCGAACTGCTGCCGCTGGTGCGCGCGGCGCTCAACAGGGAGCCCGGCAAGCGGCCCACGGCGGCGCTGCTGGCCGATCGGCTGTCCAGGCTGGCCAAGGCCACCAGCGCGGCCGAACCCGAGCCTGCCGCGCCTTCGGGCCGCGGGAGCGACGTGGTGGAGGAGGCTCCCAAGGGGCCGGCCGTGCGCGGCCGTACCGGTGAGGAGCCCGCCGGCCGGGGCGAGGCCAAGGCGCGCAGCAGGCCCAACGCGGTGCCCGCGGAGGGAAAGGTGCCGGCGCCGCGCGGGCGTACCGGAAGCAGGCCCGTCCCCGAGGGGAAGGGCGCGGCGGCCGTGGCGCGCAACCGCGCGGAGGGCAAGGGCGCGGCGGCGGTGGCGCGCGGCAGGACCGAGGGCAAGGTGCCCGCGCCGCGCGGCAGGGCGGCGGGCGCGGAGGCCAAGACCACCGGGCCGCGGGCCAAGGTGGGCGCGTCGCGGCAGCGTGCGGCGGCGGCCGTCAGGAGCAGGACGCCTGCCCCGCCGCAGGACAGGCGGCGGACCGGGCTCAAGGCCGAGTCGGCCACCACCCTGCCGGCGGGCAACGGCGCGCTGCTGCTGCTCGCGGTGCTGGCCGTGCCGTGCGTGGTGGCCTCGGTGATCCAGCCGATCGCCTCGATCGCGATCACGACCGTGTTCGTGGTGCTGACCAGGACTTTGTGGATGAGTCACTGGATGGTCAGGAAGCGCAGCTCGCGGCGTACGCGGGTGACGCTGCGCGTGTTGTTGTCCCCGGTCGCGCTGGCCGGGGCGGCGATCACCGCCGTCGTGTGGCCTGGCGTGCCCGTCGCGGTGGCGTCGGGTGGGGCGCTGTGGGCCACCGGGGGCGGAGAGATCGCCTCCGACTGGTGGCAGCAGGCCGGGCCCGTGACGGTGGCGGGCGTGGTGTTCGGGATGTTGTGCGGTGGTATCACCGGGCGCGAGATCGAGCGGATCGGGCATCGGCTGCCCGATCTGCGCAGGGAAGGGCTGCGCGCGCTGGCCGTGCTGGGCGGGTTCGTCGCCTTGTGCGCTGCCGCGGTACGCGCCATCGCCCTACTGCTCTAAGGCGAGCCTGCCCCTCATGAGGCTGACTGAGTGCTTCATGAAGGGCAGGCCCGGCGCGGCGAATCAAGCGGATCGGCCGCGTGAAGGCTGATCCGCTTGCTAGCCCTGGCCGCCGTCACGGCGGGAGAAGCGGTTGAAGATGCGCTCGCCCGCGTTGACCGCGCCCTCGGCGACGTCGCGCAGAACACCGATGAACGGGTCCTGCGACTGCTGCCAGGACGCGCGGTAGGACTCGGCCGCCGCTTTGATCTCGTCGGTCACTCTGGCGTTGGGGTCGTCCTCCCTGCGGGGGTAGTCCCCGCCGAGGATGCGCTCGTACTCGCCGGTGCGCTGCCACTTGTCCAGCTCCGCCACGCGCACCACCGCGAACGGGTGGGTGGTGCCGAGCAGGTTGAGCACCTTGAGGAAGCCGTCGCGCAGGTCGCCCGCGGTGTCGTACTCCTGGTACTGCTCCAGGAACGCCTCGATGTTCATCTCGTGCGTGTAGTCGCCGCCGGCGAGCTTCATCAGCGCGCGCTTGGCCGCGTCGGGGTTCTGCCCGACGAGCAGGCCGCCGCGGTCGGAGGACAGCTCGGACTTGCGGTACCACTCCTCCAGGCCCGCGACGATCGCGCGCAGGCCGATGTAGCCGAGCGGGATCCAGGCGACGCGGGTGGCGAGGCGGGTGAGGATGTCGAGCATCGTCCGGTAGACCGCGTGCCCCGACAGGATGTGCGAGGTCTCGTGGCCGATGACGAAGCGCTGCTCCTCCTCGTTCATGAGGTTGAGCAGGCCGGTGGTCACGACGATGAACGGGTCGTCGAAGCCGATGGCCTTGGCCTGGACCTGCGGGTCCTGCTGGACGTAGATCTCGGGGATCCGGTGCAGGTCGAGGGTGTAGGCGGCGTCGCGGCCCATGTCGTAGAGGGAGCGGAACTGCGTCTCGCTCACGCGCACGGCCGACGCGAGGTACATCAGGCGCAGCCGGCGCTCGCTGATGAGGCCGGACATCTGCTTGAGAACTGTGTCGAACCCACTCAACTTACGCAGAGCGACCAGGGCGGACCGGTCTGCGGGGTGTTCGTAGGCTCGGGACGAGATGCCGGGCAGTTGGACGCGGTTGCGGTCCGGGGTGGTCGTCATGCCCGGCATGCTACGTCCGCAACTGAAGCGATGCGCGGACATCACGAAGGGGGGTCGCCATCATGTTGTGGTCAGGCGTCCGCGTAAGGTCCGATTCATGATGAACGCGCCTGGTGTGCAGGGGATGCGGCGAGTTGGTGTGATGGGCGGGACATTTGATCCGATCCACCACGGGCACCTTGTGGCGGCCAGCGAGGTGGCCCACCACTTCCAGCTCGACGAGGTGGTGTTCGTGCCGACCGGACGGCCGTACCAGAAGTCCGAGCGTGAGGTTTCGGCCCCGGAGGACCGCTACCTGATGACGGTCATCGCGACCGCGTCGAATCCCCGGTTCTCCGTGAGCAGGGTTGACGTGGACCGCCCCGGATCGACGTTCACGATCGACACTTTGCGCGATATATCCAACATTTACGGGCCGCAGACGGAGCTGTACTTCATCACCGGGGCCGACGCGCTCGGCGCCATACTCGACTGGCAGCAGGCCGACGAGCTGTTCGAGCTGGCGCATTTCGTCGGCTGTACGCGTCCCGGCCACACGCTGCACGACCCTGGCCTGCCCGAAGGACGCGTGACGTTGCTGGAAATACCCGCACTGGCCATTTCCTCGTCGGAGTGCCGTCAGCGGGTGGCAAAGGGCGAGCCGATTTGGTATCTGGTGCCCGATGGAATCGTCCAGTACATCAACAAGAGAGGGCTCTATCACTCGGCCGGCTGAACACGGCCGGTGAAGCCGCCCGAAAACATAGGTGAGGGGTTTCGGGCTGGAAGGGTACCCTCAACATATGGGCATGCTGCCGACACAGGAGGACAGACCCGCATCGTGACCGCATCTGACAGATCCGTACAGCTCGTGCGCATCGCCGCGGAAGCCGCGGCCGACAAGCTGGCCGATGACATCCTCGCCTACGACGTGAGCGAACAGCTCGTCATCACCGACGCCTTCCTGCTCTGCTCCGCCACCAACGACCGTCAGGTACGCGCCATCGTCGACGAGATCGAGGACCGGCTGCGCACCGAGGCCGACGCCAAGCCCGTGCGCCGCGAAGGTGAGCGCGAGGGGCGCTGGGTGCTGCTCGACTACCTCGACATCGTCGTGCACGTCCAGCATGAGGAAGACCGTACGTTCTACGCCCTTGAGCGCCTGTGGAAGGACTGCCCGGCCATCTCGCTGCCGGAGAGCGTGATGCAGGCCAACCTCCAGCGGGCCCGCGCGTGATCCGTACACCCTATGCCGGTGAGGAATCGGTATGAGCAGGCGGATCGTGTGTCTGCGTCACGGGCAGACACTCTGGAACGTTGAGCAGCGCTTCCAGGGACACTCCGACATCCCTCTCGACGAGACCGGCGTCGCGCAGGCCGCGCGGGCGGCCTCACTCCTGGCCTCGTTGCGGCCCACCCTGATCGTCTCCTCCGACCTGCAGCGGGCCAACGACACCGCGCTGGCGCTGGGGCGCGTGGCCGGGCTCGACGTGGCGGTGGACAAGGACTTCCGCGAGCGCGGCGGCGGGCAGTGGGAAGGTCTCACGCGCGAGGAGATCGCCGCCCAGTGGCCCGAGGAGTACGCGGCCTGGGAAGCGCCGGACGGCGAACCCGTCACCGACGTCGCCGCCAGGGTGGCGACCGCGATGCGCCGGTGGGCGGGACGGCTCGACGATGACGGACTGCTCGTCGTGGCCTCCCATGGAGCGGCGCTGCGGCTGGGCATCTGCGAGATGCTCGGGTTGCCTGAGCAGTTGTGGCCGGCGATCGGTGGGCTTGGCAACTGTTCCTGGTCGGTGCTGCAGGAAGGGCGTAGGGGGTGGCGGCTGCTTGAACACAACGCCGGCACTCTGCCCGAGCCCGTACACAGCGACGACAAGCCCGAGGCCGAAGCCTAGGGGTCCGGTTTTCGGGTCGTACGGCTCGGGGGGCCGTACGGCTGACTCGGATGCCGTACGACCGGTTCGGATGCTGTACGGCTGACTCGGATGCCGTATGACCGGCTTGGGGGCGTACGGCACGGGTTGGCTTGGGGGCGTACGGCCGGTCTGTGGGCGCACGGTCGGTTTGGGGGCGCACGGTCGGTTTGGGGGGCGCACGGTCGGTTTGGGGGGCGCACGGTCGGTTTGGGGGGCGCACGGTCGGCTTTCCCGGGGACGAGTTCCACCTCGGCGGCGGCCAGCACCCGGGCCAGGAGCGTACGACTGACATACACGACATACGGCGGGCGATCTCGGACGAATAAACCCCGACAGACACCGCAGCGGCCTGGGGCGGCAGGCCGGCTGACGTCGGGGGAGGGTTCGTCGAATGGAGATTCGCTCATTGCGCTATGCGGTCACGCTGGCCGAGGAGTTGCACTTCGGGCGGGCCGCGCAGCGGCATTTCATCGCGGCTCAGCCGTTCGGGAGACACATCCAGCGGCTGGAGCGGGAGGTCGGGCGGCGGTTGTTCGAGCGTACGAGCCGTAAGGTCGTACTCACGCCGGCGGGGGAACGGCTGGTGGCCGAGGCACGGCGAGTGCTGGCGGCGGTGGACGGGCTGGCAGAGGTGGCGCGGTCGTCCGACACGGCCGGCTTGTGTCGCGTACCGGCGGACGGGCCAGCGGAGGGCACGGCCGGTTTGTGACGCGCGGCGGTCGACGATGGGTCGACGGAGCTTGCGCGGCCTGGCTCGTGATGCGCGGCGGTCGACGGATCGGCGGGTCGGCGGAGGTTGCGCGGCCTGGCTCGTGATGCGCGGCGGTCGACGGATTGGCGGGTCGGCGGAGGTTGCGCGGCCTGGCTCGTGACGCGCGGCGGAGGGCGGGGCGGTGGGGTGGCGCGGGTGGTCTGTGACGCGGGTTCATAACCTTTCCCGCTGATGATGCCCAGGCCAGCGGCGTGGTGAAGTCGTTCACATGGGACAACAACGCTACGTCAACACCAGGCTGGAGGCATCGGCCCTGTACGAGGTCGTGCCGGAGGTGTACGCGTGGGTGCAGCCCGACGGCACCTGGTGGGTCAACAACGCCGGCGCGGTGACGGGGGCCGACGGCACGATCGTCATCGACACCTGCGCCACTGAGGAACGTACCCGCAGGTTTTTACGGGCGCTGGCCGCGGCCACCGGGGACGCCCCCATCAGGGCCGCGCTGAACACGCATCAGCACGGCGACCACACCTACGGCAACAGCCTGCTGCCCGAGCAGACGGTGATCGTCGGGCATGAGAGCGTGCGCGCCGCGGTGCTGGCCGACTTCGTCATCGACGGGTGCCCGCCGTTCTGGTCGCCGGTGCCCGATTGGGGCGCGGTCACGCGGCGGCCACCGTCGCTCGTGTTCCGCACGCAACTGGCGCTCTACAGCGGCGGGCGGCGGATCGACCTCATGCATCCGGGCCATCCCGCGCACACGAGGGGTGACGTGGTCGCCTGGCTGCCGGAGGAGCGCGTGCTGTTCACCGGGGACCTGCTCTTTCACGGGCTCACGCCACTGGTGCTGATGGGGTCGCTCGACGGCGCGCTGCGGTCGCTGGACTGGCTGGCCGGCTTCGGCGCCGACCACGTCGTACCCGGGCACGGGCCACTGGCCGACGCGGGCGCGCTGCCGGGCATCCTGGCCGACCACGAGCGCTACTACCGGTTCGTGGCCGACACCGCCCGCGCGGGGCTGCAGCGGGAACTGAGCCCACTGGACGCGGCCCGGCGCGCCGACCTGCGGGACTTCGAGGGCTGGCGGGACGCTGAGCGGATCGTGCTCAACCTCCACCGGGCCTACGCCGACGCGGCCGGCACCGACGTGGACCTGCTGGCCGCCTTCTCAGACGCAGTGGAGTGGAACCGCGGCCCGTTCCCAACGGCTGTCTGAGGAGGTTGCGATGAGATTCGTCACCTATGCGGCGAGCGAGGGGGATCGGGCCGGGCTGCTGGTCTCGCAGGAGGTGTACGCCCTGCCGCCGGGGGTGCGGCTGGTCGATCTGCTTGACGACCTGCGGGGTGCTGGTGAGGCCGCGCTGCGCGACCCCGCCGAGGTCGTGCCGCTCGAAGCCGTACGGCTGCGCGCGCCCATCCCTGACCCGCCAACCGTCCGGGACTTCATGACCTTCGAGCAGCACGTCGAAGGCGTGGCCAAGTTGATGGGCGCGCAGGTGCCCGCGCAGTGGTACGAGGCGCCAGCCTTCTACTTCACCAACCCCTACGCCGTGCGCGGGCCGTACGATGACGTGCCCGTGCCGCCAGGGTGCGAGGTGTTCGACTTCGAGCTGGAGGTCGCGGCCGTGGTCGGGCGGTCCGGGCGGGACCTGAGCGTCGAGGAGGCGGCAGGGCACATCGCGGGATACGTGCTCATGAACGACTGGTCGGCCCGTGATCTCCAGCTCGCCGAGATGGAGGTGCGGCTCGGGCCGGTGAAGGGCAAGGACACCGCCACGACGCTCGGGCCCGTGCTGGTCACGCCGGACGAGTTGGAGCCCTACCGCGCGGGTAATGCCTTCGACCTGCCGATGACCGCCGCCGTCAACGGGCTCACCGTGGGTGGGGATCGGTGGAGCAACATGTCTTTCTCCTATCCGCAGATGCTCGCCTACGCGTCCCGGGGGACCGAGGTGCGGGCCGGGGATGTGCTCGGGTCGGGGACGTGTGGGGGTGGGTGCCTGGCTGAGTTGTGGGGTCGGCTGGGATTGGAGGCACACGCGCCGCTCTCGGCCGGCGACACGGTCACGCTCACGGTGGAACGGCTCGGGGTGCAACGCTGCCGGGTCGTGGAGGGGGTCGAACCGGTCGGGGATCTGCGGGCTGCGCGTCATTGATGGCTGAGTTGGCTGCGGGTCTGCGGGTTGCGTGTGGTTGAGGGCTGTTCTGGTCGGGGGTCTACGGGAGGCTGCTCGTAGGTTGAGGGCCTGTTTGGGTTGGGGTCTGTGGGCTGCGCGTGGTTAAGGGCTGGACGGTTGGGGGTTGCGGGGTGGGTGCGATTAGGTGAATGGGCGCGGATGGCTATATGCTCTCGGAGCGCCGTAACGGGTGGACTCGGAGCGGTGACCAGGGGCTATGGCGCAGTTGGTAGCGCGCCTCCATGGCATGGAGGAGGTCTGGGGTTCGAATCCCCATAGCTCCACCCTTGTGTGTTTGTTGTTTGTGGCGGTGGCCGGGATTCCGGCCACCGTTTCTTTTTTGCGGCGGCTCGACGTGGTCAGCGGCCCTTTTCGTAGGTGACCAGGCCCCGGGACAGGCGTAGGGGAACCAGGATGAGTTCGACCAGCAGGGCTTTCCAGGCGTAATAGAGGTTGACGGCCTTGTTCAGGTAGACGAATGGAAGGTTGAACAGGACCTGGATGATGGGGATGTGGCGGCGTCTGGCTGCGTAGAGGAGGGCGGGGACGGTCAGGAGCAGTTCGCCGCCCACCCACCAGGCCATCGTGAGGGGGATCGGCGCGTTCACGGCCAGGAGCAGTGGGGTCGCCCACCACAGTGGGGCCAGGAGGATCTCCAGGAGGGCCAGGAGGATCCAGGTGGCCAGCATGGGCTTGCGGGTGAGCAGGCGGGGGAGGTGGAGGCGGACGTTCTGCATGAAGCCCGCCATCCAGCGCCATACCTGTTTGCGTAGGTAGGTGAGGGTTTCCGGGTCGGCGGCCCAGGCCACGGCGTCGGAGACGTAGACCGCCCGGTGGCCTTCGAGTTGCTGGCTCCAGGTGAAGTCCATGTCCTCGACGATGGTGCGTTCCGGGAAGCCGCCGAACTTGGTCAGGGGCTCGCGCCTGAACATCGAGCAGCAGCCGGAGCAGACCATCGGGCTGTTGGCCAGTTGCTGGATCGGGCGGTGCCAGTGGAAGCCGAAGAGGTACTCGGTGGACCTGCCTCGTTCCCATGGGGTGCGGGTGAAGCGGGTCTGTACGTTGCCGGCGGCCACGTTGACGGACGGGTCGGCGAAGGCCGGCTTGAGGCGTTCGATGTAGTCGGGGGCCAGGACTGTGTCGGCGTCCACGGCCAGGATCAGGTCGGTGTCGCAGTGGGGGAGTGCGTGGTTCTGGGCCTTGGCCTTGCTGCCGAGGTTGCTTGGTGGGCGCAGGACGGTGACGCCGTATGAGGCGGCCACCTCGCCGGTGCGGTCCGTTGAGCCGTCGTCCACCACGATGATCTTTTCCGGGGGGACTGATTGGGCCTTGATGGAGCGGAGGGTGGCGGGCAGGCCGAATTCCTCGTTGTGGGCGGGGATGATGACGGTGACCGTTGAAGGTGTCGGTGATGCTGGTGTGGGTGGGGGCTGGGTCACTTGGGTCGCCTCTTCAGCTTGTGGGCGATCAGGGTGACCAGGCCGACTGTGGCGTAGACGATCAGGCTGAAACCGAGGGTGGGCGGGCCTCCGGGCATCCTCTGTGGCTCCTTGGTCGGGTGCGGGTGTGGCTATGAGGATGCTCCGCGAGGGTGCAGCGGCGGGGGCCCGAATCGGGTTCTGGGGATGGGGGAGAAGGTGTCTGGGTTGTTCTGTGGATAGGGAGGTCCGAGGGAGTGTGAGCTGTCCGCCGCGCAACTCGGCGAGCGCCGCGTCCAGCCGTCGCCGGTAGGTCGCGACAGGGGTCATCGCCTCATCGGTACGGGTGCAGGCGTCCAGTGCGCCTCGCCCGTCAGCTTGGGCGGTTGGGGAGATAGGAGCCTCAGCGGCTCATGTGCCACCTTGGGCGGCCGGAGGGACTTCAGGCTCAGCGGCTCATGTGCCACCTTGGCCGGAGGGGGACTACAGGCTCACGGCTTGCATGTCGGCGTAGATGGTGGAGGGCTACGGCTGGGCGGCCTGCGTGCCGGCGTAGATGGCCGAGATCTACGGTCGTAGCGGCTTGCATGCTGGCGATGGTGGCGGAGGGCTACGGCCTCGGTGGCTTGCGTGCCGACGTGGATGGTGGAGGTCGAGGGGGTACAGCGTTGGCGGCTCGCCTGCTGGCGTAGGTAGTGGGGGAGTGGGGTTTCAGTGGCTCGCCTGCCGATGCAGGGGATCGACGGAGTGGAGGCTTGGTGGCTTGCTTGGCGGTGTGGGTGGCCGAGGTGGGGAGGGCCTCGGCCACCCGCCGGCTAGCTCAGGGCGTACGCACGGTCGATGGTTTGCGTTACTGAGCCGCCTGTTCGGTCGGTGGCGGTGAGTCGCAATGACACGTAGCCGCTGGTTTCGGCCAAGGGCGGGTGTGTCAGTTTGACTCGGAAGTGGCCGTTGTTGCGGTTGGTGATCCGTGTTGCCGGGTGCCAGGTTGTGCCGTCGTTTACTGAGTACTCCACCTTGACTCGATTCGCCTCAGGTGCCCGGTGTGCGGCGGAATGTGAGGTGGCCTGGAGGTCGAAAGTGAATGGTTTGCCGGCCGGTGCGCGGTTCAGGAGGTCGAGGGGTAAGTCGTAGGCGAACTGGAGGGCCGGCTGGAACGTGCAGGAAGGGGCGAATGTGCAGCTGTAGCCCTTGGGGGTGGTTGAGGGGGGTGGGGTGGAGGTGAAGGAGGTGGTTGTGGTGATCTTTCGGGAAAGGTCGCGGCCGGTTGTGTCCAGGGCTTCCAGGCGGTAGGGGCCGGTTGTGGGCGGCACTGTGAAGGATCGGGGGCGTCGGCCCTGGGGTGGGAGCTCCTGGTCACCGACGAACAATTTCGGCGCCGATGTCAGTGGGCTCAGGTTGCTGTAGTGGCGGGGGTTGGAGTCGCGCCACTGCTCGGCCGGTACGAACCGATCCCCGTCCCGGCACAACGCGCACGGCAGCGCGACCGGATACCCGGCCGGCACGTCGGCGGCCCCCGGCACCAGCGGCGCCTTGAACCACTGCTCCGACAGCCGCCGGTCGTGTCGCGTGAACCGGTCGTCGGAACGCAGGTCCAGGCCCGCGTTCGTGATCGTCCGGGACCACACCACGTCGTCGGAGGTCGGGCCGAAGTACTCGGTGCGGGACGCGGGCATCGGCATCGATCTGCCGTAGGTCATCCGGCCCGGCTCCTCGCCGGTCGTTGACTCGCCGTACTCCCAGCCGCTGGTGTCCGGTTTGTCGGCGTGGTAGGCGGCGTTGACGCGTACGAGCCGGTCCATGTCCACCTTCGCCGGCCGGGCGGGCACCCGTCCGCGCGAGTCGAGGCGCAGGCGGTAGACCACGTCAGGGCCCGAGTACGGCTCCAGTCGCAGCGACAACGCCCCTCGCTCAAGTGCGGAGCGCAGCGCCCGGCCCTCGGCGGCGGTCAGGCCAAGTCGCTGGAAGGCCGATGAGCCGCCCGCGGGCACCCGCGCCCGGCCGCCGTCCGTGTCGAGGTAGGCGAGGATGCCGGCGGCGCCGGCGCGGGCCGCGTTCCGGCCGGCGTCGTCCATGTTCGCGGCCGCGACCACGTACGGCCGGTCGGTTCCCTCGACGGGGATTCCGGCCAGTGCGATCTTGCCGGTGACGTCCACGGCCTCGAAGTCCTCGGGCCGTCCCCGGCCCACGTACACGATGGGCAGCGTCGTGGTGGAGGCCAGGTTGCGCATGGAGTCCATGCCGTAGGCGGGACGCAGCTTCAGCCTGCCCGCCGTGGCGGAGGACAGGACCGGGGGCTCCAGATCCCATTGGTGGGAGAGCCGCACCTTGCCGGTCTTCACCGAGGACACGGGTGTGACGTAGAGCTCGTGGCCGCCGCCCACCGCGCCGCCGAAGATCGAGACGGGGAGCGTGCGGTCGGTGAACGTGCGCACGTAGAACGCGTCGCCCTCGCCGTCGGCCGCCTTCGGCAGGTCCGGTCTGATCTTGACGGTCTTGCGGGCGTCCAGAGTGACTGTTTCGTCCCCGTCGAGGGTGACGGTTTCGATCACCCAGCTGTTGCGGTTCGTGAGCGGGGTCTCGGGGACGATGGCGATCACCTCGTAGTCCCCGGCCGGCAGGTAGAACTCGCCGACGCCCGCGTAGTCGGTGCGCAGGTAGTAGTAGCCGTAGGGGTTGAACGGGTCCTCGGGGCTGTTCGGCCGCTTCAGCGGGATCGCGTACACGATGGGCTCGGCCTGGTAGCCAGGGAAGAATTCCTTGGTCCCGTACGAGTTGACCAGCGAGACGCCGAGGCGATGCGTGGCCGGGCCGGTGTAGTAGCTGAACGGTGTCACGACGCGCGATCCGCCGGCCTCGGCCGTCACCCAGCCGCCGTACGCGCCGATCTCCCCGGCCGACGGGTTCACGGCCAGGTCCACGGTGGCGGTGCCATGAGCGGGGACCGTCACGCTGCGCGCGCCGAGCTTGATCGCGTCGGCGGGGGCCGGTCGGCCGCTCCAGCCACGGGTCAGGAGGGAGAGGGAGAGGGTGACCGGTTCCGCGCCGGTGTTGCGGTAGGTGACCTGCCGCGTCGCCGGCTCCTTCAGCAGGCGGAAGTCCACGGCCGAGGTGGCGAACACGCTTTGTGTGACGGCGCGGGCCACGTCCACGCGGCCGCTGCCCTGCTCGTACCAGTTGTGCCCGTCATTGCGTACGGCGGTCGAGGTCAGCGCGTCACGCAGTTCGCCCGCCCGCCACTCGGGGTGCTGCTGGGCCAGGATCGCCGCGGCGCCGGCCACGTGGGGGGTCGCCATGGAGGTGCCGTCGAAGGCCGTGTACTTGTCGTTGCCGGGAATGCCGGACAGGGACGATTCAGCCGAGCGGGCGGCGACGATGTTCACGCCGGGGGCGACGATGTTCGGCTTGACCGCGGCGTCGTCCAGCCGCGGTCCTCTGCTGGAGAAGTCCGCCAGCTCCGTGCCCGTGATCTTGTCCACCGCGCCCACGGCCAGGGCCTCGTCGGCCGCCGCGGGCACGCCCACGCCGAGCGTCTGCCCCTCGTTGCCCGCCGCCGCCACGAAGAGCGTCCCGTGTTTCCTGCTCAGCTCGTTCAGTGCCAGGCTCATCGGGTCGGTGCCGTTGCCGCAGCAACTGCCCAGGCTCAGGTTCACCACATCGGCGCCCTGCGCGGCGGCCCACTCCATACCGGCGATGGCCCACGACCACTCGCCGTCGCCGCGGTCGTTGAGCACCTTGCCGACCAGCAGCGACGCTGCCGGAGCCACGCCCCTGTACGTCTCGCCCGCGCCGGCGATCGTCGAGGCGACATGGGTGCCGTGCCCCCGCCTGTCGGCGATGCCGGCCGCGTCGGAGAAGTTCTCGGTGGCCAGGATGCGGCCGGCGAAGTCCGGATGGGCGGCGTCGATGCCGGTGTCGAGGACGGCGACCTTGACGCCCCTGCCGTCGTACCCCTTCTCCCAGCCCGCCGGCGCGCCGATGAGCGGCACGCTCTTGTCGAGCGAGGCGCGCGTCTTGCGGTCCAGCCAGATCTTCGCGATGCCGCTGGCCGAGCGCCCGGTGGCGGCGCGGTCGGTACGCAGCCCCGCCCAGAACGTCTTCGCCTGCCCGGCGCGCACGGTCATCGCGGCACCGTTGACGCTGTCGAGCACGCGGACGCCCTCGCCGGCGGGCAGCGCCCCGGCCGACCTGGACAGCGTGGCGGGGGCCGGGTCGCCCGCGTAGGTGATCAGCAGCGGGATCGCCTCGGCGCGCTGGTCGTCGGCCAGGGTCACGACGTCGAACAGTTCCTCGTCGAGCGTGCCGTCCGCGACCATGGCGGCGGCGTCCGAGGGCAGGACGAGGTAGCCGCCGTCCTTGCCGGGCAGCGTGGCGAAGGTGACGTCCGCGCCGTCGGGCCTGGGGGCCTTCCTGATGGCGATGGAGGGGACACCGGCGCCGTCCTTGCCTGGGGCGTAGTCGACCACGTCACCGGTGATGAGGGTGAGGGAGGTGGTTGCGGCCCCACTTGGCGGCTGGGCGTCGGGAGTGGGGGTGGTGGTGCTGGGTGGAGGGCTCTGCGCCGGTTCGGTGGCCGCGGATGCCGCCTGAGCGGGCGGCGCTTGAGCGGATGTCGCCTGAGCGGGTGCCCCCTGAGCGGGCGCCCCGGGAGCGGGTGCCCCCTGAGCGGGTGCCCCGGGAGCGGGTGCCCCCTGGGTGGGTGCCGCCTGGGTTGGGGGCGCGGTGATGCCGGCGGCGGCGATCACGAGGATGAAGCCGGATAAGGCCGTGGTCAGCCTGGAGCGTAACGGGAACACAAGTTGCCTTTCGGTCGGGATGAAACGCGCTTCGGGAGCGCTCCCAATTTTCCGATAAGGGTTATGTCCCGCCGGTGATCAAGCTAATCGCCGTCTTCAGCTACCGGCGTTCGCGGCTTCGGTCAGGTCCCGCCACCAGCGTTCGCGGTGCGTGGCGCGCAGCAGGCGGTTGTGCAGGCGGTGCAGGACCTTGACGTTGTGCGTGTTCACCGCCACCTCCTCCGCCCCCGCCAGATGGCGCAGCGGCCGGCCGTGGCAGGCCGAGCAGCCGCACGTACCCTCCCCGAGCCGCTCGACCGGCACGAACTCCAGCCGTTCCGGCACGAACGCGCTGCGCGCCCCGCCTCTGCGCCACCCGCCCCGCACCTCGTGCGGCTCCGGGTAGAGGTGCCGCAGCACTTCGCGGACGCCGATCGCGGCCCACTCCGCCCCGTGCGCCAGCGCCGCCAGCGCGGCGACCCCCGCCGAGAGCAGGGGCAATGCGACCGGCCGGTACGGTGGCCCGTCCTCAACCACCAGAGCCACCGGCCCCCCGTAGTCGGTCACCGTACGCAGCAGCGAACCCCGGTCCTCGCCGACCCATCGCGCGTGCACGGGCAGCACCGCGATCGCGTCGGCCCAGCGGATGGCCTGTTCGAGAATGGTGTGCAGGGATTCGTGGTCCCCTTCACCGACATATCCGGAATCGGTGAGGGGGGCCGTCGCGCCCGCCTCCACCTGGTCCGCGATCCAGTCGGCCGACAGCCGCGCCGTCCCCCGTACGCGGGCCGATCCGGCGTACCGGCGACGATCGGCCAGCAGCGGACCGTCATAGCCGCCCCTGCGCAGCATGCGGATCGCGTCGTGCCCGGCGGGGCCGGTGAAGACCAGGCCGGAGCCGGGATGCCCGGCCAGCGCCACCGCGTCGTAGACGTCCCTGACGCTGACCTGGACCAGCAGGCGCTCGTGGAGGTCCATTGCCCCGAAATATCCCCATAAACGACGCGGGGGAGTCCTCAGGCGGGGAGCGGCGCTGGAACCCGGCGTCGTCAGGCGCGGTAGCGCTCGGCCAGTTCGTACGCCGTCACGGCCATCCGTTCCCGTAACCCGGCGGGCGACAACACCTCCACATCCGTGCCCAGCCGCAGAAACTCCCCCACCGCGTGCTCGATCGACTCGATCGGCACCGTTACCCGCGTCCAGCCCTCCTCATCCGGCCCCTGCGCGCTCTGCCTCGCCGCCGTCACCACCCCGGGCGTCATGAGGTCGGCCAGCCGCTCCACCCCGCGCGGCGACAGCCGCACCACCGCCTCGCCCCACCGCAGCCTCGCCTCGAACTCGGCCAGGTACGCGGCCCAGTAACCGGCCAGATCGAACCCCTCCGGCCGGGCGAACCCCTCCTCCACCGGCCGCAGGTCGAGGATCTGCGAGACCCGGTAGGTCCGTACGTCCTGGCCGGCCCGCGCGACCAGATACCACCGCCCGGCCTTCACGACCAGCCCGTACGGCTCCAGCAGCCGCTCCACCTCCTGCGGCGCCTTCCACCGCCGGTACCTGACCCGCACCCGCCGCTCGTTCCAGACGGCGTCGGCCACGGCGGGCAGGTGGGCGAGGGGCTCCTGGTCGCGGTACCAGGTGGGCGCGTCGAGCAGGAACCGTTCCTGGATGCGGCCCGCCCGGTCCCGCAGCTCGACCGGGAGCGCGGCCTTCAGCTTGAGCTGCGCGGCCGCCACCACCGCGCCCAGCCCCAGCTCGGCCGCCGGTCCCGGCAGCCCGGCCAGGAACAGGGACTCGGCCTCGTCGGCCGTCAGACCGGTGAGCCGGGTGCGGTAGCCGTCGAGCAGCCGGTAGCCGCCGCGCGGTCCCGCGTCGCCGTACAGGGGGATGCCGGCGGCGTGCAGGGACTCGACGTCGCGGTAGATGGTGCGTACCGAGACCTCCAGACGCCCGGCCAACTCGTGCGCGGTCATCCGGCCGCGCGTCTGCAACAACAACAGAATCGAGACCAGGCGGGAGGCACGCACAATCACTGACACTACCTGTCAGTGACCCGGGCATACCTTCGCCTGCATGAACGACTTCGACTTTTTCGCGGGCCGCTGGGACGTCACCAACCGCCGGCTCGTCAAGCCCCTGTCGGGAAGCTCCGAATGGGAGGAGTTCCCCGGCCGTACCGTCGCCACCCGGCACTTCGACGGCGCGGCCAGCTTCGACGAGATCGAGTTCCCGACGAAGGGCTTCAACGGGCTGACGCTGCGCGTGTACAACCAGGAGACCCGGCAGTGGTCCATCTACTGGGCCAGCAGCGCCAGGGGCACGCTCGACGCCTCGCCCATGGTGGGCGCGTTCGAGGGGGACAGGGGCGAGTTCCACGGCGAGGAGGACCACGAGGGCGGGCGGGTGCGCTGCCGGTTCCTCTGGACGGTCATCGACCCCGGCACCGCCCGCTGGGAGCAGGCGTTCTCCGACGACGACGGGCGGACCTGGGAGACGAACTGGACGATGGACTTCAGGCGAGCGTGACCGTCACGGGCGGCAGCGCCCGGACGTCGGCGTCGGCGTTGGCCGCCCAGAGGATCGCGACCACGGCCACGGCGCCGATGAGCAGCACCAGCCCGCCCGCCACGATCACCCACCACCAGCCGGAGCGCGCCGGCTTGGCCTCGTAGACCGGTACGTCGGGGAGCATGTCGGGGGTGTAGGGCAGGCGCTGGGTGCCCGGCGCGTCCGGTGGGCCCTGGTTGGGCAGGTCGGTGGGGTGGGGGAAGCGGTGCCTGATCGTCTGGTTCTGATCCGGCTCCTGCGGGCCGGGCTGTTCTCGCGTCATGAGTCCCTCAGGCGCGCTGCGGAATGTCGGTTATGACGACATTGTCACACGTGTCGTAGCGGGGCAGGAGGGCTCAGCCCTGGGGCCCGCCGAAGGGGGGCTGCGGCGGCTGCTGCCAGCCGGGGGGCTGCTGCTGGTACGGCGGCTGCTGCGGGCCCTGCTGCCACTGCTGGCCGGGGCCGGGTTGCGGCTGCCAGCCGCCCCCGACCGGCTGCTGCGGGTTCCTGCGGGCGATCACCGCGAAGATCAGCAGTCCCGTGCCGGTCGCCTGGATCAGCATGGTCACGATGTTGATGACCGCGAGCACCGTCTGGATCCTCATCGGACCCAGGGTTCCCACGAGTGCGGGAAAGCCGAACACCAGGAAGGCGGAGACCCCCACCCCGAGCAGGAGCACCACGCAGCCCACGATGCCCATCACCGCCGCCCGGCCGTGTTCCTGCCGGCGCGACACCATCAGGGCGGCGCCGCCCACCAGCAGGACGGTCATGACGATCAGGTTGAGGATGCCGATGATGGAGCCGAACGTGAATGACGATGACATCAGGTGCATCTCCAGGGGTCAGAGGCGATTCGACGACGTTACGCGGACTGACGTAGTTCTTCCACCGCACGGGTGATCGAGTCCAGATCATGGCCGCCTTCGTACCGCACGCCGTTCAGGAACAGGGCGGGCGTGCCGCGTACGCCGCTGTCGTGGCCGGACTCCTCGTCCACCGCGATTCTCGCGACGTGCCCGGCCACATCCGACCAGGGTTCGACGTCCAGTTCGGCGGCGTAGTGCTCCAGGTCGGCGTCGGTGAGGAAGCGCTGGTTGTCGTAGAGGATGTCGTGCATCTCCCAGAACCTGCCCCGGTCGGCGGCGGCCTCGGCGACGATCGCGGACGCGGCCGCCCGGGGGTGCAGCGAGCGCAGCGGGTAGTGCCGGAACACCAGGCGCACGTCGGGGTTCTTGCGGCGGATCTCCTCCAGGATCGGGTGCAGCCGGCCGCAGTACGGGCACTCGAAGTCGCCGTACTCGACGATCGTGATGGGGGCGTCGGCGGGGCCGCGCACGTGGTCGGCAGGGCCGACCGGGACGGCCAGCGTGCTGGGCAGGTTCTCGGCGGGTTCGGCGTCGGGCGGCGCGCACACCCCGCCCCGGTCCCAGGCCAGCTTGAAGATCACCCATCCCAGCACGGCGGACAACAACGAGCCCGCCAGGATCCCGATCTTGGCCTGGTCGTGCAGGGCGTGGTCCTCGAAGGCCAGTTCCACGATGAACAGCGACACTGTGAACCCGATCCCCGACACCGCCGCCCCGCCCAGCAACTGCCCCCACACCAGGTTCCCCGGCAGGATCCCCCAGCCGAACCGCAGCGGCAGCCAGGTGCCCACCGCGATCCCCACGAACTTGCCGGCCACCAGCCCCAGCGCCACGCCGATGGCGATGGGCGAGGTGGCGGCGGCCCGCAGGGTCTCGGCGTCGAGGCGCACCCCCGCGTTGGCCAGCGCGAAGATGGGCACGATCACGTAGCTGCTCCACGGGTGCAGCCGCAGTTGCAGCCGCTCGTTGACCGAGACGGCCCGCTGCACCCGCCGGGTGGCCTCCCTGGCGGCCTGCGCGCTGGGCTCGCTGGTGAACTCCTGTACGGCCTCGCCGGCCAGCAGCAGTTTGTGGTCGGTGGGCGCGTACACGAAGACGAGCACCCCGAGCGCGATACCCACGAGCGTCGGGTGGATGCCGCTCTCCAGCGTGGCCACCCACAGCGCGAACCCCAGCACGATGTACGCCGGCGCCCGCCAGATCTTCAGCCACCGCAGCGTCATGATGGCCGCCAGCAGCAGCGCGGCGGTGAGCAGGGCGGGATAGGACAGCGCGGCGGTGTAGAAGAGCGCGATGATCATGATCGCGAGCACGTCGTCCACGATGGCCAGCGTCAGCAGGAACGCCCGCAGCGGATCGGGACAGCGCGCCCCCACGACGGCGAGCACGCCCAGCACGAAGGCGGTGTCGGTGGCGATCGGCACGCCCCACCCGACCGCTCCCGGGCCGCCCCAGTTGAGCAGCAGATACAGGCCGGCCGGCACGAGCATCCCGCCGAGCGCCGCCACGGCGGGCACGGCGATCAGCCGCCGGTCGCGCAGTTGCCCGAGCCGCACCTCGTAGGAGACCTCTAGCCCGATGAGGAAGAAGAAGACGGCCATGAGGCCGTCGTTGACCCAGTGACGCAGGTCCAGCGAGAAGTGGGCGTCCCCGAAGGAGATCCCGGTCTGGATGTGCCAGAACGACTCGTAGGTGTCGGCCCAGGGCGAGTTCGCCCACAACAACGCCGTGATGGTGGCGACGAGCAGCACGCTCGTGCTGCCCGCCTCCGTCCTCAGAAAAGCCCGCAACATCTAGATCTCCCCCCGGAGATCTGATATTAGGGCCCTTCGCCGTGCCGGGGGTCAGGTGGTGTCGATCACGATGTTCAGCAGGCCCAGGCGCGTCGCCGCGTCCCTGGCCAGCAGGAAGCCGACGATCGCGATGCCCCAGCTCACCATCGACGCCGAGTTCTTGGTCATCCAGGCCCGCAGCCGCTCCAGCTTCGACTCCAGCCGCTCCCCGGCCAGCGCGCGCACCCCGATGAGCACCAGCACCGGCAGGATCATGACCAGCACGTACGCCGCCAGCAGCGGCAGCCACTGCGCCATCGGCAGTCCGCTGGTCGTCATGATGCCGATCGCGGCCAGGTAGGGCACCATCGTGGCCACTTCCAGCCCGGCCGCGGTCAGCCCCAGCAGCACCATCGTGCGCGGCCCGCCCACCTTCGGCTCGAACGTGCGCTGCGGCAGCCCCCGCTTGGCCCGCCACTTGGGGTCGAACCGCCAGCTCAGCGCGAACAGCCCCACGCCCAGGGCGAGCTGCACGAACAGCGCGGGCCGGCTCTCCAGGGCCTCGCCGAACGCGTTCATCACCGCGCTCAGTCCCAGCATGAGCGCGACCCCGACCAGGAAGTAGAAGCCGGTCACGGTGGCCAGGTAGATCGCCAGGCGGGTGCCCCGTGACCGGTCCAGAGCCAGCATCAGATACACGGGGATACCCAGGGTGCCGAAGTTGGTGCTGTCGACCAGGGCCAACCCCGCGAGGGTCAGCAGCAGCGCGATCGTCATACGGAAAATGATGTCGGAGGCGGGCAGTTGCCCGCCTCCTCCGCCGGATCGAACCCGGCGTACATCCTTATGCGCACGCTCCTACAGGTTGCGCAGGTAGGCCAGGGACGGGGCGAAGAAGTACTCCCCGCCCATCATCGTGACCGTCTGCGCCACCTGGGCCTGGGGTTCGGACTTCGCCGGCTCGCCCCACACCTTCGGGAAGGTGACCTTGATGTCGCGCTCACCCTGCCCGATGACCGGATCGTGGCCGGTCCCCGGAACCTGGAAGTCCGGGTTGTTGGACCAGCTCTGCTGCGTGAACTCGAACTGGTCGAGCAGGCTGCTGTTGAACGCCATGAACAGCAGCCCGACCTCGCCGCTCGGCCGGTCCTCAGGCGGGGAGTCGTCCCACGGCTCGTCGGTGCGCTCGCCGTAGGTCTGCCCCCGCCTGGCCATGAGCACCTCGCGGCCGAACGAGCGCGGATTGGTCTTCCTGACGTGCCCGGCGAAGGGGCACTTGGAGCCGTCGTCCGCGTCGAAGTTGAAATCGTTGCTCACCGGCCCGCCGCCGGCCCTGCGCTTGAGCGTCAGAGGCGTGCCGTCCTTGAACCGGCCGACGAGCATGGCGCCCGCCCGCGCGCGGTCGGCGCCCTCCAGGCCCAGACCGTCGGCCAGGTCGCGTTCGATCTCCTTGAAGGCCCGCACGTTCTGCTCCAGCTTTCTGAAGACCAGGTAGCTGCCGTGGTGGCGGACCGGGTTCGGCGCGAACGGGTCGGGAACCAGCACGTTGCCCAGCGGGAAGGCCGGGTCCCAGTGCTCCTTCGGCTCCCTGTCCACCTCGTCCTTCAGGAACAGCGGCTGGCTGCGGCCGTCCACATAGCCGAAGTGCTCGATGCCGTCGCCGGCCGGGTTGTGCATGCCCTGACCGCGCTCCTCGCCGAGCAGCCTGGCGCTCTCCGGCAGGTCACCGAGGATCTCATCACGCAACTCGGCCACCGGCGCGGGATCAGCGTCGCCGATCAGGATGACGGCGTGGATCTCCCGCTGGTAGGCGCGGTCCCACGCGTCCACCGCCGGGTCGCCCACGATCGCGACCCGCCGCTTCATGCCGTCGCGGAAGGCCGGGTCGCCGAACTTGCGCACGTCCTCGACCGAGTGGCCGAGGTCGCGGTAGCCGGCCTTGCTGATGCCGATGCCCACGTACGGCGTCCCGCGGCGGCGGCCGGCGGCGAAGTCGCGCACCTCCTGCAGATGCTTGCGCGCCGACTTCATCTTCGTGGTCGCGATGCGCCGCAGGAACGCCTTGCCCTCGGCCACATCGTTGAACCGGACGAACAGCACGGACAGATGGTCACGGACGTGCGCCCGCAGGATGTTCGGCTGGAGATTGTCGAGCATCGCCTTGGTGTCCGCGTCGAGCGTGGCCGAATCCCAGGCCAGGGGTTGTTCGTTTTGCAGGTTGACAGGCATTGCCGTGTCCCTTTCCCCGTTTCCCGATGAAAATCGGGCCCCCTGGCGCGCCGCGGGAGTTATCACGGATCCCCCATATTGCAACGCGCCCCATCTGTACGACTCTTGGGCGGGCCGAATAGTTTCCAGGAAAGGGACAGGACAGATTTCCCGATCAGTTCACGGTGACCGTGGTGCGCGCGATGCCGCCATTCTTGCAGCGTACGGTCACCGCGTGCGTTCCGGCCTTTGCCGCCTTCATGTTCGGCGACCACGTGGCGACGGCGGCGGCGGGCACGTTGCGGGCCTTGGCGAAGGCGGCGGAGGTCACGTCACGGACCTGGGAGCCGCCGCAGGCGACCGTCACCTTCACCGGCTCGCCCACGGCGGCCTTCGCGGGGGAGACGCCGACGCCCGCGTTGATGGCGGCCAGGGCGCCACCGGCCGGGGGCGGGGTGGAGGTGGGCTTCGGCGTGGCAGTGCCGGGGGCCGAGCCGGTGCCGGTCGGGGTGGGCTTCGGGGTCGCGGTCGGGGTGCCGGTCGGCGTGGTCGCGGGGGAGGGGTTGCTCTGCCCGAAGACCACGTCCGAGCAGGAGTAGAACGCCTCGGGGCTGTCGCTGCGCTGCCAGACCGCGTAAATCAGGTGGCGGCCCTGCCGCGACGGGAGCTTGGCCGCCATCGTGTAGTAGCCGTCGGCCACGGTCGGGTTCGTGACGGTGTGGAAGGGCTTGGTCTCCAGGTCCGACCACTTCAGCGGCTTGGCCGGGTCGTAGCCGTCCTTGGTGATGTACAACTCGAACGAGCCCTTGTGCGGCGCGGTCGCGCGGTACTTGAAGGTGTGCGCGGCCCCACTGCTCATCGTGGTCGCCGGCCAGTCGGCGCGGGCCTGGTCGAAGCCGCGGTACTTGTCGCGGCCTGCGCTGCACAACTTCCCGTCGGGGATGATCTCGCGGTGCCGGCCGGCGGCGTCGGCGATGTTGACCTCGTTCCAGTCGTACAGGGGCTGGGTGCCGCCGATCGCCACGGCCTGCTTGCACGCGGCCGTCTTCGGGCTCTCCGGACCCTCGCTGTAGCAGACCATCAAGCGGCTGGGCGGGTTGCTCATCGTGCCGTGCGCGTAGGCCGCGCCGGGGGCCACGGCGAGCACGAGCAGGGTGGGGGCGGCCAGGGTGGTGGCGACAAGCGCCTTGCGGTTGATCTGCATGCAGAACACATTGGGCCACCCGAAAAGCCGAAATATCGCGCTTAAGTGTCCTTTAAGGCTGACTTAGAGAGGTTTTCAGTATTAATCGGGTCGGTAGGGACCCGCAGCCAGACCTGCACCTGAGCCCCGCCCAGCGACGAACGGTCCAGCCGCAGCGCCCCGCCCGTCGACTCGGCCAGCCGCCGCGCGATGTCCAGCCCCAGCCCGGTGGACCCGCTCCCGCTGGCCCCCCGCTCCAGCGCCGCCTCCGGATCACCGATGCCCGGCCCCGCGTCCGCGACCAGGATGCCCACCACGTCCCTGCCCTCGTGCAGGGTGACGCTGAACGCCGTCCCCTCCTCCGTGTGCCGGAACACGTTGCCGAGCAGCGCGTCCAGCACCGCCGTCAGCTCCCCCGCCGGTACGGGCGCCCGCACCGGCAGCCCCGCCCCGACGAGCTGCCACGGCCGCCCCTGGTCCTCCGCCAGCGCCGACCAGAACGCCAGCCGCTCGCGCAGCACCCCGGCCGCGTCGCACGACGCGCGGGCCGCACGGGAAGGCCGCCGGGCCGCCGAGATGATCGAGGTTACCTCGCCCTCCAGCCGCGCCAGCGCCTGCCTGCTGGGCTCCGCCTGCGGGCCGAGCTGGTCCAGGCTGAGCTTGAGCGCGGTCAGCGGCGTGCGCAGCCGGTGCGACAGGTCGGCCGCCAGCTCCCGTTCGGCCGCCAGGAGCTGGGTGACCCGGTTGGCCATGGAGTTGAACGCGGTCGCCGCCGCCTGGAGCTCGGGCGGGCCTTCGGGGTAGATGCGCTCGCGCAGGTCGCCTGAGCCGAGTGCGGTGGCGGCCGTGCCGAGGCGGCGCGCGGCGCGTACGACCCGGGCCCCGAGCCGGTCGCCGACCAGCACCGAGCCGATCACCAGCACCACGGCGACCCCGGTCAGCACCGCCCAGGAGGAGAACACGCCCCGGTTGAGGTCGCCGGCGGGCACGAACACCTCGATCACCGCGCCCCGGTCGCCGTCCAGCGCCACGGGGCGCAGCAGCACGTACCCGCCGTCCAGCTCGACCGTGCTCGCCCTGGTCTGCTCGGCGGCCCCGGACACCTCGGCGGCCGGGGCGCGCGAGGTGCCCACCGTCGCGCCGCCGCCGACGTGCACGGCCAGCAGGCCCCGCCGCCCCGCCTCGGTACGCGCCATCGCGTGCCCCAGGTCCTCGCTCCCGGTCGTCACCGCCAGCACCGGCACCAGCGCCGACGCCTGCCGCTCCGCGCCGGCCACGGCCCTGCTCTGCGCGGTCTCCTTGACGATCAGCGCGAGCGGCACGAGGAAGGCCAGCGCGACCATCGAGGTGACGGCGACCATCAGCACCGCCAGGGTCCTCCTCATCGCGGCGCTGACAACATGAACCCGACGCCGCGCACGGTGTGCAGGTAGCGGGGCCGCGAAGCGCTCTCGCCGAGCTTGCGGCGCAACCACGACAGGTGCACGTCGATGGTCTGGTCGTCGCCGTAGGCCAGCCGCCAGACCTCCGCCAGCAGCTCCTTGCGGGGCACGACCCGGTCGGCGCGGGCGGCGAGGTAGGCCAGCAGGTCGAACTCGCGCCTGGTCAGCGAGAGCGGCCCGCCGTCCAGGGCGGCCTCGCGCCGGTCCACGTCCACGACCAGGCCGCCCACCCGCAGCGTACGGGGCTCCGGCGCGGACCTGGCCCGGCGCAGCACGGCGTCCAGCCGGGCGCTGAGATGCTCGCCGGAGAACGGTTTGACCAGGTAGTCGTCGGCGCCGGCGCGCAGCAGCCTGACGATCTCGGCCTCGTCGTCGCGGGCGGTGGCCACGATGACCGGCACGTCGGAGATGCCGCGCACCATGCGCAGCGCCTCGGAGCCGTCCAGGTCCGGCAGGCCGAGGTCGAGGATGACGGCGTCGGGAGGTGACTGGGAGATCTCCCTGAGCGCGTCGAGGGCGCAGCCGGCGCTGCGGACCGCGTGCTCCCGCCGGCCGAGCTCGTGAATGATCGCCGATCTGACGAATTCATCGTCTTCGACTACGAGGACCGTCGCCATGGGGCACCACCGTACATAATGCCTCTCATGCGTCGAGCCCTGAGATATGCCGCGATCTGGTGCGGAGCCACTGCGATCGCCGTGTCCGTCTCGTGGTTCGGCGTGCGTGGCGTGCTGCGTAACGAGTTCGTGGACGATGTGAACGTACAGCCGTTTCTCGCCCAGACGATCTCGGAGCACAAATCCGAGACTCCCGCCCCGCGCCGCACTCCACCACAAACGCCGAAAAATACGAAATCTCCGACTCCACGCCCGACCCCTTCGCGGACCCCGACGGCGGTTTCAGGGGGCTCGCACAAGGTGATCACGGTGAAGGGCGGCGAGGTGGTGTTCTCGCTCGGCTCCGACGGCTGCCGCCTGATCTCGGCCACCCCGGTCAGCGGCTACACGGCCAAGGTGGCCCGCGCCGACGGCTGGATCCGGGTCGATCTGGCCAGGGGCGGACACGGCACGGGCGTGTTCTGCATCGGCCACGAGCGGCGCACCGACACGTGGGAGTACTGATGAGGAACAGGCGCTGGAGCAGGTCGAGCGGCACCCGCGACACCCTGCTGCGCGCCGCCCGCGACGTCTTCCTGGCCAAGGGGTACGCCGAGGCCACCGTCGCCGACATCGTGGAGGCGTCGGGCATCAGCGTCGGCAGCCTGTACCACCACTTCGGCGGCAAGCCCGGCCTGTTCCTGGCGCTGTGGGAGCAGTTCATGCGCGGCCAGGAGGAGCGCACCCACCGGGCGGCCAAGGCCACCGCCGGCACCTCGGAACGTTTCCTGGCCGGCGCCCGCGCCTACCTGGAGGGCTCGTGGGAGCAGCGCGAGGTGGCCAGGCTGTTCCTGGAGAACGACGGGCCCGCCGAGTTCACGATCCTGCGCAGGCAGCGCGGCTGGAACTGGATCGGCGGCAACAAACGCCTGCTCGGACTGGACGACTCGCGCGAGAGTCAGGTGCTCGTCGTGCTGCTGACCACGATGATGGGGGAGGCGGGCCGCGAGGTGGCGGCGTGCGAGTCGGGCAAGGAGGCCGAGGTGACGATCGCGGAGGTGATCCGCCTGGTGCGCAAGCTGCTGCCTACGCCGCAGAGCGTAGCGGGGCCGACACCCTGAGGACGATTCCGTGGTCGGGACGTGGTGGCAGCGTGGAGGCATGGACGCGATCCGCAGGACCCTGGGCTGGCTGCTGCTGCTCTACGCCCTGGTCTTCCTCCTGTTCGGGCTGCTGCACGCGGGGATCGCGATCGGGCCACTGAGCGAACCGGTGATCGTGCCCGCCGCGATCGTCGAACCGCTGTGCGCCGTGGCCGCGCTCGCCGGCTCGTACGGCGCGCTGCGCGACCGGACGTGGGCCTGGGACGGGCTCGTCTACTCCCACGCGGCGGCACTCGGCGGGGTGCTCCTGGGCATCCTGGCGCTGGCCTTCGGCGACGACTCCGACGCCACCGCGCTGCTCACCTGGTACCACAACGCGATGGCGGTCGCGCTGACCGCCGGCCTGAGCGGCGCCTTCTACGTCTCCAGGGTGCGGGAGTGAGCTTCGACCGTCCGCAGGTGTTCGGCCGCCTCCGGCAGCCGCGCCTCGTCGAACACGCGGATCCCGTTCAGCTCCAGCAGCGACGTGGTGACGCCCTGCCCGGCGACGCGGCGCCCCTCGAAGCTGCCGTCGTAGATGGACAGCGCGCCGCACGAGGGACTGCCCTCCTTCAGCACCGCCATCCTGATCCCGTGCGCCCGCGCCACCGCGAGCGCCCCCTGCGCGCCCGCGACGAACTCGGCCGTCACGTCGGACCCGTCCGTCGCCAGCACCCGGGCGGCGCCGGACAACACGGCGGCCCCGCCCGCGCCGCCCTCGATCTCGGCGGCGAGCCGGGGGACCGGCAGCCCGCCCGACACCTCGGGGCAGAACGGCACCAGCCGCCCCTCCTCCCGCCACCGGGCCAGCCAGGCGTCGGAGCTGGTCTTCGCGCCGCCGTCGTAGCGCACCCTGCGGCCCATCAGGCAGGCGCTGACGAGGATCTTCTCCACGACTTCGATCCTATGAGCGCGATCGGCACCAGCGAGACCGCGGCCAGCCCGATCACCACCCAGAAGGCGTAGGTGAAGGCCCGCTCCACGCCCGCCGCGGTGAACAACTGCAGCAGCACGGCCAGTACCGCCACCCCGAACGGGGCGGCGAGCCGTACCGCGATCGTGCTCAGCGTGGTCGCCGCCGGAATGGCGGTGTGCTCCAGCGTCTTGTACGCGGCCGCCGCCACCGACGTGGCCACCAGACCATGCCCGAGCCCCAGCAAGAACATCGGCCCGGGACCCCCGCCGAGCAACACGAACGCCCCGATGCCCGCCACCGCCAGCAGCACGCCCGCCGCCCCGGCGCCGCGCGGCCCCCGGCTGTCGGTGAGCTTGCCGGCCAGCGGCATCGTGATCGCCGCGCCGATCCCCATCGGCGCCAGCAGCAGCCCCGCCTCCAGCGCGTCGCCGCCCCGGGCGAGCTGGCTGTAGAGCGGCACCAGCACGGTGAAGCCGAACGCCGCGGCCGAGTAGCACACGAGCGCCAGCACCGCGGAGGCGAACGTGCGGTCACCGAACAGCCGCAGGTCCAGCAGCGTCCCGCCGGGTTGTCCGCGCAGCGCCCGCACCGTGAACGCGGCCACCAGCGCCAGGCCGATCCACACCGCGGGATGCAGCACCGAACCCCCGTTGCCCACCTCGGACAACCCGTAGACCAGCGCGGCCAGGCCAGGCGAGAGCAGGGCCAGGCCGAGCACGTCCAGGGGCCGTGTGCCCGCGCCCGGCTCGCGGGGCAGCAGGACCAGCGCGGCCAGCAGCGCCACCGCGCAGACCGGCACGTTGACCAGGAACAACCAACGCCAGCCGAGGCCCTGCACGATCAGCCCGCCGAGGGGCGGCCCGAGCACCGGCACCAGCATCGCGGGCAGCGAGATCAGGCCCATCGCCCGGCCCATCCGCTCCTTGCCCGCCGCCTGGGCCAGCATCATCTGACCGGCCGGCAGGAGCAGGCCCCCGCCCAGTCCCTGTACGGCGCGGAAGACGACCAGGCTCCACAACGACCAGGCGGCGGCGCTGAGCGCGGAGCCCGCGACGAACAGCGTGAGCGAGACGAGCCAGACGTTCCTGACGCCGAACCTGCCCACCGCCCAGCCGGTGATCGGCACCGTCATGGACATGGCCAGCAGGTAGCCGGTGGCCGCCCACTGGATGGAGGCGAGCGTGGTGTGGAAGTCGCGGGCCAGGGTGCCGAGCGCGACGTTGACGATCGTGGTGTCGAGCATCGTCATGACGACGCCGAGCAGGACGACCAGGCCCGTGGCCCGGAAGGAGTTTCGTACGGCGTATCGCATGTCGTACACCGTAGCACTTTCGTACGCTGTATAAACTCGCGGGCGTGACTTCCATCTGGTCGAGACCCTCGCCGCCGCGCCGCCCGGTGCTGACCCGGGAGGCGATCGTGGCCGCGGCCATCGCCATCGCCGACGCCGAAGGGCTGGACGCGGTCTCGATCAGGCGCGTGGCCGCCGACCTGGAGGCGCGGGCGATGACGCTGTACTCCTACATCGAGCGCAAGGAGGACCTGCTGGCCCTGATGCTCGACGAGATCGCCGCCGAGACCCTGGTCGAAGGGCCGCTGCCGACGGGCTGGCGCGAGGCGCTGCTGCTGCTCGCCCGGCGCGAGCGCGAGGTGGTGCGGCGCCATCCGTGGCGGGCCGGGCTGATCGGCCACGGGGCGGCCGTGGGGCCCAACGGGCTGCGGCACGTCGAGCAGAAGCTGGCGGCGTTCGACGGGCTCGGGGTCGATCGGCTGACGGCTTGGCGGTTCCTGGCGGTCTTCAACGACTACATGACCGGGTTCGTGGTCAGGGAGGCGCTGGAGCGCGGGGCGCCCAGGGAGCAGGGGGTCAACGAGTCGGAGCGGGCCGCGGTGGCGGAGCCGTACATCAGGGAGCTGATCGACGGGGGTGAGTTCCCGCGGCTCGCGCCGATGATCGAGCGGGGTGTGCCGGGGGCGGACGACAACTTCGAGCGCGGGCTCAACTGGGTGCTGGACGGGATCGAGGGGCACCTGCGCGCGTGACGAACCGTGAAATCGGGGGCGAGCCACCCGGGCGATAGCCTTGGCCCCGATGAACACCATCGTCTCCACGATCGTCATCTCCGGCGCGCTGCTGCTGATGCTGATGAGTCTGATCAACGCCTTCCGTGACCGGCCGATGGGCATGGTTCTGCTGGTCGGGTTCGCCCTGCTGGAAGTGGCGGTGCTGGTCCAGGCCGGTTTCGTGATCGCGGCGGTGGCGGGCGGCGGGGGGCCGGCGGACAAGGTCACGCTGTTCGGGTACGTCGGTGGCGAGGCGCTGATCCCGCCCGCCGGGGTGTTCCTGGCGCTGGCCGAGCGCAGCAGGTGGGGGTCGGGGATCCTGGCGCTGGCCGGGTTCGCGATCGCGGTGATGACGGCCAGGCTGCTGCAGATCTGGCAGGGCGTGGCGTGAACGAGTCCATCGCCTCCGGTCCCGGGCGTGCGCTGATCGCGCTCTACGGGTTGTTCTCGCTGGCGGCGGGGGCGCGGGCGGGGGTGCAGATCGCGACCAGGTTCGGCGAGGCGCCGCTGGCGTACTCGTTGTCGGCGTTCGCGGCGCTGGTCTACATCCTGCTCACCGTCGCGCTCTGGCGCGGCGCGCGCCGCCTGGCGCTGGTGGCGCTCGGCATCGAGCTGGCCGGCGTGCTGGTCATCGGCACGCTCAGCCTCCTCGACCCGGCCGCCTTCCCCCACGCGACCGTGTGGTCGGGGTACGGCAGGGGCTACCTGTTCATCCCGCTCGTGCTGCCGCTGGTGGGGTTCTACTGGCTCTGGCGCAAACGTTAACGTCCTGTGCGGCGGGGCAGTGGCACTCCCCATGAGCACGATCGAACACTCTGAAGATGTCAGGGTCCCCGTCAGGGTGGCCTACAACCAGTGGACACAGTTCGAGAGCTTCCCCGAGTTCATGGAGGGCGTGGAGTCGGTCAAACAGCTCGGCGACACGCGTACGGCGTGGGTGGCCGAGATCGCCGGCATCAGGCGCGAGTTCGAGGCCGAGATCACCGAGCAGCACCCCGACGAGCGCATCGCCTGGCGCAGCACCGACAAGCCGCACCAGGCCGGTGTGGTGACCTTCCACCGGCTCAACGACGACACGACCCGGGTCACGCTCCAGATGGAGTACGACCCCGAGGGCTTCATCGAGACGGCCGGGGACTGGCTGCAGCTTGTGCGCATGCGGGTGGTCGGCGACGTCAAGCGCTTCAAGACGTTCGTCGAGTCGCGCGGTGGCGAGACCGGCGGCTGGCGCGGTGACGTGCCGGGGCCGCACCAGAGCGGCTCCACCTACGGCGACAGCGCGCAGCACGTCCCGCCCGGCACGGTGGGCGGCGGCGACCCCCGGCCGGGCGGCACGCTACCGCCTCCGGGCACGGTGCCCCCGGCGCCTCCCGGCTCCCCGGCACCTCCGGGGTCCCCGACGCCTCCCGGGTCTCCGGCTCCTCCCGGATCGCCGACGCCTCCGGGGGGTCATGAGCCTCCCGCGGGCCCACGGCCCGTGCTCTGAGCCGCGAGAGAGGGTTCAGACTCTGTGATCTGAGCTACCGGAGGAGGTTCAGGCTCTGTGATCTGAGCCACCGGAGAGGGTTCAGGCTCTGTGATCTGAGCCACCGGAGAGGGCTCAGGCTTTGTGACCTGAATCTCCGCGAGGGCTCAGGCCATCTGCTCTGAGCCTCCCAAGGACACCGTGCCCGTGCTCTGAGCTGCCACAAGACCCCCCGGCGTCGCACGCCGGGGGTTTTGTCATGGTTAGGAATAAAAGCCCGTTTCGGTCCTGTTAAGGTGATGATTCGTCCCATGATTTGATGAATGGAGGACCTCCCCCAACATGAGCGTGCTCGCCCAGGAGTCCCGCGGCAGAACCACCCCACTGGCCTGGCTCCTCGTGCTGGGAATCGTCCTCGCCGCCCTCAACCTGCGCACCGGCGTGACCAGCGTCGGCCCGCTGCTGGACCAGCTCTCCGCCGGCCTCGGCATGTCGAGCGTCGGCACCGGCCTGCTGACCACCCTGCCCGTGCTGGCCTTCGCCAGCGTCGGCGCGATCACCCCGACGTTGTCCAGGCGCGTCGGCGAGCACCGGCTGCTGCTGCTCGCCCTCATCACGCTCAGCGTGGGCCTGCTGGTCAGGTCGATGGTCGACTCGGCCCCGGTGTTCCTGCTGAGCAGCGCGGTCGCGCTGTCCGGCGGCGCCGTCGGCAACGTGCTCATCCCGACGCTGATCAAGCGCCACTTCCCGGCTCGTACCGGGCTGATGACCACTGTCTACACTACGGCCCTCGCGGCGGGCACCATGCTGGCCGCCGCCGCGACCGTGCCGATCGAGCGCGCGTCGGGCGACTGGCACATCGCGCTCGGCGTGTGGGCTGCCTTCGCCGTCGTCGCCGCCATCCCGTGGCTCGCGCTGCTGCGCAGCGAGCCCGCGCGGGCGGCCGGCGGTCAGGAGGTGGGTTTCCGCGCGCTGTTGAAGAGCAGGCTCGCGTGGATGATCGCGGTGTACTTCGGCACCCAGTCGATGATCGCCTACATCATGTTCGGCTGGCTCGCCACGATCCTCACCGACGGCGGCTACACAACCTCGCAGGCCGGGCTCATCCTCGGCGTCTTCACGGCGCTGAACATCCCCGTCTCGATCGTCGTGCCCATGATCGCCTCCCGCTTCGGCGACCAGCGTCCCACCGTGGTCGCGCTCGTCGCCTTCTACGTGGTCGGCTTCCTCGGGTTGTGGCTGGCGCCCGCCTCCACGGCGATGGTCTGGGTGGTGTTCGTGGCCGTGGGCATGGGCTCGTTCCCGCTGGCGCTGATGATGCTGGCGCTGCGCACCCGTACGCCGCAGGTCACGGCCGCGCTGTCGGCCTTCGGCCAGAGCATCGGGTACCTCATCTCGGGCGCGGGCCCGCTGCTGGTCGGCGTGCTGCGGGAGACGACCGGCGGGTGGGCGGTGCCGTACACGCTGATCTTCGTGGTGCTCGTCGCGCAACTCCTCACCGGCCTGTACGCGGGCCGCGACCGCTACCTGGAGGACGAGCGGGGGGCCGCTGCCAGAATGACCGGGTGAAGTCCACCCTTGTCACCTTTCCCAGCGGCCTGACCAGCGGCCGCTCGCAGATCGTCGGGGTCGTGCCGGTGGGGGACCGGCACGGGCTCGTCGTGGCGGAGACGCCTTTCCATCCCCTCGACCACACCTGGCCCGACCAGCCCGCGGACCGCGGCACGATCGGCGGGCTGCCGGTCGTCGACTGCTTGACGGGGGCGCGGTCGGCGGCCGGCGAGGTCTTTCTCGGCGCGGACATCCCGGCGCGGCGCGGCGCCGAGGACTGGGACTGGCTGGTGGTCCACGTGACGCCGGAACCGCTGCCCGTGGGGTCCGAGGTGGACCTGGAGGTCGATGCCGGTTTCCGTGCGGCGCTCTCGGCCGGTCACACCGCCTGTCACCTGGCCGCGCTCGCGCTCAACGCCGCGCTGGCCGATCGCTGGCGCAAGGAGGTCAGGGCCGACGCGCTCGGGAGCCCCGACTTCGACCAGGCGGCGATCACCTCCTCCCGCATCGGCCCGCACCACAGCCAGGACGTCTACCGGCTGGGCAAGTCGCTGCGCAAGAAGGGGTTCGCCGCCGACGGCCTGGACCCGGCGGTGGTCGCCCGGCGGGTGAACGAGCAACTGGCGGAGTGGGTGGCGGCCGACGCCCCGGTCCGGGTGGAGGTGCCGGACGCGGGACTGACCGCCCGCCGTACATGGCACTGCTCGTTGCCCGGGGGTGAGGCGTCCATCCCGTGCGGTGGGACCCACGTGAGCGGCACGGCGGAGCTGGCCGGGATCGGGGTCGAGCTGTCGTTGTCGCCGGAGGAGGACACCCTGACGATGCGGACTGCCGTCAGCATGTGTTGACAAGCGGGTGCTTGTCAGCACATGCTGACACCATGGAAGTCACCAAGCTGGCCGAGGCGGCGGCCGACCGCGACCCCGGGGTGGGGTTGCAGGCGGTGGCCGCGCTCAGGGCCCTGCTGGAGGAGCTGGAGGCGGTGCACGTGTCCAACGCCCGCGCCCAGGGCTGGTCATGGGAGCAGATCGCCGACGCGCTGGGAGTCAGGCGCCAGTCGGCCCACCGCAAGCACGCGCGCAGGACGGGGAGGTAGGAGCGGGTGATGTTCGACAGGTTCACGCGGGAGGCCCGCCGGGCCGTGGTCAAGGCGGGAATCCACGCGCTCGACGCGGGCAGGCCCGCGCTCGACGCCGGCCTGTTGCTGCTGGGCGTGGCGGAGGTGCGGCCGTTCACGCTGCCGGCCTTCACCGCCTCCGCGGCCGACGTGCGCGAGCGCGTGGGGGCGGACGACCGGCGCGCGCTGCTGGCCACGCTCGGGATCGACCTCGACGAGGTACGCCGCCGCACCCGGATCGGCGTGGACGACCCCGCGTCCTGGACCCTGCGCCGCTCCCGCCTGCGCCCCCTGAGGGTGGTCCTGTACGGGCCCGTGGGCGAGATCCCGCTGGCCATGCACGCCAGGAAGGTGATCGAGGTGGCGAGGTGGAAGCCCGGTCCCGTCACCGGCGAGCGGCTGCTGTGGGGGCTGCTCGCCGACGGCGGAAACGGCGTGGGCAGAATCCTGCGCGACACCGGGGTGAACCTGCGGGAACTGGTCCACGAGGCCGGCATCCCCGTCCACCGCCGCGCCGCCTGATCACGGCATGGCGGGATCCGGGGCCGGCCGCGCCGCCTGATCACGGGCTCGCGGTCCGCGGCGCCGGCCCTTCACGGGTTCACACGCTCACGGGTTCACGCGCTCACGGGTTCACGCGCTCACGGGTTCACGCGCTCACGGGTTCACGCGCTCACGGGTTCACACGCTCACGGGCTCGCGGGCGCCAGGTGGCCGATCTTGTCCGGGTTGGCCACCAGGTAGATCTCCTCGATCTTCCCCTCGTTGATCAGCAGCGAGACGACGGCGACCACCCGGCCGCCGGAGGCGAGCACCATAGCGGGGGAGTTGTTCAGCGTCGTCATCCCGAACGACAACTCCGCGTCCTGCGCCATGCCGATCGAGATCATGAAGCGGGCGATGTTCTCCGGCGAGTTGATCGACAACAGGTAGCGGCCGACGTTCTCCGCGCCGGTGATGGCCCGCAGCGCCGCCCTGGCCTTGCCGCCGCCGTCGGAGACCATCGTGACCTGGTCCGCGAGCAGCCCGATCAGCGCGTCGAGGTCGCCGACGGCCGAGGCGCTCATGAACCGTTCGGTGACGCGCCTGCGTTCCTCCGCGTCCACGTCGAAGCGGGGACGCTTGTCCCGCACGTGCTCGCGGGCCCGCCTGGCCAGCTGCCTGGTCGCCGGCTCGGCCCGCCCGATGATCTCCGCGATCTCGGAGAACGGCAGGTCGAACGCCTCACGCAACACGAACACGGCCCGCTCGAGCGGCGACAGCGTCTCCAGCACGATCAGCATCGCCATCTCCACGGTGTCGGCCAGTTCGGCGCGTTCGGCGGCGTCGGGGGCGGTGCTGATCGGCTCGGGCAACCACGGGCCGACGTACGACTCCCGCCGCGACCTCGCCCACCGCAGCCGGTCGATGGCCAGCCGCGAGGTCACCGTGACCAGGTACCCCTTGGGGTCCGCGACCGTCGACTCATCCACCCCCGACCAGCGCAGCCACGCCTCCTGGACGCAGTCCTCGGCGTCGGCGACGCTGCCGAGAATGCGATAGGCGACCGCGATCAGCAGGCTTCGGTGCTCCTCAAAGACCGGCATGAAACCCATGAAATACCACGGGGGTCCGGCGTGACACGGGTGCTCCGGAAGTCCGTTACACTTGTTGATCAGCAAGGGGCTATGGCGCAGTTGGTAGCGCGCCTCCATGGCATGGAGGAGGTCTGGGGTTCGAATCCCCATAGCTCCACCCCTAAAGCTCGCGCGGCGGGCGATGCACTCCCAGCGCCAGCCAGCGATCACCGGTGCGGGCCATCAGGCGCAGCGCGTGACATTCGGCCAGGAACGCGCGGACCTCGTCGGGCTCGGCGCCCGCGGCGGTGCCCGCCTCGATGGCCGCCCGCTCCGCGGTGACCCGGTCGCACCTGTCGTACACCGCCGCCCGCCAGCCCGTCAGACGGTGCGAGACCGTCGCCTCCTCCCGGGCATCGACCAGCACGAAACCGCCCTCGGCGTGCGGCACGAGGCTGAGCGAGCCGCGCGGGCCCCGCTCGACCCACGCGCGCACCGGCTCCACGGCCGTGGCCACGTACGCGTCGGGACGGCGGCCGTCGGCGTGGTCGTAGTCGAAGTAGTAGGCGATGCGCCGCAGCGGCGCCGGGGGGAAGGGATACAGGTACCGGTAGACCTCCATCGGGCGCACGTTCGTCAGGCCGAAGGCGGCCGGGTCGGAGTGGAAGGGGCTGAACCGGTCGAGCCGCACCGGGTCCAGGCCGGAGGGCGGCGCGCAGAAGCCGATCGCGTCCACCAGTTCCCGCGTCTGCTCGTAGTCCTCGGCGCGCTCGCCGGGGAACCCGTACAGGAGGTTCCACTCGGGGCGGACACCGAACTCCGCGCACCACTTGAGCAGCTGCACGTTCTGCAGGGCAGTGGTGCCCTTGCGCATCAGGGCCAGCACGTGGTCGCTGAGGCTCTCGACGCCCGGCTGGATCCTCGACACGCCGGCCCTGGCGAGCAGGCGTACCTGCGCGGCGCTGAGATTGGCCTTGACCTCGTAGAACAGGCGCACGGGCGCGCCCGCGGCGGCGAGCGCGGGCAGCACGGTGGTGAAGTAGCGCATGTCGAGGATGTTGTCGACGACGCCGACCGCCTTGGCGTCGTGCCGCCGGACCAGGCCGTCGATCTCGGCCAGCACCCGCTCGGGGCTCTTGCTGCGAAAGGCCATCGAGCCGCCGTTGAGGCCGCAGAACGTGCAGTGGTGCCTGGCCCCCCACCAGCAGCCCCGCGAGGTCTCCAGCAGCAGCGTGGGCGGGATGCCGGCGGCCGGCGGGCAGCCGGCCAGGTCGGCGAGGTAGTCGTCGAAGCAGGGGACGGGCAGCGAGTCCAGGTCCGCGATCGGGGCCGCCCGCCCGGTGCGCACGCTCGCCCCCGCGCGGCGCACGACCAGGCCGGGCACGTCGCCGCCGTCCCGCCCATCGCGCAGGCCGCGCAGGAAGGCGGGGAAGGACACGTCGGCCTCGCCCGAGCAGACCACGTCCACGAAGGGGAAACGCGCGTGCAGCTCGTGACCCATCTCCTCCTCCCAGTTCGCGCCGCCGAAGACCACCGTGATCTCCGGGCGCAGGAGCTTGATCCGCCGGGCGAGCGCCAGCGAGGCGAGGTTCTGCTCGAAGGTGGAGGTGAAGCCGACCACGTCGTAGTCGTCCCAGCGGATCGAGGCGACGCACTCGTCCACGAACGCCTCGCACCGGGCCCGCAGTCCCCGCAACCGGTCGATCGTCTCCTCCGGCTGGTTCCAGGCGCGGCGCAACACCCGGTCGGCGTACTGCTCGTCGGCGTCCGGGCGGGGGCCGTACAGCGCGGAGGTGAACAGCCACTCCCCGGCGAACGCGAGGTGCGGCAGCTCGTTCTCGACCCAGCGGTAGTCGCGCGCGCCGATGGCCGCGCATAGCGGGAAGCCGAGATAACGCACCTCGCACGGCACGCCGTCGCGCCGCAGCGCGGCCCGCAGCAGGCTCAGGCCGAGCGAGGGACGCTCCAGCGCGTGCCACGGCAGGCTGAGCAGCAACACGCGCGGCCGGTCCGCCATCATGTCCCGCTCAGAACCTGATCGACTTGTACGCGTACGCGGCGGCCGCCGTCGACTGCCCCGCGTCCAGCAGCCCGCCGCCGGTGGCCAGGTCGGGGCGGTCCTGCATGGCCAGGTTGTTCATGCCCTTACGGTCGTGGCCCTGCCCCTGGGCGACGTTGCGCGCATGATCGGTCAGGAACCTCTTCACCTCGGACGGCAACATCGGCGAGTACACCTGCTTGAGCAGCGCGCACGCGCCGGCGACCTGAGGCGCGGCGGCCGAGGTGCCGCCGAGCACCGCCCACCCGTCGTCGGGGGCCGTCCCGTCGCCGTCGGGAGGGGCCGCGCCGCCGTGGTGCCGCTCCCGATCGATCCGGGAGCCCGGAGGCACCGGCAGCATGAGGTACGCGGCCCGCGGCATGAGTCCCACCAGCCCAGCGAGATCGGGCACCCGCCGCCCGGGATAGATCTTGCTCTCGAAACCGCTGGCGTAGTCGGAAGCCTGAACGGCGCCCTGCTCGTCCAGGTAGGCGCCGCCCACGGAGATGACGTCGGGGTGCTGGGCGGGGAAGCCGAAGTCGCCGTTGCCGGCGGCGAACACGACGACGGTGTTCTTCCCGGTCGCCCGCGCGATCGCCGAGGCCAGCACGGAGTCCGCGCCGCTGAGCACCCCCGACTTCTTGTCCCCGCCCCAGCCGCAGCTGATGATGTCGTAGCTCCCGCTCGCCGCCACGTTGAAGGCGGCCGTCGTGTTCACGTGGCTCATCTTCACCATGGTGAGCTCGGCCCTGGGCGCGATCGAAAAGAGGTTGGCGGCCATGGCGGTGCCGTGCCCGACCTCGTCCTCCTCCGGGCGGGCCGCTCCCGGGCCCAGCACGACGGGCGCCACGGGATAATGCCGGTGACGGAAGAAGGCGTGGTCGTAGAACCCGGTGTCGACCATGGCGACGCGCACGCCCCGGCCGTCGTAGGCGTTGCGGTGCGCCAGGTCGGCGTTGCATCCGGTACGCACGCGGTCCGGGACGCTCAGATGCCAGTAGCCCACCGACGGCGGGAAGGCGCTCTCGAACAGGAGGCGGGGCTCCTCGATCGCCACCCCTTCGATGAGGTCGAGGTCGGAGGAGGTGGAGGCGATCTCGATGAGGCCGGGGCGCCGGGCGTGCAGGCACTCCACGAATTTGCCGTCGTCCCCGTCGCGCTGCTCCGGGCGCAGCGCGTGCGGCTCCGTGGTGAGCCGGCAGTCGAAGACGTCCTGGTAGAGGTCGGGCGCGCCGGCGATGTTGATCGTCGTGTCCGACACCTGAAGGATCTGGAAACCCATGCGGCGGAGCTGGTTGACGGTGTCGGTGATCACCTGTGGCTCGGAGACGATGGCCAGGGAGGAGTCGGCGGTGATGGAGTCGTACTCGAACAGCGACCGGCCGCCGCGCGACTTCGGTGAGACCTGGGCGTAGACGAGGCTCGGCAGCGGCCGGCTGGGTACGGACGTGGACATGGCGGAGCTCCTTCTGGAAGGGGTCGGGGAAGGCCATAACGGACGGTAGACGAGCCACTCCGGCCGCGCCCCCGTGAGTGGCCAGGGGAAAACCCTGGGACGGCGCGGGGAAGATCGGGCCGGGCGAGTGAGGCGGGCGGCCGGGCCGGGCGGGGATGTGCCGGGTGTGCTGGGGTCAGGGCAAACCCCTGGTCGTACTCCGAGGCGCGGTCCGCCGGGCGGGGCCTATCTTCGCCGTACACGGCCGGATGTGGGGGTGATCTCGTGGACGGCAAGGTCACGGCGGCGCTGCGCGAAGTCCTCGATCGGCTGGGGCCGGAGGAGGAGGCGGAGGCGATCGTCTACCCGGCGCGGTCGCTGGAGAGCCTCGCGGCGCGGCTGGCGGCGGGCCAGGAGACGGGGCGGCTGCGGTTCACCGTGCTCGCCCTGGCCGGATGCGCCGCGGTGCGGGCCGGGCGCGCGGTGCTGGAGGCTCTGGCCGAGTGCGACGACGTACGCCTCATGACCGCCAACCCCACGTTCGGGCACGACACCGCGGAGGAGAGTCATGTCAGATGAGAAGCTCAGTGACGCCTACAGACAGGTGGTCGCACGGGCGGCGGATGACGAGGTCATCACCGCCCTGATCCGTACGAAGCCGGCGGACCCGAACGGGGAGAGCAGGGAACGGGCCCTGGCCCAGCTCGCCGGCGAGCGCCTGGCCACCCGCAGATCGGAGCTGCTGTCGCTGGTCGGCGAGCGCTACGCGGCCGGCAAGGACTACCAGCGCCGGGCGATGGAGGTGCCCAAGAGGGATGAGGCGGTCATCTCGGCCGCGCCGTCGGCGCACCGGCTGTGGCTGGCCGATGCCATCGCGGTGTCGGGCACCCCGGGCGAACTGGCCGACCTCGCCACGCACGAAAACGTCACCGAGGTGTTCGCCAACCCCCGCTACAGCGTCCCCCGGGTGTTACAGACTCCGCTGGAGGACAGCCCGGAGTCGGTGGACGGCAGCACGTGGGGCGTGGCCAGGATCGGCGCGCCCGAGGTCTGGGCCGGGCTCGGCCGGGGGGACGGAGTGCTGATCGGACACCTGGACACGGGCGTGGACAACAGCCATCCGGCACTCACCGGCAAGGTGTCGGCCTTCCAGGAGTTCAACTCGCTCGGCGGCCTGGTGGTCTCCACGCCGCACGATTCCGGCTCCCACGGCACGCACACGGCGGGCACCCTCGTCGGCAGGACCGTGCGCGGCCTGAACATCGGCGTCGCGCCGGAGGCACGGCTGCTCTCGGCGCTGGTGCTGCCCGGCGGCTCGGGGACGTTCGCGCAGATCGTCGCCGGCATGGAATGGGCGATCAGGCAGGGCGCGCACGTCATCAACATGTCGCTCGGCGGCGACGGCTACAGCCAGGCGTGGAACGTGCCAATCAGGAAGACCGTGTTGTCGGGGGTGGTCGTGGTGGCCTCCATCGGCAACTCGGGGCACGGCACCAGCGGCGGTCCCGGCAACGACCCGCTGTGCGTCGGGGTCGGCGCCACGCATGCCCAGGACCAGGTGGCCGGCTTCAGCGGCGGGCAGTCGTTGTCGGTGCAGTGGTTCGACGAACGGCTCCAGTACATCAAGCCGGACATCAGCGCGCCCGGCGTGCGGGTGGTGTCGTCCGTGCCCGGCGGCGGGCTGGCCGCGTTCAACGGCACCTCGATGGCGGCGCCGCACGTGGCGGGGGCCGTGGCGCTGCTGCAGTCCACGGAGAAGGCGCTGCGGGGCGACCCGTTCGCCACCCGCGCCATCCTGCTGGGCACCGTGGAGGACCATGGCGAGGCCGGTCGGGACCAGCGCTTCGGGTTCGGCAGGCTGGACGCCCAGTCGTCCGCGGAGCAGGCCGTGGCCTTCCTCTGACCCGTGGCCTTCCGCTGACCCTGACCGGAAGACTGACCCTGACTGGAAGACCGGCCCTGACCGGGAAGACTGGCCCTGACCGGGAAGACTGGCCCTGACCGGGAAGACTGGCCCTGACCGGGAAGACTGGCCCTGACCGGGAAGACTGACCTTCACTGGAAGACCGGCGGGTCCGCGTCCGCGCCCGCCGGTCATGGTGAGTTGAGGCGCAGAACCAGCTGGGTCCGGGAGCGGACCCGTAGCTTCAGGTAGACGTTGCCCAGGTGGTATTCGACCGTTTTCACGCTCAGCGCCAGCTCGCGGGCGATCTGCCGGTTGGTGAGCCCGCGGGCGGCGCGGGCGGCGATGGCGGACTCCTGCGTGGTCAGACCCGCGACGACGGGACTCGACTCGCGCGACCCCACTCCGCACGCCGCCAGCTCATGGACGCACCGCCGCAGGTACGCCCGCGCGCCGAACCCCTCGAAGGCGGCGTACGCGCGTTCGAGGCGCTCGGCCGCCAGCCCCCGCTTGCCCGAGCGCCGCAGGCAGGCGCCGTGGTCCAGCTCGGTCTGCGCCAGCGCGAACGACATGCCCAGCCGGTCGAGCAGGGCGGCCGACCGTTCGAAGCAGGCCCTGGCCCGCTCCGGCTGCCGACGGGCCGCGTGCAGGTTCCCGCGCGCCCGCGCCGCCGCCGCGATCTGCGAGGGACGCCGGGCGGCGGCCTCCCAGCGGTCCAGCCGCTCCTCCGCCTCCTCCAGCCGCCCCGTCGCGGTCAGGGCGTCGATGAGCATGTCCGCCCACGGGATGAGGTCCTGCCCGGGAGCCGGGCACGCGAGGACCGCCTCGAAGTCGCCGCGCGCGGTGGCCAGCCGCATGGCCGCGACCTCGGCGTGCGATCGAATCAGCGCGCCGCCGGAATGCGGGGTGCTCTCCCGTGCCAGGCGCAGGTGCGCCTCGGCCGCCTCCCACTCGCCGCGCCCGGCCAGCACCTGCGCGAGGCCGGCGTGGAAGACCGGCGCCAGCAGGACGTGCCCGGCCTCGTCGGCGAGTTTGGCGGCCTCCTGGCAGTGGGCCAGCGAGCCGTCCCAGTCTCCGCGGTGGTAGTCGATCTCGGCGAGCGTCGTGTGGGCGAGCAGGTGCGGCCGCAACGGCAGCCGGGCGCTGGCGGCCAGGATGCCGTGCAGGTCCAGCGCGGCGGCGGGCAGGTCGTCCAGCCAGAGCCGCAGCATCGCCCGGCCAAGCAGCGCCTCCAGTTCGGCGACGGAGGCCGAGGCGGGGGCGGGCAGGTCGGGCAGCCGGGCCAGCGCGTCGCCCGCCCGGCCGGCCAGCCCCAGCGTGTACGCCGACAGGCAACTCGCCAGATCCAGCCCCACCGGCAGGTCCGCCGGCTCCCTGGCCCGGTCGTTCCACGCCGCCGCGGCCCGTACGTCCCCGTTCAGCATGCGCAGCAACGCCTGCTGGGTGGCCACCTTGGCCGCCAGCACGGGGTCGGCCCCGTCCGCCTGCCGCCAGGACTCCTCCAGCAGGGTCCCGGCCTCGTCCGTACGTCCCGACTCCAGCATCAGCAGCGCCAGCACGTAGGCCCGCCACGCCGACGGGGGCAGGCCGCGCACCTGTGACAGCAGCGCTCCCGCGCCGGCGTGCCCCATGATGATCCGGCCCTCCGCCGCCTCCAGGACGAGCCGGTGGCGTTCGCCGGCAGTGGTAGCCAGGCGGGTGGCCGCGCCCAGGTGCGTGGCCGCCTCGCTCCAGGCGCCCTCCGCCGCCCGCTCGCGGCCCAGCTCCGCCAGCTCGGCCGCCAGTTTCCCGTCCGGGCCGACCGAGCCCAGGCAGTGGTGCCGCAGGGCCGCGGGCCTTTCCTGCGTGAGCGCCGCGGCCCTGCGGTGCAGTTCGGTGCGCCGGGACGGGCCGAGATGGTCCTGGTACACGGCCGTACGCACCATCGGGCACGGGAACGCCACCTCACCCGCGCCGATCACTTCCAGCAGCAGCCCCGCCGAGATCGCCTCCTCCAGCGCGGGCAGCGGATCGTCCAGGCGCGCGACCTCGGCGGCGGCGTGCAGGGAGCAGCGCTGGCCGAGCACCGCGGCCGCGGCGACCAGTTCCCTGCCCGCGGGACCGCAGGTGGCGAGGTCGGCCAGCACCCTCAGGGTGAGCGCGGCCGGCGCGGGGAGCGGGGTGTCGAGGTCTTCCAGGGCGGCGTTCGCGAGCCGGCCGAGCAGCGCGCGGATGTGCTGGGGGTTGCCGCCCGTGTGCAGGCTCAGCCGGATGGCGGCGGGCTTCGACGGCCGGCGTCCGGTCAGCTCGGCGCAGAGGTCGGCCACCGCCGCCGTGCCCAGCCCGGCCAGCAGCACCCGCAGGGTGCCCGCCGCGTTGAACAGGCGGTGCACGGCGGGAGGTAGCGCCGGGTCGTGCAGGTCGCGGACGACCATCACCACGACGAGCCTGACCTCCTGCGGCCGCCGCAGGACGAAGGAGACCGCCTCCAGGGAGGCGTGATCCGCCCACTGGACGTCGTCGGCCACGATGACGACCGGCTCCTCGCCTTCGGCGCCCGTCAGCTCGCCGGCCAGCGCCGCCCCGGCCGTCATCGTGTCCCGGGGAGCGGGAGCCCGTGCCGTCAACTGGGTGAGCAGCCCGTACGGGAGCCCGGACTCGGTCTCCGCGCCGGCCGCGCGCAGCACGCGGGGCAGCGTGGCCACCGCCCGCTCGATCAGCGCGGTCTTGCCGATTCCCGCCTGGCCGCTCACGACCATCAGCCTCGGCCTGCCGGGGGCCGGCTTGCGCAGCGCCCGGTCGAGGACCAGGAGCTCTTCCGCGCGGTCCACGAAGACCTCGTCGTGTTCGGCCAGGAGCCGTCCGCTCATGTCATCATCCCCCATCGGCCCTGCCGGTGATCCGTTCCTTCGCCCTCTTGGCGGCGTGCCGCACGGAGGGGTGTTTGTGCTTCTTCGTGGCGTAGGTGAGGGCGTCCAGCGCGTTCGCCGCCGCGCTGTCGGGGGCGTCCGGCGGGGGAGTCTGGGCCAGCACGCTCATCGCGCCGACCATCTCCAGGGCGACCTGCTCGTCGGCCTCCCCTTGCAGGACGTCCCTGAGCGAACCCATGTCTCCGCCGCCTGCTCCTTCGCCGGCGTCGGCCGCTGCTGAGTCCGTCCGCACGGACGTCTCCGCCAAGGCCGCCCACGCGGCCGTGTCCGTCCGCACAGGCGCGCCTGCCGTGTCCGTCCGCACGGGCGCGCCTGCCGTGTCGGTCCCCTCGGGCGCGCCTGCCAGGGCCGTCCACACGAGTGTGTCCGCCGTGCCCGTCCGCACGGGCGTTTCTTCCGGGGCCGTCCGCACGGGGGCGGCCCCTCTGCGGCTCTCCCCCCGCCACAGGTACTTCAGCGCCCGCACCGAGCTGCCGCGCAACTCCGGGTCGGGGGAGTGGACCAGGCTCACCAGCGTGTGCGCCGCCTCCTTGCACCCGAGCGACCCCAGGCACAGCGCCGCGGTCCCGCGTAACGCCGGCTTCTGCTCCTCGTCGTCGAGCAGCCGCCGGGCGATGGCGGTGACCTGCGGGTCGCCGGTGTCACCGAGGGTGCTCAGGGCGGTCAGGACGGGAACGCGTGTGGCGTCGTCCCGTACCGTGTCGAAGAAGCGCAGGAGCGGGCCGATGGCCGCCGGGTCGTGCAGCTCGACGAGCGCCTGCAGGATGATCCGGATGTCGGTCGGCGAGGAGAACTCGCGCGACTTGGTCAGCATCTCGACCAGCCTCGGCACGATGGACCGGCCGAGCGCCGTCAGTTCGAGGGCCAGGCGGCCGGGGGCGGGCGTCAGGCCGACGATGGTGCCGGCGCGGTCCTCCATGACGGAGGCGGCCATCCTGTACAGGTGCCCGTGCATGAGCCAGCCCAGCAGGATCCCGGCGTTCGTGGCGGTCTCGGGATCGGAGCTCGATGCCTTGCGCCGCAGGCCGACCCGGACGACGGGGTCGTCCGGCGTGCTCAGGATCGTCTCCCTGGCGGCCACGTACGCGGACCCGGACTCTCGCACGCAGGAGGCGAACAGCTCCTCGAACTCCTCAACGGTCATGATCGTTCCTTCCGGTGTGGCGGTCGGTGGTCGCCTCCCGCGGCGTGCGCATGACGTTGGTGCCGCAGTGCACCTCACCCTCGTTGAGGTGGAAGGGCGCCCAGGTGTCGATGAAGTACGCGGTCAGGCCGCGCCGGGCCAGAGCACTCGCCGTGTACGCCTCGAACACGTCCACGTCGCCGCCCGGGATCCGGATCCGCGTCCAGCGCGCCGGAGTCTCCTCGTTCGCGTCGAACTGACCGGTGGCCAGCAACGCCTCCTTGGACACCCCGAAGGCGCCGGCCAGATCCCCGGCCCAGGTACGCGAGGTCGCCCAGTGCCGCTGGTCCGTCAGCCGTCCCAGCTGCTCGCCGGTCAGCGCGGGGAGGCGGGGGTCGAGGTCGCGCAGCACCAGGGCGACGCCGTCGGGCCGCATCCGCGGTCCGAGCGCGTGCGGAAGGAAGACGTTGCGGTCGCTCACCAGCGCGTTGACCAGGTTCGGGGTGCGCGCGGTGGCCCGCAGGCGGCCGACGTCGGGCAGCTCGAACTCGTCCGGCTGCCGTTTGACGTCCGTGACGAACAGGACGGGAAGCCGGATCAGATCGTCGTCGCTCAGGGCGAGCCCCTGCATCAGCCGCTGCTCGATCGCGTTGATCACCTTCTCGTCCAGCTCGCCGTTCAGGTCCTCGGCGCTCCTGAGCACCGTGGCCGGATCGGTCAGCTCGAAGGGCAGCCCCTGGCCGCGCAGCATCTGCGTGAGCCCGAACCCCTGCGCCGTCTCGCGGGACAGGGCCAGCTCCAGCAGCCTCAGCGCGCGCTCCGGGGAGGCCAGGAGCAGCCGGAAGGGCGCGGAGGCGTCGCCGGGCACCACGCTCAGCAACTCATCGACGTGCCCGACGTGCAACCAGGAGGTGTCCAGCGGCAGGATCGGCTGCACGCCGCCCTGGGCCTCCAGGAAGGCGCGGTAGGCGGGGCTGACGGAGCGCGTGTAGTGAACTTCCAGACCGTGCGGCTCGGCGACGATCTCGAAGACCCAGGACGCCGGCCACCGGTGGTCCGTCGAGCGGTCCTCCACCAGCCACCGCCGGCCCGCGCGGAGCACGGTGACGCGCATCGTCCTGCGCAGCCCGAACTTGTGGTCCTCGAAGGCCCACCACACTCGCGCCGAGCCGCCCCCGTCGAGGTCCGGCGCGAGTGCGGAGGGCAGGGTGAAGACGTGCCGCCGGCACTCACCGAGCAGGATCTTGCCGTGCGGCGCGACGCCGTGTTCCGGCACCCGGGGTCCGGCGATCCCCGCCTCCTGCTCCGGGGTGACGGACATGACCGGCCCGCTCACCTCAAGGTTGCCGCCGTAGTCCGTCGAGTCGATCGGCAGCGGCGCCGCGAGATCGCCGAACAGGCCCACACCGTGCCTGGGCAACTCGGTACGCACCCAGTCGCGCAGCCCGTCGCCCTTGTTGCGCGGATTGTGCACCGCCACCCGCATGCCCACGGAGCCGGTGCCGCAATAACCGATCTCGAACTCGTCCTGCGGGAAGAAGTCGGGAAACCGGAACCTGCCGCCGTCGATCAGGTGGAGGCGGCCGTTCTCGCCCGGCGTGAAGCCGTCGGCGGACTCCCTGGGCACGGCGTCCTCGCCGTAGGCGAGCCTGAGGGCCTCGGCGAGGTCCGCCACCATGGGATGGGTGCCCTCATTCGTCTGCCTGGCGTAGTAGACGACGTAGATCCGCTCGACCGGGTCCAGGTTCGACAGCAGGAAGAAGGGCGCGATCCTGAGCCGTACCGAGTCGCCGCCGGCGTCGGCGCCGTTGGTGACCCGTACCTCGACCTCGGCGGGGGACCCGTTCAGCCCCGGAGCCCCGCGCAGGGTGACGGCCTCCATCCTGAGCTCGGCCCCGCCCGAGTCGTCGAGCGGGAGGGGGATCCTGACGCTCTCCCCGGCCGGATCCGCGGCGGCGCCCACGGCGCGGACCCAGCCGCCGTCGCCGTCGGAGCGGAAGAGACGGACGCGCCTGGCGTCCCCCGGAGCGATCTGCAGGTAGAGGCTCTGGCCCGGCGACGTCGGATGGACGGCCAGCCGGATCAGGTCGGACAGGTCCCCCGGGCCGTCGATCACGTCGTTGAGCCCGTCCAGCAGGCGGGTGAGGTCGGTGCCCCGAGGGGGCAGGCCGCCGTCGATGTCGAGGTTGGCGAGCAGGACCTCCCCATCGGTCTCGATCCTGGCGAACCGCGCCGGCGCGACGATTTCTTCGCTATGGGACATGAGGCATCCTCCAGCTTCTTGGGCATGGTGAGGATTCGGCGCTTCCCAGCATGGAGGGGCCCGTTGGAGGAACCACTGGACTGGCCACTGGAGTGCCTGTGCCCGTCGGCTATGGGCCGGTGCGGCTCGGCGGTCTATCTTTACCTGAGGATGCGCCAATCGGCTGGAGACGGGATGGGCGACCAGGGGCCACAGACCGTCAGGTTCACGGTCCTGGGAGCACTGCGAGCCTGGCTGGGGGACGACGAGTTGGTGCTCGGCTCCCTCCAGCAGCGTACGCTCCTGGCCGTGCTGCTGCTGCGCGCCAACCGGCCGATGAGTCGCGAGCAGCTCATCGACGCCGTGTGGGGTCCGTCGCCGCCCGCGTACGCGGTGAACCTGGTGCAGAAGCACGTGTCGGCCCTGCGCCGCGTCCTGGAGCCGCACCGTTCGCCCAGGGCGCCGTCCAGGACGCTGACCTGGACCGACATCGGCTACCTGCTCAGCGTGCCCAAGGACCTGCTGGACCTGCACTTGTTCGAGTCGGAGGTGGAGCGGGCGCGCGCCGCCAGGTCGGAGGGCGACCTCGCGCTGGCCGCCCGCATCCTGGCCGCCGCGCTGGAGTTGTGGCACGGTCCAGCCTGTGACGGCCTGAGCTGTCCCCTGATCGACGCGGAACGGGCCCGCCTCGACGAGCGCCACGCCGACGTCATGGAGGACCGCATCGACCTCGACCTCACCCTCGGCCGCGATTTCGAGCTGGTCGGCGAGTTGCGCACGCTCGTGGCCCAGTACCCGTGGCGGGAGCGGCTGCGCGTGCTGCTCATGCTGGCGCTGTACCGGTCCGGCCGTCAGGCCGAGGCGCTGGCCGCCTACCAGGAGGCGCGCAGGCATCTCAACGAGGAGCTCGGCATCGATCCCGGCCCGCAGTTGCGCCGGATGCACGAGCAGATCCTCGCCGCCGATCCCAGCCTGACCCCGGCTCCCGCCGGTCCCGCTCCCGCCGCCAGGTTGCCGGCGCCGGCGCAGCTTCCGTACGGGATGCCGGACTTCGTCGGCCGTGACGCCGAACTCAGCCGCCTGGACGACCTCTGCCCGTCCGGGAGCGTGGGCGCGTTCCGGCCCATCGTCATCAGCGCGCTGGCCGGCATGGCCGGCGTCGGCAAGACGACGCTCGCCGTCAACTGGGCGCACCGCGTCCGCAAGTGGTTCCCCGACGGGCAGCTGTACGTGAACCTGCGCGGCTTCGACCCGAGCGGTTCCGCGATGAAGCCCGCGGAGGCCATCAGGGGCTTCCTGGACGCGTTCGCGGTGCCGCCGCCGCAGATCCCGGTCAGCCTGGAGGCGCAGGCGGCGCTGTACCGCAGCCTGCTGGCCGACCAGCGGATGTTGCTCATCCTGGACAACGCGGAGAACGCCGAGCAGGTCCGTCCCCTCCTGCCGGGCGCGCCCGGCTGCCAGGTCCTGGTCACGAGCCGGGACCAGCTCGCGGGCCTGGTGGCCGCGGAGGGCGCGCGGCTGATGACGGTGGACACGCTGTCGCCGGAGGAGGCGCGGGAGCTGCTGGCCCGCCGCCTGGGCGCCGGGCGGGTACGCGCGGAGCCCGAGGCGGTCGATGAGATCATCGCGCTGTGCGGGCTGCTCCCGCTCGCGCTGGCCCTGGTCGCCGCGCGGGCGGCCACCCACCCCGGCTTCCCCCTGACCCAGCTCGCGGCGGAACTGCGGGTGGCCGACGGCAGGCTGGACGCCTTCCACAGCTCCGACATCTCCACCGACATCCGCTCGGTGTTCTCCTGGTCCCTGCAGCGCATCGGCCATCTCGCGCAGCGGCTGTTCCGGCTGCTCGGGCTGCACCCGGGCCCCGACATCACGTTGTACGCCGCCGCCAGCCTGGCCGGCGTGCGCCCGGCCGACGCGCGTGCCGCGCTGTCCGAGCTGACCAGGGCGAACCTGCTGATCGAGCACGCGGCCGGTCGCTACACCTTCCACGACCTGCTGCGCGCCTACGCCGGGGAGCTGGCCCGCAACGTGGAGAGCGCCGCGTCCCGCAGGGCCGCCGTGCACCGGGACTGCGACTTCCACCTGCAGACGGCCTTCCCCGCCGAACGGCTGCTCAACACCCTGCGCGACCCGCCCGAGGTGGCCGCGCCGAGACCGGGCGTCACCGTGGTGGACATCACCACCCCCGAGGAGGCGATGCGATGGTTCGAGGCCGAGCACCGCGTCCTGCTCGACGTGGTCGCCCAGGCCGCCGAGCTGCGGCTGGACGTGTGCTGCTGGCAGCTGGCCTGGGCGTCGGGCACCTACCTCGACAGGCAGGGGCACTGGCGCGACCTCGCCGACGTCGCCAACACCGGCCTGGCCTCCGCCGAGCGGTGCAAGGACCGGCTCGGGCAGGCCCTGGCCCACCGCGACGTGGCGCGCGCCGCGCTGCGGCTGGCCGACCATGACGCCGCCGACCGGCACCTGCGGGCGGCGCTGCGGCTGTTCGACGAACTGGGCGACCTGGCCGGCCAGGCGTACACCCACCGCAACCTGGCGGCGACCCTCGAACCCCAGGGGCGGGACGTGGAGGCGCTGCACCACGCCCAGCGGGCCCTGGAGCTCTACCGCGCCGTGGACCACGAGGCGGGCACGGCCGACTGCCTCAACGCGGTCGGCTGGTTCCACATCCGGGTCGGCGATCACGAGCAGGGGCTCCTGTGCTGCCAGGAGGCGCTCGTCCTGCACGAGAAGCTCGGCGACGTGGGCGGCAGGGCGGAGACCTGGGACAGCCTCGGCCTGGTACACCACCGGCTCGGCGATCACCGGCAGGCGGTCGCCTGCTACGAGCAGGCACTCCAGCTCTTCCGCGAGCTGGCCGACCGCTACAACGAGGCGTGCACGCTCACCCGGCTCGGCGAGAGCCACGACGCGATGGGCGCGATCGAGGCCGCCGACCGCGCCTGGCACGAGGCGCTGGGCATCTTCACCGAGATCAGGCACGCCGAGGCGCAGCGCACCAGGGCCCGGCTGGAACGCCGCCGCAAGGGCGAGCCCCGTCCGGGCCGATCCGCTCCCTGAGAATCGCCCCGGATACAGTCGTCCGGATGGTGACCCTTGCGCATGAGAGCTCGTTTGACGAGGCCGAGATCTTCAAGCTGTACGACTCCGTCGGGTGGGACGTCTGGACCCGGGACGTCGCCAAGGTCTGCCGGGCACTGGCCGGCTCGCATCTCGTCGTCACCGCCAGGGACGACGACGGGCGGCTGCTCGGGCTGGCGCGGACGGTGTCCGATGATGAGGTGATCTGTTACGTACAGGAATTGCTGGTCGACAAGGAGTTCCACGGGCGGGGCATTGGGCGGCGGCTGCTTGAGCACCTCATGGAACGTTACGCGCACTGCCGCTACTTCATGGTGACCACCGACCACGAGTCCACCTCTGAAGGGCCCGCGAACCACGCCTTCTACCGGCGGCTCGGCATGATCGAGCATCGAGAGCAAGGGCTGTCGGCGTTCGGGCTGCGGGTGCGGAACCCCTGACAGCCGGGGCCGGGCGCAGGGGGCTCTGACAGCCAGGGGCTCTGGTGGTCAGGGGGCTCTGGCGGTCAGGGGGCGAGCAGGCGGGCGAGTGCCTCGGGGAGGTCGTCGCGGTTCTGCGGGGTCACGGTGATCAGCTCGGCGTCCACGCGCGCCTGGAGCGAGGGATGGGTGCGCTGGTGGACCGTGGCCACGATTGGGACGCCGGCCTCGAAGAGCGCCACGCAGCGCGGCAGGAACGCGGGTGAGAGCAGCTCCATGGGGCCGAGCTCGTCGATGAGCGTCACCGTGCCCCGCGCGGCCTGCGCCTGCCGGATGGCCGGCAGCGCGATGCGCTCGAACGCGGGCACGTTGACGCCGTACCTGCCGATTCGCGGGCCCGTGACCCACGAGAGGTGGGCCATCACGGCCCGGCGGCCGGTGAAGTCCTCGACGAAGAAGCCCGCCCGACGGCCGTGTTCGAGTATCTCGTCGCTGAGGAAGCCGCAGATCGGCACGCCCGCGGCCCGCAGGAGGGCGGCGAGACGGCGGACGACGGTGGTCTTCCCCGTACGGGGCGGGGCGGTGAGCAGGATGCGCGGCCTGGACACCGCTCCAGGATCGCAGAAGCGCCACCCGCGGAGAACAGCGGGAGACGAACAGCCGGTGGCGAACGGCGGGAGGCGGGTACTGAGGGCGGGCACTGAGGGCGGGCACTGAGGGCGGGCGCTGGGGGTGGGCGCTGGGGGTGGGAGGCGTTGAAGTGCTCAGCCGGTGAGCGCTTTGGCGGGGATGATGGAGGGCATGCGAGCCGATCGACTGGTGGCCGCGCTGCTCCTCATGCAGGCGCGCGGCCGGGTGACCGCGGCGGAGCTGGCCGAGCGGCTGGAGGTCTCCGTGGCGACCGCGCGCCGCGACCTCGAAGCCCTGTCCGCGGCCGGCATCCCCGTCTACCCCCAGCAGGGGCGCGGCGGCGGGTGGCAACTGGTGGGCGGCGCGCGCACCGACCTCAGCGGGCTCACCGCACAGGAGGCCCGCGCGCTGTTCCTGCTGGCGGGACCGGCCGCGCCGGCCGCCCCCGAGGTCAAGTCCGCGCTGCGCAAGCTGATGCGGGCGCTGCCCCACACGTTCAGGGCCGACGCGGAGGCCGCCGCGGACGCGGTCGTGATCGACCCCGCCCGCTGGGGCGAGCCGGACAAGGAACGCCCCGAGCTGGTCCGGGTTTTGCAGGACGCCACCGTACGGCGGCGCAGGGTCAGGCTCGTGTACGAGGGCCGCCGCGACCACCCACGCACGGAACGCCTGGTGGACCCCTGGGGCCTGGTGGACAAGGACGACATCTGGTACCTGCTGGCCGGGACCGAGCGCGGTCAGCGCACCTTCCGGGTGGACCGGATCGTCGAGGCCGTGGTGACGGAGGCGGAGTTCGAGCGGCCCGGCGACTTCGAGCTGTCACGGGCGTGGGAGCGGGTCGTGGCGGAGATGGAGCGGCGGCGCTCGACGGTCTCCGCGACCGTGCTCATCTCCGTCCGGCTCCTGCCCATCCTGCGCGACCACTTCGGGCGGCACTGCGAGACCCTGGGGGAGACGGCGGACGGGCGGGTCAGGGCGCGGGTGGCCGCGCCGATGGCCCTGACGATCGCCGAGCAGCTCGCCGGGTGGGGCGCGCGGGTGGAGGTCGAGGAGCCGGACGAGGTGAGGGCAGAACTGGCCAGGATCGGCGCAGAACTCCTCGCCCGCTACGGATGACGATCATGGGAGCGTGGCCGACAGGGCGGCGTGTTCCCGGCGGATCTGCTCCCAGGCCCGCTCCACGTGTTGCCGCTCCGTCGCCGCCGTCCCGATGGCCATCCGCAACAGCACCCGGCCGGACACCTTCGTGTGCGTCAGGTACATCGACCCGCTCGCGTTGAGCAGTTCCATCAGCCGCAACGTGGCCCGGTCCGACTCGGCCGCCGGCAGCCCCCGCCACACCGGGCGGAAGCACACCAGGCCCAGGGGATGCGGCTCGTGCAGCCTGAACCCCGGATCGGCGGCGATCCACCCCGCCAGCTCCCGGGCCAGCGCGACGCCCTTGCGGATGTGCTCGCGCAGCCCCTCGGCGCCGTACCAGCGGATCACCGACCACAACTTCAGCGCCCTGAACCGCCGGCCGAGCGGCACCTGCCAGTCCCGGTAGTCCACGACGGAGCCGGTCGTGGTGGCGGCGTTCCTGAGGTACTCGGGCAGGATCGACAACGCGCCGAGCAGCGGGGCGCGGTCGGCCGTCCAGAGCACGGTGCAGTCGAAGTTGGTCAGCAGCCACTTGTGCGGATTGGTGGAGTACGAGTCCGCGTACGCGGCCACCCCGTCGTTCAGCCACCGCAGTTCCGGGCAGACCGCGGCCACCCCCGCGTAGGCGGCGTCCACGTGCAGCCAGACCCCGCGCTCCCGGCACACCTCGCCGATGGCGGGCACCGGGTCGATGGCCGTGGTGGAGGTGGTGCCCACGGTGGCGCACACCATCGCCGGCACGGCGCCGGCGGCCTCGTCCTCGGCCAGCAGGGTACGCAGGTGGCCGGGGTCCATCGCCAGCGTGCCGGGATCGACGTCCACGCCCCGTACGGCCGCCGCCCCCAGGCCCGCGATCCGCGCCGCCTTCTCCAGCGACGAGTGCGTCTGGGACGTCACGTACAGCGTGTAGCGCCGGTCGACGCCCTCGGCGGCGACCCGCCCGCCGCCCGCCCGGTGCAGTGCCGCCAGCAGCGCGACCAGGCAGGCGCTCGACGCCGAGTCCTGGATGACGCCGCCGCCGGCCGCGTCGGTGCGGAAGTGCTCGGGCAGCCCGAGCAGTTCGGCCAGCCAGTCCACCACCACGGTCTCCAGCTCCGTGCAGGCCGGGCTGGTGACCCAGAGCATGCCCTGCACGCCCAGCCCGCTGGAGAGCAGGTCGCCCAGGATGGCCGGGCCGCTGGCGTTGGAGGGGAAGTAGGCGAAGAAGCCCGGATGTTGCCAGTGCGTGATGCCGGGCAGCAGGACGCGTTCGAGGTCGGCCAGCACGTTCTCGAACGGCTCCCCCTCCTCGGGCGGGCGCGACGGCAGGGCGGCGCGGATCTCGCCCGGCTTGACCTGGGACATGACGGGATAGGAGGAGATTCCGGCGAGGTAGTCCGCGATCCAGTCGACGACCTGCTTGCCGTGCCGGCGGAACTCCTCAGGCGACATGTGAGGGCTCATCCGACCACTCTGCATGGGAGCGGCAGGGTCGCGAAAGGGCACGAAAAGGGCGGGGCGGGGTCGCGAAAGGGTGCGAAAAGGGCGCGGCCCGGTCGCGAAAAGGCGCGAAAGGGCGTGAAAGGGCGGGGCGGGATCGCGGAGGGGTGCGAAAAGTGGACGGGCCGGAGGCTTTCGCCCCCGGCCCGTTCTATCTCAAGCGGTCGTGAGACCGCCGAGTGTCAGTAGCGATAATGCCGGTGGCGCTTGCCACCGAAGCTCTTGGCGAGATGGAACCCGCCGGGCAGGTGCACCGAGACGTGCCGCCGGCCGTCGGGCGTGGTCGAGACGTGGAAGCGCCGGTTACCGTAGCTGTGGCCGACGCCGTGCCGTGACAGGTTGATCCGGAACGGCCCCAGTTTGATTGACTTGCGGTAGTGCCAGCCCATGTCCCTCCTCCGCCATTGTGATCCGCACCATCTGCTCATCCAGAACAACGGCCGGGATGGCAGCCGGGTTCCCGGGCCGGTAGGACAAGAACAGGAAGGACCGCGTTCATGATCGTGATCGCTCACCTGAGCGACATCCACATCGGCGCCACGCCCGAGAGCGTGCCCCGCGCCGCCGCCGTCATGCGCTATCTCGACGCGCTGCCCGGCGACCTCGACGCGGTGCTCGTCACCGGCGACATCGCCGACCATGGCGCGGCCGAGGAGTACGAGACGGCCGGCAAGCTGCTCAGCTCGCGCCACCCGGTCCTGGCCGGCCCCGGCAACCACGACGTCAGAGCCGAGTTCCGCCGGGTGCTGCTGGGCGGCGAGCCGTCCGGCGAGCCGATCAACCAGGTGCTGCGCACCGACCGGGCCATCTACGCGATGTGCGACTCCTCCATCCCCGGCGAGGACGCGGGACACCTGGAGGAGGAGACGCTCGACTGGCTGGAGGGCGTGCTGGACGGCGCGGACCTGCCCGTCTTCGTGGCCTTCCACCACCCGCCGGTAACGCTGCACACCCCGCCGGTGGACGGCATCAGGCTGCACGAGACCGGGCGGCTCGAAGCGCTGCTGACCGGCCGCGCCAACGTGCCCGCCGTGCTGGCCGGCCATGCCCACGTGGCCGCCGCGACCACGTTCGCCGGGCTGCCGCTGCTGGTCGGCGGGGGCGTCGTGTCCACCATCACGCTGCCATGGGAGGGCGGCACGAGCTTCGGGAACTGCGTCGACTACGACCTGCCGCCGGTGATCGCCTTCCATGTGCTCGACGACGAGGGACGGATGACCACCCACTACCGCGTGATCCCGTAGAAGAGGGGCGGGCCGCGAAAGGGCCCGCCCCCTCGGGGTCACCGCTCGGTGAGTTCGATGAACGTCACCGAGTACGCGGGGAAGTCGTAGGTGAAGGACGAGGAGAATCCGTTCACCTGCCGCCGCTCCGGCGCGATCCGTTCCGGTTCGGAGATCGAGTTCACGTCCGACGGCGCGCCGGTCAGCGAGGTCACCGTGGCGGCCGGCCGGAACCGCGCGGAGCCGAGGTCCACGCTGCTGCGCACGGCGGTGTCCTGCGCGTTGACGACCTTGAGCGTCACCTTCTTGCCGTCCCTTCCGACCACCTGGTACAGCGGCTCCACCCGGGCGCTGTCCACGAAGTCGTTGATCTGCTGCCCGTCCAGCCAGGTCGTGATCCTGCGCCCCTCGACCCGTACCTTCAGGTGGTAGTCGCGGCCGGTCTGGACCGTGGTGGCGGAGGTGGCGATCGAGGCCTTGCCGCCGTTGACGGCCTTCTCGATGGCGGACTGCGTGTTGCCCCAGCCGCCGACGTTCCACCAGTAGAAGTTGCCGGTGTCACGCACGCCGAACATCACCAGGAAGCCCTCCGCGCCCGCCGTCTTGCGGCCGGTCACCTCCATCGTGTAATTCGACCAGTCGGCCGATCCCGCCGTTGACCTGGCGTCCTCGACCTGCGCCGTCTGCGCGTACGCGCCGTCCCGCACGGCCCAGGTGCCCAGCCCCGGCGTCCACTTCCCGGCCCCCGCGGAGAAGTCGTCGGCCAGCAGCACGGTCCCGTCCGCGGCGGTGACCTTGACGTCGTCGTAGCTGACCGCGGTGTTCCACGCGCCCAGCCCGACCGCGCCCTTGATGTCCTCGACGGGCTTGACCTCGCCCTCGAACGTGCTCGGCACGACGCGCTCGCCCACGTTGGTGGAGAACAGCCGCTGGACGTGGTAACTCGGCGAGCCGTACGCCTGGTCGTTGTCGAACCAGATCAGGTCCGGCGCCCAGTCCACGTAGTCCACGTTGGCCAGCAGCGGCGCGTAGGAGGACAGTTCCACCACGTCGGAGTTGCGCTCGATGCCCGTCAGGTACGACGCCTCCGCCAGGGCGTTGAAGAACGTGTTGCCCCTGGAGGCGTACTCGCCCACGAAGACCTTCGGCCCCTTACGGTCGTAGGAGTCGTAGCGCTTGTTGTTGGCCAGGAACCAGTCGGTGTTGTTGTAGTAGTGCTCATCGACCAGGTCGGCCTTCTGGTCGCGGGCGAACTGCCACATCCGGTCGAACCAGGGCCCCTGCGACGTCTGCCCCGAGTTCGTGATGATCTTGATGTCGGGGTACTTCGCCCTGATCGCGTCCGCGAACTTCGGATAGTTCGCGAAGAACTCCTCGTAGATCTCCTCGTTCCCGAGCCCGATGTACTCCAGCCCGAACGGCCTGGGATGCCCCATCTGCGCCCGCTTCTTGCCCCAGGTCGAGGTGACCGGCCCGTTGGCGAACTCGATCAGGTCGAGAGTGTCCTGCACCCATCGGGCCAGCTTGGCCTCGTCCGTCAGCGGCCGGTTCTCGCCGCAGCCGTTCACGCCCACCGACAACACCGGCAGCGCCTCGGCGCCGATGTCCTCGGCGAACTGGAAGTACTCGTAGTAGCCGATGCCGTAGCTCTGGTTGTAGCCCCAGAAGTTGAAGTTCGTCGGCCGCTCCTCGACCGGGCCGATCGTCTCCTTCCACTGGTAGATGCGGCGCCGGTCGCCGGTCTCCGCGTACGGGTCGTACGTGCCGACGTTGGTCACGCAGCCGCCGGGGAACCGCAGGAACCGCGGCTCCAGATCGGCGATCATCTCGGCCAGGTCGGTCCGCATGCCGTGCCCCTTGAAGGTGTCACGGGGGAACAACGAGACCATGTCCAGGTCGGTACGCCCGGCGGGAGCCTGCACGATCAGGCGGCCCGCGTCGGTGGTGGCCGAGGCGGTGAACGACGCCCTGTACTTGGCCCAGCCGCCCGCCTTGACCCGCACGGTGGCCCTGCCGAGCACACTCGTGCCGTCCTCGACGGTGACGGTCAGCGGCGCGGCCTCCGCGCGCCTGGCCCAGAGCGACAGGTCGTAGCGCTTGCCCTTGACGAGCGGCAGCCCCCGGTTGAACCCGGCGTTGGCCGCCCCGGCCGTGCCCTCACCGGCCACCTCCAGCCGCAGGTAGTTGCGGTTGTTGGAGTTGAGCGGCTCCTCGCCGGTGACGGTCAGGGTGGCGGTGGCGCCGCGCTCGGCCTTGCTCCACGCGGTCAGGCCCGTGTAGGAGGGCTCGTCGGTCGCGTTGAACTCGAACGAGCGGTTCTGCACCAGTTCGGCGTAGAGCCCGCCGTCGGCCGCGTGGTTGATGTCCTCGTAGAAGACGCCGTACAGGTCGGGGCTGACCTTCGTGCCCTTCGCCCTGGTGTCCACGCTCATCTTGCCCGAGGTGTAGTCCTCGATCCGGAACTTGGTGGCCTCCGTGCCCATGACCAGCCTGCCGTCGCTGATCGACAGTTCCCGGCCGCCGGAGGAGACCGTGACCCTGCCGCCGCCGGCGTCCTTGAGCTGGAAGGGCGTGGCCTGCGCGCCGAGCCGGACGGGGGTGGTGGCCTGCAGGTAGGTGCCGCTTTCGAGGTCCTTGAGCGCGCCGCCGGGCTCGGCGGTGAGCACCAGCCCGGTCATGGACGCCTTCGCCGAGGCCCGCACGACCCCCGAGCGGTCGGCCGTCAGGTACGGCAGCGCCGCCGCCCGCAACGTGAACGGCCCCTCCGGCACCACGGCCGCGCCCTCGGCCGCCTTGATCGCGAAGTAGTCGAAGCCGGCCCGCATGGAGGTGCCGTTCTGCGCCGACAACCCGAACAGCCCCACCTGCCCGATCTTGAGCGCGGCGGTCATCCTGGACGCCTGCACCCAGGCCGTGCCGTCCCAGTAGGAGGAGGTGAACTCGTCGCCGGTCCTGGCCAGCTTGAGAATCTCGGCGGCGGAGCCCGGCCTGGCCGCGAAGGCCGAGGTGAAGGCCGCGCCGACCTCGGTGGCCGTCTCGACCACCGGCCCGCCGGCGAACCCGACGTGGGCCAGCCCGGCGCGTACGTAGTTGTCCCAGTCCTGCCAGGCCAGCAGGCCCGCGCTCTGGTAGTCCAGCGCGACGGGGGCGGCGAGCTTGGTGACCACCTCGAAGTCGCCGTCGGGGACGTCCACGAGGAAGAGGTTCCTGGCGTTGTTGGTGGCCTGGTGGGTGTCGCCGGTCAGCGTGTCCAGGCGCAGGGCGCCGTCCGACAGGCTCCAGCGGGAGTCGTCCGGCGAGAGCACCGTCCAGTCCTGCCCGAGCGTGGTGCCGTCGAACTGGTCCACGACGGCCCCTTCGGGGATGGGGTCCGCCGCCGCGACGGCCGGTGGTGCGGTGAGCAGACCGGCCAAGAGCAGGGCGGATAACGCGATTCGCAACATGAGTGGGGGGCTCCTCAGGGGTTGTTAGCGTTAACAATCAAGTGAGCGTTAACAACTGCGAATGGCGACAAGGTAAGGAGCGCTTGCCCTGGTCGTCAAGACCTTTCCCTGTAACCCGACCGTAATGTCGCGAGCTATTGACGACATCCGTTGTTAGCGTTCACAGTCGGGCCAAGCCAGGAAAGGAGCACGGCCGTGGGATCCACCCTGGGGCGCCGACTGCCGGTCATGGCCGACGTGGCCAAGGAGGCGGGCGTGTCGCATCAGACGGTCTCCCGCGTGCTCAACGATCATCCGAACGTGCGCAGCGAAACCCGTACGCGGGTGCTCGAAGCGATCGACAAGCTCGGCTACCGCCGCAACCTCGTCGCCCGCGCCCTGGTCACCAAGCACTCCAGAACACTCGGAGTGGTCAGCTTCGACACCACCCTGTACGGCCCGGCCAGCACCGTCTACGGCATCGAGCGGGCGGCCAGGGCGGCGGGCTACTTCGTCAGCATCGTCAGCCTCAAGTCGATCGACCGGGCCGGTGTCCGCGACGCCCTCGACTACCTGGCCGACCAGGGCGTGGACGGCATCGTGGTGGTCGCGCCGCAGCGCTCGGCCGCCCAGGCGCTGGCCGACCTGCCGCTCGGCGTGCCCACCGTCGCCGTCGAGGGCGGGCAGGCGGGCGGGGTGTCGGTGGTCTGCGTGGACCAGGTCGCGGGAGGCAGGCTCGCCACGGAGCACCTGCTGTCGCTGGGACACCGGACGGTGTGGCACGTCAGCGGGCCCTCCGACTGGCTGGAGGCCGAAGGGCGCGTGGCCGGGTGGCGGGCCGCGCTGGAGCAGGCGGGCCGCGAGGCCCCGAGACCGCTCGCCGGTGACTGGAGCCCGCGCTCGGGATACGAGGCGGGCCGCAGCCTGGCGAGCATGAGGAACGTGACCGCGGTGTTCGTCGCCAACGACCAGATGGCGCTCGGCGTGCTGCGGGCGTTCACCGAGCAGGGGGTGAGAGTGCCCGAGCAGGTGAGCGTGGTCGGCTTCGACGACATTCCCGAGTCGGAGTTCTTCTCGCCGCCGCTCACGACCATCAGGCAGGACTTCGACGCGGTGGGCAGGCACAGCATCGAGGTGCTCGTACGGCAGCTCGAAGGCGGTCCGCAGGAGCGGGAGCGGCTCGTGGTGCCGCCCACGTTCGTGTCCAGGGTCAGCACGGCCCCGGTCTAGAGCCGTACCCGAAGGCAAGGACGCGCTGGCGCCCGACCTGGGTTGTTAGCGTTCACACCAGGAAGGAACCCCCCACGTGTTAAAGAGGATCTCGGCTCTGGTGCTCGCCGGGCTCACCGCGATGTCGGTGGCGGCGTGCGGCGGTGGCGGCGGTACCACCACCGCCGGTACGGGCGGCGGCGGGAACGACGCGATCACCATGGGCTTCTCCCAGGTGGGCGCGGAGAGCGGCTGGCGCACCGCGAACACCAAGTCCGTGCAGGACTCGGCCAAGAACGCGGGCATCACGCTCAAGTTCTCCGACGCCCAGCAGAAGCAGGAGAACCAGATCAAGGCCATCCGCTCCTACATCCAGCAGAAGGTGGACATCATCGCCTTCTCGCCGGTGGTGGAGTCCGGCTGGGACACGGTGCTGAAGGAGGCGCAGAACGCGAAGATCCCGGTCATCCTGACCGACCGCGCGGTCGACTCCAAGGACACCACCCTCTACAAGACCTTCCTCGGCTCGGACTTCATCGAGGAGGGCAAGAAGGCCGGCACCTGGCTGGTGGAGGAGTACAAGGACACCAAGGATCCGGTGAACATCGTCGAGTTGCAGGGCACGACGGGTTCGGCGCCGGCCAACGACCGCAAGGCCGGTTTCGCCGAGGTCATCGCGGCCGACACCAAGTTCAAGATCGTCGCCTCGCAGACCGGTGACTTCACCCGGGCCAAGGGCAAGGAGGTCATGGAGGCCTTCCTGAAGTCCACCCCGGACATCGACGTGCTGTACGCGCACAACGACGACATGGGCCTGGGCGCGATCGAGGCCATCGAGGGTGCGGGCAAGGTGCCCGGCAAGGACATCAAGATCATCACCGTCGACGCGGTCAAGGACGGCATGCAGGCGCTCGCCGACGGAAAGATCAACTTCATCGTCGAGTGCTCCCCGCTGCTCGGCCCGCAGCTCATGGACCTGGCCAAGAAGGTCGTCAAGGGCGAGCAGGTGCCCGCCCGCGTGGTGACCGAGGAGACCACGTTCACCCAGGAGCAGGCCAAGCAGGTCCTGGCCGACCGCCAGTACTGAGACACCGGGCGGCCCGGCGACACAGCCGGGCCGCCTGCGAGGGAGTGCCGTCGCCTGGAGGAGCGCCGGGAGCGTAGCGACCAGAGCGGGGGAAGGCGGCGGCATATGGCGACCGAGCCCGCCTCACGGAGTGAGGCCATTAGACGCAGAAGGGGAAGCGAATGGCTGTACCCGCGCCGGTCCTGACGATGAGCGGGATCGGCAAACAGTTTCCGGGGGTGAGGGCCCTGGACGGCGTGGACCTGCGGCTGCTGCCCGGCGAGGTGCACGCGCTCATGGGAGAGAACGGCGCGGGCAAATCCACCTTGATCAAGGTGCTCACCGGCGTTTACCCCGCCGACGGGGGCACCATCGAGCTGGGCGGCGAGCCCGTCGCGTTCGCCAGCCCCCTGGAGGCGCAGCAGGCCGGGATCAGCACCGTCTACCAGGAGGTCAACCTCTGCCCGAACCTCTCGGTCGCCGAGAACATCCTGCTCGGGCGCGAGCCGCGGCGCCTGGGGCGGATCGACTGGAAACGCATGCGGGCCAGGGCCGGTGAGCTGCTGTCGCGGCTGGAGCTGAGCCTGGAGGTGTCCGCGCCGCTGTCGGCGTACTCGCTGGCCATCCAGCAGATGGTGGCCATCGCGCGGGCCATCGACATCGACGCCAGAGTGCTGATCCTCGACGAGCCGACCTCCAGCCTGGACGCCGACGAGGTCCGGCAGTTGTTCAGGGTGATGCGGCGGCTGAAGGAGGAGGGCATCGCGATCCTGTTCGTCTCCCACTTCCTCGACCAGGTCTACGAGATCTCCGACCGCATGACGATCCTGCGCAACGGGCGGCTCGTGGGGGAGTACCCGACCAGGGAGCTGCCGCAGGTCGAGCTGGTCGCCAAGATGATCGGCCAGGAGCTGGCCGCGCTGGAGCGGATCCACGGCGAGGCCAAGGTGTTCGACCGGCCACTGGTGGAGGCGCGCGAGCTGGGCCGTACCGGGGCGATCGAGCCGTTCAGCCTGACCATCCACGAGGGCGAGGTGGTGGGCCTGGCGGGGCTGCTCGGCTCCGGCCGTACGGAGATCGCCAGGTTGTTGTTCGGCGCCGACCACGCCAGCACGGGAGAGATCGCGGTCGGCGGCGCGCCGGCGTCGTTACGCACGCCCCGCGCGGCGATGACGCAGAAGATCGCGTTCTGCTCGGAGGACCGCAAGGCCGACGGGCTCATCCCGGACCTGACCGTGCGCGAGAACATCATCCTGGCCCTGCAGGCCACCAGGGGCTGGACCAGGCCGGTGCCGCGCGAGCAGCAGGACGAGCTGGTGGACAGGTACGTCAAGGCACTGAAGATCAGCCCGCCCAACCCCGAGCACCTGGTGAGCAACCTCAGCGGCGGCAACCAGCAGAAGGTGCTGCTGGCCAGGTGGCTGATCCTGGAGCCCAGGCTGCTCATCCTGGACGAGCCCACCCGGGGCATCGACGTGGGCACCAAGACCGAGATCCAGCGGCTGGTCGCCGAGTTGTCGGACGGCGGCGTGGCGGTGTTGTTCATCTCCGCCGAGCTGGAGGAGGTGCTGCGGCTCAGCCACAAGGTGCAGGTGCTGCGCGACCGGCGGCTGGTGGCCGAACTGCCCAACGACGACCGGCTGACCAGCGACGTGCTGATGGAGACCATCGCGAGCGGCGGGCGGGCGGATGCGACCCCGAGCGGAGAGCGAGTCCCATGAGACGTCTGCTGTGGCCCCTCGTGGTCCTGGTGCTGCTGCTGGCGCTGAACGTGTTCTTCACGCCCAGCTTCTTCTCGATCGAGGTCAAGGACGGCCACCTGTACGGCAGCCTGATCGACATCCTGCGCTTCGGCGCCCCGCTGATCCTGGTCTCGCTCGGGATGACGCTGGTCATCGCGACCGGCGGCATCGACCTGTCGGTCGGCTCGGTGGTGGCGATCTCGGGTGCGCTGGCCTGCCTGCAGATCAGCCAGGACCAGGGCCTGTTCACGGCCGTGGCGCTGGCGCTCGGGTTGTGCCTGGTGCTGGGGGCCTGGAACGGGTTCCTGGTCGCCGGCATCGGGATCCAGCCGATCATCGCCACGCTCATCCTCATGGTGGCCGGGCGCGGCCTGGCCCAGCTCATCACCGACGGCCAGATCATCACCGTCAACAGCCCCGAGTACAAGGTGATCGGCGGCGGCTACTGGCTGACCGTGCCGGTCGGCATCCTCATCGTGCTCGGCGTGCTGGCCATCACCGCGTTCCTGACCAGGCGGCTGGCGCTGGGCATGCTGATCGAGTCCGTCGGCGTCAACGCCGAGGCCGCCAGGCTGGCGGGCATCAGGGCGCGCGGGATCATCATCATGGCGTACGTGTTCGCCGCCCTGTGCGCGGGCGTGGCCGGGCTGATGATCAGCTCGAACGTCTCCAGCGCCGACGGCAACAACGCCGGCCTGTGGATCGAGCTGGACGCGATCCTGGCCGTGGTGATCGGCGGAACGTCGCTGGCCGGTGGCCGCTTCTCGCTCGGCGGGACCGTGCTGGGCGCGCTCATCATCCAGACCCTGACCACCACGATCTACTCGATCGGCGTGCCGCCGGAGACCACGCTGCTGTTCAAGGCGCTGGTCGTGACGGCGGTCTGCCTCATCCAGTCCCCGTCGTTCCGCGAGAAGGTGTTCCGCCGGCGCACGGCTTCCCCAGAGAAAGTGCGGGTGACCACCGCGTGACCACCATGACGATCGGGCGGGTCGGCGTGCCCGCGAAGTACCTGCCGGTCCTGGTGACCGGCTGCCTGTTCGTGGCCATGTTCGTGGTGGGCGGGATCCGCTACGAGGGGTTCGCCAGCGGGCAGGTCATCCTGAACGTCTTCATCGACAACGGCTTCCTGCTGGTGGTGGCGGTCGGGATGACGTTCGTGATCCTCACCGGGGGCATCGACCTGTCGGTGGGTTCCGTGGTGGCGCTGTCCACGATGATCTCGGCCAGTCTGATGGCGGGCCCCGGGTGGCCGCCGTACCTGGTGGTGCCGCTGGTGCTGGCCATCGGGGCCGGGCTGGGGCTGGTGATGGGCTACATCGTGCACGCCTTCGACATCCAGCCGTTCATCGTGACGCTGGCGGGGATGTTCCTGGCGCGGGGGCTCTGCTACACGATCGGGACCGACTCGATCCCGATCGAGGACCCGACGTTCACGGCGTTCGCGCAGACCAGGATAGACCTGTTCGCCGACATGTGGATCTCACCGAGCGTGATCATCGCGCTGGTGGTCGTGGTGGTGGCGGCGTACGTGCTGCACTACACGCGCTTCGGCCGCTCGGTCTACGCCACCGGCGGCAACGAGCAGTCGGCGTTGCTCATGGGGCTGCCCGTGGGCCGGACCAAGATCACCGTTTACACGATCAGCGGCTTCTGCTCGGCGCTCGGCGGCGTGCTGCTGTCGTTCTACATGTTGTCCGGTTACGGGCTGCACGCCTCGGGAATGGAGCTGGACGCGATCGCGGCGGTGGTCATCGGCGGCACGCTGCTGACCGGCGGCAGCGGTTTCCTGCTCGGGACCGTGCTCGGCGTGCTCGTGCTCGGACTGATTCAGACGATCATCAGCTTTGAGGGGACGCTGCTGTCCTGGTGGACCAAGATCTTCATCGGAATGTTGCTCTTCGTCTTCATCCTGTTGCAGTGGCTGTTCACGGGCCGCTCACGTCGCTGACCTGCATGAATGTTACAGGAAAGTTTCCGTCCAGTTATGTCCGAGCGTTGACATGAACGTTGTTAGCGATAACAATCAGCGGTAACGGGTGCGAACTTTGTTCTAATTCGTCACGTTCGGTGATCGAATTTCGCCACTAAACAACCGGCAGTAGCCGCGTCCAGCGCTGCCGCGACCCCCAATGAAAGGGATGCACATGAGGTTGGGACGGATCGGGGGCGTGGTGTCCGCCATCGCGCTCGCCGCGACCATGACGGCCTGTGGCTCCAGCCAGAAGACTGTCGACGCCGAGGCATCCTCCTCGGCCGCGGCCGGTAACGCGGGCGCCCTCATCGGCGTCACCATGCCCACCAAGTCCTCCGAGCGCTGGATCCACGACGGCGACAACGTCAAGCAGCAGCTCGAGAAGCTCGGCTACAAGGTCGACCTCCAGTATGCCGAGAACGACATCCCGACGCAGGCCAACCAGATCGAGAACCAGATCACCAAGGGCGCCAAGCTCCTGATCATCGCCTCGATCGACGGCACCGCGATCACCTCGCAGCTCCAGCAGGCGGCCGATGCCAAGATCCCGGTCATCGCCTACGACCGGCTGATCCGCAACAGCCCGAACGTCGACTACTACGCCACCTTCGACAACTTCAAGGTCGGCGTGCAGCAGGCGACCTCGCTGCTGAAGGGCCTCGGCGTCGAGGACGGCAAGAAGGGCCCGTTCAACGTCGAGCTGTTCGGCGGCTCGCCCGACGACAACAACGCCACGTTCTTCTGGAACGGCGCGATGTCGGTGCTGAAGCCGAAGATCGACGACGGCACCCTCGTGGTCAAGAGCGGTCAGACGGACTTCAAGCAGGCCGCCATCCTGCGGTGGGACCCCGCCACGGCGCAAAAGCGCATGGAGGACATCATCACCAAGACCTACACGGGCAACACCAAGATCCAGGGTGTGCTGTCCCCGTACGACGGTCTGTCCATCGGCATCCTGTCGGCGCTGAAGAGCTCCGGCTACGGCAAGCCGTACCCGATCGTGTCCGGGCAGGACGCCGAGCTGCAGTCGGTCAAGTCGATCATCTCCGACGAGCAGTACTCCACCATCTTCAAGGACACCCGCAAGCTCGCCGAGCAGACGGTGAAGATGGCCGACGCCGTGCTCAAGGGCGGCAAGCCCGAGGTGAACAACACCAAGGACTACGACAACGGCAACAAGGTCGTGCCCTCGTACCTGCTCGACCCGGTGATCGTCGACAAGACCAACTACAAGGAAGTCATCGTCGGCGGCAACTACTACACCGAGGACCAGCTCAAGTAGGGCCTGCGCCCCGGGGACGCGTTCCCCGGGGCCTCGCCTGAGCGAGGACAATATGACCGAGCACATCTTGCGGATGAGCGGGATCACCAAGACCTTCCCCGGCGTCAAGGCGCTCCAGGACGTCAACCTGTCGGTCCGGAGAGGCGAGATCCACGCCATCTGCGGCGAGAACGGCGCCGGGAAGTCGACCCTGATGAAGGTGCTGTCCGGGGTCTACCCCCACGGCGACTACGAGGGCGAGATCACCTTCGAGGGCAAGGCCTGCGAGTTCGGCGGCATCCGCGACAGCGAGCACGCCGGCATCGTGATCATTCACCAGGAACTCGCGCTCAGCCCCCAGCTGTCGATCGCGGAGAACATCTTCCTCGGCAACGAGCGCGCCAAGCGCGGTTTCATCGACTGGAACCGCACCAACTACGAGGCCGACGCGCTGATGAAGCGCGTCGGGCTGCGGGAGAACCCCACGACGGCCATCTCCGAGATCGGCGTCGGCAAGCAGCAACTCGTCGAGATCGCCAAGGCGTTGTCGAAGGAGGTGCGGCTGCTCATCCTCGACGAGCCGACCGCCGCCCTCAACGACGACGACTCCGCGCACCTGCTCGACCTGCTGCGCGGCCTGCGGGACGAGGGCATCACCTGCGTGATCATCTCCCACAAGCTCAACGAGGTGACCGCGATCGCCGACTCCGTCACGATCATCCGTGACGGGCGCACGATCGAGACCCTCGACATGGCCGCCGACCACGTCACGGAGGACCGCATCATCTCCGGCATGGTCGGCCGGGCACTGGACAACCGCTTCCCGCCGCACGAGTCGACGGTCGGCGAGGAGGCACTGCGGATCGAGGACTGGACGGTCTACAGCCCCAGCCAGCCCGACCGCAAGGTGGTCGACCGGGCCGCGCTCACGCTGCGGCGCGGTGAGATCGTCGGGCTCGCGGGGCTGATGGGCGCCGGGCGTACCGAACTGGCGATGAGCGTGTTCGGGCGCACGTACGGGGTGCACATCTCCGGCAAGGTCTTCAAGGACGGCAAGCCGATCGAGATCCGCAACGTGCAGGACGCGATCAGGCACGGCATCGCCTATGCCTCCGAGGACCGCAAGCGGTACGGGCTCAACCTCATCGAGGACATCAAGCGCAACATCAGCGCCGCCGGGCTCAAGGGCCTGGCCAAGCGCGGCGTGGTCAACGAGAACGAGGAGTACCGGATCGCCGAGGAGTTCCACCGGAGCATGAACATCAAGGCCCCCAGCGTCAACAGCGTGGTGGGCCAGCTCAGCGGCGGCAACCAGCAGAAGGTCGTGCTGTCCAAGTGGATCATGACTGAGCCGGACGTGCTCATCCTCGACGAGCCCACCAGAGGCATCGACGTCGGCGCCAAGTACGAGATCTACACGATCATCAACCGCCTCGCCGACCAGGGCAAGGCCGTGCTGGTGATCTCATCTGAGCTGCCTGAGCTGCTCGGCCTGTGCGACCGCATCTACGCGCTCTCAGAAGGCCGCGTGACCGGCGAGGTGCCCCGCCAGGAGGCTACCCAGGAGAACCTCATGCATCTCATGACCAAGGGACAGGAGTAGTTGAGATGAGCAGCGTCACGCCCGCCGACATGAAGGTCGGCGCCACGGGCGACGGAGGAGCGCCACGGCAGCCGGGCCGGGTGTCGCTCGGCGGCATCTCGCTCAACCTGCGGGCCAGCGGTATCTACATCGCCTTCGCACTGATCATCCTGCTGTTCTCGGTCCTGACCGACGGCGCGCTGCTCACGCCGCAGAACATCTCGAACATCATCGTGCAGAACTCCTACATCCTGATCCTCGCGATCGGGATGATCCTGATCATCATCGCCGGGCACATCGACCTGTCGGTCGGCTCGGTGGTGGCGGTCACGGGAGCGCTGGCCGCGGTGCTCATGGTGAACATGGGCTGGCCGTGGCCGCTGGCGCTGCTGGCCACGCTGGTCGCCGGCGCCCTCATCGGGGCCTGGCAGGGCTACTGGATCGCCTACTTCGGCATCCCGGCGTTCATCGTGACGCTGGCCGGCATGTTGCTGTTCCGCGCGCTGACGCTGACCGTCCTGGGCAACCAGGGCATCGGCCCGTTCCCCGACCAGGTCCGTACCCTGGCCAACGGCTTCACCAGCGGCTACCTCGGCAACATCGGCCTCGGCCCGCTGGGCGGCGCCGACCTGTTCAGCCTGCTGATCGGCGTCGTCGCGGTGGTCGGCATGATCACCGCCCAGTGGCGCACCAGGGGCGCGCGCAAGGGTTACGGCCAGTCGGTCGAGCCGATGGCGCTGTTCGTGGTGAAGATGGCCGCGGGCGCCGCGCTGATCATGTTCCTGGTCATCCAGCTCGCCCGGTTCAAGAACCTGCCGTGGGTGCTGGTGCTGCTGGCGATCCTCGTGCTGGCGTACTCGATGATGGCCAACCGCACGGTCTTCGGCCGGCAGATCTACGCCATCGGCGGCAACCTCCAGGCGGCCGTCATGTCCGGCGTGAAGGTCAAGTCGGTCGTGTTCTGGATCTTCGTGAACATGGGCGTGTTGTCGGCCATCGCCGGCATCATCTTCGCCGGCCGGCTCAACCAGGCGGGCCCGACCGCCGGCAACAGCTTCGAGCTGGACGCCATCGCGGCGGCCTTCATCGGCGGCGCGGCCGTGCAGGGCGGCGTCGGCAAGGTCGTGGGCGCCATCACCGGCGGCCTGATCATGGCGGTGATCAACAACGGCATGTCGCTGATCGGCTCGCCCAGCGAAAGGGTCATGCTGGTCAAGGGCATCGTGCTGCTCGCGGCGGTGGCGTTCGACGTGTGGACCAAGCGCAGGGCAGGGGCCGGTCGTTAGTAGGATCCCCGGAGCTCAGGAAAAGGAGAGACCGTGACGACACCCAAGCGCCGCCCGCCGGTCATGGCCGACGTGGCCAGGGAGGCCGGCGTGTCGCACCAGACGGTCTCCCGGGTGCTCAACGACCATCCCAACGTCCGGGCCGACACCCGCGCCCGGGTCGAGGCGGCGATCACCCAGCTGGGCTACAGGCGCAACCTGGTAGCCCGCGCCCTGGTCACCAAGCGTTCGAGGACCCTCGGCGTGGTGAGTTTCGACACCACGCTGTACGGCCCCGCCAGCACCATCTACGGCATCGAGCAGGCGGCCAGGACCGCGGGCTACTTCGTCAGCATCGTGAGCCTGAAGTCGATCGACGCGGACAACGTGCGCAACGCCATCGAGTACCTCGCCGAGCAGGGCGTGGACGGCGTCGTCGTGGTCGCGCCGCAGCGCTCGGCCGCGCGCGCCCTGGAGAGCCTGCCCGTGGGGCTGCCGGCGGTCGCGGTCGAGGGCACGCAGCGCACCGACGTGTCCGTGGTCTGCATCGACCAGCGGGAGGGCGCCAGGCTCGCCACGCGCCACCTGCTCGCCCAGGGCCACGAGACGGTCTGGCACGTGACAGGCCCGCAGGACTGGCCGGAGACCGAAGGCCGGCTTGAGGGCTGGCGCGCCGCCCTGGAGGAGGCGGGCCGGCCGGTCCCCGATCCGCTGGCGGGCGACTGGAGCCCGCGGGCCGGCTACGAGGCGGGCAAGAGCCTGGCCGCGATGGACGGAGTCACCGCCGTCTTCGCGGCCAACGACCAGATGGCGCTCGGCGTGCTGCGGGCCCTGTCCGAGAAGGGGGTGCGGGTTCCCGACCAGATCAGCGTGGTCGGCTTCGACGACATCCCCGAGTCGGAGTTCTTCTCGCCGCCGCTGACCACGGTCAGGCAGGACTTCGACGTGGTGGGCAGACACTGCATCGAGGTGCTGCTGCGGCAGATCGGCCTGCAGATCGACGGCGGGCCCACCGCGTACGAGCGGCTGGTGGTGCGGCCCAGCTTCGTCGTGAGGTCGAGCACGGCTCCTGTCAGATGATTGCGTCAGGTAGATGATGAGGATGCCCCCGGAAATCCCCTGGAGTTCAATGTGAACGCTAACAAATACGTGGTAGGAGTTGACTTCGGCACCCTGTCAGGGCGTGCCGTCGTCGTGCGTGTGAGCGACGGCGCCGAGTTGGGCAGCGCCGTCCACGAGTACGAGCACCGCGTCATCGAGCACAGCCTGCCCGGCAGCGATGTGCGTCTGGGCCCTGACTGGGCGCTGCAGTCGCCGCAGGACTGGATCGACGTGCTGAGGATCGCCGTTCCGGCCGCGGTCGCCGCCGCCGGCGTACCGGCCGAGGAGATCGTCGGCATCGGCACCGACTTCACCGCCTGCACCGTCATGCCCACCAGGGCCGACGGCACGCCGCTGTGCTTCGAGACGCCCGCCGAGCCGCATGCCTGGCCCAAGCTGTGGAAGCACCACGCCGCCCAGCCGCACGCCGACCGGATCAACGAGCTGGCCGCCCGCCGGGGCGAGAGCTGGCTGCCGCGCTACGGCGGCAAGATCTCCTCGGAGTGGGAGTTCGCCAAGGGCCTGCAACTGCTCGAAGAGGCCCCCGAGGTGTACGCCAGGACCGAGCGCTGGATCGAGGCCGCCGACTGGATCATCTGGCAGCTCACCGGCGCCGAGAGCCGCAACATCTGCACCGTCGGCTACAAGGGCGTCTTCCAGGACGGAAGCTACCCCTCGCGCGACTACCTCGCCGAGCTCAACCCGGGCTTCGCCGACTTCGCGGCCAAGCTCGCCACCGGCGAGGTCGGCGACACGACCGGTGAGGTCACGCTGGCCCCGCTGGGCGGCCTGGCCGGCCGCCTGACCGCGCAGGCCGCGCAGTGGACCGGCCTGCCCGAGGGCGCCGCCGTGGCCGTCGGCAACGTGGACGCCCACGTCACGGCCGCCGCCGCGGACGCCGTGCGGCCCGGCCAGATGGTGGCCATCATGGGCACCTCCACCTGCCACATCATGCCCAGCGACCAGCTCGCCGAGGTGCCCGGCATGTGCGGCGTCGTCCAGGACGGCATCGTGCCGGGCCTGTGGGGCTATGAGGCCGGGCAGTCGGCGGTCGGCGACATCTTCGCCTGGTTCGTCGAGAACTTCGGCACCGACGGCCACGAGCGCCTGACCGAGCTGGCCGAGAAGCAGGCCGTGGGCCAGCACGGGCTGGTCGCGCTCGACTGGTTCGGCGGCAACCGCTCGGTGCTGGTGGACCACAACCTGTCCGGCGTGATCGTCGGCCAGACCCTGGCGACCAAGCCCGAGGACGTCTACCGGGCGCTCATCGAGTCCACGGCGTTCGGCGCGCGGATGATCGTGGAGACGTTCGAGAAGTCGGGCGTGCCGGTCGAGGAGTTCATCGTGGCCGGCGGGCTGCTGAAGAACCGCTTCCTCATGCAGGTCTACAGCGACGTGCTGCGCCGCCCGCTGTCGGTCATCGGTTCAGACCAGGGGCCCGCGCTCGGTTCGGCGATCCACGCGGCCGTGGCGGCGGGGGAGTACGCCGGCATCGAGGCGGCCGCGGCGGCCATGGGCAAGCGCACCGAGAACGCGTACGTGCCCGACGAGGCCCGCGCCGACGCCTACGACCGGCTCTACGCCGAATACCGCAGGCTCCACGACTTCTTCGGAGACGGACAGATGTTGCACGCGCTGCGCGCGATCAGGAACGAGGCCCACGCATGATCGATGTCATCAGGAAGACCGTCGCCGACCTGCACGCCGAGCTGGTCCGTTACAACCTGGTGGTCTGGACGGCGGGCAACGTCTCCGGCCGGGTCCCCGGTGAGGACCTGTTCGTGATCAAGCCGTCCGGCGTCTCCTACGACGAGCTGACCCCGGCCAACATGGTCGTGTGCGACCTGGACGGCAACCTGGTGGAGGGCGAGCACTCGCCGTCCAGCGACACCGCCGCGCACGCCTACGTCTACCGCAACATGCCCGACGTGGGCGGGGTCGTGCACACCCACTCGACCTACGCCTCGGCCTGGGCCGCCAGGGGCGAGGCCATCCCCTGCGTGCTGACCGCGATGGCCGACGAGTTCGGCGGCGAGATCCCGCTCGGGCCGTTCGCCCTGATCGGCGACGACTCGATCGGCCAGGGCATCGTCGAGACGCTGAAGGGCCACCGCTCCAAGGCGGTCCTGATGCAGAACCACGGCGTCTTCAGCATCGGCAAGGACGCCAAGGCGGCCGTGAAGGCCGCCGTGATGTGCGAGGACGTGGCCCGTACGGTCCACGTGGCCCGCCAGCTCGGCGACCCGCTGCCCATCGCGCAGGACGACATCGACAGCCTCTACGACCGCTACCAGAACGTCTACGGACAGAGGAGCCCGCGTTGAACATCTGGTTTCTGACCGGCAGCCAGGGACTTTACGGCGAGGACACGCTGCGCCAGGTGGCCGAGCAGTCCCAGCGCATCGCCGAGCAGCTGCCCATGCCGGTGGAGTGGAAGCCCGTCCTGACCGACGCGGCCGCCATCCGGCGGATCATGCTGGAGGCCAACGCCGACGACTCGTGCGCCGGCGTGATCGCGTGGATGCACACCTTCTCCCCGGCCAAGATGTGGATCTCCGGGCTGGACGCGCTGCGCAAGCCGCTGCTGCACCTGCACACGCAGGCCAACGTCGAGCTGCCGTGGGCGAGCATCGACATGGACTTCATGAACCTCAACCAGGCCGCGCACGGCGACCGCGAGTTCGGGCACATCCAGACCCGGCTCGGGGTGCCGCGCAAGACCGTGGCCGGGCACGTGTCCGACCCGGCCGTGGGCGAGCGCATCCTCACCTGGCTGCGCGCCGCCAAGGGCCTGGCCGAGGTGCGCACGCTCAAGCTGGCCCGCTTCGGCGACAACATGCGCGACGTGGCGGTCACCGAGGGCGACAAGGTCGAGGCGCAGCTCCGCTTCGGCGTCTCGGTGAACACCTACGGCGTCAACGACCTGGTGGAGGTCGTGGACGCGGCCTCCGACGCCGACGTGACGGCGCTGGTCAAGGAGTACGCCGAGCAGTACGCCGTGGCCCCCGAACTGCTCGGCGAGCGCAACGAGTCGCTGCGCTACGCCGCCAGGATCGAGCTGGGCATGCGGAGCTTCCTGGAGTCGGGCGGGTTCAAGGCGTTCACCACGAACTTCGAGGACCTCGGCGGCCTGCGCCAGCTGCCCGGCCTGGCCGTACAGCGGCTCATGGCCGACGGGTACGGCTTCGGCGGCGAAGGCGACTGGAAGACCTCGGTCCTGCTGCGCACCCTGAAGGCCATGGCCCCGGGCGGGACCTCCTTCATGGAGGACTACACCTACGACATGACGCCAGGCCAGGAGCTCATCCTGGGCGCGCACATGCTGGAGGTCTGCCCGTCCATCGCCTCGGGCACACCGTCGTGCGAGATCCACCCGCTGGGCATCGGCGGCCGGGAGGACCCGGTGCGGCTCGTGTTCGACGCCGAGCCCGGCCCCGGCATCGTGGTGGGCCTGGCCGACATGGGTGACCGCTTCCGCCTGGTCGCCAATGAGATCGACCTGGTCGCGCCGCCCCAGCCGCTGCCCAAGCTGCCGGTGGCCCGCGCGGTGTGGAGGCCGCGGCCGAACCTGCGTACCTCCACCGAGTCGTGGCTCACCGCGGGCGCGCCGCACCACACGGTGTTGTCGAAGGTGGTCGGCCGCGAGGAGCTGACGGACCTGGCCGACATGCTGGGCGTGGAGCTGGTCGTCATCGACGCCGGCACCACGACCGAGCGCTTCACCAAGGAGCTGCGCTGGAACCAGGCGTACTACCGCCTGGCCCAGGGCTTCTAACCCTCCTCGGAGGGTTTCTTGGGGGCGTTCCTGCGCTGCTCCTCGGCACGTTCGCGGCAGCGGCGCAGGAACTCCTCGTCGTCGTCGGGGCTGGAGGCGGCGAAGCGGCCCGGGCGGTCGTACTCGGGGAACGCGCTGGGCTGCGTGACGGCCCCCGAGGACCGCTCCGGCCTGCCCGCCACCAGCCAGGCGACCGACCCGATCAGCGGGAACAGCAACACGATCACCACCCAGAAGATCTTGGGCAGGTTGCGGCAGAGCTCGTTCGGCGTGGTGATCGCGTCGAAGAGGCAGTAAAGCCAGAGCACGAGCGTGGCCAGGCCGAGAGCCTGGGACAAATAGAGCACGGCACACCTCTGGTTTCCAGCGTCAGCGGCACCTGAAACTAGCGGTACCCGGCCGGGCTGACAAGGCAACGTTGTGGGAGGGTAAGGCCGTGACGCTGACCAACTGGGCCGGGAACACCACTTTCCAGGCGAAGAACGTGCACCATCCGACCTCGCTCGACGAGCTTCAGGGGCTCGTCGCGGCCGCCGCCAAGGTGCGGGCCCTGGGCAGCGGGCATTCCTTCAACCACGTCGCCGACACCACCGGCGACCTCGTGGTGCTGGACCAGGTGCCGGAGCAGGTGGAGATCGACAGCGCGACGGCCACGGTGCGGGTCGGGGCGCGCATGACGTACGCGCAGCTCGCGCCGCGCCTGCACCAGGCCGGGTTCGCGCTGGCCAACCTGGCCTCGCTGCCGCACATCTCCGTGGGAGGCTCGGTCGCGACGGGCACGCACGGCTCCGGCGTCGCCCGGCCGAGCCTGTCCGCCGCCGTGTCCGGGATCGACCTCGTCACCGCCGACGGCTCGCTGCTGTCGCTCTCGCGCGGCGACGCCGACTTCCCCGGCGCGGTGGTCTCGGTCGGCGCGCTCGGCGTGGTCACCTCGCTGACCCTCGACCTGGTGCCCGCCTTCGAGCTGCGCCAGTACGTACGCGAGGGCCTGTCCCAGGAAGCCCTCACGCACTTCGACGAGATCATGGCCAGCGGCTACAGCGTCAGCCTGTTCACCGACTTCCGCGACACCCGCGTCTGGCTCAAGCGCGAGGAGGAGCTGACCACCCCCGACTGGTACGGCACCACCGCGGCCACCGGCCCCCGCCACCCCCTGCCCGACATGCCGGCCGACACCTGCACGCCGCAACTGGGCGTGCCCGGCCCCTGGTACGAGCGGCTGCCGCACTTCCGCGCCGACTCCCCGCCCAGCGGCGCGGGCGACGAGCTGCAGTCGGAGCTGCTGGTGCCCAGGGAGCACGCGGTCAAGGCGCTGCGCGAGCTGTTCGCCATCGGCGACCGCATCCGCCCGGCCCTGCAGATCTCCGAGGTGCGCTCGATCGCCGCCGACGACCTGTGGCTGAGCCCCTTCCACGGCCGCGACTGCGTGGGCATCCACTTCACCTGGGTCAGGGACGTGGCCACCGTGATGCCGGTGCTGGAGCTGGTGGAGGAGACGCTGGCGCCCTTCGAGCCGATCCCGCACTGGGGCAAGCTGTTCACCCGGTGGCCCGCCTGCCCCGAGCGGTTCCGCTCGCTGGTGGGCCGGCTCGACCCGACCGGCAAGTTCGGCAACGAGTTCACCGGGGCACTTCTCGCCGCGGGTACCTGACACAACCTGACAGGTACGCCTGTCAGGCTCTTCCCCATGACGGCAAAGGGAACCTTCGACACCGCCGGCTGGAGCCCCCAGCCGCCCTTCGACGACCGCGACGGCGTCACGCTCGGGCTCGTGACGCTGACCAAGACCTTCCACGGCGACCTCACCGGCACCAGCGTCGTCACCATGATGGTGGCGACCACGCCGGTGGAGGACTCGCGCTCGTACGTGGCGCTGGAACGCATCGAGGCGACCCTCGACGGGCGCGAGGGCTCTTTCGTCGTCCAGCACGACGCCACGAGTGACCGGGGAGAGCAGGGCCTGCGCGTCAGGATCGTCGCCGACTCGGGAACCGGCGGGCTGCAGGGGATCAGGGGCGAGATGGGCATCACCATCGCCCCGGACGGCATACACTCCTACACCCTCGACTACACGCTCTGACCGTTTTGCGCTCCTTCGGCTAATGTACCGACCAGCCGGTACGTAGTGGAGGTGCGACGTGTGGGACCCCGAACTCGCCGAACTGAAGCGCCGCAAAGAGCTGGCCGAGCGCATGGGAGGCGCGGAACGGGTCGCCCGCCAGCACGCCACGGGCCGCCTGACCATCCGCGAACGGCTCGCCGCGCTCACCGACTCCTGGCAGGAGGTCGGCGCCCTCACCGGCCGTACCTCCGCCGACGGCTTCACCCCCTCGAACGTGATCATCGGCCGGGCCCGGGTGTCCGGCCGGCGGGTCGTGGTGGCGGGTGACGACTTCACCGTGCGCGGCGGGGCGGCCGACGCCGCCATCCACGACAAGCAGGTGCTGGCCGAGCGGATGGCGGGCGAGATGCGGGTGCCGCTCGTCAGGCTCATCGACGGCACCGGGGGCGGGGGCAGCGTCAAGCAGCTTGAGGATCATGGGCGTACGTACGTGCCGCACAACCCCGGCTGGGACCAGGTGGTGGCGAACCTGGGCAGGATCCCGGTGATCGCGCTGGCCCTCGGACCCGTCGCCGGGCTCGGCGCCGCCCGGCTGGTCACCTCCCACGTCTCGATCATGGTGAAAGGGCTGTCGCAGGTGTTCATCGCGGGGCCGGCGGTGGTGGAGGCGGGGATGGGGGAGAGCGTCGGCAAGGAGGAGCTGGGCGGCTGGCGCACGGTCTCGGCGGCCGGCACGGTGGACCTGGTGGCCGATTCGGAGCTTGAGGCGTTCGAGCTGGTCAGGAGGGTGATGGCGTACCTGCCGCAGAGCGCCTGGCAACCGCCGCCGCGCACAGACCCCGCCGACGATCCCGGCAGGACCGCGCCTGAGCTGCGGGAGATCGTCCCAAGGGACCGCCGCCGACCCTACGACATGCGGGCGATCCTGAACCTGGTCTTCGACACGGGCTCGGTCATGGAGCTGGGCCGCCGGTTCGCCCCCTCGGTGATCACCGCCCTGGCCCGCCTGGACGGCTGCCCGGTGGCGGTCCTGGCTTCGGACCCGCACGTGTACGGCGGTGGCATGACGGCCGGCGGCGCCGACAAGACGGCCCGCTTCGTCGATCTGGCCGAGACGTTCCACCTGCCGGTGGTGCACCTGGTGGACCAGCCCGGTTTCGTCATCGGCACGGCGGCGGAACGGGCGGGCACGATCAGGCGGGGCGCACGGGCGCTGGCGGCCGTCTACCAGTCCACGATCCCGTGGGCCTCGGTGCTCGTCCGCCGCGTCTTCGGCGTCGCCGGCGCCGCCCACCGCCCTCATGACCGCTACGGCCTGCGCGTGGCATGGCCGTCGGGCGACTGGGGCTCGCTGCCGATCGAGGGCGGGCTGGAGGTGGCCTTCAAACGCATGCTGGCCGAGGCGGGGCCGGACGCCGTCACGCTGAAGGCCGAGATCGCCGAGCGGCTGGAGGCGGTCAGGTCGCCGTTCAGGACGGCGGAGGCGTTCCTGGTGGAGGACATCATCGACCCGGCCTCGACGCGCCCGGCCCTGACGGACTGGATCCACGACGCCTACGCCGTCCTGACCCCGGGCCCGCACCCCACGGCCCGCCCGTAGCCGTACTCGAAGGCCGTCACTCCATGGCGCTGATCGCCGCCTGGACGGTCGCCAGATCGCCGAGGATCACCTCGTGCCGGTCACGGCCGGCGTGCAGGCTCCAGTGGGTCTCGGCCACGATCTCGGGCGCGGCGGGGGAGCCGGGCGCGACCGCGGCGGCGATGGGCACGTGGCCGACGTGCACACCCCGGCCGGCCAGGACCTCCGCCAGGGACAACACGTAGTTGCGCAGAGCCGCCCCCGCCATGCCGACATTGCCCAGGAACGGCAGCGGGTGCACGGCCGAGATGCCCGAGGTGAACAGCAGGGTGCCGGAGCCGCGCGCCAGCATGCCGGGCAGGACGGCCCTGACCGCCGTGACCGCGCCCAGCACCGCCCCGTCGAAGGCTTCCCTGGCGCTCTCCCTGGTGACCTCCAGGGCGGGAGTGAGCGTCCCGCCGGCGCCCACGCCGTTGCAGAGCAGGACGTCCACCTGGCCGACGCCGTCGAGCGCGCCGGTCAGCGAGGTCTCGTCCGCCAGGTCGCCCACGTGCGCCGTGGCAGTGACGCCCGCGCCCGCCAGGGTCTCGATCAGCGGCGTCAGATGATCCCGGTTCCTGGACACCAGCGCGACCTCGAAGCCCTCCCTGCCGAAGCGGCGGGCCGTCGCCAGGCCGACGCCGGGACCTGCGCCGAGGATAACGATCTTCATGTCACGTGCTCCTTTAAGTCGAGGGATGGCCTCAGGTTAACACGAATATGAGGGTGATCCTCACCTTTACTAGAATGGAGGTATGGACCGTCCTCTCCGCCGCGACGCGCAGCGCAACCGCGACGCCCTCGTGGCCGCGGCCAAGGAGGTGCTGGCCGAGCGTGGGCTGCAGGCACCGCTCGACGCCGTGGCCAAACGGGCAGGTCTGGCGATCGGCACCCTCTACCGGCACTTCCCCGAGCGGGGCGACCTGATCGACGAGATCATGGACGGCAAGGTGACGCGCTGGGCCGAGCTGGCCGGGAAGGCGCTGGAGGCGGAGGACGCGTGGGAAGGGCTCGTACGCTTCCTGGAGCACACGTGTGAGATGCAGGCGCGCGACCGGGCCTTCACCGAGCTGGCCTGCCTGGTCCACCTGGAGGACAAGGCCGAGGTCCGCGGCATGGTGGAACGGCTGGTGGAGCGGGCCCAGCGGGCCGGGGCACTGCGGGCCGACATCGACCACACGGATCTGGCGCTCTTCGTGATGGCCAACTCACGGGTGGCCGAGGTCGCTCCCGGCCAGTGGCGCCGTCACTTCCACCTCATGATCGACGCCCTGCGCGCCCGGGCCGCAGGCGACCCGGGCGCGGACGGCGCCGCCGTCAGGCGACCGACTTCGCCTGGTTGATGAGCGTGACCAGCTCGGAGACCATCGGGTCCTCGGACGCGCTGGCCAGCCGGCCGGCGTGCTCGCCGAGCGCGGACAGGTCCATCCCGTACGCCTCGCGGTCGCGCAGGTAGACCGCGAACGCGGCCACCACGACGTCCACCTGCAGCCGCACCGGCGTCTTGTCGTCCCAGACCGAGTCGGCCAGCTCGTCGGAGCGCAGCGACTCGCTCTCCTCCGAGGCGGCCCTGGTGTCGGGGTCCTGCCAGCGCACCGAGGCCTGGGCGAGCTGGCCGTCCGCGCCGGCCTTGAGCTTGAGCGAGTACAGCGCGGTGACCGAGTGGCCCGGGCCGATCTCGCCGCCGTCGCGGCTGTCGTCGCGGAACTCCTCGGCGGTCAGCGCGCGGTTGTCGTACCCGATGAGGCGGTAGCTCTCGACCACCGCCGGGTTGAAGACCACCTGTGCCTTGGCGTCGCGGGCGCGCAGCTCGATGTTGGCGGTGAGGTGGGTGGTGAACGCCTTGGTGGCCTCCTCGTGGCTGCTGACGTAGACGGCCATGCCGTCGCCGTTGTCGGCGAGCTGCTCCATCAGCTCATCGCCGTAGTCCCTGCCGACGCCGACCGTGAGCAGCGTGACCTGCTTGCCCGCGTACTCCTTGACCCGGTTGAGTATGCCCTGCCACTCCGTGCTGCCCTGGTTGGCCAGGCCGTCGGAGAGCAGGATGACCCGGTTCGTGGCGGCCGGGCGGAAGGCGCCCGCCGCCTCCTGGTAACCGGCCACCACCCCGGCCTCCAGGTCCGTGCCGCCGCCGATGCCGAGCTGCTCCACCGCCGCGTTCAGCTCGCTCCTGGCGGTCAGCGGGGTCATCGAGGCCAGCACCCTGGCCTCGTCGCTGAAGGAGACGATCGAGACCTGGTCGCCCGGCGCGAGCTGGTCGAGCAGCGTCCGCAGTCCCGACTTGACCAGGTCGAGCCGGCCGTCGTCGGCCATCGAGCCGGAGGTGTCCACCACGAACGTGAGGTTGGCCGGCCGCCGCTCGGCCGCCTCGGAGGCACGCGTCTGCAGGCCGACCCGCAGCACGGCCTCGTCGCGGTCGGGCAGCTTCGCGCCGTCCACCTGCACGCTGAACCCGTCGCCTGACGGCTGCGGGTAGTCCTGCCTGAACGCGTTGACCCACTCCTCCGGGCGGATCTCGCCTGGCGAGGGCCAGCGGCCCTCCTGGAGGGTACGGCGGGCGTAGCCGTACGAGGCGGTGTCCACGTCCAGGGCGAACGTGGAGATCTGCGCCGTCGTCGTGTCCTTCTCGCTGTCGCTCTTCTGCTCTTCGGCTTCGGCCCGCTCCTTGGGCATGGCGGACGCCGACGTCCTCGACCCGCCCGACCCCTGGTCCCTGGCGACATTGGGGGCACTTTCCCCGGCCGAGGATCCCGGGCCGCCGCCGCAGGCCGCCAGACCGAGGAGCGCGACAAGACCTGCACCGGCCAGCAATGGACGAAATTTCATCTCAACCACCTCCGAGTCCTACGACGGAAGGCGGTTCGCCTCTGGCCTGGTCGGTGACGTAAGCGAGCGCAAACCGCGATCAACACGTGATCGCTTGTGGCGAATGGGGTAATTGAGGTATGCCTTAACGGCATGCGTATCTATTTAGGCTTGGCCACAAAGGCCCAGGACATTCCCGCATTTGTATTAGGTAGAGTTCGTTCCGGTATCGACATCGCCTTTCCCGTGCCCTCCGACGTCATTCGCGGCCGGGAATGGCACGGCCGTGGCGTCTCGTTGCTCGCCTGGACCAACGAGCCCGACGACTCCCGGCAGCCGCCGCTGATCTCCGGGCACGGCGACCGCGCCATCGGGCTGAACGGCCACCTCGCCGACCCCGCCGACGTGACGAAGCTGCCCGACGACTCGGTGGGCGGCTGCTTCTCGGCCTGGTACGCCCGCGACGGCGAGCTGGGCGCGAGCACCGCGATCAACCGGGTCTGCCCCGTCTTCCACGCCGAGACGCCGGAGCTGCACATCGTCGGCAGCCGGGCCCTGCTCGTGCACCTCGCGGCCCAGACCGGCGACCGCGTCGACTACGACGTGCTCGCACTCCAGACGATGGTCAGGCAGGGGTTCTTCCTGTCGGACGAGACGCCGTACCAGGGGGTCTCCGCGCTGCGGCCCAGCTCACGGCTGGTGGTGCGGGACGGCGTGCGCACGATCACCGAGACCCCGCTGCCGGAGGCGGCTCCCGCGCCCGCCTCGGCGCGGCGCGGGCGGGCGGCGATCGGCGAGCTGGCCGACGCGCTGCTGGCCACCGTCGCCCCGCTGCGCGACCTGGGCGAGCCGGTGAACCTGGCGCTGACCGGCGGGCGCGACACCCGCATCCTGGCGGCGCTGCTGCACGCGGCGCGGGTGCCGTTCCGGGCGACGACGAACGGGCTCGGCACGCATCCCGACGTGATCATCGCGGGCATGATCGCGGACCGGCTGGGCGTCGAGCACAAGGTCATCGCGCCGCCGCAGACCGCCGCCAAGGACGCGGTGCTGGTCGAGCATCCGCTGAGCCGGGCCTGGGAGACGCTGCGCACCTGCGAGGGGATGACCTCGGCGTACGAGTCGATCGTGGGTTATCTGCCCTACTCCGGCAAACCCACCATGTCCGGGCAGAGCGGCGAGACGTTGCGCGCGGGCAGCCTGAACCTGCTGCAGACCGACCTGAGCGACAAGGCGCTGCGACGGCGCATCGGCATCACCTTCTCGAAGGACGCGAAGCTGTTCACCGCGCAGGCGAACGAGCACGCCCGCGAGCTGGCCGAGCCCTGGCTGGCGCGGCCGAACCCGCTGGCGGCGCTGGATCACCTCTACATCTGGTACAAGGTGGGGCGCTGGCAGGCCGGCGCCAGGGCGGGCGCGCTGCGGCGCGGTGACCCCGTACGTCCGTTCCTGGACAACCGGGTGGTACGGGCGGCGCTGAGCCTGGATCAGGGCTGGCGACTCTCCGAAGAGGTCATTTATGCGCTGATATTACGGTTGGCGCCGAAATTATGTGATGTACCGATCGAAGGAAAGCCGTGGCGATTCGCCGCGAGCATGACCAAAAGCAGGTTCCGATGGCCAGGAAGATGGCTGGGTGGTGCGCTGGGACGCCTGCCCGTGCCGCCCGAGCACCTGCCCACGGCCAGGACCGGAGGCGGGTGGAGCTGGCGGACCAGCCCGGGACCCGCGCTCACGGACGTGCTGCGGGAACAGGTGCTCGGCGGCCTCGACGCGCTGGCCCCCATCGTGAACCCGGACGAGGTGCGCGCCCTCTTCGCCGGACCCGTCGTACAGAAGCCCGCCCTGGCCTGGCACCTCTACACGGTCAGCACGCTGCTGACCGGTCTCTATCCGGGCAAACGCCCCGAGGGCCTGCCGGAGATCACGGTCGCCAGGCCGGATCCCGCCCGATGACCCCGAGGAAACGGTCCATCGTGGGCGCGTCGTCCGGCACCGGCACCTCCGCGCCGAACACGCCCCGCTCGCGAGCCGTGGGCGCCGTCTGCTCGGCGAACGCCAGCAGCGCGGCGGCCGTCTCCTCATCCACCTCGTACTCCAGGCCCGTGGCCTTGGACAGGTCCCAGCCGTGCGCCACGAAGTCGGTCAGCGCCATGTTCGCGAGCACGGCCTTGGGCAGGCCGCCCATGGCCTCGCTCTCGCCCTGCCACGCCTCGGGCTGCTCGTAGACGGCCAGCAGGCGCTCGATCCGCTCGGGAAGGTCGCCGGTGTACTCCGCCTTCGGCGGCACGAACTCGCCGCCGAGCGAGACGGACTCGAACAGGGACGCGCCCCACTCCAGGTGGTTGAGCAGGCCCTTGACGTCGTACTCGCTGCACGGCGTGGGCAGGTCGAGCTGGTCTTCCTTTATGTCCTGCACGAGGGCCGTCATCCGCGCGGCGGAGGTCCGCATCTGGGTCAGTGTCGTTTCGTTCACGCGTTCCATTTTGTCAGTGCGGCGTCCTCGGCATGTATACGAACCGTGAGAAGCGCCGCATTCGCCACCGTGAACACCACGGCCGTCAGCCAGGCCGTGTGCACCAGGGGCAGCGCGATTCCCTCGGCGACCACGGCGACGTAGTTGGGGTGCCGCGACCATCGGTACGGCCCCCGGTCCACCGGCGGCATTCCCGGCACCACGACCACGCGCGTGTTCCACCTTCTGCCCAGCGTGCCGATGCACCACCAGCGCAGCCCCTGCGCCAGCACGACGACCGCGAGCATGGGCCACCCCAGCGCGGGCAGGAAGGGCCGGTCGAGCAGCCAGACCTCGGCGGGGGCCGCGACGAGCAGCGCCACGTGGGCCGACACGATCCACCGGTAGTGCCCGCTGCCGCTCTCGACCCCGCCTCTGGACCTGGCCCAGGCCAGGTTGCGCCGGGCCACGAGGAGTTCGGCCAGCCGTTCGAGCACGACCAGCCCGATGAGCAGTGTGTACGCCGTCACCAGTGCAACAGCAACAACTCGGCGGAGAATCCGGGACCCAGCGCCATCATCAGGGCGGGCGTGCCCGGACTGCCACGGGTCTCCTGGAACACGTGCAGCACCGAGACCGACGACAGGTTGCCGTGCTCACGCAGCGAACGCCAGGTCACGTCGAGCGCCTTGGCCGGCAGGCCCAGCGTCTCGATGATCTTCGCGATGACCTTGGGGCCGCCGGGATGGCAGACCCAGGTGGCGACCTGCTCGGGGGTCAGGCCGTAGTCCGCCAGGAACGCCTTGATGTCGCCGGCCAGGACCTGTTCGACGAAGGTCGTCAGGTCCGCGTCCAGCACGATGCGGAAGCCGTGGTCGCTCACCTCCCAGCCCATGAGGTGCTCGGTGCCGGGGTAGAGCTTGCTGCGGGTGGCCACGACCTCGGGCCCGTGGCCGCGCCCCCGCGCCACGACGGCCGCCGCGCCGTCCCCGAACAGGCCGCTGGCCACCAGGTTCGCGATCGAGGTGTCGTCGCGCTGGATCGTCAGCGAGCACAGTTCCACGCAGACCAGCACGGCGACGTGGTCGGGCCAGCCGCGCAGGTAGTCGTGCAGCCGGGAGAGCCCCGCCGCGCCCGCCGCGCAACCCAGGCCGAACACCGGCAGCCGTTTGACGTCGGGCCGCAGCCCCGCCCGCTGGGCCAGCTTGGCGTCGATCGACGGCGTGGACAGGCCCGTCGTCGAGCAGAACAGCAGGTGATCGACCTTCTCCGGGCGTACGTCGGCCTTGCGCAGCGCGCCGGTCAGCGCCTGTTCGCCGAGGTCGAGCGCCAGTTCGACATAGGTGTCGTTGGCGCGGGCGAAGGAGTCCAGCTTGGCGTAGTCGGCCAGCGGCAGTGCCAGGTTGCGGGCCCGTACCCCGGTGGCCTGGTGAAAGCGTTTCAGCAGTTCCTCGTCACAGTCGGTCAGCCGGGAGAACGCCTCGGTGATCTCCGCCTGCTCGTAGCGGTGATCGGGCAAAACGGTATGTACCCCCGAAATGTGCATATATCTCTCCTGCCGCTGAGACGCCCCGGCTAACATGCGGGAATGCCGCTGCCTTCTCCCGCCCGGCCGCACCGCGTGGCCGCGCTCGCCTTCGACGGCATGGCGCCGTTCGAGCTCGGCTGCGTCGTGGAACTGTTCGGGCTGCCCCGCCCCGAGCTGGATCTCCTCTGGTACGACCTCACCGTGTGCGCGCAGACCCGCGAGCCGCTGCGCGTGGTGGGCGGCTTCAGCATGCGGGCCGAGCACGGGCTGGAGGCGCTGACCTCGGCCGACACGGTGATCGTGCCCGGCGTCTCCGACGTCGGAGGCCCCGTCCCCGAACCGCTGGTCACCGCCCTGCGCGTGGCGCACGCGCGCGGCGCGCGCATGGTCTCCATCTGCTCGGGCGCGTTCGCGCTGGCGGCGGCCGGGCTGCTGGACGGCCGCCCGGCGACCACCCACTGGCGCTACGCCGCCCTGCTCCAGGAACGTTTCCCCGCCGTCCTGGTCAACCCCTCGGTCCTGTACGTGGACGACGGCGACGTGCTGACCAGCGCCGGCAGCGCCGCGGGCCTGGACCTGCTGATCCACCTCGTACGCCGCGACCACGGCCCGAACGTGGCCAACACCGTGGCCCGCCGCCTGGTCGTCCCGCCGCACCGGGAGGGCGGGCAGGCCCAGTTCATCCAGGCCGCGGTCACTCCCGTGCGCGACGACGACGCGGTGGCCAGGGCGATGGCGTGGGCCCTTGAGCATCTGGCGGAACCGATCTCGGTGCCCGGCCTGGCCGGGGTGGCGCACATGTCGGAGCGCACGTTCATCCGGCGCTTCAGGCAGCAGACCGGCACCAGCCCGCTGCGCTGGGTGATCTCCCAGCGGGTGGCGGCCAGCCTGCCGATGCTGGAGTCGACGGCCGCGCCGGTGGAGGAGATCGGGGCGGCGGTCGGGTTCGAGAGCCCGGTGACCTTCCGGCACCACTTCACCCGCGCGATGCGCACCTCACCGTCGGCCTACCGCAAGGCCTTCAGCGCCTGATCGTGAGCCGGACATCCACCTCGGGGGCGAGCAGCCATGGACACGTCACCTCGGGGGCGCGCGCCTGAGGGTGAGCCGCCAGAGGGACGTCACCTCGGCGGCCCGTGCCGCGTGCAGGGGGTCGTCGGCGTCGCCCGTGCGGCGGTGCCGGGGCACGACGTCCAGGCGGCCGGCCACGCGCAGGCCCGCCCGCTCGAACTCCGCCAGCAACTCGGCCCTGGTGCGCAGGCCGAGATGCTCGGCCAGGTCGGACAGGACGAGCCAGCCTTCCCCCGCCGGCTCCAGATGATTGCCAAGGCCGCCCAGGAACCCGCGTAGCATCCGCCCGCCCGGGTCGTAGACGGCGTGGTCGAGGGACGAGGCCGGCTTGGCGGGCAACCACGGCGGATTGCACACGATCAGCGACGCGCGGCCCGGCGGGAACAGATCGGCCCGCACGACCTCCACCCGGCCGTCCAGGCCAAGGCGGGCGACGTTGTCGCGGGCGCAAGCGACGGCCCGCTCGTCGAGGTCGGTGGCCACGACGCGCCGCACGCCGCGCCCGGCCAGCACGGCCGCCAGCACGCCGGTGCCCGTGCCGACGTCGAAGGCCAGCCGGTCGCCCGGCAGCGGCGCCTCGGCCACCAGGTCGATGTACTCGCTCCTGGTCGGGGAGAACACGCCGTGGTGCGGATGGATGCGCGCGCCGAGCGCGGGGACGTGCACGCCCTTCTTACGCCACTCGTGGGCGCCGATCAGCCCGAGCAGTTCGCGCAGCGGGCCGACCGCGGGCCCGGTGGCGGGGCCGTACACCTCGGCGCAGGCCGCCCGCACGTCGGGCGCCCTGCGCAGCGGCACGACGTGGCCCTCCGCGTAGGGGATGAGCAACATGCCGAGCGTGTGGGCGCGCTGGGCCTGGGCCTGGCGGTGGCGGTGGAAACCGCTGCCGGGCTCGGCCGGTTTGCAGCGGCGGCCCATGGCCGTCAGCAGCCTGCGGGCGTCGTGGTAGTCGCCGAGCCACAGCAGCGCGGTGCCCTCGCAGGCCAGGCGGTAGGCGGTGGCGGCGTTCACACGTTCGTCGGCGACGATGACGCGCGCCGGGGATGGCGCGCCCAGCGCCGAACGCCAGACGGCCGACCGTTCCTGCCCCGCCTCGGTCCACCGGATCATCCACCCGACCGTTTCACGTACGCCACCACCGGGCCACCGGTTTTTCCTACGGCGTTTCCAGCGGCGTCTCCGGCGGGTTTTCCTACGGCTCCTTCAGCGGCTTCTCCGGCGGCTTCTCTTACGGCTTGTTCGGCGGGCTTTCCGGCGGCAGGAGGCCGCGCACCAGGGCTCGTACCCCCTTGGCGTAGGTGTCCCGTGCGGTCAGCTCCTCCCACCTGGGCCCCACCCCGCTCAACCGCGGGAACTCGGCGGCGTCCAGCTCGGGAAAGACACGATCCCGGTAGGTGGGCCCGCCCTCCGCGCGCCGCCCGCGCGCCGCCGCCCTGGCGGCGATCTCACCGGCCGTGTAGTGCCAGATGATCCGGTACGCGTCCACGGCATCCTCCTCGCCGAGCCCCGCCCGGATCGCGGCATCGACGATCTGCTCCGGATACCACAGCGCGCCCACCGACAGCAGGTCGTCGGCACGCAGCACGTCCACGGCCCACGGACACCCGGCCACCGCCTCGCGCATGGCCAGCGCGGCGGCCACCATCCGCTCGTACGGCTCCGAGGGCAGCTCGGGCCGGGCCAGCCCGGCGGCGTAGTCGTCGAGCAGCAGCAGGAGCAACTCCTCCTTGTCGCGCACGTGGTGGTAGAGCGCCATGGCCGTGCTGCCGACCTCCCTGGCCAGCCGGCGCATGGTCAGCCCGGCCACCCCGTCCTCCTCGATCACCTTGTTGGCGGCGGCCACGATCTCCGCCCTGGAGATCCTGGGCGGCCTGCCCGTACGCGTCGGCATGCCTGTCATGTTACTTTCTATACATGTATAAAAACTCATCGGCCGTGGCGGTGCTCGCCTTCGCGGTGGCCGTGGGGACCCTGCAGATGACGGTCGTGGTGCCGCTCCTGCCGGGGCTCGAACGGCAACTCGCCGCCCCGCCCACCACCGTCTCCTGGGCCCTGACGGCCGGGCTGCTGTCCGGCGCGGTCTCGATCCCCCTGCTGTCACGGCTCGGCGACATGTACGGCCGGCGCACGATGTCCCTGGTCGCGCTCGGCCTGCTGGTCGCCGGTTCGGCACTCGGCGCGGTGTCGGACACGCTGGCCCCGCTCATCGCCGGCCGCGTGTTGCAGGGCGCCGCCGCACCCCTGCTTCCGCTGGCCATGGGCCTGGTCAGGCAGGCCGTGCCCGCGTACCGGCTGCCGGGGGCGATCGGGGTGCTCAGCGCCACCATCGGGATCGGCAGCGGCGGCGGCATGATCCTGGCCGGTCTCCTGGACGGCGACCACCGGGCCGTGTTCTGGACCCTGACCGGGCTGGGCGTGCTGAGCTTCGCCCTGGTGGCGGCCGTGGTGCGGGAGACGCCCACACGCGCCGCCGGACGGCCCGACCTGACCGGCGCGGCGCTGGTCGCGGTGTGGCTCGTCTGCCTGCTGCTGGCGATCAGCAAGGGCGCGGCGTGGGGCTGGACCTCGCCGCCGACGCTGGGCCTGCTGGCGGCGGCGGTGATCGTGGCGGGGGTGTGGGTGGCCACCGCCCGCCGTACCGCCGCGCCGCTGATCGAGATCCCCATGCTCCTGCACCGGGGGACCGTCGGGGCCACGGTGGCGTCGTTCCTGCTCGGGTTCGCCCTGTTCGCGGCCATCACCACGGTCTCGGCGGTGGCCCAGGGCACGCTCGGAGCCTCGGTGCTGCAGGTCGGGATCTACCTGCTGCCGACCACCGTGCTGATGCTCGTGGTCTCCGTGCTGGCGGGCCCGCTGATGCGCCGCTTCACCGCCTCCGCGCTCGTGGCGGGCGGCTCGGCGCTGGTGACCGCCGCCGCGCTCTGGCTGGCGCTGTCCAGGTCCACCGACGCCGACCTGTACGGAGCCGCGACCGTGCTGGGGCTGGGCGTCGGGCTCGGGTACGCCGCGCTCGGCACGATGGCGGTCGAACACGTGGAGCCCGCCAAGACAGCGGCGGCCGGCGGGATCAACGCGCTGGTCAGGGTCATGGGCAGCAGCGTGGCCGGCGCGGTCGGAGCGGTGGTGCTGGCCGGCGGGGGCGCCGGATGGAGCTTCGGCGTCGCGGCGCTCGCCGCCCTGCTGGCCGCGCTCTTCGCCGCCGTACACGGAAACCTCTTGAGAAAGGCACCGGCATGACGGAGCAGCAGCGGCTGATCGCCTGGGGCGATGAGCTCATCAAACTGCATGACGGGTTCCGCGCGGACCTGGCGAACCTGCGGTCGGGCCGGGTGGCGCCGGCGGACCTGCGTACACACTGCCTGGCGTTCTGCGACGCCCTGCACCTGCACCACGAGGGCGAGGACAACGCGCTGTTCCCTCACCTCGGGACGGAACATCCCGAACTGGCCGGGGTCCTGGCGAGGCTGCGCGCGGAACACCAGGTGGTGGGCGGGCTGCTGGCCAGGATCCGGCGGGTCCTCGAAGGGGGCGGTGAGGAGGTCGGCGAGGAGATCGACCAGCTCGCCACGCGGCTGGAGGCCCACCTGGACTACGAGGAGGAACAGCTCGTCCCGGTCCTGAACAAGATGCTCACCCTGCCGGACGACGTCTAGGAGCCCCGCGTGGCCGCCGGGGGATTCCCGGCGGCCATGGGCCTGGCGGTCCGCGAGTGTGCTCGGGCGGTCGCAAAGTCGGATAGACTTTTACCGGCACGAGGGGCTATGGCGCAGTTGGTAGCGCGCCTCCATGGCATGGAGGAGGTCTGGGGTTCGAATCCCCATAGCTCCACAACACGAACGAAGGCCGCTCCCGATCATCGGGGGCGGCCTTCGGCGTTGTCAGGGCTGAAGGTGGTCAGGGCTTATGGCGTTCAGGGGCTCTTTTCCGGTTTGTGGCTGGATCTGTCACAGGTGCGGGCCGTGTCCCGTCCGATGGGCGGGACACGTGAAGGAGGCCACGATGAGAGTCCTGCTCGCCGGTGCCATCGGACGACCGCTCGTCCGCGCACTTGGCCGCGCCGGGCACCAGACCGTCGCGATCGTGCGCGCACAGGCCGGGCTGGAGGCTGTGCGCGGTCTGGGCGCAGAGGCGGGCGTACCGGTCCATCGGCGAGGGGCTGGCCGTACGGGCGGATGTCTGACTAGAGTCAGAGAATGGATGATACGGCGATCGCCAGGGTGCGCCGCTTCCAGCGGACCGTGACGCAGCGCATCGGCGCGCTCAACGACGCTTTCATGGGCCGGGACCGGCCGCTCGGGCAGGCCCGGCTGCTCTGGGAGATCGGCGCGGAAGGCACCGAGGTGCAGGTACGTGCGCTGCGGGCCCGGCTGGGGCTGGACTCCGGCTACCTGAGCCGGTTGTTGCGCGCGCTGGAGGCCGACGGGCTGGCCGTGGTCGACGCCGGCGGGGCCGACGGCAGGGTTCGTACGGTGCGGCTCACGCAGGCCGGGATCGCCGAGCGGGAGGAGCTCGATCGCCGTTCTGACGAGGCCGCCGCCTCGATGCTCAGGCCACTCTCCGAGACCGGACGTGAACGCCTGGTGGCCGCGATGTCCGAGGTGGAGCGGCTGCTCGTCGCCTCCATGGTGGAGGTCGGCGTCTTCGACCCTGGCCACCCCGCCGCCCGGCACTGCCTCGGCGCGTACGTCGCCGAACTGGCCCGCCGTTTCGAGGGCGGCTTCGATCCGGGCCGCAGCATCCCGGCCGGCGACGACGAACTGCGACTGCCCGCCGGGATGTTGCTGATCGCGACGCTGCACGCCGAGCCGGTGGGCTGCGTGGCGCTGAAGCTGCACCCCGACTCCGGCCATGCGGAGATCAAGCGGATGTGGGCGGAATCGTCCGTACGCGGCCTCGGGCTGGGACGCCTGCTGCTCGCCGAAGCGGAGGCCCACGCCGCCGGGCACGGCCTGCGCACGCTGCGCCTGGAGACCAACCGGGCGCTCACCGAAGCCATCGCCCTGTACCGGGCCTGCGGCTACGCGGAGGTGCCCGCGTTCAACGACGAGCCCTACGCCCACCACTGGTTCGAGAAGAGACTGCCGGAATAGGCGTCACCTGCGGCCGACGCCGCCCAGAATGCCCGACCCGACCAGGTCGTACGCGTCGCCCGGTAAACCGCCCGCCGTCCAGTCGCCGACCGGCACCAGGCCGGGGCCGAGCAGTTCGAGACCGTCGAAGAAGGCGGTGATGCCGGCCAGGTCGCGCCCGGCCAGGCCGCCCGCGGCGGTGCCCGAGTAGATCTGCGACCCTTCCCGGCTCGCCTCCTCCGTGGCGTCGCCCGTGTACAGGTGGGACAGGACCAGGAAGGACCCGGGCCCCAGGCGCCCGCGGACCCGGGCGACGATCGCGGCGGCCTCGGCGTCGTCGGGGATGAAGTGCAGCACCGCCAGCATGAGCACCGCGAACGGCTGGGCCAGGTCGAGATGCCCGGTGACGCGCGGATCGCCCAGGATCGCCTCCGGGTCGCGCAGATCGCCCTCGACCGCGATGACCTCCCCGTCGGCGTTCGCGTCCCCGTCCAGCAGGGCGCGGGCGTGGGTGACCACGGAGGGGTCGCTGTCCACGTAGACGACGCGGGAGCCGGCGATGTGCCGCCTGGCCACCTGGTGCACGTTGTCCTGCGTGGGCAGCCCGGCGCCGATGTCGACGAACTGCCGGACCCCGGCCTCGGCGAGCATGCGTACCGCGCGGCTGAGGAAGAGGCGGTTGCCCAGGGCGAGTTGCCGGGCGTCGGCGCCCATGCTCAGACCCAGCTCGATCATCTTCTCGGCCGCCGCGCGGTCGGCGGGGAAGTTGTCCCGGCCGCCGAGGTAGTAGTCATACATGCGGGCGACGCTGGGCACATTCGGGTCGATCCCCGCGGGGACGCGGTCCGCCTCGGCCATCCTCCGGCCCTCCCTGTGATCTTTTGGCCGGATTGTAAGCGCCGGATCAGGTGCGGCGGAAGGTGTGGCGATAGGCCAGTGGGGACACCCCGACGGCCGCGTGCAGGTGCTGGCGCAGCGAGACCGCCGTGCCGAAGCCCGACTGCCTGGCCACCTCCTCCACGCCGAGGTCCGTCGTCTCCAGCAGGCGCCTGGCGTGCTCCACGCGCTGCCCGTTCAGCCACCTGGCCGGGCTCTGGCCGGTCTCCTCGCGAAAGCGCCTGGTGAACGTGCGCACGCTCATCCTGGCGTGCTCGGCCAGCAGGCTCAGGTCGAGCGGGGTGTCGAGGTGGGCCAGCATCCAGTCGCGGGTGGCCGCCGTGCCGCCGCCCTCGCCGTACGGGAGCGGCCGGTCGATGTACTGGGCCTGGCCGCCCTCCCGCCACGGCGGCATCACGCAGCGCCTGGCCGCCCTGTTGGCCACCTCGCTGCCGTGATCGCGCCTGACCACGTGCAGGCACAGGTCCAGGCCCGCCGCCACGCCCGCCGAGGTCAGCACGTCGCCGTCGTCCACGAACAGGACGTCCGGATCCAGCTTGACCTGCGGGAACAGGCGGGCGAAAAGATCCGCCTCGCGCCAGTGGGTGGTGGCCGGGCGGCCGTCGAGCAGGCCGGCCGCCGCCAGCACGAACGCGCCGGTGCAGATGGACATCGTCCTGGGCCGCCCCAGCAGGGCCGCGCGCAGCGTGTCGGAGATCGTGCCGTCCTTCAGCGCCCGGCCCGCGTGGATGCCGGGCACCAGGACGGTGTCGGCCGTGTCGAGCACGTCGAGGTCATAATCGGGCAGCACGCTGTAGCCCGCGCTGCACCGCACGGGCATGCGGTTCTCCGAGCAGGTCACCACCTCGTACAACTTCTCGCCCGACGGCGTCTCCGCCGCCCAGAAGACCTGACCGGGAACCCCGAGGTCGATCGTGGCGAAGTGGTTGAGCACCACGACCGCGACGCGATGTGTCATGGCCGGATTCTTGCACATATTGGCTTCCCGGCCACTCGTGCTCCCGCGTGATGATAAATCAGGATTGGCGCATGACAGTGAGCTCCTCCGCCCCTCCGCGCCGTGGGCTGCACCGGGCCTGGTACGTCGCGGCCGTCGCGTTCGTGGCCATCCTGGGCGCCGCCGGCTTCCGCGCCACCCCTGGCGTGCTGATCACGCCGCTCCAGGAGGAGTTCGGCTGGTCGACCGGCACGATCTCGCTGGCCGTCTCGGTCAACCTGGTGCTCTACGGCCTGACCGCCCCCTTCGCCGCCGCCCTCATGGACCGCTTCGGCATGCGCCGCGTGGTCGCCCTGGCCCTGCTGCTGATCGCCGTGGGCAGCGGGCTCACCGTGCTGATGACGGCGAGCTGGCAACTCCTGCTCTGCTGGGGCGTGCTGGTGGGGCTCGGCACGGGTTCGATGGCGCTGGTGTTCGCCGCGACGGTGGTGGACCGCTGGTTCGTGCGCCACCGCGGCCTGGTGACCGGCGTGCTCACCGCCGCCGGCGCCACCGGGCAGCTCATCTTCCTGCCCGTGCTCGCCCAGCTCGCCCAGGGGCCGGGGTGGCGGGTCGCCTCGCTGACCGTGGCGGGGGCGGCGCTGGCCGTGGTGCCGTTCGTGTGGTGGTTGTTGCGCGACCGTCCCGAGGACGTGGGCACGACGGCGCTCGGCGCGGAGCCGGGCGCGGTGCGGCCCGCGGCGCCCCGGGTCAACGCGGCCGTCAGGGCTCTTTCCGTGCTCTTCTCCGCGGCTCGTACGCGCCCGTTCTGGCTGCTCGTGGGCGGCTTCGCGATCTGCGGCATGAGCACTAACGGTCTCGTCGGCACCCACTTCATCCCCGCCGCCCACGACCACGGCATGGCCGAGCCCATGGCCGCGGGCCTGCTGGCGATCATCGGCATCTTCGACATCGCCGGCACGGTCGCCTCCGGCTGGCTCAGTGACAGGATCAACCCGAAGGTGCTGCTGGGCGTCTACTACGGGCTGCGCGGGCTGTCCCTGATGGTGCTGCCCGGCCTGTTCTCGGCCACCACCGAGCCCAGCATGCTGATCTTCATCATCTTCTACGGCCTGGACTGGGTGGCCACCGTGCCGCCCACGGTGGCGCTGTGCCGGCAGATCTACGGCCCCGACGGCGCCGTGGTGTTCGGCTGGGTGTTCGGCTCGCACCAGGTGGGCGCGGCCATCGCCGCCGTCGGCGCCGGCCTCACCCGCGACCACCTGGGCGCCTACGACCTGGCCTGGTACGCCGCGGGCGCCCTCTGCCTCCTGGCCGCCGGCATGTCCCTGGCCATCGGGCATGCTAGGACACGATGAACGACGAGCTGTATGTCCTGCCCCTGGTGGTCCGGATCGAGCGGGCCACCCCTCCGGAGCGCACCGACGCGCTGGAGGCGGCCGCCATGGCCGTGCTGAGCCTGCTGGACGACCCGGGCGAGTGGACCGCCGAGCTGCACGCCTGGCAGTCCACCGGGAAGATCCGCAAGGTCGTGCGCCGGGCCAGGGGCGCCGAGTGGCGCCGGGCGCTCGCGCTGCCCGGCCGGACGATCGAGCACCGCTCGGCCGAGATGCGCGTGCACCCGCCCGTGCCGCTGGACGACTGGCCGCGCGACCTGGCCCGGCTCCAGGTGTCGGGCACCGAGCTGACCGACACCGCCGTCCCCGGGCCCGCCGGGCCGCCGATCCTGTGGGCCAACCCCGCACTGGAGATGTCCGCGGGCAAGGCCATGGCCCAGGCCGGGCACGCCGCCCAGCTCGCCTGGTGGTCCAGCGACGCCGGTGAGCGGACGGCCTGGCGGGAGCGGGGCCTGGCGGTGTCCGTGCGCACGGCCGCCGACCGGGACGGCTTCGCGGCCATGGTGGCCGCTGGGCTGCCCGTGGTGCGCGACGCGGGGTTCACCGAGATCGAGCCGGGCTCGTGCACGTTCGTGGCGGACGCGCCCTGGCTGGCGGGCCGCGTCGCCAGATCGTGACGGTCGGTTCGCGTCGCCAGATCGTGACGGTCGCCAGATCTTGACGGTCGGTTCGCGTCGCTAGATCTTGAAGATGTCGGCGAGCACGCCGCCCTCCGGCGTGATCCGGTGTTCCGACGGGCTGTCGTAGACGACCATGAGCCTGCCGTCGCCGATGCAGGCCAGCCCCTCCGGATGGTCGCAGCCCACGCCGTAGGGCAGCTCCAGGACGGTCGCCAGTTCCTCCGCCTGGACGACGCTCTGCCGCTTGCCGGGCTTCCAGCGCAGCACCCGTACCGGCCCGTCGAGGTCCATGGTCGGCCCGGCGAGCAGCAGCAGCGCGTCCCCGTACGGGCACATGTCCCGCACGCCGAGCCCCTTCAGGTTCAGGAAGTGCTTGCGGTACGGCTCCCGCAACCGCAGCCGTCCCTTGCCCGCGTCCTCGATCCGCAGCTCCAGCACCACGGCCCAGCCCCGCAGCACGGGACCGCGCAGGCCCACGTACACGCGGTCCGGCGTGACCGCCAGGCCCTCGACGTCGAAGCCGTTGTCCTTGCCCGGCAGGGCCAGGAACGGTCCCAGGTGCGGATCGTCCTTGAGGTGCGTGGTGAGGCTCTGGCCGCCCGACATGATCGATCCCTTGCCGGGCAGTTCGGTGTCGGGACTGAGCGGCAGGCGGGCCAGGATGAAGCGGTTCTCCTCCCTGAGCACGGTGGCCAGCCGCTCGGCCGCCTTCTCGAAGTCCGTGGACTTGATCTTCTTGCGTTTGAGCCCGTGCGAGCCGACCATCCACAGATGGCCGTCGGCCCTGGCCAGGCCCTCGATGTCGGCCTCGTCCTCCGGCCCGGCGGGCAGGTTGACGTAGTCGGCCAGGCGGAACGTGCGCTGGGCACCGAAGTGGTCGCCCGTCCATGTGAGGTGTTCGAAGGTCGCGGTCTCATCACCGGCCACCCAGAGGCCGGTGGAGCTCTGCCGAATGGCTGAGAGGTTCGTGTGTGTTTGTGACGCTTGCGAGGCGTGGTCGAATCGCAGCTCAACCTGTTCCACCCCGCCATGATTGCACTTCGGTCGCTTCATGGGCGCGATGGCGGGATATGTCGTACGCTCCCGTCGTGCTCCATGGGGAAGATGAGATCAAGGGTTCCCGAGTGAGAACCGCCGCAAGGCACGTGATCCCTGCTTCTCCGCCCAAACGCTCCCGCATCGGCGATCTGCGCATGCGGGTGGTGTATCGGGGGCTGGCCGTGGCCGCCGCCGTCGCGGTCGCCGCCGCGACGCTGGTCGCGGTGCTCCCGTCGGAGCCGGACGAGGTAGCGGCGGGGCCGGTAACCGCGCCGCCGACCGCACCGCCCTCGTCCGGCCCCGCACCGACCCCGGTCGTCGCCCCGGGGCAGCGCGCCAGCCCGAGCCCGGGTGTCTCCCTCGCGCCCGGCTACACGGCCATGGACGCCCTGTACGCCGACCCGCGCGTCCCCCGCCTCTCCCGCGGGATCAAGCGCATGGCTATGCGCGACCCCGGCAAGCGCTATCTCAAGGACCGGCGCACGGGCCTGGCCGTGCCGAGGCTGCCCCGGCCGTGGAAGGTGTACGGAGCGGCGCCGTTCACCACCAGGCAACTGCTGCCCAAGCAGCGCGGCACCCCACTGCGCGGCGTGTTCGTCACCTGCCCACTGCCGATCATGGAGCAGAGGTCCCCGCGCGACACCGCCCTGCTGGCCGCCCGATGGACGCTCAACCACCACCCCGAGGGCTCCAGGATCACGTGGCTGGCCTCGCAGCCGGTCAAGCGCGGCTGGATGCTCGTCTACCGCGTCACCTACGGCAAGCGCACGTCACGCGCGGCAGTCCTGATCATGGACGGGGGAATGAGTAAGCCCGGACTTGCGTTCGTGTCTGTGCCGGACTCGCAGCGCGAAAAGTGGCGTGACGTCGGCCGCGTGGCCTCAGGGATGCGTGTTCTAGGCTAGAAAGATCATGTATGCGGCGATGTGGGGGAGTGACGCCGTGGAACGCTCTGGACCGCCGCAGGCTTCGGGCAAAGGCAAGGGCAAGCCGCCCTGGCGCTCCGAGGGCCTGCCCGGGACACCCGGCGGCAAGCCCAAGATCAATTGGTGGCGCTTCATCGTCACCCTGCTCGTGGTGTACGCGGGCTTCTTCGTGGTCTCGTCGTTCGTCGACAGCGAATCGGTGGAGACGATCTCGTACACCGAGTTCACCAAGCAGGTGGACGCCAAGAACGTCAAGGACATCTCCGCCCAGGGCCTGTCGGTCGAGGGCGGCCTGAGGACGGCGGCGAAGAACCCGGAGGGTGGCGAGTCGTACACGTCCTTCACCACCGAGATCCCCGCCTTCGCCAACACCGACCAGCTCGACCAGCAACTGAAGAGCGGGCAAGTCGTGATCAGCTCCTCGCCCATCACCCGCGGCTTCTTCTCCAACCTGCTGCTGTCCCTGCTGCCCGTGCTGCTGCTGGCCGGTCTGTGGATCTGGATCATGCGCCGCGGCGCCAGCATGATGGGCGGCGGCGGCCTGGGCGGGCTCGGCAAGTCCAAGTCGGCCAAACCGGTCGAGGCCGCGCAGGTGCGCGTCACGTTCGAGGACGTCGCGGGCATCGACGAGGTCGAGAACGAGCTCGTCGAGATCGTCGACTACCTCAAGGACCCCGGCAAGTACCGCAGGCTGGGCGCCAAGCTGCCCAAGGGCGTGCTGCTCGCGGGCCCTCCCGGCACCGGTAAGACGCTGCTGGCCAGGGCGGTCGCGGGCGAGGCCAAGGTGCCGTACTTCTCGGCCAGCGCCTCCGAGTTCATCGAGATGATCGTCGGCGTGGGCGCCTCGCGGGTGCGTGACCTGTTCGAGGAGGCGCGCAAGGTGGCGCCGTCGATCGTGTTCATCGACGAGATCGACGCCATCGGGCGCGCCCGCGGCGGCGCGGGCGGCATCGGCGGCCACGACGAGCGCGAGCAGACGCTCAACCAGATCCTCACCGAGATGGACGGCTTCTCCGGCGCCGAGGGCGTGATCGTCATCGGGGCCACGAACCGGCCCGAGGTCCTGGACCCGGCGCTGCTGCGTCCCGGGCGCTTCGACCGTACGGTGCAGGTGGGCCTGCCCGACGCGGCCGGCCGGGCCGCGATCCTGTCCGTGCACACGCGCGGCGTGCCGCTGGACGACGCGGTCAGCGCCGAGCAACTCGCCAAGACCACCCCCGGCATGACCGGCGCCGACCTGGCCAACCTGGTCAACGAGGCCGCCCTGCTGGCCGCCAAGCGCGGCAAGGAGAAGGTCACGATGGCCGACTTCGCCGACGCGCTGGAGAAGCTGCAACTCGGCGCGGCCCGCAGCATCGTGATGCCGGAGGAGGAGCGCACCAGGACCGCCTTCCACGAGGCGGGCCACGCCCTGCTCGGGATGCTCCAGCCCGGCGCCGACCCGGTCAGGAAGATCTCGATCATCCCGCGCGGCCGGGCGCTCGGCGTCACGCTGTCCACCCCCGACACCGACCGTTACGCCTACGACGAGCAGTACCTGCGCGGGCGCATCACCGGCGCGCTCGGCGGCATGGCGGCCGAACAGGTCGTGTACGGCGTCATCACCACCGGCGCCGAGAACGACCTGGAGCAGGTCACCATGATCGCCCGCGGCATGGTCGGGCGGTGGGGCATGTCGGAGAAGGTCGGCCCGCTGACCATCCTGTCCAACGACGGCCAGCCGCCGCAGGCTTCGCCCGCGACGCTGGCCACGGTGGATGAGGAGGCGCGGCGGATCGTGGACGAGTGCTACGAGCGCGCGGTACGGATCCTCAGCGACAACCGCGACAAGCTGGACGGAATCGTGGCGGCCCTGCTGGAGCAGGAGACGCTCGACGAGTTCGGCGCGTACGCCGCCGCGGGCCTGCCCAGGCCGTCCGAGGCCAAGGCGGCTCTGTCACCGGCCTCGTTGCCTGCCGGGCCGGTGGAGGACCCTGCCGGCGAGCAGCCTGTGCGTTTTTCCGAAAACTAGGACATTCCGGACGTTGCTTCGCGTCCGGCAGGGGCAGGTCTCCCGAGACAACGTATGGGGGACCGTCGTGACACTGAATGACGAGCTTCTCGCCGGACTCGGAGACCAAGGACTGGAACAGATCGCCGGCATGCTCGGCACGGACACGCTGACGGCCCGCAAGGTCGTCGAGGCCGTGTCGGGCACGATCGTCGGCGGCATGGCCCGCAACGCCGAACACCCGGACGGCGCCGACGCCCTGCGCGGGGCGCTGGACGACCACATGGACGCCGACCCCTTCAATGGCGACGTGGCCTCGCTGACCCGCGACGGCCACAGCATCCTGGGTCACGTACTGGGCGGCCAGGGCACCGAGCAGGCCGCGGCCGGGCTCTCGCAGCTCGCCGGGGTCAGCTCGGCCACCATCATGAAACTGCTGCCGCTGATCGCGCCCATGATCATGTCGCTGCTTGCCAACCGGGCGGTCAGCCGTGACCTGGACGCCGGGGCCGTGGCCGATGAGGTGAGCCGCGAGCAGTCGGCCATCCCGGGTGGGCTCGGGGAATTGCTCGGCGGGTTGCTGGGGGCCATTTTCGGAGGGCGGAGCGTGCCGCAGCAAGGGGGTCCGTACGAGCCGTACGAGCCCTATCGCACCGAGCGCGAGGTCGCGTCCGAGCCCTACGACCACGACCCGGACGCGGCATCGGAGCCTTACGGCGGCGAGGCGGGGGGTGCTTCGGGACCGCGTTGCGGCGAGCGGGAGGTCGCACCGGGGACGTCGAACCCCGACTGGTGACCGGTAGGCTATGCCGGTGATCGTCTTGGCCTCAGCTTCCCCTGCCCGCCTGGCCCTCCTGCGTACCGCGGGCCTCGACCCGAAAGTCATCGTCAGCGGGGTCGATGAGGAGGCATTCTCCGCCCACACGCCCGCGGCGCTCAGCAAGGTGCTGGCCACGGCCAAGGCGGAGGCGGTCGCGGGCGGTCTCGAAGAGGGCCTGGTCATCGGCTGCGACTCCATCCTGGAGCTTGACGGCCGCCCGTACGGCAAGCCCGCCACCCGCGAGGAGGCCGTGGAGCGCTGGCGTCTCATGCGCGGCCGCACCGGCCGTCTCGTCACCGGCCACTGCGTGATCGACGTCGCGGCCGGCCGCCAGGTGGCCGAGGTCGGTACCACCGTGATCCGCTTCGGCCAGCCGACGGATGAGGAGGTCGCCGCCTACGTCGCCACCGACGAGCCGCTCAGCCTGGCGGGGGCGTTCAGCATCGAGGGGCGCGGCGGCTGGTTCGTGGAGGGCATCGAGGGTGATCACGGCAACGTGCTGGGCATCTCGTTGCCGCTGCTGCGCGAGTTGTTCGCCGAACTCGGGTACGCGGTGACGTCGTTCTGGCGCTAGCCTGCCGGGCATGCGATCAGTGCGTGACTTCACGGCCGGAATCGGCTTCTTCCTGCAGGGATTCGGGTGGGTCGCCAAGAACACCCGGTGGTGGTTGTTCGGGCTGATCCCGGCGCTGATCGCGTTCGCCGTGTACGTGGCGGCGCTGATCTTCCTGGGTACGAACGCCCTTTCGCTGGCCGAGTTCCTGACGCCGTTCGCCGATTCGTGGGGCTGGCGCGACACCTTCCGCACGCTGGTGGGCATCGCCCTGTTCCTGGCGGCGCTGGCGCTGGCGGTGCTCACGTTCGCCGCGCTCACGCTGGCGATCGGGGAGCCGTTCTACGAGAAGTTGTCGGCGGCGGTGGATCCGTTGGCGGAGGAGGATGAGCAGCCGTGGTGGCGTACGCTGCCGCGCTCGATCCGCGACAGCCTGGTGACGCTGTTCTATGTGTTGTTGTTCACGATTCCGCTGTTCTTCCTGGGGTTCGTGCCCGGGGTCGGGCAGACGGTGGTGCCGGTGCTGGGCGCCATTGTGTCCGGATTTTTCCTGACAGTGGAGCTCACCACCCTGGCCCTGGAGCGCCGCGGGATGGCCCGCAAGCAGCGGTTCGCCCTGCTGCGGGGGAACAGGGCGAGCGCGCTGGGGTTCGGGGTGGCGGTGTTCCTGCTGTTCCTGGTCCCGTTCGTGGCCGTCATCGCCATGCCGGCGGCGGTCGCGGGCGCCGCCCTCCTCGTACGCAACCGACTGTCTCCCACACCTCAGCCTCCTGCGCCTCAGCCTCCTGCGCCTCAGCCACCCACACCTCAGCCACCCGCGCCTCAGCCTCCTGCGGCACCACGACCTGGGCACCCCGATCCGGGGACGCCGAGGTAGGCACGCCGACCTGGCTGCGGTGATCTGGGGACGCCCGGGCAGGTGTCCAGACCCGCCGACCCGGATGCGGCTGCTTGCGCGGCCCGCACCCCGCTCAGTGCCCTCTCAGTGCCTGCTCAGCGCCCGCTTCTGGGTGTGATGCCACGCCCGAGCGTCCGATCAAGGGCGATCCGGGTAAGCCAGCCAAGCCCGGCAGTGAACAGCGGCGGCCACACGATCGGCCCGAACGTGTACCCGACCAGGATCACGAGCGGAATCCACACCCGATGCACCGCCTGGTAGAGCACCCCGGGCGCCCGAACCCCGGCAAGCCGCGCCAGGTCGGCCAGCACGAAGAACCCGAGCGCGGCGGCCGTGGTGGGCAGGCCGTACTTGACGCTCTCGAAGACCGCGAACGCGGCCAGGAACAGCCCGAGCACCCCCCAGGCGATCCTCCCCGCCAAACCACCCCCTCCGGGGACAGGTTTCGACGTCTCCTCACGCGATCGTTCAGTCGCCACAGGCACAGCGTAAGACGGGACGCGCCCAGCACCAGCCGGCATCCCACACCCCGAGACGTCCTCGCACGCCGCGCCACTTATCCACAACCCCCAGCCTTCCGCCCACCCCTGTCCACAGAAGCGAACCGACCGCCACGGAGCCCCCTCCAAACCCGGCAGCCTATGGACCCATGACGACCAACGGCCCCACCAGCCACCCAACAACCCCCAACTCCCACCGCCCCACCTCCTCCTTCACCCCCACATCCAGTCCGACCGCGACGTCCAGTCCGGCTGCGGCGTCCAAGCCGACCGCGACGTCCAGTCCGACCACGACATCGAGTCCGATTGCGGCAGCGGGTCCGACTGCGGCCTCTTGTCCGACCACTGCCGCCTCAACCGAGGCCGCTTCCCCCTCCATCGCCGAGCCCTGCCTGACCCTGACCAGCCCCATCGACATCCTGGCCGCCGTGCCCTACCTGGTCGGCTTCCATCCCACCGCCAGCCTCATCGTCATCGGTCTGGCGCGCAGTCAGGCCAAGCTGGTCGCCCGATGGGCACTGCCGTTCCCGCCGGGCACCCTCGACGCCATGTCGCCCCTCTTCGACCGCGAGTCCATCACGGAGATCGTCGTGGTCGGCTACGGCCGGGGCGAGCTGGTCACACCGGCGGTCGACGAGGCCAGAGATCTCGCGGCCAAGGAGGGAGTCCGCGTAGGCGAGGCACTGCGCGCCCACGAAGGCCGCTACTGGTCGTACGTATGCGACCTGGCAACCTGCTGCCCCGCGGACGGCACCCCCTACGACCTGTCCAGCAGCCAGATCGCGGCCGAGGCGACAGTACGCGGCCTGGTGGCGCTCCCGAACCGGGAGGCGCTGGAACGCACGCTGGCCCCCGTCACCGGCCCTGTGCGGATGGCGATGCGCCAAGCCACGGCCGAGGCGATCGCTGCCTTCCAGACCCGGATCATGGCCACGACGGACCTGGACGCGTTCGCGGCGCAGTTCGTGTCCGAGGGCCTGGCCAGAGTGCGGTCCGCGATGGACACCCACGCCGCGGGCGGACGCCTCGACGACGCCGAAGCGGCGAGGCTGGGCCTGGACCTGACGATCATGAGAGTCCGCGACGAGGCGTGGACCGTCATGGACGAGTCCCACGCCTCACTCTGGAAGGACCTGACCCGAAGGCTGGAGCCCCGCTTCACCCCACCGGTCGCGTCCCTGCTGGCGATGGCATCCTGGCGGGCGGGAAACAGCGTCCAGGCCACCATCGCCCTCGAACGCGCCCTGACCTCCGACCCCGCCTATTCGATGGCCAACCTCCTCATGCACGCCCTGCAGAACCTCCTCTCCCCGGCCATCCTCCGCGACCGCCTCCCCACCCCGGCCGAACTGGACACCGCCATGGGCCCCGCCACCTCCGCCTGGCTGCTCCCCTTGATCAACCTCTTCGACGAGGAAGGCCCGCCCCCCACCCTCAAGTAGGAAGGCGGGACAGCGCCGCCCGCGATCGTCCGCCACGCAACGGGATCGCGCGTTCGAGCGGAGGCAGGGCCCTGCGCAGGCGCTTGCCGTAGCTGGATCGGCCGGCCAGACGGGGGAACGTTCCGGGCAGACGCTGGAGATATGGCGTAGCCGACGGGCCTCGCGGTGGACACCGAGCAGATGCTTGGGAGGCCCTGTGGCCGGTGGGACCGCCCACCGCCCGCAGCGTCAACGCCGTCGCAGTTCAGCCGGTGGTGGTCAGTTTCGGCTTGCGTTCCAGTCATGGCCGCTGGTCAAGCCGACCCTCAGCCCTCGACGTACAACGTGGTGTGAAGGGTGTTGTGGGTCTGTGGTCACAGACCGATGGCCAACACCCTTCGTCAGGTACGCGTCCCGAACCGTGGTGGCGCAGGACGCAGGACTCGTGCGTCACGTGCCGGTGGCTCAGGACGCAGGACTCGTGCGTCACGTGCCGGGGTGGCTCAGGACGCAGGACTCGTCTACAAGCTGCCTTCCTCGTTCTTGCGGCGTTCGTTGTAGGCACGCATCCGCTGTGGATACCCGGTGAGCTGAACGTCGTACACCGGCAGGGCAAGGTCGCGGGCCACCTTGTGGATCACCGCCGGTGAGCCGACCCTGCGCCGGGTCCACTCGCCGTCGTCGGCCACGGCCACGGCGGTCGTGTCGGTGGCAAAGGTCTCTGGCTCGACGTAGAACTCGACGCCACGTCGCGAACGTGCGAAGGCGATGAGCGCCTCGATGTCGGCGTCGGTCGCCTCACGGTCGAACTTCGCGATCTTGCGGCCGCGGAGCCGACGAATGCCGTAGCGGTCTCGCCATCTCATGAATCCTTTTTATACCGTCTGAAGCGCTTGCGTCGGGGATGATCTCCGGGACAGATCCGGGATTCTCCCGATGGCACCGGAAGTTCGCAGGACGCAGTATGAGGAGTGACAGCCCGATTCTCGAAGGAGAGGCATGACGATTATGGCTGGGGTACCCCAAACCCCCGGGCCGGGACAGGTGCCGCCAGCTCATCTGCGCGTCACCACCCAGGACCGAGAAAACGTGGTCGAGCACGTCAAGGCCGCGTACGCCGAGGGCCGATTCGACAAGCTCGAGTTCGACGACCGGTTGGAGCGCGCCATGACGGCGCGTACTCACGGCGACCTGGTGCCCATCATGACCGAGCTGTACGGCTCGCAGGCCATGTCCAGGTCCGTACCGTTGTCGCGTCCGGCTCGCCCGGCGAGCACGGCGGGCCCGGCGGAGAGCAACGAGCGCCTCGGTGGCGCCATCGCTCACCTGCTGCCGCTCGTCGGCTTCCCGATCCTGGGCCCGCTGCTCCTGCTGCTCACCGGCGGCAAGACCTCCCCTTATATCCGCAACCACGCCCTGGAGGCGCTCAACTTCCAGATCACCGTGGTGGGCGCTTCGATATTGCTGCCGATCACCGTCGTCGGCATCGTGCTGGTGCCGTTCATCTGGGTCGCGGCCTTCATCCTCTCCATCGTCGGCGGTGTCTCCGCACTGTCGGAGGGCAATTTCCGTTATCCGATGACGCTTCGCCTGGTGAAGTAAGTAACGGGCCACCCGGCGATGGGGCTCTCCGTCACAGCCACAAATCCATATTTCGCCCCCGCTGAGGTTCGCCAACTCAGCGGGGGCGGCCGCTTCCACGATCAGATTTATCCCGCTATGCCCTTCATGATCCGCTGCAGGTCACGCCGGGGCGCGGTCACCACGACGGCCAGACCGAATTCGGGCATCCAGACGAACGTCGGAGCGGTCGCGCTCGCCCTTCAGGCCGGCCGAGACCGCGACCTTCAGCAGGAGCCGGTGGTCGGCGAGCCACATCATCGTGGTGCCGTCGTCCGACAGCACGGGATCGCCGGGCCTGCGCGGCTCGATCGGCCCGCGGAAGACGTTCAGGGAGAGGATGTCCATCCCGTCGCGCATGATCTGGCCCGCGCGGTAGACAGAGACCTGGACGAAAGCCTCGCCCGCCTGCCATCTCAGCGCCTCGCCACGTAACCGTACCCGCCCGGCGTGATCCGTCTCCTGCGCGCGTAATCGCTGCGGCGCGCCGAACCCCTCGGGCAGGTAACCGACCCGCACGCCCGCCACCTCGGGGGAGGTGACGACGGGGTCATACCGGGTGACGGCGTACGGCGACACGAGGCCGACCACGACCAGCACCGCGGCGACTGCCGTGACCACGACCAGCACGGCGGTGAGTGCCGTGGCCACGCCCGCCGCGATCCTGCGCCGTCGCCTGCGTGCCGCCACCCGGTCCGTCACCCGGAGGGCCAGCTCAGGCGCCGCCTCGACGTGCCCGGCGGCGTCGGTCATCCCCGCGGCGCAGCCCTTCCGCGAGCATCCCTTGGCGCAACCGTTCCTCAAGAGCGTCCAACGGTCGCCACCTCCTCGCCCGGCACCGTCCGCAGCCGCTTGAGCGCCTTGGAGGTCTGACTCTTCACCATGCCGACGGAGCAGCCGAGCACCCTGGCGGCCTGCGCCTCGGTCAGGTCCTCCCAGAACCTGAGCACCACCACCGCACGCTGACGAGGCAGAAGCGCCCGCAGCCCGTCCATGACGACCTGCCGCAGCTCGACGTCCACGTGTGCGGCGGGGAGATCCGGCGGAGCGCCGATCGGGACGAACCGTAAGATCGCCAGCCGCCTCGCCCGGCTGATCGCCAGATTGACGATGATCGGCCGGATGCAGGGTTCGGGGTCACCGGCCCTGCACAGCTTCTCCCAGCGCATGCACGCCCGCTCCAGCGCGGTCTGCACCACGTCCTCGGCCTCGGCGAGCGAACCGCAGGTCAGGTACGCCGTGCGTAACAGGCTCGTGCTACGGGCGGCCACGAATTCCGTGAACCCACCCGTGTACGGCGCCACCTGACGTCCTCCGCAATCATGCCCCCATACACGTACGAATTCCGGCGAAGGTTGCCTCGGCGGTACCGCTACGAACTCGGTTCGTACCGCTGAGAAGCGTCAGGACGACTTGCGGCTGAGCACCTCGTACTTGACGCGCATGACGCCGGAGCTGACGTTGCCGATGGAGGAGAAGGCGGCCTTGGACAGGTCGAGGCAGCGTCCGCCGATGTACGGGCCCCGGTCGTTGATGCGGACCGTGACGGTCTCGCCGTTGTCCGGGTTCGTGACGCGTACCCTGCTGCCCAGCGGCAGGGTCTTGTGGGCGGCGGTCATGGCGGCGGGGTTGAAGCGTTCGCCGCTGGCCGTCATCTGGGGCTCTCCGTAGTAGGAGGCGCCGCAGGAGCCGGAGGACAGTACGCGGAACTTCGGCTTCCTGGGCTCGGCCTTGGCCGTCTCGGTTCCGGCCTTCGACGGTTCGGCGGTGGCGGTGGCGGTGGCGGTGGCGGTGGCGGTGGCGGAGGCTTCTGGCGACTCGGTCGTCTTCGGTTGGGCCGCGGCGGCGGCCGGGGTCTTGGGAGCGGACGGGTGCGGCGTGTGCCGGCGGGAGGTCTGGTCCGGAGCCGAGGCCGGAGCGGGAGTCGAGGCCGGTGTCGAGGCCGGGGCGGGAGCTGCGGCGGCGGCGCTCGGGGTTGAGGCCGTTGTGCGCTTGGAGGCGTCATCGTTGCGGATGGCGGCCCAGGCGGTGGTGGAGGCGGTTGCGACGACGGCCGCACCGACGGCGACAGTGGTCCAGCGGCGCCTGCTCGTGAAGAGCTTGCGGTTCTGTGGCGACGGCTTACGAGTGTGCTGGCCCAAGGTAAACCACGGTCCTCGTTAGGGGATGGAGAAGTCAAAGGCCGGGCCGGGCGGACGTGAAGGGGGACGGCGGCCGATTCGCGGGCAGGGTGGGGAGCCCGCGCGACGAGGACGAACATATGCGACAAACCGCAAGTAAAGGCAACTTAACGGGACAACCAGTGAAATATCTCACTTAGGTCACAAGATTGCCCAAAGCGCCAACTGCGGGATGGGTGACTGCGGTCGGGGTGACTGCGGGCAGGACGGCTGTGGCCAGGGGTGACCGCAGGCGTGAAGGGAGTCGTGAAGGGGCGGGCGGGTCAGAGCATGAGGGAGCGGACCGTGTCCACCGTGTCGGCGTCCTCGACCCTCTTGTCCGGGCGGTAACGCAGCACCCGGGCGAAACGCAGAGCCATGCCCCCGGGATAGCGCGGCGAGCGCTGCACCCCGTCGAAGGCGATCTCCACGACCAGCTCGGGCCGCAGCCGCACCGTCCACTCCTCCGTGGAGCCCTCGGCCAGTTCGAGGAAGCGCTCGGTCTGCCAGGCCAGCAGCTCGTCCGTCAGCCCCTTGAAGGTCTTGCCCAGCATCACGAACCCGCCCTCGGGGTCGCGGGCGCCCAGATGGAGGTTCGACAACTTGCCCTCGCGGCGCCCATGCCCCCACTCGGCCGCCAGCACCACCAGGTCGAGCGTGTGGCGCGGCTTGACCTTGATCCAGCCCGCCCCCCGCCGCCCTGCCGCGTAGGGGGAGGCCAGGGACTTGACGACCAGGCCCTCGTGACCAGCCTTCACCACGTCGGTGAAGAACTTCTCCGCCTCTGCGACGTCACCTGTCACCAGCCGCGGCGTCAGCAGGCCCTGCGCGACCGTACGGAGGAGGGCCTCCTGGCGCTGGGAGTAGGGCAGGTCCAGCAGGTCGGCCCCGTCCACCCGCAGGGCGTCGAAGAAGAACACGCTCAGCGGCGTCTGCTCGCGCAACCGCGCCACGTCGATCTTGCTGGAGACCCGGCTCGCGGTCACCTGGAACGGATGCGGCCGCCCGTCGGGCCGCAGGGCGATCACCTCACCGTCCAGGACCAGGTCGTCCGACGGCATCTCCAGGACCGCCTCGACCAGCTCGGGCACCTGTGCCGTGATGTCGTCGAGCGTACGGGTGAAGACCTTCACCTCCGAGCCGGAGCGGTGGGCCTGCACGCGTACACCATCGAGCTTCCACTCCAGCGCCGCGGGCGTGCCGGCCTTGTCCAGCGCGGCGGCCACGTTGGGCGCGCTGCCCGCCAGCATGGGCGAGACGGCCCGCCCCACCTCCAGGCGGAAGGCGTGCAGCGCCGGCACCCCGCCGCTCAGCGCGCCCGCGCCGACGGCCGGGAGCCAGCCGCGCAGCGTGAGCGCCCGCCGTACGTCCGCCGACGGCGCTCCCGACGCCTTGGCCACGGCCTCGATCATGACGCCGTCGAGCGCGCCCTGCCGCAGCTCCCCGAACAGCAGCCGCCGCATGAACTGCTGCTCCTGGCTGGTCAGCCCCGCGAACAGCTCGGTCACCAGGGCCTTGCGCGCCGCCTGGGAGCCCTGGCCGGAGACGGCCTTGATCCGGCTCAGCAGCGCGTCGACCTGGGTCAGCGTGGCGGTGGCCGCCAGCTTGGGCGGGGGGATGTCCTCCAGGGTGCGCCAGCCCACGCCCACCTGGCGCTGGGGCAGCTCACCCGAGAGGTAGGAGATGGCGATCTCCGCCTCCTGCGGGCCGACCCGGCCCAGCAACTCCGCCAGGTGGCCGATCTTGCCGAGTCTCGCGGACGTGCGCGTCACCGCCTCGGACACCCGGACCACGTCGATCAGAAGCACACGCCTATGGTGCCTCACACCGGTGACATTTCCCTACCTGATATCGGCATATCCGCAGAGTGTTGTCGGTTGACCGCAGGACGAAGGCCCGGTGCCGGTCGCGTGAACGCGCCCGGCGCCGGGCCTGGCGCCGTCAGACAGCGGCGGACGTCAGCTCAGAGCCGCGAGCCGCGAGCCGCGAGCCGAAAGCCGAAAGCCGCGAGCCGAGAGCCGAGAGCTGAGCCGAAAGCCGAGAGGTCAGCTCACGCCGAGCAGGTCGACGACGAAGATGAGCGTCTCGTTCGGCTTGATGCGCGGAGGGGCGCCACGGGTGCCGTAGCCGAGGTGCGGCGGGATGACCAGCTTGCGGCGGCCGCCGACCTTCATGCCCTGGACCCCCCGGTCCCAGCCCCCGATGACGCGCCCGCCGCCCAGCGGGAACTCGAACGGCTGGCCGCGGTTCCACGACGCGTCGAACTCCTCGCCGGAGGAGAACGACACGCCCACGTAGTGCACGCTCACGTTCTGGCCGGCCTTGGCCTCGGGGCCGTCGCCCACGGTCAGGTCCTCGATCTCGAGGTCCTGCGGCGGGTTGCCCCCGGGAAAGTCGATCTCGGGCTTCTGGAGTGCCACGAAAGTGCTCCTGTTGACGATCATTGCCGGCTGCCGCCGACTGTTGGTCGAAGAGATTGGACCCGACGACTCTATGCGGTCGGGATATCGTCATCGTTCATGGCCGCCCTTTCGCCCGATTCAATCCTGCTCACGGACCGCGTGGCCGTCGTCACCGGGGGCGCCAGGGGGATCGGCCTGGCGATCGCGGAGGCGTTCGCCGCGTTCGGCGCGCACGTCGCCGTCTGCGACCGCGACAAGCCGCAGGCCGAGCTCGCGATGGTGCTCGACGTGCGCGACCACGTGGCGGTGGAAGTGTTCGCCCAGGCCGTACGCGAGCGCTGGGGCCGGGTGGACGTGCTGGTCAACAACGCGGGCGGCACCTTCCACGCGGGGTTCACCGACACCTCGCCGCGCGGCGAGCAGATCCTCATCGAGGAGAACTTCACGCAGGTCACCGGCATGATCCGGCGGCTGCTGCCGATGATGCCGCAGGGCTCGTCGATCATCAACGTGACCTCCAGCGAGGCGCACCAGGCCGCGCCGGGATTCGCCGTGTACGCGGCCATGAAGGCGGCCGTGGAGAGCCTGACGAAGTCGCTGGCGCTGGAGCTGGCCCCGAAGGGCATCAGGGTGAACGCCATCGCCCCCGACGCGCTCCGGACCGAGGGCGAGGCGGGCGTGCGCGAGCGCATGCTGGCCCGCCCGCTGCCCTACGACCCGGTACGCCTGCCGCCCCTCGGCCACATGGGCGAGCCCTGCGACGCCGCCGCGGCGGCCGTGTTCCTGGCCGGCGACCTGGCCAGGTTCGTGACGGGGGCTACGGTGCACGTGGACGGGGGGATCAACGCCGCGGGCGGGTGGCGCAGGAAGTAGGGCTCGCGGTGTCTGCGGCCGTCCGAAAGTGGACGGCGCAGGCGGCAGGCGTCCGAGGTTGTCCGAGAGCGCGCGTCACCAGCTCTGGTACAGCGGCATGCCCTCCGCGTACCCGGACGAGCTCTGGATCCCCACGACGGCCCGCTCGTGGAACTCCTCCAGCGTCGAGGCCCCCGCGTACGTGCACGAGGAGCGCAGCCCGGCCACGATCGCGTCGATCTGATCCTCCACGCTGGGCCGCTTCGGATCCAGGTACATCCTGGACGTCGAGATGCCCTCCTCGAACAGCGCCTTCCTGGCCCGCTCGAACGCGGAGTCCTCGGCGGTCCGCAGCCGCACGGCGCGCGCGGAGGCCATGCCGTAATTCTCCTTGTACTTGCGCCCGTCGGCGTCGGTGTGGGTGTCGCCGGGCGACTCGTACGTGCCCGCGAACCACGACCCGATCATCACGTTGGCGGCCCCGGCGGCCAGCGCCAGCGCCACGTCGCGCGGATGGCGCACGCCACCGTCGGCCCACACGTGCCGGCCCAGGCGGCGCGCCTCGGCGGAGCACTCCAGCACGGCCGAGAACTGCGGCCGGCCCACGCCGGTCATCATCCGGGTGGTGCACATGGCGCCGGGCCCGACGCCGACCTTGAGGATGTCGGCCCCGGCGTCCACCAGGTCGCGCACGCCGGAGGCGGTCACCACGTTGCCGGCCGCGACGGGGACGCCGGGGTCGAGGGCGGTGACGGCGCGCAGGGCGGCGACCATCTTCTCCTGGTGGCCGTGCGCGGTGTCCACGACCAGGCAGTCGATCCCGGCCTCCAGCAGCTCCTTGGCCTTGGCGGCCACGTCGCCGTTGACGCCGACGGCCGCCGCGATGCGCAGCCTGCCCCCGGCGTCCACGGCCGGCTGGTAGAGGGTGGCGCGCAGGGCGCCCGTACGGGTGAGGATGCCGACCAGGCGTCCGTCGGGCCCCACGATGGGAGCCAGCCGGTGCCGGCCCTCGTGCAGCCGGTCGAAGGCGGCGCGTGGGTCGAGCCCGGCGGGGAGCGTGAGCAGTTCGCTCGACATGACGTTCGTGAGTTGGGTGAACATGTCGACGCCCTGGCAGTCGGCCTCGGTCACGACGCCGACGGGGCGGTTGTCCCAGTCGACCACGATGATCGCGCCGTGCGCCCGCTTGGGCAGGAGTTGCAGGGCCTCGCCGACGGTGGCGTGCGAGGTCAGGGTGAGCGGCGTGTCGTGGACGAGGTCGCGCTTTTTGACCCACTCGACGACGTCCGTCACGACGTCCAGCGGAATGTCCTGGGGGATCACGGTGATGCCGCCGCGCCGCGCGACGGTCTCGGCCATGCGCCGGCCGGCGACCGCGGTCATGTTCGCCACGACGAGTGGGATCGTGGTGCCCGTGCCGTCGACTGTCGAGAGGTCGACTGCGAGCCGGGAGGTGACCGAGGAACGCGACGGCACCATGAACACGTCGCTATAGGTCAGGTCGTAAAGCGGCTCGAGGTCGTTGAGAAATCTCACGTTCATCCATCTTATGTGGTGTCAGGTCAACTAGGGGTTTCCCCCTTTCGCGGGGCTCTATGATCGGCCGGGACACTTTTGGGGGAGGGGAGGGCCTGTGAACATCACGGAACGGGCCGAGTTGGTCGTGGTCGGCTTCGCCGTTCGCACGACCAACGCCGATGAGATGGATCCGGCGCGGGCCAGGCTGCCCGGGCTGTGGCGGCGGGCGGGCGCGCCCGGAGCGTTCGCGCACGTGCCGGGCCGCGTGGACGAGAATCTCTACGCGGTGATCAACGATTACGAGAGCGACCACCACGGCGCCTACACGCAGGTCGTGGGCACCGGCGTGCGCACGGTGCCGCGGCTGCCGGAGGGCATGGTGGCCGTACGCGTGCCGGCCGGGCAGGTGCTGCAGGTGGAGGTACGCGGCCAGATGCCGCAGGCGCTGGCCGAGTCGTGGCAGCAGGTGTGGAAGCACACCGAGTCGGGCGGCACCCCGGCGCGGGCGTTCACGACGGATCTCGAGGTGCACCACCCCGGCGGAGTAGATCTCTACATAGCCGTATAAGTCACAGTCCGAGCACGACGGCCGCCGCCTCGACGGCCGTCGGCTTGACCTCTTCCAGCGGCAGGTGGGCGTACTCCACCGCGCAGTCGGACATGCCGCCCAGCGCCACCGTCGCCCGGATCTGCTGCGCCCGCGTGATCTCGTCCCCGAGCAGCAGCGCGATCAGCTCCCGCCGCCATTCGAACATGCGCGTCCCCAGGTCGAGCTCCCCCAGCGTGGACAACTCGCGCACCATCATGACGAGCACCTCGCGGTGCCGCCAGATCAGCTCGAAGTAGTCGTCGAGCAGCCCCCGGGGGTCGCCTGCCCGCCGGTCGCGGGTGAAGCGCTCACATTCCTCCACCATCGGCGCGACGATGCTGCGCACCAGGTCCTCGCGCGAGGAGAAGTGGTAGTAGAGCGCGGGCTTGGTGATGCCCAGCCGTTCGGAGATCTGGCGGAGGCTGGTGTTGCGCACGCCCTGCTCCGCGAACAACTCGCGGGCCACCGCCTGGATGCGTGCCTTGGTGTCACTGGGCATGGAACCAAGACTATCCCTTACCTACCGTTAAGTAAGAAGGCGTGCTAGCGTTTTACTTAACGGTAAGTAAGGGGGAAATCATGAAGGTACTGATCTCGGGTGCGAGCGTCGCGGGACCGGCCCTGGCGTACTGGCTCACCCGCCACGGCTTCACCGTCACCGTCGTCGAACGGGCCCCCACGCTGCGCAAGACGGGCGGCCACGCGGTGGACCTGTTCAGGCCCGCGATGGACATCGTCGAGCGGATGGGCCTGCTGGAGCCGGTCCTGGCCGCCAAGACGGGCGTGGACTCGCTCCTGCTGCGCACCGAGTCGGGGGCCAGGGCCGAGCTGGAGCTCGCGCGCATCATGGGCGCCATCTCCGACCGGCACATCGAGATCATGCGCGACGATCTGAGCGAGATCTTCTACGACGCCACCCGCCACGACGTCGAGTACGTCTTCGGCGACTCCATCACCTCCATCGCCGACGACGGCGAGGTCACCTTCGAGCGCGGGGCGCCCGCCCGGTACGACCTGGTGATCGGCGCCGACGGCCTGCACTCCAACGTGCGCCGCCTGGTCTTCGGCCCGGAGTCGGACTTCACCACCTGGATCGGCGCGTACCTGGCCGTCGTCTCGGTGCCCAACCACCTCGGGCTCGACCGCCGGATGGAGGTGATCGCGGGCCCCGGCAGGATGGCCGGGTTCGGGGCCGCGCACCTGGACGACGCGCGGGCGCTGTTCATGTTTAGAACGCCCCACCAGCTCGACTACCACCACAGGGACGTCGCCAGGCAGAAGGAGCTGCTGCGCGAGCACTTCTCGGACATGGGCTGGGAGGTGCCCAGGCTGCTGGCGGAGCTGGAGCACGCGCCCGCGTTCTACTTCGACTCCATCACCCAGCTCCGCCTCGACACCTGGTCACGCGGCCGGGTGACGCTCGTGGGCGACGCCGGCTACTGCCCGGGGCCCGCCGTCGGGGGCAGCACGAGCCTGGCGGTCGTGGGGGCGTACGTGCTGGCGGGCGAGCTGGCCGCGCACGACGGCGATCACACGCGGGCCTTCCCGGCGTACGAGGCCGAACTCGGCGAGTACGTGCGCCGCAGCCGCACCTTCGCCATCAACGCGGCCAAGCGGCTCGTCCCGGCCGGCCGCTTCGACCTGTGGACGCTCACCAGGGGCATCCGGTTGATCAACCGCCTGCCCGTCGCCCTGACCAGGGCGGCCGTCAAGCTCGGCAGCAAGGGTGTGCGGCTGCACGACTCGATCGCGCTCAAGGACTACGCAGCACGACGGGAAACGACGTCACGCCCCTGACGAACGCGTTCGGCAGGATGCGCGGCCCCTCGGAGTCGGCCCAGGCGGCCGACCCCACCCGCGCCAGCCACTCCTCGAAGAAGATCCGCAGCTCCATCCTGGCCAGCGCCGCCCCCAGGCAGAAGTGCGTGCCCAGGCCGAACGCGATGTGCCCGCCCGGCTTCCTGGTCACGTCGAAGGCGTCGGGGTCGTCGAACACCTCGGGGTCGCGGTTCGCCGAGCCGTACATGAGCAGCACCTGCTGGCCCTCGCGGATCTCCCGCCCGCGCAGCGAGGTGTCGCGGGTGGCGGCGCGGCACATGTTGAGTATGGGCGTGGTCCACCGGATGAACTCCTCCACCGCCCCTTCCATCAGCCCCGGGTCGCCACGCAGCAGCCGCCACTGATCGGGATGGCGGATCAGCGCGTCGATGGCGGTGGCGATGACCGTCCTGGTGGTCTCGGCGCCGCCGTCGAGCAGCAGCAGCGCGTCGTTGGTCAGGCTCTCGTCGTCGTATCCGGGGCTGGCGCACCACAAGGACACCAGGTCCTCGCGCGGGCGGGCGCGGCGCTCAGCGGCCAGCTCCAGCACGGCCTGCCCGAACTCGCCGGCGGCCACGGCGGCCTCGTGCGTGACGTACCGCAGCCCGCCCCCTGCCACGATCGTGCTCTCCGACCAGTGCTTGAGCCGGGGCCAGTCCTCGTCGGCGAACCCGAGCAGCCAGCCGATCATGCGGGCGGGCAGCGGCGCGGCCAGCTCGCTCACCGCATCCACCGTGCCCCGCTCCAGCGCGCCGGTGAGCAACTCCACGACGACCTCGCGGACGCGGGCGGCGTACGCCTCGTGCACGTGGCGGGGCGTGAAACGGCGGTAGAGGAGCCTGCGGCGCTCGGCGTGGCCGGGATCGTCCAGCCCGATCATCGACGGATCGGAGGGGAGCTGGGGGCGGTATCCGCCGGTGCTGGTCCATAGGCGCGGGTCGCGCTCGACGGCCGAGATGTCGGCGTGGCGCGACAGGCCCCACAGGCCGTTGCCCTCGTCCCAGTGGACGGGGGAGTGCTCGCGCAGCCAGGCGTAGACGGGGTACGGGTCACCGGCGTACAGGTCGCCGTCGAGTAAGTCGATCATGCGAGCACTCCTTGACCGCGTAGTTTGTCCGCCTCCTCCTGCGACAGTCCCCAGCCGGACAGATCGGCCAGACGGGTGGCGGGTGACAGGTCCTGGGCCGGCACGCCGAGCAGGCGCGGCGCGGGCACCGGCTGCGTCACGTCGCCGACCCGCACGAAGGAGCCGCGGGCGGCGTTGTGCGGATGGCCGGCGGCCTCGGCCATGGACAACACGGGCGAGACACAGGCGTCGGAGCCCTCGAACAGCGCCTCCCACTCCGCGCGCGTCCTCTTCCTGAACTCCTGCGCCAGGCGGGCCTTGAGCGCGGGCCACTGCGCCCTGTCGTTCCTGTCGGGCAGGTCACTCAGGCCCATGAGGGTGACCATGGCCTCCCAGAACTGCGGCTCCAGCGAGCCGACGGCCACGTGCCCGCCGTCGGCCGTCTCGTAGGTGTCGTACTGCGGGGCGCCGGTGTCCAGCAGGTTCGTGCCCCTCGGCCCCCAGTGCGCGCCCTGGACCGCCTGGTAGAACATCGAGAACAGGATCGCCGCCCCGTCCACCATGGCCGCGTCGATCACCCTGCCCTTGCCGGTGCGCTCGCGTTCGAACAGGGCCAGCAGCACGCCGTACGCGAGCATGAGGCCGCCGCCGGCGAAGTCGCCCAGGATGTTGATCGGCGGCGTCGGGTCGTGTCCCTCGCGCCCCAGCATGGACAGCACGCCGGAGACGGCGATGTAGTCGATGTCGTGCCCGGCCGTCGGGGCCAGCGGCCCGTCCTGACCCCATCCGGTCATCCGGCCGTAGATCAGCCGCTCGTTCACGGCGTGCAGGTCGCCGGGCCCGATGCCGAGCCGTTCCGCCACGCCCGGCCGGAACACCTCGATCACCACATCGGCGTTGCGTACCAGCTCCTTGAACGCCGCCACGCCCTCGGGCGCCTTCAGATCCAGCCCGATCGTGTGCTTGCCGCGATCCATCACATCCGTGCGCGGCCGGTCGGAAACGGCCTTGACCCGGTCGATACGCAGGACTTCCGCCCCGTGATCGGCTAGCATCATCCCCGCGAACGGCCCGGGGGCGAGGCCGGCGAGCTCCAGCACACGCACCCCGGACAGCGGACCCCGGCGAACCTCAGGCATCGGCATCTCCTTGCTGTGGACCCTGCCCAAGTAGAACAACATTCGGTGAACTGGTGCAAGCGGCCTGCCCGACCTTCCCGCGAACTCGTGGGAGGTATGGGAAACTTGCCCACTGTTCGGGTGTCTACAGATGGCCGCGATCGGTGGCCGTCTGCAGCCGGCGCTAGCGCCGCAACAGGGGTAGGACATGGTTTCGGATAGCAACCGGCTCGTCGCAGGGCGTTACCAGTTACTGCGCGAACTGGGCCGCGGGGGGATGGGCGTGGTCTGGGAAGGCCACGACACACTGCTGAGCAGGCAGGTGGCCATCAAGGAGGTGCTGCTGCCGGACGGGCTGTCGCCCGGCGACCAGGAGCGCCACCTGCTCAGGACCGCCCGCGAGGCCCGCACCGCGGCCAAACTCAACCACCCCAACGTCGTCGCCGTGTACGACGTGGTGGAGGAGGGCGGCCGGCCCTGGATCGTGATGGAGCTGGTCAGCCATCCGTCGGTGGAGCAGGTCGTGCTCACCTCCGGCGCGCTGCCCGTACGCGAGGCGGCGAGCCTGGGCAGGCAGGTCCTCTCCGCGCTGCGCGCCGCCCACGAACTGGGCGTGCTGCACCGCGACGTCAAGCCGGCCAACATCCTGCTCGCCGACGACGGCCGGGCCGTGCTGATGGACTTCGGCATCGCCACCGTCGAGGGCGACGCCTCGCTGACCAGGACCGGCATGGTCACCGGCTCACCGAGCTTCCTGGCGCCGGAACGCGTCCGCGCCGAGACCGCCGGTCCCGAGTCCGACATGTGGTCGCTGGGCGCCACGTTGTACGCGTGCATGGTCGGCCGCTCGCCGTTCGAGCGCGGCGACCCCATGGCCACGCTCAACGCGCTGCTCACCGAGGAGCCCGACTACCGCAGGATCCCGCCGGCCATGCACCCGATCCTGAAGGGCCTGCTCCGCAAGGAGCCCCAGGACCGGGTGGGCGCCGAGGAGGCCGACCGGCTGCTGGCCGACATCATGGCCGCCAGGCCCGCGCACGGCGACCTCGACGTGCCCGAGAGAAGGAAGAAAAAGAAGGGCGCGGGGCCCGGCAGGGCGCTGGTCGCCGCCGCGGCGACGGTGGTGCTGGTGGTCACGGGCGGCACGGTCGCCTACTTCAGGACCGCCGGCCCGGCCGAGGGAACCCCGCGCGCCAGCACCCAGCCGGCCGCCGCGACCGCGTCGATCAGCCCGAGCCTCCCGCCGACGGTCAGCCCCACGCCCACGGCGTCGCCGACGCCCAGCATGACCAGGGCCAGGCCGGCCGTACGGGCGTGGAAGTCGCGTGAGGGCTGGTCGATCCTGCGGCCGAACGGCTGGCGGGGCGCGCGCGCCGACGCCTACACGCAGTGGACCCGCAGGGACGGTAACGCCCACCTCGGCGTTCAGGCCGTCTATTCCAACCTGGACCCCGACCAGATCATCCAGGCCGAGCAGGAGACGTTCCAGCAGAGCGCCCCGAGCCTGATCAACCGCGGTCGCAGGATGGTCACCCATCAGGGGGCCAAGGGCGTGGAGTGGGAGTTCACCTGGACGGCGAGCGAGGCCGGCGAGCAGCCCTGGGCGCGTCCGGGTGTGCGTTACCGCGAGGTGCGCAGGGCCGTGGCGATCGGTGACACCGCGTACGTGTTGTCCTGGACGGTCCCCGAGAAGCAGTGGCTGCGAAATCGGGCCCTTATGCGACAGGTGATCACCAGCTTTACTGTGGGGGCATGAGCCCCTGGAACCTGCTCGCCCTCCCGCCGCTGCCGGAAGAGTTCATGCGCCGCCTGCTCGCCCCGCTGGGCGAGCGGGTGACGGTGCGCGTCCCCGCCACCCGTGACAGGGACGCGCTGCTGGCGGCGCTGCCGGAGGCGGAGATCGTGCTCGGAGACTGGACCGGCACGCTCGTCATGGACGCCGGTGCGGTGCGCGCGGCGCCCCGGCTGGCGTTCGTGCAGCAGCCGTCCGTGGGCGTGGACGGCCACGACCTCGACGCCCTGGCGGCGGCCGGGGTGCCGCTGGCCAACACGCCCGGCGTCAGCGCCGGGGCGGTCTCGGAATGGTGCCTGGCCGCCACGTTGTCGTTGTCGCGCAAGCTGGCCGCCGCCGACGCCGCCGTGCGCGCGGGTGAGTGGCCCCAGCAGGGGCTGCAGCCGTACGAGCTGCGCGGCCGGCGTGTCGGCGTCATCGGCTACGGGCCGATCGGCGCCACCTGCGCCGGGATGTTCCGCGCGCTCGGCTGCCAGGTGTCCTACTGGACCCGCACGCCGCGCGAGGACCCCGGATACGAGGACCTGGACACGCTCGTGTCCGGCAGCGACGTCGTGATCGTGGTGGTCGCGCTGTCGGAACAGACCCGCGGCCTGGTCGACCCCGGCCGCATGAAACAGGGCGCCCTGCTGGTCAACGCGGCCAGGGGCGGCGTGGTGGACCAGGCCGCGCTCGTCGCGGCGCTGCGCGCGGGCCACCTGGGCGGGGCCGCGCTGGACGTCTTCGACGTCGAGCCCCTGCCGGACGGCGACCCGCTGCGCGACCTGCCGAACGTGCTGCTGTCCCCGCACGTCGCGGGCGTCACTCCGGAGTCAACGGGACGCCTGCTGGCGGCCGTCCTGGACAACCTGACGGCCGTGGTCGAAGGACGGGAGGCGGGCAACGTGGTGAACGGCGTGTCGCCCGTGATCAACAGGAAGTTTACGAAATCTCCTGCCACGTAGGGGCTTCACCTGGAACAGTGAACAGTTTTCGTGTCTTTAACGACCCCGGTCTGTTCCGGGTCGCCCTTGGGGGATACGGTCTTACGGACGATCTCTACCAGCTCCAGGGGGTGCTTTCGTGACGACGACGATGTCGGCTCACCGTCGGGCAGTAGAGCAAATCAGGCAGTCGTACGCCGAGATTCCCGGCGACGCCGCGCCTCGCCTGGCGAAGTCCACGTCCAACCTGTTCAGGTTCCGCGACGGTGGCCGCACGGCCAAGCTCTCGGCCAAGGACCTCGCCGAGGTCATCAGCGTCGATCCTGAGACCATGACCGCCGAGGTCCAGGGCATGACCACGTACGAGCACCTGGTGGACGCCACGCTGGCGCACGGGCTCATGCCGTACGTGGTGCCGCAGCTCAAGACCATCACCCTCGGCGGCGCCGTGACCGGGCTCGGCATCGAGTCCACCAGCTTCAGGGACGGACTGCCCCACGAGTCGGTCGAGGAACTGGAGATCCTCACCGGCGACGGTCGCGTCGTCGTCGCCCGCGACGACAACGAGCACCGCGACCTGTTCCGCTCCTTCCCCAACTCCTACGGCACGCTCGGGTACGCGCTGCGCATCCGGATCAAACTGCGCAAAGTGCAGCCGTACGTGCACCTCACGCACCTCAAGTTCACCGACGCGGGCAAGTGCATGCTGGCCATGCAGGAGATCTGCGACAGCATGGTGCACGACGGGGAGAGCGTCGACTTCGTGGACGGCGTCTTCTTCGAGCCCGGCGAGATGTACCTCACGATCGGCCGCTTCGCCGAGCGCGCGCCCTACATCTCCGACTACACCGGCATGCGCATCTACTACCAGTCGATCAGGCAGCGCACCCGCGACTGGCTGACGGTCCGCGACTACCTGTGGCGCTGGGACACCGACTGGTTCTGGTGCTCGCGCGCCTTCGGCGTACAGCAGCCGATGGTCCGCTCGCTCATGCCGCGCCGCTGGATGCGCTCCGACGTCTACCGGCGCCTGGTGGCGCTCGACCGCAAGCACGGCGTGACCGCCCGCGTCGACAGGTGGCGCGGCCAGCCGGTGAGCGAGTCGGTCATCCAGGACGTCGAGACGCCGGTCGAACGCGGGGCGGAGTTCCTGGAGTTCTTCCACGACAAGGTCGGCATGACGCCGGTGTGGATGTGCCCGCTGCGGGCCTCGTCCCGGTGGCCGATCTACCCGCTCGAACCGGGCAAACTCTACGTCAACTTCGGATTCTGGGGCATGGTGCAGCTGCCGCGGGGGCAGTTCGACGGTTACTACAACAGGCTCATCGAGGGTACGGTGCACGACCTCGACGGCCACAAGTCGCTCTACTCCACCTCGTTCTACGCCCGCGAGCAGTTCTGGCAGTTGTACAACGGCGACGCCTACTGGCTGGTCAAGCGGGAATACGACCCGAATGGTCGCCTGCTGGACCTGTACGAAAAGTGTGTACGGGGAAGGTGAGCAGATGGCTTTGGCATCCATCTTTGAAAAGATCGTCGGCACGAACCGGAACATCGCGTTCATGGCGTACGACGGAAGCAAGGCAGGGCCGGACGGCGCCGACCTGGCCATCGAGGTCAGGTCTCCGATAGCCGTGGCGCACCTGGCCCACGCGCCCGGCGAGCTGGGCCTGGCCAGGGCGTACATCTCCGGGCACCTCGACGTCCGCGGCGACATGTACACGCTGCTGGACCGCATGTGGAACATCACCACCAACGACCTGACCGCGGCCGAGAAGATCGAGGCCGTACGGGCACTGGGCATCAAGCCGCTGCTCATGCGCGTGCCGCCGCCGCCGCAGGAGATGCGTCAGAGCGCCCTGGCCCGGCTGGGCTCCCGCCACGCCAAACAGCGTGACGCGGAGGCCATCCACCACCACTACGACGTGTCCAACCGTTTCTACGAGTGGGTGCTGGGCCCGTCCATGGCCTACACGTGCGCCTGTTTCCCCTCTGAGGAGGCGACGCTGGAGGACGCCCAGTACGCCAAGTTCGACCTGGTGGCCCGCAAGCTCGGCCTCGAGCCCGGCATGCGCCTGCTCGACGTGGGCTGCGGCTGGGGCGGCATGGTCATGCACGCCGCCAAGCACTACGGCGTCAAGGCGCTCGGCGTCACGCTGAGCCGCCAGCAGGCGGAGTGGGCCCAGAAGGCGATCGCCGACGCGGGGCTGCAGGAACTGGCGGAGGTCCGCTTCATGGACTATCGCGACATCACCGAGTCCGACTTCGACGCCGTCAGCTCCATCGGCCTGACCGAGCACATCGGCAAGGCGAACGTCCCGTCGTACTTCGAGTTCCTGTACGGCAAGCTCAGGCCAGGCGGCCGCCTGCTGAACCACTGCATCACCCGGCCGACCGGCAAGGAGCGCACGTTCAACAGGGGCGGCTTCATCAACCGCTACGTCTTCCCCGACGGGGAACTGGAGTCGGTGGGCTGGCTGATCAGGCAGATGGAGGACCTCGGCTTCGAGATCCGCCACCAGGAGAACCTGCGCGAGCACTACGCCAAGACCCTGCGCCACTGGTGCGACAACCTGGAGGACAACTGGGAGGACGCGGTCCAGGAGGTCGGCATGGGCACGGCCCGGGTGTGGGCCCTGTACATGGCCGGCTGCATCGTCGGCTTCGAACGCAACAAGGTCCAGCTCCACCAGGTCCTAGGCGTCAAGTTGGACGACGACGGCAACTCCAACATGCCCTTGCGCCCCGCCGTCAACTGGCCCTAAAAGCCACCCACCCGTTGCGCGGTTACCGGCTGGGCCTGCGTTTGCCCGCCCCGAACGGTCCTCGCCTCCGGCATCGGCCTCCAGCCCACCCGTAGCCCGGTTACCGGGTGGGCTGGCGGGACCCCACCCCGAACAAAGGGCTTCGCAAGGGGCGCTTTCGCGCTGTGGAGCTCAGGCGTTTCCAATCGGGCGCCTTCGGCGCACCCCCGCGCCTTCGGCGCCATCGGACCCACCCGTTGACTGGCTACCGGGTGGGCCCGCGGGGTTCAAGAGGGCTCCAACGGGAGGTCCGCTGCGGCCCACTCTCTCAGCCGTTGGGCGGAAGCAGCCCGATGACCTCATCAAACGCACCATCGTTGAGACCCCGGCGAAACGCCAGAATCTCGGGGTCTGTGAAGCTCGGGACCGGGCCGTTCGGGTCCTTGGAGTCGCGAACCTCGATCATTCCGTTGCGCCTTCTCAGTTCGACGCAGTTGCCGTTGCCGCCACTGTGCGGGCTCTTCATCCAGCCGGTGGCCACAGTCTCCATCCCGCGCCCCTTCCGTAACTGCGTCACGCGAGGCGTTCCGCTACTTCTATCACCATAGAAGCTGGATCGTTCGGGCTCATCAATCACCTGATCTTGCGACTTCCGCGAGCGCACGGTCCCAGGGATAGCTGTCGAAGCGGCTACCCCCGGAACTGGGCGGATGCGGCTCGAACTGGCCCGGCCCGAACAAAACCCGCACGCCTTCAGCACGCAGGGAAGCAACGCTTCGGAGGAAGGGCGCGCGAGAGGCGAGGGCACTGTTGACAAAAGGCAGGATCACGACCGGAATGCCCAGCCCTGGAGCTTCGGACAGAACGCCGAGCGCATAAGTGTCGGCGATGCCCTCGGCGAATTTGTTGATCGTGTTGTAGGTGGCCGGCGCCACGATGATCGCGTCCGCACGAGGCGACCTCGGTTCCCCGGGGTCACGGTACTGGCTGCGGACGGGACGCCCGGTCTGCTGTTCGAGCTCGGGCACGTCGATAAACTTCAACGCCGACGGTGTGGCGATGACCTGGACAATCCATTGCTCATCCTGAGCCAGGGCGACGAGACGGCCGACGTCTCCGGCCGGGCCTGCCGCGCACACAACGACGTAGAGGGTCCTGTCAGGCCGGGTCACGTGCCGACTCCGAGAGACGCGGCGTATTCGCGGGCTTCGCGTCGCAAACTGGGTGGCGCGGTCGCCTGGATATCCCGGACCAGGCGCAGTGGCGCGGCGCGGCCCGCGATCTCCTCGATCGCAAGGTCGCCGACGGTACGCAGGATGCGCAGAGCCTTCTCATGCCGGCCTTGCAGCAGGAATGCCCGGGAGGTGTCGAGAAGGAGGGTGGCTTTCCGCTCGTTGACCGGCAGCTTGTCGATCTCGACCTGTCTGGCGTACGCGATGGCCGCGCCGACGTCGCCGAGACGAAGGGCGATGTTCACACGATGGCACAGGACGTTGTGCGGGCCGAACGCGGTCCACATGTGGTTTCCGTCGTGTCCGAGCCGAGCGCCGGCCTCCGCGGCTTCGTCGAGAAGTTCGGCGATCCTGTGCCGTTCTCCGCCGTGAGCCGCGGCGATGGCACCTCGCAGGAGGAGCGACCCGTAGACGGAAAGGCCGTCCGGGGATGAGTCGGTCAGTTCGGCGCTCATGCGCAGGGCGGCCCCGCGCGCCATGTCGGTGGCGGTTCTGTGGTGCCCGCCGTTCATGAGAGCGTGAGTGATGATGCGGGCGCTCGACCCGATCATGAGCGGGTTCTGGCTGGCCTGCGCTGCTTGGACGCTGCGGTCTGCGGCGAGCCACGCGAGCCCCTTGTCATCCTGCTTGAGCAGCATGGAGGCGGCGACGTGGTACGCCTCCGCCGCGAGAGCGTTTGCCCGCAACCGGGCTTCACCATCCAGCACCGCGCAAGCAGTGCGCAGACCTCGCAAGAGCACAGGCAGCCCGCCGACCAGGTGAGAATAGCGACAGGACTGGTAGTTCCGCTTGGCCGTCCAGACCGCACCGGCCAGCGACGGAAGGTCTACTGGGCCGTCAGCGGCCTGCGAATGATCGACAAGGACGCCGGCAAGACTTTCGAACGTGCTGCTGGCTCGGGCCGAGTCGTCGGAAGCGTCCAGGACGGTATCGATCAACGCAGCTCCGGTAAGTCCGACAAACTCACGGCGTCGCACCTCGGTTCCGTCCCCCTCCAACGCATCCACACCGGCGGCCTGCGCGGCATTTGCGAGATTAGCAACCAGAGATATCAGTTCCCCGTTCGCGCCCACCGCCTTGTCGAGTGCCTGCACTACGCACATGCTCGGGGCACACCGTCGTCCATGCTCAAGATCTGATACGTAGCTCTTGCCGCAAATGGCGATGCGAGCCACCTCGCGCACGGACAGGCCCGCACTCAGACGTAGGCGTCGAAGCGCCGTACCGAATGTCTCAACGTCCATGCGGCGCTCCCTGTCATGCCCGCAGCGTCCGCGGACTCAGCGGACACCCAGCGGACAGCCCACATCTGGACCGTGACTGACGGTACCGACAACGTTACTCCTGTGGGTTGTTTTCACCAGCGCCCTCACCCCTCGGCACCAGAAGAGAACCGCCTCACGAAAGAGCATCCTCATGACGGCTGAACCGGCCAGCATCCCCGCCGTGCGCGGCCTGGACCGCGTGTGGTTTCTGGAACTGGAACTCACCCAGAGATGCCAGTTCCAGTGCCCCAGTCTCTGCTATGCCGACGCCGGCCCGACCAAGGGACACGGCACGATGACCTGCGCGGACTGGGAGCACCTCCTGGACACCGCCCCGGCCGCCGGCATCACGACTGTCCAGTGCATCGGCGGTGAGCCGACCATGCACCCGAACTTCCTGCGCCTGGCCGAGCACGCCCTCGGAACGGGCCTGAAGGTGCAGGTGTACTCCAATCTGTACCGAGTCACCACCGCGCTGTGGGAGTTGTACTCCCATCCGAACGTGACGTTGGCGACGTCGTACTACAGCGACGTGCCCGCGCAGCATGACAAGATCACAGGCCGTGAGGGCAGCCATGTCCAGACCCGCACCAACATCGCGGAAGCGGTGAAACGCGACATCCCGCTCAAGGTCGCGATCGTTGATCTCGGGGAGGAGGGCCAGCGCGCGCAGGAGGCCCGAGCGGAGATGATCGCGCTCGGCGTTCCCCGGGTCGGCCCCGTAGACCGGGTGCGCGCGGTCGGCCGCGCCACCGGGCACATGCGCATGGAGTCGAACGTCGGTGAGTTGTGTGGCCAGTGCGGCGACGGCCGCGCCGCCATTTCCTGGGACGGCGACGTCCGCATGTGTGTGTTGTCCCGTTTCCTCCCCTCCGCGGGGAACGTACGCACCACCCCGCTGGCCGACATCCTCGACGGGGCCGCCTGGCTCGACCTGCTTGCGCGGGTGCACCGCCGGCGCATCACTGCCTGCAATCCGGGATCGGACAGCAACGATTGCAATCCGGCCGAAACCCTCTGTGAGGGAAACGCGCTCGTACTCCCCGCCCTCGGCCTCTTCGAGGAGGGAAACCAGTGAACCGCCCGGACCAAGGGGGCGAACATCTGCTTATGGACTCCTGGAAGGAACACGCGGGCCGGCTTGCCGTCACGGTGGCGTCCCCCGGTTCTCGGTGGCGCGACGTGGTCGCCTGTACTCCACGCCACCTGTTCGTGCCCCGCTGGTGGGCGAGTCGAGGCCACGAATGGGAGCTGCGGGAAGGCGACAGCGACTGCTCCAAGTGGCTGGCTGCCGCGTACCGCAACTGGACTCTCGTCACCAGGGTGGGTGACGTGCACGCCGACCACGCCAGGCCGGGTGCCCTCCTGGAAGGGGCCCCGACGTCGTCGAGTACGCTGCCCGGTCTGCTCGTACAAATGTTCCGGCACGCCTCGATCGCTACCCGGTCCACGGTCTTGGACGTGGGTACCGGCAGCGGCTACGGTACGGCGCTCCTGTGCGCCCGGCAGGGCCACGCGAGGATTACGGCCATCGACGTGGACCCGTACCTGACCTCCGCCGCCGAAAAGCGGCTGGACATGCTCGGCTACCGCCCAACGCTCCTCACCGCTGACGTCACAGCGGGCGAACTGCCCGGGCAGTGGGACCGGATCATCGCCACCGTGGCGGTCAAGCCGATCCCGCCCGCACTGCTGGCTGCCCTGAGAACAGGAGGTCGGCTGGTGACCACGATCACTGGTACAAGCATGATCATCACTGCGGACAAGCAAGAGGACGGCGGGGCAGTCGGCAGGGTCGAGTGGGACCGTGCCGGGTTCATGCGCGCCCGGTCCGGCAACGACTATCCGGTCCGTAACCGGGGCTTCCTCGAACGCGCCTGCACCGAGGAGGGAGAGCAGGTCGATTCCAGTCATTACCCGGTGATGGAGGTAGCCGAGGCTTGGGACGTCGGCACGATGCTGGAGATTCTTGCCCCGGGTATCGAACACCGTCTCATCACCTACGACGACAAACCCGACAAGGTCGCGCTCATGGCCCATGAAGATGGGTCGTGGGCCCGCGCTGAGGAGCGGGACGGCAAGGTAACGGTCCACCAGGGCGGACCGCGCCGTCTCTATGGCCTCCTGGACCAAGTGCGCGGGCACTGGCTCACGTACGGCGAGCTGCCGATCCGTGGCGCGCAAGCGACCATCAGCCCACAAGGGGTGATCACGCTCAGGCGCGGCCGGTGGACCGCCACCATCCGATAGACCCGTTTCCGGCTTCGAGTCGATCCCCGTCATGACCCCGGTCACCTGCCCGGCAAACCCGGTCTGCGATCAGCCCCGCGCACGGGGGGACGATGGCCGTCGCCCCCACGACCGGGCCTCCGGCCGGGGTGATGGGAGGCTCACAGCGTCTGCTCCACCGCGCCCTGTTCCTTCAACAATCCGGCGAGTTGGGCGACGTCATTCGCATCGATCGTCTGACAGGGGCCGGTATTTACCTCTCGCACGCCTCTGCGGTGGCCCATTGGTGTCGCTTGTGCGGAATATCGTCTGCAACCAGCGTTCCACCATCCTGACGCCCACGCCACACCGGTCGGCCAGGCTCTGGGACGTGACCTGGGCCGATGCTGCACCTGCGGCGGTACCTGGACGACGGCCTTTTCGACCGGTTCGCCTACCACGCCTCCGAACTGTGGAGCAGCGGCCGTGACGTGTGGCGGCAGCCGCGTCCCGCAGGCCAGGTTCTGAGCGAGTAGTCCAAGAATCGGGTAAGTCGGATCATCGCCGATGGACGGTCTCGGCCTGCGGGCTGACTGATTCGTGTGCGGCTCGGATGACTGGGCGCCCGTTACACCCGTAGAACGGTGACCTGGCGGCCGGATGGTGTGGTGGCCTGCTCGAAAGTGCCTCGTTCTTCCCATGGCGGGGCTTCGGGGCGGCGGTCGAAGATGACCAGGACGCCGGTGGGCAGGGTGAGGCGGTCGAGATATTGGTCGAGCTGGGTCAGGCCGTCGGGCGTCGGGTCGCTCTCTTTTGGTCGCCACACTTTGAGTTCCATGGCGTCGCGTTGCATCAGCTTTTTGCCGTCGGGGCCGGGATAGGGCCAGCGGACGAGCACGTCGAGGCGTTTGGTGCCGGCGGCGTATTCGCGGTCGAGGTAGCCGCCGCCGTTGACCAGGCGGTGCAGGTAGGCCATGAGGATGATCTGGCAGGCGGCTTCGTGGTAGCCCTCCTGCTGGATGAGGACCTCGCCGTGCTCGCGCCAGAAGCCGACGAACTCCCGCAGGAGGCGGGGCAGGTCGAAGCGGCCGTCGGGGAGCACGAAGCTGTGCGGGTCGGCACGCACGTACTGTTCCGACACGTCGCCGAGCACACGCAGGATGACCTCCCGGTAGATCGGGTTGGCCACCTCCATCGGAGGCTTCTGCTTGATCAGGCCCAGATCGCGGACGTAGGACAGGTCGTCGGAGAAGGTGTACTCGGCATGGGGGAAGTCTCCGCTCACGATCGGTTCCATCACCCGCTTGACCCGGGGCTCGTGCAGCCGGGCGGCCAGGGAGTCCAGGTGGGTGGCACGTGCCCGGATCAGCCGCTCCTTGGCGTCCTCCACCTGGCCGGCGGTGATGGTGCCGGTCACCTTCATCTTGAAGGTGACCTCATGGGCGAGGGCGTTGACCAGCCACGGTTGCCCCTGGGTCAGCTCGAAGACCCGGTCCACCGCATCCTTGGCGAACTCCTGGCCGGTCGCCCGGGTGTGCTGGTCGTAGAGTTCGGCGATCTCGTCGGCGGTGAAGTCACCCAGGCGCAGCGACTCAGCGATGATGTTGAACGGGCTGGCCGGGTTCGACCCATCGGCTTTGCCGCCCGAGGCGACCTTGTAGTCACGCACGTCGCGCAACCCGCACAGCACCACGGACCCGGGGAACGGTTCCCTCGACCGCGCGTTGTGGCCGTGCCGGAGTTGGCTGAGGATGCTGACCATGTTGTTGCCCTGCAAGGCGTCGATCTCGTCCATGAACAGCACCACCCGGCGCGGGCAGCGGCGGCACCACTCGCTCAGCGCCGAACCGAACCGGGTGCCCGGTGCGGCCTCCGGCCACGGATCCGGCGGCAGCCACTCTGCTGGCCAGTCCCACCCCGTAGCGGCCTTACGTAGGGCGTCCAGCAGGATCTCTTCCGCGGCGGCGTAGTCGTCGCCGGCCGCCTTGGCCCGCTCGCAGGAGAACATCAGGGCGGCGATGTCACCCTCGGCGGTCAACTCGGATGCGAGGACGTCCAGCGTCGTCGTCTTGCCGGTCTGCCGGGGCGCGTGCAGCACGAAATAGCGGTCCATCTCGATGAGTACGCGCGCCTGCGGGAGCCGCTCCGCGGGAGGCAGCATGAAGTGGCGCTGAGGGTCGCACGGACCGGTGGTATTGAAGTACTTCACTCGGAGTGGCCGCATAGTTACAGTCTGCCATCTCTCCTATGGCAAGCGATGGCTTCTGGCTGAAGAGGGGCCGAGGCTATTATGTGATCTTGGCCGTGAATGCACACATATGTGAGGTGTCCCAACATGTGTGAAGACAGTGCGTGGCATTGTTCCGCGTATGGAACTCCGGCAAGAGTGGTCAGCGGCATGAATGCCTCGATCCGGCGCACTCGCGCGATCTCGGCCTGGGGTGAGTGACGCTCTGATGGCAGTGACCATGCACGATGTCGCCCGCGCCGCCGGAGTTTCCCAGCGCACCGTGTCCAATGTCGTCAACGGCTATGAATTCGTCCGCCCGGAGACACGCCAGCGCGTACTCGACGCGATGGCGGCGCTCGGTTATGTGCGTAATGCGGCTGCCCGCAACCTACGCGGCAGCCGTACAGGATTGATCGCCCTTGTCGTTCCCAATCTGGTGGTGCGTTACTTCAGCGTGCTGGCGAACGCGGTAGTGCGGGAGGCCGAGCAGTACGGGTACGCGGTGCTGGTCGAGCAGACCGGCTTCGACCGGGAACGCGAGCTGATAGCTCTGGGCGGCGGGCAGAACCAGCTGACCGACGGCGCGATCATGCTGGCGGTGGCGCTGAAGGCGGAGGACGGGGAGCGTCGCCGTCCGGACTATCCCATGGTCCTTGTGGGTGATCAAACGTTGGACTGTCCGATGCACTACGTCGGTCTCCCGAACAAGGAAGCGGCCCTGGTGGCGGTGCGTCACCTCGTGGGCCTGGGAAGACGGCGGCTGATGCTGCTCGGATACAGCCCGCACTGGCATACGACGGCGCAGTTGCGTTTCGCCGGATTCCTGGAAGGGCTGGCGGAGGCGGGCCTGGAGGTCTCCGAACAGTTGCTGGTCGAAAGCGACTGGACCCCGGAGGGCGGTCAGCGGGCGGTCGAGGAATTCATGGACTCGGGACTGCCGATGCCGGACGCCATTTTCGCCATGAACGACTCCCTGGCCATTGGCGCGCTGCGAGGATTGAACGCCAGAGGGGCTCAGGTGCCGCAGCAGGTGGCGGTGGTGGGATTCGACAATATCGAGGAAGCGCGGTACGGGACGCCGTCGCTGACCACCATCTCCCCGGACGTGAAGGCACTGGCCGGAAAAGCGGTGGCCATGTTGCATGCGCAGATCAGCGGCGATCTCGACAAGCGCGAGTCGCACAGCGTGGTGGACTTCCGGCTGGAGATACGCGGATCGAGCAGGTGATTCGGAGGCCAACCTGATCGTCCCGGGCCGGGGTGTCTCGGGGTTGTTCTCTGCGCGCCCTCCACCCTCGCCAGTTGCTCACCATGCACGACCGCCCCGGCCGTGAGGCAAGGCGAGCAACTCGGTACGAGGGCGGACTTGCGGTGGCCGCTTTCTGATTCAGTGGAAGCTACGCGAGTTCCACGGCGTCTGCCTGTTCGCCGGACGTCCCCGTGCAGTACTGCCGGTCTTTGGCGTGCCGCCCCTTACTGGGGTGATGCTCGTCTGTGCTGGAATCCTCCTGAGGCTCCTGCGGTTGTTCCTTGCCGTTGTGGGGCTTCGCGTGCCTGCCCACGTGATTCTCCTTCGCTTCTCCACAACTGCTTAAAGTGACCGTATGGCTACGGTCGGCATCTGGGCAAGGGAGAATGCCGAAAGGTGAAGGATTTTCCGCGTGATCGGCCCGGCGGCGGAGGGGTTTGTGCCGCCGGGCCGATGTTCGGGGAGAGTTGTTGTGCCGCTGAGCGCGGATTAGGCGCAGGGGGCTGTCAGGCGGTTGTGCAGGCGGTGCCGTTCAGGGTGAAGGCGGTGGGCTTGGCGGTGTTGCCGCCGTGGGTGGCCTGGAAGCCGAACGAGGCCGAAGCGCCCGGAGCGATGGAGCCGTTGTAGGAGGCGTTCCTGGCCGTCACCTGGCCGCTGTTCGGGGAGATCGAGGCGTTCCAGGTGGAGGTGATCGTCTGGCCGGACGGCAGGGTGAAGGCCAGGCTCCAGTTCGAGACCTGCGCGGTGCCGGTGTTGGCGATCGTGATCGCGGCCGTGTAGCCGGTGTTCCACGTGTTCATGGTGTAGGTGATGCGGCACTGGCCGACCGGGGGAGTGGGCGTGATGGTCGGGTCGGGGCCGCCGCCCTCCGACAGGCCGAAGAAGTCGATCACCATGGCCGCCATCCCGCCCTGGGGCAGGCTGTGGCCCACGCCCTGCAGACTGATCGCCTCTACCGGGGCCTTGACGCCCGTGCTTCCGTAACGGGTCCTGGTCCAGCCGGATCGGGGCTGGTCGGTGAGGCTGGGCGTCTGGCTCAGGCCGTGGACGTTGGTCCACTGTTTGATCTGCTCCTGGAAGTTCGGGTAACGCAGCGTCGAGTCCTCGGTGCCGTGCCAGATCTGCATGCGCGGACGCGGTCCGCTGTAGCCCGGGTAGGCGGCGCGTACCAGGTCGCCCCACTGCTGCGGGGTTCTGATGAGCTGGCCGCCCGAGCAGGTGCTGTTCCACATGGAGCCGTCCGTGGTGGCGAAGCAGGCGAACGGCACGCCCATGAACGACGCCCCCGCCTTGAAGACGTCGGGGTAGGCGCCGATGAGGACGTTGGTCATCATGCCGCCGGAGGAGGCGCCGGTCACGTACGTGCGTTCGGGGTCGGCGTTGTGGCGCTCCTGCACGTACCTGACCATGGACACGATGCCCACCGGGTCGCTGCCGCCGTCGTGGCGCAGCGCTTGTGGCGAGGAGACGTCGAAGCAGGAACCGCTCCTGGTCGCCGATGGGTAGACGACGATGAACTTGTACCGGTCCGCCAGCGAGGCGAACTCGGTGCCCGAGTGGAAGGCCGGGCCGGATCCCGTGCAGTAGTGCACCGCCACCAGCAGCGGGGGCCGCGCGCCGACGCCGTCGGGCACGTACAGGTGCATGCGTAAGTTCGTGGGGTTGGCGCCGAACCCGGTCACCTCGGTGAGCTGGGCGGAGGCGGCGGGTGGCGCGGTCATCAGGCCGGCGATCACGAGCGCGACGGCGGCCAGGATGGCGCTCGCTATGCGGGCTTTCAGCTTCATCGAGATCCTCTCACTCTGCAGCCGAAATATTGCGATTCTCGACAGAAAATTTCGGCCTGACAATGTGGCAGGTGGGGGAGGGGTGGTCCCGGCCTCTTGAGCTTGGGGTGTAGCGGTCGGGTCGATGAAAGTTTCGGTGGTCAGGAGTCGAGGAGGGCGAGTACGCGTCCGGCCTGGCGTTCGAGGGTGCCCGGTGGGTTGCGGGTGGCGGAAGGGCCGCCGGGGCCGAGGATGAGGAGCCAGCCGAGGGCGAGCAGGCGGCGGAACTCCCGTACGCGGGCCTTCTCCGCCGGCTCCGGCACCAGCAGGTCCACGAGCAGGTCGCTGTCGAGATCGCCGTCCACGTGGGAGATGTGCTCGGCCACCTCCGCCAGCTCGAACGCCCGGTCGGCGCGGCCGGAGTCCTCCCAGTCGAGCAGCCGCACCCGCGCCGTCTCCGGATCCCAGAGGTAGTTGGCCAGGTTCCCGTCCGCCAGGCCGAGTACGGGCGGGGTGGCGCCGGCCCGCAGGCGGTCAGAGGTCCGGCCTGCCGCCGCCAGCCAGGAGACGCCCTCGGCGAAGGCCCGCCTGACCTCGGGGTCGTCGCCGAGGTCGGGCTTGGCGGCGGCTCGGGACTGTACGAGCGCGAGTGCGGCGTCGGGGTTCCAGGCGGCGTACGCGAGTTCTTCCCCGGCCGGTACGTCCCGGTGCAGGTGTGTGAGAGTGGCGGCCATCGCCTCGACCACGTGTGGGTTGGCGTGCAGCCCTCGCAGGGGTGTGCCGGGCAGGCGGCTCATCGTCACGGTGGGCGGGGTGCCGTCGAGGTCGGCGGAGATGGGGGCGGGGGACAGGCCGGGGGCGTGTTCGGCGAGGAGGGTGAGGGCGGCCCACTCGCGGTGCGGCTCACGACGGTCCCAGGAGCGGTAGCGCTTGGTGACGACCTCGCCCTGGATGTCGATCTCGTGGGTGGAGGTCTGCTGTGCGGCCGTCACGCGGCCAGATCGTCCAGTGTGCCGGTGAGGCCGGTCCAGGATTGTTCGGCGTCCGGGGTGCGGCCGTGCGGTGAGCGGAACCACTCCACGAACTCGGCCACGTCGTTCAGCGCCCACCGCAGCCGGTACAGCGCCAGCGTCTGACGGTTCACGGGCCGGCCCGTCGCCTCGGTGTACCGGGCCAGGTCGTCGTCGTCCCTGGCCACCAGCCACAGGTCCCGCTCCGGTGCCGCCATCCCGACCGTGTCCCAGTCGAGCAGCAGGAGGCGGTCGCCGGGGGCGCGCAGCAGGTTGCCGGGGTGCGGCTCTCCGTGTGTCACGACCGGTTCGCCGGGTTTGTCCGCCAGCCGGTCGAAGTCCGCCAGCCTGCCTCTCAGCAGGTCCGCCCGGCTGGCGATCAGCTCCTGGGCGGGCTCCGCGTAGGGGCCGCCGAGCCAGGGGAGTGTGGCGTCGTCGTGGAGGGCCTGCTCAAGGATGGCCCGGCCGGGCAGTTCCAGCGGGCGATCGGGGGTCGAGAGCGGCGGTGGGGTGGCGTGCAGCGCGGCGAGCAGGTCGATGACGCGGGCGCGTTCGGTGGGCGGCAACTCGTCGCCGAAGTCGCCGGCGGTCCCGTTCTCGTACGGGTACACGCTCATGGCGTAGCGATGCCGATCGAGGCGGCGCAGCGGGGCGCGGCCGGAGTCGCGCAGCGGGGCGACGACGAACTCCAGGCCCGCCTCCTCACGCAGCGTCGCCGCCGTCTCCATGGCCAGCCGCAACCCTTCATAGGTCTGCCGCCGCACGTCGGCCACCGTCACGAACCAGCGCCGCCCGCCGCGCCCGCCCGCGATCCAGTGGAAGTCCCCGAACCCGACCGGCGCGTACTCCAGCGTCGCGGCCTCGATGCCATACGCGTGCAGCGCGGGTCGCAGCAGCCCTTCGTCGAAGTCGTCGGGTCGATCTCGCATGAAGGGCAAGCTACCGGCCCGCGCCGCCCGGACGCATCTCGATAAGCAGCTTCATCGCCGCGACGACGTCGGTCACGACATGATCGGGTTTACCGGGTCGGCCGGTTGACGCCGGTGGGCGGTTGCGGTCGATCCAGATCGTGCGCAGCCCGGCCGCGCGCCCGCCCCGGATGTCGCTCACCAGGTCGTCCCCCACCATCCACCCGCCGTCACGCAACGACGCCCCGCACCGCGCCGCGCCGATCTCGAACAGCCGGACGTCCGGCTTGCGCACGCCCTCCGCCTCCGAGATCGCCCACCCGTCCACCCGAGTGGCCAGCCCGCTGTGCCGGATCTTGCCCGTCTGGTTGTCGGCCATCCCGTTCGTCACGATCCCGACCGCCCATCCGGCCGCCCGCAGGCGGTCGAGCCCGTCCAGCACCTCGGCGCGGCAGGTGACCAGGTGCGGCAGCCGTGCCCGGTAGGCGCGCCACAACTCCCGCGCGGGCTCGGCCAGCCCGAACCGATCCCGTACGAGGCCGAAGAAGGTCTCCATCGGCACCGACCCGTCGGCGTCGGCCGCCACCAGCCACTCCACGGCCCCCGGCCCCAGCCCCCGCTCGGCCGCGAACTCGGCGGCCCAGCGCTCGAACGCGCCCAGCCGGTCGATCAGCGTGTTGTCGAGGTCGAAAAGGGCAGGCATCAGCAATTCCATCGGGAGATGTGAGGAGATGAGGAACGGCGCGGGCGGGTGGTGCCCGCGCCGTCGTAAGGGAGCGTCAGCGGAGTTCGCGCTTGAGGATCTTGCCTGTGGCCGTCATCGGCAGGGCGTCGCGGAACTCGATGATCCTCGGGTACTTGTAGGCGGCCATGTTCTCCTTGCCCCAGGCGATCAGCTCGTCCTCGGTGATCGTGGTCCCGGGCGTGCGGATGACGTACGCCTTGACCTCCTCGCCGTGCGACTCGTGCGCGATCCCCACGACGGCGGCCAGCGACACGGCCTCATGCGTCATGAGGACCTCTTCGAGTTCACGCGGATAGACGTTGAACCCGCCCCGGATGATCATGTCCTTGGCCCGGTCGATGATCGAGTAGTAGCCGTCGGCGTCGCGCGTGGCGATGTCGCCGGTGCGGAACCAGCCGTCCTTCATGACCTCCGCCGTGGCCTCGGCGCGGCCGTAGTAACCCTTCATGATGTTGTGCCCGCGGATGGCGATCTCGCCGGGACCCTCGCCCTCGACCGTCTTCCAGTCGCCATCGACGAGCTTCATCTCCACGCCCCAGATCGGGGTGCCGATCGTGCCGGGCTTGCTGGGCCGTTCCGGCTGGTTGAAGCAGGCCACCGGCGCGGTCTCCGACAGCCCGTACCCCTCCAGGATGCCCACGCCGAACGTCTGCTCGAAGTCCTTGAGCACCTCGACCGGGGCCGCCGCGCCACCGGAGACGGCCACTTTGAGCGAGCCCGGCACCTCCGCGCCCTCGGCGTGGATCTTCGAGAGCATCGCCCAGTACATCGTGGGCACGCCGGCGAAGAACGTCACGTTCTCCTTGGCGATGAGGCCCAGCGCGTCGCCCGGCTCGAAGCGCGGCAGCAGCACGACCGTGGCGCCGCGCAGGAAGCCGGTGTTCAGAACGGTCGTCTGGCCGAAGGAGTGGAACAGCGGCAGGACCGCCAGGTAGGTGTCGCCGCCCTCGGTGCGGGGGAACATCCGGTCGCTGATGATGGCGTTCATCAGCATGTTCTGGTGGGTGAGCTCGGCGCCCTTGGGCTGGCCCGTGGTGCCGGAGGTGTAGAGGATCACCGCGGTGTCGTCGGGCGAGGTCTGCACGGTCTCGAACTCGCTCGCCATCCCGCCGAGCGCGGCCCAGAACGACTCGCCGTACTCCGACTCGGTGGCCAGCGCCGTCGCGGGCAGCACGATGAACTGCTCGCAGCGCTCGGCGGCCTCGAAGCCGGCCTTGCCGCGCTCGCCGAGCGGCAGTTCGGGCGTGCCCTCGAAGCAGAACAGCGCCTTGGCGTCGCTGTCGTCGAGGTGGTACGCGATCTCGCGCGACTGGAGGAGGACGTTCAGCGGCACCACCGTGGCGCCGGCCTTCAGGATGCCGTAGTACACGAACGGGAAGTACGGCAGGTTGGGACAGGCCAGCGCGACCTTGTCACCCTTGCCGATACCGCGTGTCACCAGCAGATTCGCCACCTGGTTCGCTACGGTGTCGATCATGGAGTACGGCAGCCGCATGTCGTTGAAGACGATCGCGGTCTGGTCCGGGGTGTTCCTGGCGCTGTCCTCCAGGACGATCGACAGGTTGAGCATGACGCCTTCCTCCCTCATAGAACGGCTTCGCGTCATCTTCGCAGTATCGGCATACCGACTGGTAGGTAACTCAGGTCACAAGTGCATATGGACGTGCAAGCCCCCGGTGAAGTAAGCAAGTAGGAAGTTACTTACCCCTTGGAGGGGTTGCCATGGACTACGACTATGTGATCGTCGGGGCGGGCTCGGCGGGCTGCGTGCTGGCCAACAGGCTCTCGGAAGACCCCGGTATATCGGTGGCGCTAATCGAGGCGGGCGGCAAGGACGACAAGCTCGAGATCCGCATGCCCGCCGGATTCAAGAAACTCTTCAAAACCGAGTACGACTGGAATTACACCACCTCCAAACAGAGCGAGATGTCCGGCCGCGAGTTGTACTGGCCCAGGGGCAGGGTGCTGGGCGGCTCGTCGTCGATGAACGCCCAGATGTACGTGCGCGGCTGCCAGCAGGACTACGACCAGTGGGGAATTCCCGGCTGGACCTACGACGACGTGCTGCCCTACTTCACCAATGCCGAGCGCCGCGTCGGCTCGAACGTGGGCGGTGTCTACGGCACGACCGGCCCCCTCTACGTCTCCGAGCTGCGCAGCCCCAACGTCACCACCGCCGCGTTCCTCCAGGCGTGCGAGGAGCTGGGCTACACCCGGCTCAAGGAGCTGAACGGCCGCTCCAACGAGGGCTACTGCCCGACCCCGGTCACCCAGAACCGCGGCAGGCGGTGGAGCTCCGCCGACGCCTACCTGCGCCCGGCGGCCTCGCGGCCCAACCTGCACGTGATCACCGACACCACCGTGGACAAGGTGACGTTCGACGGCAGGCGCGCGACGGGCATCGAGCACAGCGGCGGCGCCCCGATCAGGGCCAGGATGGAGGTCGTCCTGGCGGCGGGGGCGATCGGCTCGCCGTACCTGCTCATGCGCTCAGGCGTGGGCGCGGCCGACGAGCTGCGCGACGCGGGCGTGCCGATCGTGCACGACTTGCCCGAGGTCGGCAAGAACCTCCAGGACCACCTCTCCAGCGGCGTGTTCGTCGAGTGCAAGCAGCCGGTGACGCTGACCAAGGCCGAGTCGATTCTGAACCTGCTGCGTTACATCGTGCTGCGCTCCGGCATGCTCACCACGAACGTCGGCGAGGCCGTCGCGTTCATCAGGACCACCGACGAGGAGCCCGCGCCCGACATCGAGCTGATCTTCGCGCCCGCGCCCTTCGTCGACCACGGCCTCACCCCGCCGACCGGCCACGGCCTGACCGTCGGGGTCGTGCTGCTGCAGCCGGAGAGCCGCGGCAGGATCGGGCTGAGCGGCAGGGACGTGGTGATCGACCCCGGTTACCTGACCGCTGAGGCCGACGTCAGGCGCATGGTCGCGGGGCTGAAGGCGGCCAAGCACGTGTTCGCCACCACCGCGATGAAGCCGTACGCGGGAGGGCCGATGGCGCCGTACTGGGCGCCGGAGAGCGACGAGGAGCTGGCCCGGTGGGCGCGCGAGCGCGGCGAGACCCTCTACCACCCGGCCGGCAGCTGCCGCATGGGCGTGGACGAGAACTCCGTCGTGGACCCCGAGCTGCGCGTGCGCGGCGTCGAGGGGCTGCGGGTGGTGGACGTGTCCATCATGCCGACGCTCAACCGCGGCCACACGCACGCCCCCGCCGTCATGATCGGCGAGAAGGGGGCCGACCTGATCAGGTCGAGCAAGCCTTGAGGTGATCTGGCCGGGTCGGGCAAGCCTTGAAGTGATCTGGTCAGGTCGAGCAAGCCTTGAGGTGATCTGGTCAGGTCGGGCAAGTCCTGACTGGCCTGATCAGGCCCGGCGGGCCTTGACGTAAGTGGACACTTGCGTAGGCTCCTGGGTATGACCTTGCCCGCCGATCTCGACCTGTCGCAGATCCCGTTCTGGGGACGGTCGCAGTCCGAGCGCATGGCGGCCTTCCGCGAGTTGCGCGCGCGGGGCCGCCCGATGTTCGTGCCGGAGCAGGCCGTGCCGTTCATCGGCGGCGGCCCCGGCTACTACGCCCTGGTCAGCCACGCCGATGTGACCGAGGCCAGCAGGAACGCGGCCGTGTTCAGCAGCGAGCCGTGCTCCAACAGCATCCCCGACATGCCGCGCTGGCTGAGCGTCTACTTCGGCTCGATGATCAACATGGACGACCCCCGCCACGCCAGGCTGCGCAGGATCGTCTCGCGGGCGTTCACGCCGCGCATCCTGTCGAAGATGGAGGAGGATCTGGCGCGGGCCGCCGAGGAGATCGTGGACCGGGCGATCGAGGAGGGGCCGGGGGACTTCGTCACGCAGGTGGCCGCCAAGCTGCCCGTACGGGTCATCTGCGACATGATGGGGATTCCGGCGAAATTTCATGACATGGTGTTGCGGCGGACCAACGTCATCCTCGGCAACGCCGACGCCGAGTACACCGGCATCTCGCCCGACTTCAACCGCCTCAACGTCGCCCGCGGCCTGGCCAGGCTGCTGCACGCCGGCTACTCGCTCAACCGGCTGGCCGCCCGCCTGGGCGACGAGCGGCGCAGGAGGCCCACCGGCGACCTGGTCAGCCTCCTGGTCAACGGCGAGGAGCGGCTCACCTCGCAACAACTGGGCTCGTTCTTCATCCTGCTGGTGGTGGCGGGCAGCGAGACCACGCGCAACGCGGTCGCGTACGGGCTCAAGCTCTTCACCGACCACCCCGAGCAGCGGGCGCGGCTGCTGGCGGACTTCGACGGCCGCATCGTCGGGGCCTGCGACGAGATCGTCCGTTACGCGACGCCGGTGATCCAGTTCCGCCGCACGCTGACGCGGGACCATGAGATGAACGGCACGGCGTACAAGAAGGGCGACAAGGTGCTGCTCTTCTACAACTCCGCCAACCGCGACGAGTCGGTGTTCGACGACCCGGACGCGTTCGACATCGGCCGCGACCCCAACCCGCACGTCGGCTTCGGCGGTCCGGGGCCGCACTACTGCCTGGGCGCTCACCTGGCGCGCAGGGAGATGACCGTGATGTTCCGCGAGTTGTTCACCCGGCTGCCTGACGTCAGGACGGTGGGGGAGCCCGACTTCCTGCTGTCCAACTTCATCAACGGCGTCAAGCACCAGCGGTGGGCGTTCTGAGCTTTCCGTACTACCCGTGCGGCCAGGAGGCGGCGTGCTAGGTTTCGCAGGCATGGAGATCAGGACTATCCACGCCAATGGGGTGGAGTTCGCGTATCTGACGTTGGGCGAGGGGCCGCTGGCGTTGTGCCTGCACGGCTTTCCCGACACCGCGCACACCTGGCGGCACCTGATGCCGGCACTGGCCGAGCGCGGCTACCGCGCGGTCGCGCCGTTCATGCGCGGCTACGCGCCCACCGAGATCCCGGCCGACGGCGCGTACGAGACCGCCGCCCTGGTCGCCGACGTGCGCGCGCTGCACGAGGAACTGGGCGGCGACGCGGACGCCGTGGTCATCGGCCACGACTGGGGCTCCTTCCCGGCCTACGCCACGGCCGATCGTTTCCGCAGGGCCGTGACGCTCGCGGTGCCGCCACCCGGCTCGCTGGCGAACGTCTTCGCGGAGTACGAGCAGCTCAAGCGCTCGTTCTACATCTTCCTCTTCCAGACGGCGCTGGCCGAGTCTGCCGCCGCCGCGCCCGGCTTCATCGAGGGCCTGTGGCGCGACTGGTCACCCGGCTACGACGCGGGCCAGGATGTGGAGTTCGTCCGTGGCAGCATCGGCGACCCGGCCAACCTGAGCGCGGCCATCGGCTACTACCGGGCCATGCTGGGCACCACGCCGCCCTCCGGCCGCCACCCGGCCGTCGAGAACACCGTGACCGCCCCCGTCCTCTACCTGCACGGCGCCCAGGACGGCTGCATCAGCGCCGATCTGGTCAAGGACGCCCTGAACCACCTGCCGGGAGGCTCGCGGTTCGAGCAGGTCGCGGGCGCCGGGCACTTCCTGCACCTGGAACGGCCCGCCGAGGTCAACCGGCTCATCCTCGACTGGCTCCGCTGATTCGTACGTACGGCGTACGTCCAACCCATTGACGTAAGTGGCCGCTTGTTTCAATGATGGCCTCATGAGCGTCCTGGACTTCGACCTGTCGGAGCGCGACTTCTGGGCCCAGCCCATGAGCGAGCGCGAGAAGGCGTTCGCGCGGCTACGGGCGCGCGAGACGCCGGCCTTCTTCGAAGAGATGGAAATGTCGTACATGCCCAAGGGCCCGGGCTACTACGCCCTGGCCAGGCATGCCGACATCCTGGAGGCCAGCCGCAACCCCGAGGTCTTCTGCTCCGGCGACGGAGGCGCGACGAACATCCCGGACATGCCCGCGGAGTTCGCCGAGTACTTCGGCTCCATGATCAACATGGACGACCCCCGTCACGCCCGGCTGCGCAGGATCGTCTCGCGGGCGTTCACGCCCAAGATGATCAAGCAGTTCGAGGCGGACGTGGAGTCGGCCGCCGTCGGCATCGTGGACGACCTGCTGGCCAAGGGGCCCGGCTGCGACTTCGTGACCGAGGTGGCCGCGCGCCTGCCGCTGAAGATCATCTGCGACATGATGGGCATCCCCGAGCGCGACTACCGGTTCGTCTTCGACCGCTCGAACATCATCCTGGGCGGCTTCGACCCCGAGTACACCGGCGACGACCTCGAACAGCTCGCCGAGCGGCTGCTCAACGCCGGCATGGAGCTGCAGCAACTCGTGCAGGACCTGGCCGGGCACCGCGCCGACAACCCCACGGGCGACCTGACCTCGTCCCTGGTCAACGCCAACATCGACGGCGAGCGGCTGACCATGCAGGAGCTGGGCTCGTTCTTCATCCTGCTGGTCGTGGCCGGCAACGAGACCACCCGCAACGCCATCTCCTACGGCCTGCGGCTGCTCACCAAGAACCCCGACCAGCGCGCCCTCTGGCTGGAGGACATCGACGGCCACGCGCCCGGTGCCGTGGAGGAGATCGTCCGGCTGGCCTCCCCGGTGAACTTCATGCGCCGCAAGGTCACCAGGGACTTCGAGATGAACGGGCACCTCTACCGCAAGGGTCAGAAGGCCGTGCTGTTCTACTGGTCGGCCAACAGGGACGAGGCCGTGTTCGCCGACCCGCTGCGCTTCGACATCACCCGCCACCCCAACCCGCACGTCGGCTACGGCGGTCCCGGCCCGCACTTCTGCCTCGGCGCCCACCTGGCCAGGCGGGAGATCACGGTGATGTTCCGCGAGCTGCTGCGCCGCGTGCCCGCCATCGAGGGCGGCAGGCCGGACCGCCTGCACTCCAGCTTCATCAACGGCATCAAGCACATGGAGTGCACGTTCTGACGGCTACTGGGCGCTGAGCTTGAGCTGGTTCATCACCACGCGAATGTCGGGCAGCAGCTTCTTGCTCTCGGCCGGGATCGACATGTAGACGATGGCCGGGACCTCGGCGCCCGTGTTGACGGCCATCGTCACGATCGTGGCCTTCTCGGTCTTGGAGGTCAGCGAGTACGCGATCAGCCGCCCCGTCTGGTCGCCCACCTTGATCGGCTGCTGGGCGATCTTGCGTACCTTGTTGTCCGGGGGGAAGAAGCTCCTGCGGGCGCTCAGCACCACCTGCTTGATGGCCGGCTCCAGGTCGTCGGCCTCGTAGTAGGAGGACAGCCGCTGCGACAGCGGCGCCGACATGACCTGGGCGTACCTGTCCGGCGCCACCTGGATGTACTGGCGGGTGTCGAAGCCGTAGGTGCCCTTGACCGTGGCGCGCTGGTCGAGCTGCCAGTTGCCGCCCAGGCGCGGCATCGAGATGCCGGCGGCGGCGTCGGGCACCCGGCCGATGACGGGCGAGGCCTTGCCGGGGTACCTGGGCAGCGCGCCGATCGAGGTCGAGGTCTTCTTGGGGGGCGTCGGGGGCGCGCTCGTGGGCTTCTCGCCCGCGACGTTGGCGCTCGACGGCGCCTCGCCGGCCAGCGGGCCCCACAGGAACGCCCACAACACCGCGGCGACCAGCGCGATCCCGACCGAGCCGCCGAGCGCGTAGATCCAGACGGGCTTGCCCGACCCCTCCTCTTCGTCGAGGGGGTCACGCTCGCCCATGGCCTGGTAGTTGTCGCCGAAGACGGTGTTCCAGAGCTCCTGCTGGCGCTCGGGCGGCGGGGTGCGGGAGCCGCTGATCTGGCCGGCCGTGACGAACCGGTTCTCGGGGTCGGAGGGGTCGCGGCTCAGCTTGCCGCCGGGACGGGGAGGCTGGCCGGCGTTGGGGGGTGCGTCCGGGTGGGGGGAGTTCATGGGGCTTGAGGGCACCGCGCGATCGTTGAGGAGGCTCTCTTTGTGCTGGGCATAAGTGACCGTACGTTCGTCGGCCGGGTGGGACTGGGCAGGCGGCGCGTCCCGGTGCGGCGGTACGTCCCGGGGCGGGGCGTCGGCCGGGGGGTTCGGGTCGTTGTAGACCATCGTGCGCTCGGCGGGCGGATTGGGGTCGTTGTAGACCGCGGGTCGCTCGGCTGGGGGATTGGGGTCGTTGTAGACCGCGGGCCGCTCGGCGGGCGGGTTCGGGTTGTTGTAGGCCGTGGTGCGCTCGGCGGGCGCCTCGGCCGGCGGCCAGGGCGCGGCGTCGGCCAGGTTCGACCAGGCGCCGGGCGCGGGGGCGGGCGGCTGCTCCCACGCGGGGACCGGATCGGGAACCGGCGCCTGCGGGGAGGGGAGCGAGGGGGAGGAATGCTGCGCCGACGGGAGCGGCGGGAGCGACGGGGAGGAGTGTTGCGGGGGCGAGGACGGCGGCGGGGCGCCCTTGGAGGACACCTCCGGCCAGCCGGAGGTGCCCGCGGGGCTCTGCGGCGGCGGCGCGTCGGGCCAGGAGATGGGCACGTCCCCAGGAGAACTGTCGGGCCAGGACGTCGGCACGACCGAGGGGGAGGAGTCCGACCACGGCATCGGCACGTCCTGACGGGAGTCGTGCGGGCGCGGCACGTCGGGCCGTACCGAACCCTGCGGGGCCGGATCCGGCCAGGACGGGTGTGATGCGGAATCCGGCCAGGACGGGTGTGATGCGGAGTCCGGCCACGAGGCGGGGCCGCCGGCCGCGTCGGGGCGGGCGGCGCCGGGCGGCTCGGGCCAGGATGGGTCCGTACGCGGCGGCTCCGGCCAGGCCGGCTCGTCGCGGGCCGGCTTCGGCGTCTCCGGCCAGGAGGTGGGAACCTCGGCGGAGGTGGCGTCGGCCCAGGCGGGGGAGGGGTCGCGACGTGGTGCATCCGGCCAGGAGGATGGCAGATGAGGTCCGGAATTCTCCGTTGCCATTGCGGCCGGCCCTCCCGAGGTTGTGTCCGGATGTCCCGTTATATCCGGATTTGACGTCTCACGCATGATCTCATGGGATTTTCCAGGAGATGTAGGTGGTTCCGCAGCGAAACGAGCGAAGCCATGCGGATCCGTGGGCGGATCCTGCATGGGCAGGTCGCTCCTCGGTCGATCTGGCTCAGCTGGGTATACCACGGCGATAAGGCTATTCTTCTGGGACGAATGAGGTCACAACGGATACATCACCATCAGGTCTCACCGGACCTGAAGCCTCCATTGTGCCCATGGACCTCGATCGTCCACCTGCGTTCCGTCTAAGAGGTGCGCTAGGCTTGACACATGCGTTCCGCGACCCTGCTTCTTAGCGGGCCGCGACGGCCCTGAAGATCTCGCCGTCGCGGCTCCGCCCCTCGTTGTGTGCACGAGGGGTTTTCTTATGGGTCCGAATCAAGCCAGAAGGACAGTAGCCGTGAGTGAGTACGATCCGCAGGCGCTGCAGGCCAAGTGGCAGCAGCGATGGGAGGAGCAGGAGACCTTCCGAGCGAGCGAGGACGCCGCGGACACCCGCGAGCGCCGCTACATGCTCGACATGTTCCCCTACCCGTCCGGCGACCTGCACATGGGCCATGGCGAGGTGTTCGCCATCGGCGACGTCGTCGCGCGTTACTGGATGCAGAAGGGCTACAACGTCCTGCATCCGATCGGCTGGGACTCCTTCGGCCTGCCCGCGGAGAACGCCGCGATCAAGCGCAACGCGCACCCGGCCGAGTGGACCTACGCCAACATCGAGACGCAGGCCACCTCGTTCGGACGTTACGGGATCGCCTTCGACTGGTCGCGTCGCCTGCACACCAGTGATCCCGACTACTACCGCTGGAACCAGTGGCTGTTCATCCGCTTCTTCGAGCGCGGCCTGGCCTACCGCAAGGGCGGCCTGGTCAACTGGTGCCCCAACGACCAGACGGTGCTGGCCAACGAGCAGGTCGTGGCCGGCAAGTGCGAGCGCTGCGGCGCCGACGTCGTACGCCGCGAGCTGACGCAGTGGTACTTCAAGATCACTGACTACGCGCAGCGCCTGCTGGACGACATGGAACAGCTGACCGGCTGGCCCGAGCGGCTGCTGACCATGCAGCGCAACTGGATCGGCCGCTCCGAGGGCGCCGACGTGCTGTTCGAGATCGAGGGCCGCGAGGAGCCGGTCCACGTCTACACCACGCGCCCCGACACCCTGTACGGCGCGACGTTCTTCGTGGTCGCCGCCGACGCGGCGCTGGCCGACGAGATCGTCACCGACGAGCAGCGCCCGGCCTTCGAGGCCTACCGCGCCGAGGTCGCCAAGCTGAGCGACATCGAGCGGCTGGCCACCGACAAGGAGAAGACCGGCGTCTTCCTGGGCCGCTACGCGATCAACCCGGTCAACGGCGAGCGCATCCCGGTCTGGACGGCCGACTACGTGCTGTCCGACTACGGCCACGGCGCCATCATGGCCGTGCCCGCGCACGACCAGCGCGACCTGGACTTCGCCCGCAAGTTCGACCTGCCGGTGAAGGTCGTCGTGCACACCGGCCTGGCCGACCCGGGCGAGACCGGCGAGGCCACGCCCGGCGAGGGCCTGCTGGTCAACTCCGGCCCGCTGGACGGCCTGGCCAAGGCCGAGGCCATCGCCAAGATCATTGAGGTGCTGGAGGTCGAGGGCAGGGGCGCGGGCGCGATCAACTTCCGGCTGCGCGACTGGCTGCTGTCACGGCAGCGGTTCTGGGGCACGCCGATCCCGATCATCCACTGCCCCGACTGCGGCGAGGTGCCCGTCCCCGACGATCAGCTGCCGGTCACGCTGCCCGACATGCGCGGCGAGGCGCTGGCGCCCAAGGGGGTCTCCCCGCTGGCCAGCGCCACCGAGTGGGTCAACGTCGCCTGCCCCAAGTGCTCGGGGCCGGCCAAGCGCGACACCGACACGATGGACACGTTCGTCGACTCGTCCTGGTACTTCCTGCGTTACTGCTCGCCCGGCTACACCGACGGGCCGTTCGACCCCGAGCAGGTACGCAAGTGGGGCCCGATCGACCAGTACGTCGGCGGCATCGAGCACGCGGTGCTGCACCTGCTGTACTCCCGCTTCTTCACCAAGGTCCTGCACGACATGGGCATGCTGGACTTCACCGAGCCGTTCCTGCGCATGCTGAACCAGGGGCAGGTGATCAACGGCGGCAAGGCCATGTCGAAGTCCCTGGGCAACGGCGTGGACCTGGGCCAGCAGATCGACGACTTCGGGGTGGACGCCGTACGCCTGACGATGATCTTCGCCGGGCCGCCGGAGGACGACATCGACTGGGCCGACGTCTCGCCGGCGGCCTCGCAGAAGTTCCTGGCCCGCGTGCTGCGGGTGATGTCGGAGGTGAGCAGCCCGCCCGGCGTGCCGTTCGAGCGCGGCGACGTCGAGCTGCGCAAGGTGACCCACCACACGATCGACGAGGCCACCAAGCTGGTGGAGTCCCAGCGCTTCAACGTGGCGGTGGCGCGGATGATGGAGCTGACCTCCGCCGCGCGCAAGGCCATCGACTCCGGCCCCGGCGCCGCCGACCCGGCCGTGCGCGAGGCCGCCGAGACGCTGGCGATCCTGCTGTCGCTGGTGGCCCCCTACACCGCCGAGGAGGGCTGGGAGCGGCTGGGCCGCACCGGGTCCGTGGCGTTCGGCGGCTGGCCGGTGGCCGATCCCGCGCTGCTGGTGCAGGAGTCGATCACGTGCGTGGTGCAGGTGGCGGGCAAGGTGCGCGACCGGCTGGAGGTCTCGCCCGACATCAGCGAGGGCGACCTGCGGGCACTGGCCCTGGCCTCCGACAAGATCGCCCCCTACCTGCAGGGCACGCCCCGCAAGGTGATCGTCAGGGCGCCCAAGCTGGTCAACATCGTCCCCTGATCACAGGTCGCGCAGGGCCGGCAGCAGCTCCCTCTCCGCCCAGTCGAAGAAGGGCTGCTGCCGGTCGTGGCCGATCTGGACGAGCGCCACGTGGGTGTAGCCCGCCTCGGCGTACTTCTTGACGCCCTGGACGACGGCGTCCACGTCGTCGCCGCACGGCACGCTCTCGGCCACGTCCTCGGGCCGCACCGTGCCTGCGGCGGCGGCGAAGTTCACCGGTCCCGGCAACTCGGCCATGACCTTCCAGCCGCCGACGGCCGCCCAGCGCCACAATTCGTGGGCACGCTTCCTGGCGGCCCCGGCGTCGGTGTCGTAGGCGATCGGCAACTGGCCGTAAACCGGTTTGCCCTGGCCGCCCGCGGCGTTGAACTGCCGCACCACGTCCGGCATCGGTTCGTTGATGACCAGCACGTCGCCGTACTCGGCGGCCAGTTCGGCCGACCGACCGCCCGAGGCGGCGATGGCCAGGGGCACGGGCCGCTCCGGCAGGTCGTACAACTTGGCCGAGTCGACGTCGTAGAACTCGCCCTGGTGGGTGACGTACTCGCCGCTGAACAGCTTCTTGATGATCTGGATGGCCTCGGCGAACATCCGGTGCCTGGTGTCCACGGGCGGCCAGCCCTGGCCGACCACGTGCTCGTTGAGGTTCTCGCCCGCGCCGAGTCCCAGCGTGAACCTGCCCTCGCTGAGCACGCCCATCGTGGCGGCCTTCTGCGCCACCACCGCCGGGTGGTATCGCATGATGGGGCAGGTCACGTACGTCATGAGCGGCAGCCGCTCGGTGACCTGGGCCGCCGCCCCGAGCACCGACCAGCAGTAGGGAGAGTGACCCATCTCCTCGATCCACGGGAAATAGTGGTCGGAGATCACGGCGTAGTCGAAGCCGAGCCGTTCGGCCGCGGCGGCGTAGTCGACCAGTTCGCGCGCCGGGGTCTGTTCGGACATCAAGGTGTAGCCGATTTGTACCATGCGTCACGGCTACCCGGCTTTGCCCGGGTTAGCGGGCGGAGCCGGAAGATCAATGTTGGTCGCGGGCGCGCCACTCCTCGACGATCAGGCCCACTCCGATGCCCAGCAGCCAGACGTCCTTGGCGATGTCCAGGCCCTGCTTGGTCGGCCGCAGGCTGCCCTCCTCGCGCATCCCCGGCGTCCTGAGATACAGGCCGAGCAACCCCGCCGCGAACCCCGTCAGCGCCGCCCCCGCCAGCAGCGACGGCACGAACGGCGTCAGCAGGGCCACCCCGAGGGCGATCTCCCCCTTCGACAGCAGCCGGACGAAGGCGGAGGGGTCCACCCGGCGCAGGAACGGATACGTGCCGGTGGTCAGGCCGTGCAGGGCCGCGGCGCTCTGCTCGTCGGCGGTCGCCTTGCCGAACCCGGAGTCCAGGATGATGGCGGCCGCGGCCAGGCGGGGCGGCATCTGGTGCACACGCGCGAAGATCCTCATTTTTCCTCACAAGTGGTGTGAAAGGCTTCTTCCCCGCCCATGCCGCGACATCGCCGACCTGGTCATTTCCGGGACATCGCACGTCCGCTGGCGGAGGAATTCTTGGGTCCCGCTTGGCGGCGCGGTTTAATGTGCACGTGTGGCAAACGGCGCATACCTGAGATACCCGCACCTGCATGGTGACCTGGTCACCTTCGTCGCCGACGACGACGTCTGGCTGGCACCACTGACCGGCGGAAGGGCCTGGCGGTTCACCGCCGAGCGCGTACCCGTCTCGTACCCGAGATTCTCGCCCGACGGCGGGCGCATCGCCTGGACCGGCACCAGAGAAGGGGCCCCCGAGGTGTTCTCGGCCGAGATCGACGGCGCGGAGGGCGAACGGCTGACCTACTGGGGCGACTCCGCCACCTCGGTCCGCGGCTGGACCGGCGACGGTGACGTGCTCGCGATCAGCTCGACCGGGCAGGGCATGGACGCGCGGCGCTGGGCCTTCGCCGTGCCGCTCGACGGCAGCGGCGCGACGCGGCTGCCCTACGGGTGGGTGAGCGACGTGGCGCGCAGCGGCGCGCGGGTCGCGACCGTGTCGTCGATGTGGCGCGAGCCCTCCCAGTGGAAGCGGTACCGCGGCGGCACGGCGGGCAAGATCTGGGTGGACGCCGAGGGCGACGGGGAGTTCGCCCGGCTGTTCGGCGACAGCGCCGCGCAGTACTGGTCGGTGAGCTGGGTCGGGGACCGGATCGTGTTCCTGTCCGACGAGGACGGCGTCGGCAACCTCTACTCCGCCCTGCCCGACGGCTCCGACCTGCGTAAGCACAGCTCCCACGAGCAGTTCTACGCCCGCCAGGCGGCCGGCGACGGCGAGCGGGTGATCTACGTTCACGCCGGTGACCTGTGGCTGCTGGAGAGCCTGGACGCCGAGCCGTACCGGCTGGACGTGCGGCTGGGCGGTCCGCGGCCGGGGCGGGCCAGTCGGCCGGCGCCGCTGCGGGCGGGCGCCTTCTCGCCGGACAAGACCGGGCGGGCCAGCGCGGTCGAGATCCGCGGGACCGCGCACTGGGTGACCCACCGCGACGGGCCCGCCGGGGTGCTGCGGGCCGAGCCGGGCGTGCGCGTACGGCTGCCGCAGGTGCTCGACGCCGACGGCAAGGCCGTGTGGGTGTCCGACGCCGGCGGCGAGGAGGCGCTGGAGATCGGCACCCCCGGCAGCGAGGTCAGGACGCTGGCCGCCGGGCAACTCGGCCGGGTGCTCGAACTGGTCGCCGCGCCCGACGGCAAGCACGTGGCCGTGGCCACGCACGACGGGCGGCTGCTGGTCGTGGATCTGGACTCGGAGAACGTCCGTGAGTTGGACCGCAGCACGCAGGGAGACGTCAGCGGGCTGGCGTTCTCGCCCGACTCCGGCTGGCTGGCCTGGGAGCACCCGCACGAGCAGCGGCTGACCCAGATCAGGATCGGGCGGGTGGACGGCACCTCGGTGGTCGAGGTGACGCCCGTGCGATTCGTGGACTACGACCCGGTGTTCACCAAGGACGGCAAGCACCTGGCGTTCCTGTCGGTGCGCACGTTCGACCCTGTTTACGACACCCACGTGTTCGACCTGGCCTTTCCCGCCGGGTGCCGGCCGTACATCGTGCCGCTGCAGGCCGCCACGCCGTCCCCGTTCGACCCCTCCCTGCAGGGGCGCGGGTTCAACGGGGAGGACGACAGCCCGGCGAAGGGGGACAAGAAGGACAAGGACGACGAGCCGCCGCGTACCCAGGTCGATCCCGACGGGATCTTCGCCCGCCTGGTGCCCGTGCCGGTGCCGGCCGGGCACTACGGCAACCTGCGTGCCGCCAAGGACGCGTTGTTGTGGTTGCGCTACCCGATCTCGGGCCGTCTCGGCGACGGCAGCGAGCAGAGCGCTGACGTCGTGCTGGAACGCTACGACCTCAAGAAGCGCGCCAAGGCCGAGCTGTGCAGGGAGATCCGCACGTTCGAGGTCAGCGGCGACGGCTCCAGGCTCGTGCTCAACGGCAAGAACGGCCTGCAGACCCGCGCCGCGGGCGAGGGCGACGACGTCGTGTCCATCGACCTCGACCGGATCACCGTGCAGATCGAGCCGGTGGCCGAATGGCGGCAGAGCTTCCGCGAGGCGGGGCGGCTCATGCGCGACCACTTCTGGCGCGCCGACATGAACGGCGTGGACTGGCAGGGCGTGCTCGACCGCTACGAGCCGCTGGTCGAACGGATCGGCTCGCACTCGGAGCTGGTCGACCTGCTCTGGGAGACGCAGGGCGAGCTGGGCACCTCGCACGCCTACGCCTACGGCAACGGGCCTGGCACCGACCCCCGCCGCCGCCAGGGCCTGCTCGGCGCAGACCTGACCAGGGACGCCGACGGCGTGTGGCGGGTCGCGCGCATCCTGCCCGGCGAGTCCTCCGACCACAACGCCCGCTCGCCGCTGCTCGCTCCCGGCGTCGCGGTCCGCCCCGGCGACGCGATCCTCGCGGTCGGCGGACGCCCGGTCGATCCGGTACGCGGCCCGCTGGCCCTGCTGTCCGGCACCGCGAACCAGCCCATCGAGCTGACCGTGCGGCACGCCTCCGGCGGCGACGTGCGCCGGGTGGTGGTCAGCCCGATCTCCGACGAGATGCAACTGCGCTACCACGACTGGGTGGAGGACCGGCGCGCCTACGTCCGGCGGGTCTCGGACGGCAAACTGGGCTACCTGCACGTGCCCGACATGGCGGCGGCCGGATGGGCGCAGTTCCACCGGGACCTGCGTACCGAGATGGCCTTCGACGGGCTGATCGTGGACGTGCGGGAGAACGGCGGCGGCCACCTGTCGGAGCTCGTCCTGGAGAAGTTGTCGCGCAAGGTCACGGGCTGGGCGCTGGCGCGCGGCTACAACCCGATGCGTTACCCCGACGACTCGCCGCGCGGGCCCGTGGTCGCGATCGCGGACGAGTTCGCCGGGTCCGACGGCGACATCGTCAGCGCGGGCATCAAGAACCGCGGGATCGGGCCGCTGGTGGGCGTGCGGACGTGGGGCGGGGTGATCGGCATCGACAATCGCTACTCGCTGGTCGACGGCACCGTGGTCACCCAGCCCCGGTACTCCCACTGGATCGAGGGGCCGGGGTGGAACGTCGAGAACTACGGCGTCGATCCCGACGTCGAAGTGGTGATCACGCCCCAGGATCGGGTGGCGGGGCGTGATCCGCAGCTGGACAAGGCCGTCGAACTGGCGCTGGCGGCACTCGCCGAGCACCCGGCGGCCACTCCGCCGGAGCTGCCGCCGCTTCAGTAGGCGCGGGCCAGGCGGTTGAGGATCTCCTGGAGTATGGCCTCGGTGGTGGCGAAGTTGAGCCGGACACAGTGCTCGCCGCCGGGGCCGAAGCCCGCGCCGTCGTTCAGCCGGACCCTGGCCTCGCGCTCGAACACCTCGGCCATGCCGGGCCGTCCCACGTGCAACCAGGCCAGGTACGTCGCCTCGGGGACGCGGTAGCGGAACGTGTCCGGCAGGCGGTCGGCGATCGTGTGCCGGTTGCGCTCCAGGAGTGCCACCGTCCGCGCCAGCCAGTCGTCACCGTGCCGCCAGGCCGCCACCGTCGCCTCGACGCCGAAGACGCTGGGGGAGCCGTACACGAAGGGGGGCTGCGCCTCCAGCGCCTCGCGGACGCCGCGGTGGCCGAGGTGGGCCACCGAGCACCGGATGCCGCCCAGGTTGAACGCCTTGGTCGCGGACGTGATCGTGACCGTGCGCTCGGGCAGGATCGTGGCGAACGGGATGTGCCGGTTCGGCTCGTAGACCAGATCGGCATGGATCTCGTCCGCGATGACCAGCAGGTCGTGGCGTTCGGCGTGCTCGGCCAACTCGGTCAGCTCGGTCCTGGTGAAGACGCGGCCGGTCGGGTTGTGCGGGTTGACCAGCAGGAGCACCCGGCAGCCCGAGAGGTCGGGCACCTCGAACCGCCACGTGTCGCCGTCCGGCTCCATCTGGATGGGGCGCAGCGGGCGATCCATGACGCTCAGCGTGTCCAGGAACGGGTGGTAGGCGGGCACGTGCAGCGCGACGCCGTCGCCCGGCCGGGTCCAGAGCTGGAGGAGCACCTGGAGGGCCTGGTTGAGGTCGTTGAACGGGCGCACCAGCCCCGGGTCGGCCTGCCAGCCGAACTTTCCGGCCATGCGCTCGGCGAACGCCTCTGCCAGCGGGCCGGCCGCCGGGTCCAGCAGCCAGGCCGGATATCCCAGGTCACCGTCGGCGCGCCGGCGCAGCACCTCGGACACGGCCGGCGCGGTGGGCAGATCCATGTCGGCCACCCAGGCGGGGATCACATCCTGATCGACCACCGCCCACTTAAGACCATCATGCGTGGATTTAAGGCTTAAAGGGGTATATGCGTCGTTCACTCGGCCATTCTAAGATCCTTGAATGTGATGAGGCGCTGGCAAGGACTGTGGCAGGCTGGGCGGCCATGACGCTCCACCCGAAGATCGACGCGATCGTCGAGACCTATCTCTCCGTGGCCGACGCGGAGGCTCCAGGTCTGGTGGCGGGGCTCTATCTGGAGGGCTCCGCGGCCCTGGGCGACTACCGGCCCGGAGCCAGCGACGTCGACTTCGTGGCCGTGACGGCCGAGCCGCCGGCGGCCGAGGTGCTGGAGCGTATCCACACCCGCCTCGGCGCCCATCCCTTCGAAGGCGTCTACCTCACCTTCGACGACCTGCAGCGCGACCCCACCGAACTGGGCGAACGCCCACGGGCGCGGTCCGGGCGGCTCAACCGCAGGGGCGGGGTCGATCCCGTCACCTGGCACACGCTGGCCCGCCACGGCGTGACCTGCCGGGGGCCCGAGCCCGAAGAGCTGAAGATCTGGAACGATCCCGCCGTCCTGGCCACCTGGACCGACCGCAACCTCGACCTCTACTGGCGCCGCCTGGTCACCCGCGCCTCCCGCCCGTTCACGCCGTGGGGGCTGATGTGCCTCGGCGGGTACGGCGTCGTGTGGGTGGTCACCGGGGTCGCCCGGTTGCACTACACGATCGCGACGGGCGAGATCACCTCCAAGACGGGGGCGGGGCGGCACGCTCTGACGGCCTTTCCCGAGCGCTGGCACCGGGTGGTGAACGAGGCGCTGCGCCTGCGCGAGCAGGACACCGCCGTGTCGACGCCGGTCGGGGTGATCTCGGGGCTGGGGGATCATTTCGGTACGCCGCGGCGGTCGTTGTACGGCTCGCCGTTCGAGCGCAGGAGTGACGTGCTGGGTTTCGCCGACCATGCGATCACGGCGGCGCACAAGCTCTACGGGGACCGCTGACGGGGCCTGTGGCATGTCATCCTGCACACGGGATGCAACGCGGCTCGGCGGGGATTGACGGGTCGTCCGTCGCCGGGGTACGAATGCGCGCATCTGCTCTCACCGTTCCCGCTTCATACGCGGTGAGATGTTAACGCTAACACCGCGGAGGGCCGCTGGATGCGTACACGTTCGAGCCTTAGGAGCGTTCTCAGAGCCTGCGCGGCGCTCCTCGTCGCTGCCCTGGTGCTGGTGCCGTCCCCCTCCGCGCACGCGGCTGGACCCGCGCCGCACTACTTGATGACGGCCTTCACCAACGCCAGCGAATCCAACATGTACGTGTACGACTCCTTCAACGGCACCGCCTACAACCTCATCCGGGCCAACGCCTACACGCCGCCCTCCGGGCTGATCCGCGATCCGAGCGTGATCCGGCACACCGACGGTTACTACTACCTCGTCTACACCACCAACTGGACCGGCAACACCATCGGCTTCGCCCGCAGCGCCGACAGCGTGAGCTGGACGTTCCTGCGCAACGTGACCGTCGGGCTGAACGGGGCCACCGGCAGCACCTGGGCGCCGGAGTGGTTCAAGGACGGCGACGGCAGTGTGCACGTGATCTTCTCGGCGTCCACGACGGGCACGGCCGGGCAGTTCAGGCCGTACCGGATCACCGCGTCCAACAGCGCCCTGTCGGCCTGGAGCGCCCCGGTGGCGCTGGGCATCCCGGCGAACTACATCGACAGCTTCCTGGTCAAGGTCGGCTCGACTTACCACAGCTTCCTGAAGAACGAGACGACCAAGTACATCGAGCACGCCACCGCCACCTCGCTCACCGGGCCGTGGACGTTCACCGGCACCGGGAACTGGGCGGGCTGGGGCTCGGGCCTGGAGGGCCCGGCGCTGACGCGGCTGCCCGACGGCCGGTGGCGGATCTACTTCGACAACTACACCGGCGGACGTTACTACTACGCCGACAGCTCGAACCTGTCGTCGTTCGGGGCCAAGATCGAGCTGACCGCCCTGTCCGGGACGGCCAGGCACTTCACCGTGCTGCGCGAGGACGCCGGCGACACGACGGCCGTCCCCACTGGCAACCGGTCGCTGCGCTCGGCCAACTTCCCCGACCGGTACCTGCGCCACCGCGGCGGCCTGGCCTACCTCGACCCGCTGTCCGCCTCCAGCCCCCTCGCCGACCGCCAGGCCGCCACCTTCACCGTCACGGCCGGGCTCGCTCACGCCGGTTGTTACTCCCTGCAGTCGGCCACCCAGCCCGGTTACTACCTGCGGCACTACAACATGCGGCTGGCCCTGCAACGCGACGACGGCTCGGCGATCTTCAAGGGCGACGCCACGTTCTGTGGCCGGGGCGGGCTGGCGGGTGGGGGGACGATCTCGCTCGAGTCCTACAACCTGCCAGGGCGCTACCTGCGCCATTACAACTACGAGTTGCGGCTGGACCTGTGGGCTTCGGGCTCGGTGTTCGCCTCGGACGCTTCGTACACGATCACCTCCCCCCTGTCCTGACCCTCTTTCTTCAAAACGGCGCCCCCAGCCCTTCCACCAGAAGGACACCCATGCCCAGCCCTTCGCACCTCCCACCTGGTCCCGCACACCTCCTGCGTAGGCCCGCACACCTCCTGCGTAGGCCCGCACACCTCCTGCGTAGGCCCGCACACCTCCTGCGTAGGCCCGCACACCTCCTGCGTAGGCCCGCACACCTCCCACCCACTTCGCGTAGCAGCGCGCTCGCCTCGCGTACCGGCGCACTCGCCACCCTCCGCCGGGCGGTGATCCTCACCCTCCTGGCTACGCTGCTCACCGTGACCGCCAACCTCCTGTCACCGGGCGCCGCGCACGCCTCGCCGGCGGTGCAGTACAGCAACCCGGTGGCCGCCCAGCGCGCCGACCCGCACATCTTCCGCCACACCGACGGCTACTACTACTTCACCGCGACCGCCCCCGAGTACGACCGCATCGTCCTGCGCCGCGCCACCACCATCGCGGGCCTGGCCAGTGCCCCCGAGAGTGTCATCTGGCGCAAACACGCCACCGGCGAGATGGGCGCGCACATCTGGGCACCGGAGATCCACTTCATCAACGGCAGGTGGTACATCTACTTCGCCGCCGGCCGCGCCGACGACGTGTGGCGCATCCGCATGTACGTCCTGGAGAACGCCTCCGCCAACCCCCTGACCGGCACCTGGACCGAACGCGGCCGGATCACCACCCCCTGGGACACCTTCTCGCTCGACGCCTCCACGTTCGTCGCGAACGGCGTGCGCTACCTGCTCTGGGCCCAGCAGGAGCCCGGCATCGCGACGAACTCCAACCTGTACATCGCCCGGATGGGCACAAACCCATGGACGATCACCGGCGCGACGACCCGGCTGACGGTTCCGACGCTGGCCTGGGAGACACGCGGCTACAAGGTCGCCGAAGGGCCGTCCGTGCTGCAACGCAACGGCCGGCTCTTCCTGACGTACTCGGCCAGCGCGACGGACGCGAACTACTGCCTCGGCATGCTGACCGCCTCGGCCTCGGCGGACCCGCTGCAGGCGTCGTCCTGGACGAAGAGCCAGAGCCCGGTCTTCGCCGGCAACGCCGCGACCAGCCAGTACGGCCCGGGACACAACTCCTTCACGACCTCTGAGGACGGCCAGAGCGACATCCTCGTCTACCACGATCGCAGCTACCGCGACATCTCCGGCGATCCCCTGAACGACCCGAACCGGCGCACACGGGTGCAGAAGGTGTACTGGCGCTCGGACGGCACACCCGACTTCGGCATCCCGGTGCCCGACGGGCTCACGCCGGCGCGGCTGCTGTCGTACGACACGCCCGGGGCGGCGGTGCGGCACTGGAATTTCCGCGCCCGGCTTGAGCCGAACGTGACGCCGCTCGCGGACTCACAGTTCCGGCTCGCGACGGGCCTGTCCGGGTCGGGGACGGTCTCCCTGGAATCGACCAACTACCCCGGCTACTACCTGCGACATCGCAACCATGAGGGCTGGGTGGAACGGCGGGACGGGTCCGCCCTGTTCAACGCGGACGCCAGCTTCGTCAGAAGGACCGGGCTGGCGGGAACCGGAACGGTGTCCCTGGAATCGGTCAACTTCCCCGGGTACTTCGTGCGGCATCGGGGTGGGCAGGTGTGGATCGAGCAGAATGACGGATCGAGCACCTTCAGAGCAAACGCCAGCTTCGTCCTGGAGTAACGCCCCCACCCGACCAACCACCACCTTGTTCGTCCCGTTTGGGGGCCACTGTCACGGTCCGCTGGTCATGGCGATCAAGGGAACGGCTCGCCGGTTATGTGGGGCCACGGCGCACTTGTTGCGGTGATCATGGGTGCGGCTTGTTTGCCACAGTAACCACGGGTGCGGCTCGCTTGCCACGGTGACCACGCTTACGGTCCGCTGGTCAAGTGGCCACCACGCTCTGTCGTGTGGTGGTGTCGGCGTACACCGTCCCGCGCCCGCTCGGCGGCAAGGAGGCCATCTACGCACCAGTGCAGAAGGGAACCCAGGCCACCCGCGCCCGCTCGGCGGCGAGGCCATCTATGCACCGGTGCAGAAGGAAGGGACACGCCCGCATCCGCTCGGCGGCGAGTCACTAACCCCCTGGACATGCGTTTTGGCACCCCGGAGGGGGTGCGTTTGAAACACCGTGGGCGGTCTGTCTGGCGCGCGCCGGTACGCGGCGCGGGGCGGTTGGACGCGCGCCCGAGCCTGCCCAGGCCCCGCTACAACCGGCGCAGGACCGCTACGACCTTGCCCAGAACGCTGGCCTCGTCACCAGGGATGGGTTCGTAGTTGGGGTTGTGGGGGACAAGCCAAACGTGGCCGTCCTTACGCTTGAAGGTCTTGACCGTGGCCTCGCCCTCGATCATGGCGGCCACGATGTCGCCGCTCTCCGCCACGGGCTGCTGACGTACGACCACCCAGTCGCCGTCGGCGATGGCTGCCTCGATCATCGAGTCACCGGCGACCTGCAGGAGGAACAGGGTGCCTTCACCGACGAGCTGTTTGGGCAGGGCGAAGACGTCTTCGACGCTCTCCTCGGCCAGGATCGGCCCACCGGCGGCGATGCGGCCCACGAGTGGGACGTAGGCGGCAGTGGGCCGGTTGACCGTGGGCTCCACCTCGGTGGAGTCGGGGTCGACCCAGAGCACGGGCTCACCCGGGAGGCGGACCTCGAGCGCACGCGGCCGGTGAGGGTCACGACGCAGGTAGCCCTTGCGCTGTAGCGCGGTGAGCTGGTGCGACACGCTGGACGTGCTCGTCAGCTGCACCGCCTCGCCGATCTCACGCATGGAGGGCGGGTATCCGCGCTGTTGTACCGAGTCGCGGATCACTTCGAGGATCTTGCGCTGCCTGGGCGTCAAGCCCAGGGAGTCTCGCCGGCGCACCGCGAGGTCGCTGACCCCGTTTGCGTCATCCCGCTCGGTCATGCTCTTCCTCCTCGCCTGGCGGCCCGCCTCACCGGCGAACCTCCCGGTCTGTGGTCCTGATGTCGCACACAGCGACCGTATCGCTGTTGAAGATCATCTTCAAACAATTGTTCGAGTCTTCCTCGAAATTGTCGCCAGTGTGGTGTACAACATCGTACGGGAGTTCGATCGACACCGTGTTCGATTTGCTGATCTTTATTTGGCCTTTCCTCAGGCCACACGGCAGGAGGTCAACCATGCGAACACCCACAAATACGGACACGACCAGCGAAGACGTCAAGCAGCTAACACTGATCGCCGAAGCCACGCAGAGTAAGGATCGACGGGGCGACAATACGCGTGCGGGGGCCGGGGCTCGAAGGAATTCCGGCAAGAGGTTGGGGCCCCGTTCGAGTGATGGTGGAAGATCCCATTTGCGCCTCGTCCCGTCACCGCGTGCAACCGATGAGACAGACGAAACCGCGCCATCAGAACGTGATCACACGCAACCAAGACGCGGTAAGGCCGCACCGGCCGGCGACGAGGACACCTCCCCGGACCGGAGATCCCGAGCGAGAGGCACCAGGCAAGGGGAGAAGGCCCAGGGGTCCAAGGGCCGTGGCAAGAAGGGTCGAAGGGGGGATGGACGCTCTGAAGCGGACCGCACTGACGGCACCCGTACTGACGACACCCGTGCGGGTGGTGGCCCTGCGGGGGGCGCACGCCCGGCGGTCGTCCGTACGGAGGGAGCGGTCGTTCGTGCAGAGGGAGAGGACAGCCGTTCGGGGGGCGGCCGTACAGGCAGCATCCGTGCAGACGGCCTTCGTGCAGACGGCCTTCGTGCAGACGGCGTTGGTGCAGATGGCGTTAGCGCAGAGGGCTCCGGTGCGGATGGGGGGCAGCAAGAGAAAGCCGGTCGCGTGAGGAAGGGGGTGGCGGGAAAGATGCGTTCATCGGGCGTTGCCGCAAGCCGAGCGGCCGCTTCTGCACGGAGGCAGGCGGCACTTCGACGGCGGTCCGCTGCCACTTCAGCTTCCATGCGGCGAGTCGCCGCCGCGCCCGCTTCCGCGCGCCGGGCTCCTGCCGCTCCTTCCGCCCGGGGAGCGGGCGTTCCCTCGCGTCGGAGGGCCACGTCCGGTTTCGGCGGACGAGGAAGGGCTCTCGGGGGAAGAGATGCCGCTCCCGTTCGGTTGACCCGAAGAGGGAAGATCGTGCTGGTGGTGGTTATGGCGTTGCTGTCGTTGGGCGGGTTCTGGCTTGGTACGCGGGCCGCCGGGCATGCGGCGGTGCAGGTCGTGACGGCCGATCATGCCGGGTTGCCGTGGGTCGAGGTTCGCAAGGGGGACACACTATGGAAGATCGCCGACGCACTCTCGCAGCAGGGTGACACGGGCGCTCTCGTGGCGGAGATCAAGCGGCTGAACGGCCTGCCCGACTCCCTCATTTACCCGAACACCCGCCTCTACGTCCCAAAGGACACCACCGCCTTACGCTGATCGCTGCCCGAACCGCACCAGTTCACCGCAGCAAGTGCGATACGGACTGGCGTTCACCCGAGACAGCACGCCAGTAGCTTTGGCGGCTGCGGCTGCGGCTGCGGCTGCGGCTGCGGCGGGTGGCGGGTGGCGGCGGCGTCGGTGTGCGTCAGCGTGCCCGTTCTTGCGCACCGCGTCTCCTGCGCAGGCACCCCGCCGCGCAAGGATTCCGCCGCGCAAGGATTCCGCCGCGCAGGCACCCCGCCGCGCAAGGATTCCGCCGCGCAGGCACCCCGCCGCGCAAGGATTCCGCCACGCAGGCACCTCGCCAGGCAGATACCGGACCGGGAACGCGGACCAGGAACGCGGACAGATAGCCACAAACCGGCACGCACCAATACGGTGACGGCCGCTCAGGTGAGGCAGCCTTGGCCACACGCCCGGGTCACACGTCGCCGAGCGCCCGGCCTGCGCCAGTCGGCTCATCGGCCACGGCTCACCGGCCACGGGCTTCGGCCAGGGCTCACTGGCCACGGGCTACAGGTGCGGGCTGCAGGTGTGGGCGGCGGCGTGTGTGCCGGGGGATGGTTGGACAAGCGGCGAGAGGCGTGGGGGTCGGGTGCGAGTGGGGCGTTGTGGGAGAGGTGGTGAGTGGCTGGTGTTTCGTCGGGTACGTTTGTGAGGTTTGTTCACGACCGGGCCTCCAAGCAACGGATGTGACGCTCTCACCTGCAGGAAGATCACCAATCCACCGGCGACACGCCCGGGACTGGTGGGGACAGTGGGCTGATCAGCGACTTCGGTCGGATGGCCCCGCTCAACTTGCGTTCATGGTCGCGCGCTTCTACGGTTGGACCACAACATCTAGTAGTTACACCGATGTAGTTCACCACACCTTGTGTTTTCTGTGAACGCTCCATGGGTAGCCGTGGAGCGTGCGCGAGCGTCCCGTCACGGTGGTCCGGGCGTGTGTGGTGGCCGCAGGCCTTGGAGGGCGAGAAGCGTGCACTGTCCGTTCTGTCGCCACCCTGACACCAGGGTCATCGACAGCCGCTCCACGGAGGACGGCGCGGCCATCCGGCGCCGTCGCACCTGCCCCGAGTGCGGGCGCAGGTTCACCACGCAGGAGACCGTACTGCTCATGGTGAGCAAACGCAGCGGAGTCACGGAACCGTTCTCACGGGACAAGGTGGTCGCGGGCGTGCGGCGCGCGTGCCAGGGCCGGCCGGTCAGCGAGGACTCGCTGGCGCAGCTCGGGCAGCGGGTGGAGGAGGCCATCAGGGCGAAGGGCGCGGCCGAGATCCCCTCCAACGAGGTGGGGCTGGCCATCCTCGGTCCGCTGCGGGAGCTGGACGAGGTCGCCTACCTGCGGTTCGCATCGGTATATCGCGGTTTCGAGAGCCTGGCGGACTTCGAAGCCGAGATCAAACAGTTGAAGGCGGAGAAGGGGGAGTCATGACGGAGACGGCCAGCGGTTCAGTCGCGCGCGGGGGTAAGCGTCCGCGTAAGGGACTGAAGATGAAGCGGATCTTCACTAAGCCCGGTGTGCACCCGTATGACGAGATCCAGTGGGAGCGCCGCGACGTCGTCATGACGAACTGGCGCGACGGGTCGGTCAACTTTGAGCAGCGGGGCGTCGAGTTCCCCGAGGCGTGGTCGGTCAACGCGGCCAACATCGTGACGACCAAGTACTTCCGTGGCGCGGTGGGCACGCCGCAGCGGGAGTGGAGCCTGAAGCAGCTGATCGACCGGGTCGTCGGCGTCTACACCAAGACGGGGGTCGAGCACGGCTACTTCGCCAGCGACGAGGACGCCGAGATCTTCGACCACGAGCTGAAGCACGCGCTGGCGCACCAGGTGTTCGCGTTCAACTCGCCGGTGTGGTTCAACGTGGGCACGCAGTCGCCCCAGCAGGTGAGCGCTTGTTTTATCCTCTCCGTGGACGACGAGATGGAGTCGATCCTGGAGTGGTACAAGGAAGAGGGCGTGATCTTCAAGGGTGGTTCCGGGTCGGGGGTCAACCTGTCCAGGATCCGTTCCTCGAAGGAACTGCTCAGCAGCGGTGGCACGGCCAGCGGGCCGGTGAGCTTCATGCGGGGCGCGGACGCGAGCGCGGGCACCATCAAGTCGGGCGGCGCCACCCGCCGGGCCGCGAAGATGGTCGTGCTCGATGTCGACCACCCCGACATCGAGGAGTTCATCGAGGCCAAGGCGCGCGAGGAGGACAAGGTCCGCGCGCTGCGTGATGCCGGGTTCGACATGGACCTGGGCGGCAAGGACATCGTCTCGGTCCAGTATCAGAACGCCAACAACTCCGTACGCGTCTCCGACGAGTTCATGCGTGCGGTGGAGAAGGGCGACGACTTCGGCCTGCGCGCCCGCCTGACCGGCGAGGTCATCGAGAAGGTCGACGCCAAGGACCTGTTCCGCAAGATGGCCAAGGCGGCGTGGGAGTGCGCCGACCCCGGCGTGCAGTACGACGACACGATCAACGACTGGCACACCACCCCGGAGACGGGGCGGATCACCGCCAGCAACCCGTGCAGCGAGTACGTCCACCTGGACAACTCCTCCTGCAACCTGGCCAGCATCAACCTGCTGAAGTTCCTGAAGGACGACAACTCCTTCAACGTCGCCGACTTCGTCAAGCTGACCGAGCTGATCATCACCGCGATGGACATCTCGATCACCTTCGCCGACTTCCCGACGGAGAAGATCGGCGAGACCACGCGCGCGTACCGGCAGCTCGGCATCGGCTACGCCAACCTGGGCGCGCTGCTCATGGCGACGGGTCACGCCTACGACTCCGACGGCGGCCGGGCCGTCGCGGGGGCGATCACGTCCCTGATGACCGGTGTGTCCTACCGGCGCAGCGCCGAGCTGGCCGGGGTCGTGGGCCCGTACGACGGTTATGCCAGGAACGCCGAGCCGCACAAGCGCGTCATGCGCAAGCACGCCGCGGGCAACGACGACCTGCGCACGGTCGGCTCCATGGACGCGAAGATCCACGCCGAGGCGTCGCGGCAGTGGGCGGAGTGCCTGAAGCTGGGAGAGAAGAACGGCTACCGCAACGCCCAGGCCAGCCTGCTGGCCCCCACGGGCACGATCGGCCTCATGATGGACTGCGACACGACCGGCATCGAGCCGGACCTGGCGCTGGTCAAGTTCAAGAAGCTCGTCGGCGGCGGGTCCATGCAGATCGTCAACCAGACGATCCCGCGGGCGCTCAAGCAGCTCGGCTACCAGCAGGAGCAGATCGAGGCCATCGTCGAGTACATCGGCGAGAACAGCCACGTCGTCGATGCTCCCGGCCTGCGCCCCGAGCACTACGAGGTGTTCGACTGCGCGATGGGCGAGCGGGCGATCGCGCCCATGGGTCACGTCCGCATGATGGCGGCCACGCAGCCGTTCCTGTCCGGGGCCATCTCCAAGACGGTCAACCTGCCCGAGTCGGCCTCGATCGACGACATCGAGCAGGTCTACCTGGAGGGCTGGAAGCTCGGCCTCAAGGCCCTGGCCGTCTACCGCGACAACTGCAAGGTGGGTCAGCCGCTGTCGGCCGGCGACGGCTCCAAGAAGCAGGAGGCCAAGGAGGTCACGGAGCCCGAGGTCAAGGTCATCGAGGTCAACCGGCCGACCCGGCGGCGCATGCCCAACCAGCGGCCGAGCATGACCACCCGCTTCACGGTGGGCGGCGCCAAGGGCTACATGACCGCTTCGTCCTACCCCGACGACGGGCTGGGCGAGGTCTTCCTCAAGATGTCCAAGCAGGGTTCGACTCTGGCGGGCGTCATGGACGCGTTCTCGGTGGCGATCTCCATCGGGCTCCAGTACGGCGTGCCGCTGGAGACGTACATGAGCAAGTTCGTCAACATGCGCTTCGAGCCGGCCGGTATGACGGACGACCCGGACATTCGCATGGCCACCTCGGTGATGGACTACATCTTCCGCCGCGTGGCCCTGGACCACCTGCCCTACGAGGAGCGGGCGGCGCTGGGCATCTTCTCGGCGGCCGAGCGGGCGGCGCAGCAGCGCGGCGAGGACCCGGCGGCCCTGCAGGAGACGGTGGACCGGGAGACCCTGGCCCAGTCGGCCCCCATCGAGGCCGCCAAGCCGAAGGAGGACGGCGACGAGCAGCAGCCGGGTCAGGAGCTGACGCTGGAGAGCCACCAGCGCTTCACCGCCGACGCGCCGCTGTGCATGACCTGCGGCACGAAGATGCGTCCTGCCGGTAGTTGCTACGTGTGCGAGGGCTGCGGCTCGACCAGCGGCTGCAGCTGATATTTGTAGGGAGGTCCGGCCTTGTGGCCGGGCCTCCCTACTCCCCGTGACGGCTCAGGGGTTGCGCGGCTCGTAGACGCCGGCCGTGTAGGAGCCTCCCGGGTACTGGGCGGCCAGTTTGTCCGCGACCTCGCGGTCCTCCAGCCCGAAGGTCGTGTACTTACCCTCGCACTTGATCTCGAAGTCGCACTTGTTATCCACATCCGTGTAAATGGGAACGTCCGCCGCGAACACCCAGTACTCGATCTTCTGCGGCTTGCTCATCCACGCCTCCGCGCCCGTGATCCGGCCCTCCACCGAGGGCGGATCGCCGCACTTCCGGAACCCGCTCGACGTCACCTTGTTGGACGTCGCGCTGTAGTAGTACATGCTGCCGGGCACGGCACATTTCACCCACATGCCCACGGTGGCGCTCTTGGGCCGGTACGTCACCGCGGTGGAAGGCGACCGGCCCGGCTGCTCGGCGACGAGGACGAGATCGTGCTCGGCGACCCGCACGGACTGCGGCAACCCCGTTCCTCCGTTGGCCGCCGGTGCGGGCACAACCGTGGTCGTACCCGCCGGAATCAACCAGAAGGCCGCCGCCAGCGCGGCCCCCGCCGCCCCGAGCCCGATCCCGGCCCTGCGCGCCCGGATCCGCCTGCCCCGCCGCGCGAAGGCGGCCGGGTCGAGCGGCCCGCCCGGTCCCTGCTCGCTGCGCTCGGCGAGCAGCGTGTGAAGGTCATGCTCGCTGTAGGTCATCGTCCCGCTCCCGTGGTCTGGATCTCCGGATTCACGCGCAGTCGTGCCAGCGCCCGGCCGAGTTGCGTCTTCACTGTTCCGAGGGAGCAGCCGAGGGCGTCGGCGCATTGCTGCAGGGTCAGCTCGTCGAAGTAGTGCAGGACGACCACCGCCCGCTGGCGCTTGGACAGCCCTCTGATCGCCGTCCACAACACGTCGCGCTCGCCGGCGTCGCTCGCGAAGTCCGACGGATCGGCCGTGTCAGGCAGTTGCCGGTGCGGCAGCTCGTTCCGCCAGCGCCTGCGCCACCAGGAGGCGTGGATGTTGGTGAGGATCCGGTAGACGTACGGGTCGGGGTCCCCCTCGATCCGCGACCAGGCCATCCAGGCTTTGGTCAGAGCCGTCTGCACCAGATCCTCGGCCGTCGCCCAGTTGGCGGCCAGCAGATACGCCGTACGACGTAGCCGTTCACCGCGCTGCGCCACGTAATCGGCGAACCCGTCGTCCATGTTCCTTGGTCTCCGTCCTCGATGCTCTGTGGATCTATACCGGTTGGCACCGGGGTTTCGGATGACACCATCTCCGATCTTTTTCTGCCGTGATGAGAACTACGGGGACCTGTCAAGAGGAGCTTCTCTACGCCGGCTTCCCCGCCGACCCCGAGACCGCTCGGCACCTGCGGGGAGATGTCCAGTAGCGGACAGCGCATGGATCAAGCGGGCCCCGGTCGGTCATGCTGCCGGATATGAGGCGAATCGCGGTATACGCCGTGGTGTTCGGGGCGCTGCTGTACGGGGTGCACAGGCTGGGCATGGTGGCCGTCGCCCGGCTGATCGGCAACGAGGAGATGATCGTCGGCCTGGACTGCTGCATCGACTACAACAGGAACACGCAAGATCCCTGGGGGAACATCCTGGTCGCCGTCTCGGGCGTGTTCGTCACGCAGGTGGTGGCGTGGGTGGCCATCGGGCTGCTGGCCGCGCGCCGCGGCAACGCCCGGTTGCTGGCGACGCTGGCCGCGACCGCGTACGTGGTCAGCCCGGTGTTGCAGCTCATCGTGTACGTGGTGTGGCACTGGGCGGAGCGCGACTATGTGGCGGTGATCGACTACCTGTGGGTCGCCACGGCGTTGCCGGAGCAGGCGCTGGTCGCGTTGATGTTGTGCTTGTTCGCCGGGTACGCGTTGGTGTTCTGGTGGGCGTGGTGGCAAGCCCGGGACCGGGCCCGCACACTTTCGGTGAGCCACCAACCCTGACGCCCTGCCGTTCACGCAGCTGCCGTTACGGTCGGCCCGGAGTTTGGTCGGTCGTGACTTGCGCCAGGAAACGTCTCAGAGCCTGCGGATTCCGAATCATGTGCAGCTTCGCTTCGGGAGCGTGAGTCGCGATCGCCGCGAGGAGATGCGGTCGGCTCCGGCGTCGGTAGGTCCACACCCACCACCAGAAATCGGCGCGTTCCCGAGAGCGCCGGATCGCCTGCCAGGCGCAACGCCAGAACGAGAAGTCCAGCATGATGATGGTGTCCGCCGCGCGGAGCCGCACCTCGGGAACGTCGTAGGGACCGAGATCACCATCCATGATCCAAGCCCCGGCCTGGACAAGGTCACCTTGGACGGCGGCCCATTGATCGGGAGGAGTCGCCTCAAGCCCTGACCGCCAGAAGTGCTTGTCCAACTCGATGACGGGGAGCCCGGTGATCGCTCCGAGACGGGCCGCGAGGGCCGACTTTCCCGAACCGCCACGCCCAAGGATCACGACTCGCTTCATGGTGGTCATGGTTCCAGGCTGTCCCCGGATCACCCACGACCGCCATGGGATTTCGTCGTCGTACCGGAAGGCACAGGTCAACCCGGTCCGAGAGCCCGGGACCTCGTTGGTCTGGTGTGCAAGGCCGGCGCGCCCAACCGATGCGGTTGGGCGTGCCGGGCGCGTGGGTCTCAGCTGTCGAGTACGTCGTCCAGCACGTCGGGCTTGTTGGTGATGATGCCGTCCACCCGATAGGTGAGCATTCGGCGCATCACATCGGCGTCGTCCACGGTCCAGGTGAGGACCTCCATGTCGAGCGCGTGCACGCGGCGTACGTACGAGGCCGTGAGCGTCCCGTACGGCGGGTTGATCTGGTCGGCGAAGCGCGACAGCTCCCGCAGTTCGCCGGTCGAAGGCGTGCCGAGCAGGCCGATCGGCACGCTGGGCAGCAGGCGGTCGAACCTGCGCATCGAGTCCCAGTCGAACGACTGGACAACCAGCCGGTCAGGCGAGAGCCAGGAGGGGTTGCGGCGCAGTTCGGCGGCGATGCGGCGCTCGATCCCGGAGTAGAGGTGCGGAGCCTTCACTTCCACCAGCACGCCCATGCCCGCGCCGCTCATCGCGCGAAGCGCCTCTCCCAGTGTGGGCACGCGCTCATCGTCGTACTTGTCGGACAGCCACGACCCGGCGTCCAGCTTGCGGATCTGGGCCAGCGTGAGGTCGCCGACGTTCCACGGGGACAGGCCGGGGAAGACCTGCTCGACGTTGGTGGTGCGGGTAAGCGTCGTGTCGTGCATCAGGACCAGCTTGTGGTCCTTGGTCTCCTGGACGTCCAGCTCGAACATGTCGGCGCCCTGGGAGACGGCCAGCTCGAAGGCGGCGATCGTGTTCTCGGGTGCGTAAGCGGAGGCGCCCCGGTGCGCGACGTTGATGACGGTCGCGGCTTGGGCGGGGGCGGTGAGGAGAGTGAGGAGGGTAACGGCGGTCGCGGCGAGGACGGCGAGTCGTCTGGACATGAATCTCCTCGGGTGGAGAGAAGCAACGACTCGACGGTGACAAAATCTTGTGACTGCAAGTTGAGGGCAGAGTAGCCCAGCGGTGCCGTACGGGTGAGCATTCGACACGCAGGCCATTTGGCGGCCGAAGGCGGGTCCGTCAGGCGATCAGATGCGCAGTACGGGAGGTCACGCGCGCTGTCGTCGGCCCTATGGCCCACCGGCTGGTCTCGAAGCTCGCCCTGCCCACGCTCGGGCGGGTCAGGGGCTCGGTCCCAGGCTCGGGCGGGTCAGGAGTTGCCGGTGTCCGGGGGTGGCCAGCCGGCGCAGTGGGCGATGAGCTCGGCCACCTCTCGTCTGGCCTCGCCCTTGCGGGCGAGTTCGCGCAGCCGGTCCTCCAGGACGTCGTGCGGGTCGGCCGGGCCGGCGAGGAGGGTGAGGTCGCGGTTGAACCACAGGTCCTCGACGCCGCGCAAAGTGGTCTTGAGGGTGCGCAGCGGAGGAGCGCGGAAGCCGCCCGCCCGGTGGACGATGTCGTCGCAGCAGTTCCAGAAGTTGCCGGCGATGGCGTTGATCCGGGCGAAGCGCGAGCGCGGGTCCGTGGCGTCGGGGGTGGCGACGAGCAGGGCGATGCCGGCGGCGGTGGACTGGTAGTAGGACGGGAGAGCGACGTCGGTCGCCTCCGCGAGGCGGGCGCGCCACTGGCGCAGGGACGTCACCGCGCCGGAGAGGGCGTCGGAGGCAGCGGCTTCGGGGTCGATGACGGGGGCGGGAGCGTCGCAGTGGGAGACGACCGTGCGCAGGTCCGGGAGGAACGGGGTGTGCAGGACGTCGAGGATCGGCAGGAGGCGCGCGAGGCGCAGGGCACCGGAGATGGTGACCCTGCGCCTCGGCGATGGCTGGTCGAACAGTTCCACTAAAAGGACTCACTCACGTCGGGTGAGAACGCGGTACGGGGTGTTGCCGGTGCGGGAGACGCCCGTGCCGAGGCCGATGTTGGTGGTCTCCAGCCCCATGCCCGTTGCCCGCGCGAAGCAGGGCGGGCACATGCGGGTGGAGGACGCCATGGTGACCAGCTCCCACTCGTCGCCCAGGGCGTTCATGATGGTGTCCTCGGCATGGCCGTCGCCCACGATATACCGGGCGTCCATCCTCGGCGAGTTGGCTCCGCGCCACTCGTCCGGGACGCCGCGTTGTTCGGTCGCGACCCAGGTGTCGGTGACCGACGGGTCGTTGACCTTGCGGACGTGTGCCACCGCGACCGTCGCCGTTTCCGGGTCGGCGCGGGTCGCGGCCAGGTCTCTGGCCTGCTTGTACGCCCGTACACAGCCCTGGGTGTTGTGGACCAGGACGGGGGTCGAGGCCGCCAGGACGTGGTAGGTGTGCAGGTCGGCGACGGTGAAGTTGTGCACACGGCTGTGCTGGGTCCACTTCTTGATGGCTGCGACCTGCACGTACGTACCGGCGGAGGTACGCAGCGACATTCCGGGCCGCAACTGGTCGGCCTTGAGCCACTTGCGCAGGCTCTGCACCCAGAACGGGTGGCCGTCGGTGGCCGTCAGCCGCCCGGTCGCCGAGCCCTTGTCGCCGTCGGTGTCGACGGTGACCTCGACCAGCGCCTTGTCACCTTCGCCGAGGATCAGCTTGACCACGGGCTTGGCCGCGCTCTCGCCGGTCTCGGGATCGGTGGCGACCACCTGCTCGCCGAGTTCGACCTGCTCGATGGGCTTGGTGGTGCCGTTGGCCATCAGGACCAGGGTGCCGGCGACGAAGCTGTTGCAGTCCCCCGCTTTGGCCTTGGTCTTGGCCTTGGCCTTGGCGGCCAGGGCTCTGGCCCTTTCCTTGGCCTCCGCGGCGACGCGTTTGGCCTGCGCCTCGGCCGCCGCCTTTGCCGCGGCGGCCTTCTCCGCCGCTTCCCGGGCGGCTTTGGCCGCCGCCGCCTTGGCGGCCTCCGCGGCTCGCGCGGCGCCGGCGAGGATGGACTTGGCCCATTTCAGCTCCTCGAAGAAGCGGATGACGGCCTTGCCCGCGCGCCAGATCGCCTCGATGATCTTCTTGGCCTTGAAGATCTTGCCCCAGGGCAGGGCGCCGACGACCGCCATCACGCAGGCGCCGAGGTCGCCCTTGAGGCAGTTGACGATGTCGTTGATCCCCAGGACCTCCATGAGGATCTGGCCGCCGGCCTCGAGGATCACGTCGAGGATGGTCTTGCTCTGGAGCTGGTGCGCCTGGGCGACCTCCTCGGGGCTGGGGCCGGTCTCGGTCGGGGCTCCGGTCGGGTCTCCGCCGCCGGTGGTCGGGCCCGCGTCGGGCATCATCCCGGTCGGGTCGGTGAAGACCATCGGGTTGTTGCTCGCGTAGGTGTAGGCGGAGGTCTTGACGGTGCCGGTGGGCATGGGATCGGCGCTGGTGAAGCGGCCGGTGCCAGGGTTGTAGTTGCGGTCCTGGAGGAAGTAGTTGCCGGAGCCGGTGCTGTCGTCCTGGTAGGCGCCGGCGAAGCGGAGGGGGTTGGCGGGGGCCTCGGCGTCGGCCTGGGCCGATGGCGAGCCGTCCGATGGCGAGCTGTCCGATGGGAGTTGGGGGTCGGCGGGTGTGGCCTGGGTGAGGGTGGTGCCGACGCGCGGGTTGCCGAACGGGTCGTAGTCGTAGCCCGCCTCGACCTGGCCGGTCGGGGAGAGCATGTTGGCCACGCCGCCGAGCCAGTCGTGGGTGTAGGCGTGCGTGCTTCCCCCGGTCAGCAGGGCCAGCGGCTCGTCGTCGGGTCCGTAGGTGAACCCGCGGCGCTCCACCGTGGTGCCCGCGCCGTTGACCGTGGCGTCGAGCGCGATCTGCGGCTGGCTGCCGTTGACGTCCCAGCTCCAGCGCTGGGTGGTGTCGTTGGCGGTGGCCGACAGGCGCAGCCCGGTCGCGTCGTAGGCGAACGTCGCGGTCTTGCCGTTGACCGTGGCCTTGGCCAGGCTGCTGTCCAGGTTGTACTCGAACCGGTCGGATCCGGCGCGGATCTGGTTGCCGTTGACGTCGTAGGCGTAATCCTTGGACACGACGCTGCCCGGCTTGACCACGGTCTCGCGCTGGAGCTGGTCGGCGGGGTCGTAGACGTAGGTGGTCAGGTCGTTGCCCGCCGTACCGGTGCGCTTCTGGCTGAGGCGGTTGCCGACCAGGTCGTAGGTGTAGTCGATGCGGCCGGCCATCTCCGAGCCGTGCGCGCACGAGGTGGCGGAGTAGCAGGCCGAGGTGATCCGGTCCACTTTGTCGTAGGCGTAGGCGACCGACTCGGTACGCTCGCCGCGCGTGGTGACGGACTTGACCGGGTTGCCGGCCTCGTCGAGCGTCAGATCGAAGGCCGAGACCGGGGCGGCGTCGCCGTCGGCGGTCCTGATCGAGGTGAGCCGGCCCGCGTTGTCGTAGGCGCGCTTCTCGGTCAGCCCGCCGGCGGGCAGCGTGGTGCTGGTGCGGCGGCCGGCCACGTCGTAGGCGAAGTCCCAGGTCCGGATCTCGCCCGCCAGGCCGTCCGCCACGCTCTGCGAGGTCAGGCGGCTGTCGTCGTCGTAACCCGCGGTGACCTTGGTGCCGTCCGGGTAGGTGCGGGAGGTGACGTTGCCCCGCTCGTCGTAGGCGTAGGAGAACTTCTCCTCCGCCAGTCCCACGCTCTTGCGGGTGACCGACAGGATCTGGTCTTCGTTGTCGTAGGCGATGTCGCGTACACCGGTGGGGTCGCCGTAGGCGGTGGTGCGGTCCTTGGAGTCGTAGCCGAAGGTGTAGAGCGGGCCCTTGGAGCCGAGCGCGGCCTGCGTACGGCGGCCCAGGATGTCGTAGGTGTTGGCGATCGTGCGCTCGGCCCGCTCCTCCGGGCCGAGCCACTCCAGCGGGCCTAGCGCGATCGCGGTCAGCGGGTTGCTCTCGGCGTCGTAGGTGATCTCCACCCGGCGCGCCAGCGGGTCGGTCTTGGTGATCAGGCGGCCCGCGTCGTCGTAGGACAGCCCGGTCCGGCGGCCCATCGGATCGCGGATGGCCTCCAGCAGGCCGTCCGGGGCGTAGGAGTAGACGGTCGAGCCGGCCGACGGAATGAGCGGGTTGTACGGCGTCTCCGGCGTGTGCACCGTGGCGAGCTGGTCATCCTCGCGGTAGGTGCGGTGCGTCTTGCGACCCTTGGGGTCGGTCACGGACGTCGGCCGGTTGACCGCGTCGTAGGTGACCGTGGTGGCGTTGCCCAGCGGGTCGATGGTCTTGACCAGGTTGCCCGCCCGGTCGTACTCGTAGCCGGTGGTGAAGTCGGCCGGATCGGCGCCCTCGACGTTGCCGCGCGGCTCGGTCACCGCGACGAGCAGGCCGTCGTCGTCGTACTTCCAGGTCGTGACGCCGCCGACGGCGTTCGTCTCCTTGATCCGGTTGCCGGCCTCGTCGTACTCGGTCTTCGTGGTCTTGCCGGCCGCGTCGGTGATCCCGGTCTGCCGGCCGGCGTCGTCGTAGGCCATCGAGGTGGTACGGCCCAGCGTGTCGGTCACGCCGGTGACCTGGCCGGCGTTGTCGCGCGCGAAGGAGGACTGCTGGCCCAGCTCGTCCACCCGGTTCGTGGTCCGGTCCAGCGGGTCGACCTTGATGTCGCGCTCGGTGAACCCCCCTCCCGGGTACGGTCGGCGCATCCGGATCAGGTTGTCGTCGAAGTCGTAGAAGTAGGTGGTGGTGAAGTCGGCCTTGTTCGCGCCGGGCTCGTTGCCGCGTGGCGAGGTGACCGTCTTCAGCAGGCCCTTGGCGTCGTAGGCGTAGCTGGTGACGATGGGGGCGCGGGTACGCAGTAGCACCTCCACGGTGGCCTGGCGGCCGGCCGCGGTGTAGGTGTAGGCGGTGGTACGGCGCTCGTTGTCGACCTTCTTCAGCAGGCCGTTGGCGAAGTAGACGTAGTTCGTCGTCTGGCCGGTCGGCGTCTGACGGCGCACCAGCCTGCCGGTCTCGTCGTAGCCGCTGCGCCAGGCGCCGAACTTGCCGGGCTCCTGGGTGGCGGTCAGCCGGTCCTGGGCGTCGTAGCCGTACTTTGTGGTGTGGGCGAGCCGGTCGCCGCCCTGGACGGTGCCGCGCGGGTCGGTGGTGGCGATGCGGCGGCCGGTGAGGTCGTAGGCGGTCTCGGTGCGCCGGCCCTCCGGCGAGAGCACCGCCTTGAGCAGGCCCGCGTTCTGGTTGCCCGCCGGGTGGTACTCGTAGCGGGTGACCTTGCCGCGTTGGTCGGTGGTGGAGGTGCGCAGGCCGCGCGCGTCGTACTCGTGCGTGATCGCGTGGCCGTTCGGGTCCTGGCTGCGTACGAGCTCGTTGAACTCGTTGTAGGTGTCCTTCCACACCTTGCCGTTGGCGTCGGTGTGCTCGGTCGGGTTGTTGCGCTCGTCGAAGGTGGTCTGCTCGGAGAAGGTGAACGGCCTGGGCGCGCCGGTACGGATCCGGTTGCCGTTGGCGTCGAAGGTGGCCTCGTGCTGGTGCTGGTTGCCGTTGACCACCAGGTCGCGGTTGAGGTCCCTGTCGTAGCGGTGGTTGTCGGAGTCGCCGGTGGCGCGCTGGGAGTAGACCAGGTTGTTGCCGCGGTAGCCGTCCCAGACGACCACGCCGTCCGGGTCGGTGGTGGCGGCCTCCTGCTTGGTGGCGTCCCAGGTGAAGGCGGTCTGCTTGCCCAGGCCGTCCTTCTGGAAGGTGACCCGGCCGTCCGCGCCGTAGGTGTTGCTGACGGTGGCCACCCGGTGCGGGTCCACGACCTGCGCCAGGAGCTGGTTGGCGTGGTAGGTGTAGGTCCACGGGAAGCCGCGGGCGTCCAGCACCTTGGTCAGCAGGTTGCCGGTGTAGAAGTAGTTGACGTTACGGCCGTCCGGCAGGCTGATCTGCCTGATCAGGCCGCCCTCGACGCGTACCTTCGCCACTCGGCCGGACGCGTCGGTGATCTTGATGCCGGTCGCCTCGTAGGCCAGCGTGAGGCCCACGTCGCGGGCGTTGCGCACCGCCGACAGCCGGCCCTGGGCGTCGAACAGGTAGCGCACCTGGCGCGGCGTGGTCAGCACCCAGCCGTCGCCGGACTTGCGCAGCGTGGAGCGTACGCCGGCCGGCCGCTTGTACGCGCCACCGTCCTGGGGCGTGTAGCGGGCCTGCGCGCCGTCCTCGGCCCGGACGATCGCGACCCCGTCCTGCTCGGTGACGCGCATGTCGTACGACCACGCCCACCCGAGCCCCATCACGCCTGCCCCGCGGTTCATCGAGGAGTAGGTGCGCCCGCTGGCGAACAGCGGGCCGAAGGAGGCCATCGCCAAGTCCTGCTCCGTACGCACGAACGCGCCGGTGCCGGTGTTGACCCCGAGCCCCCGCGCGGCCTGGCCGGCGGCGGTCAGGGCGAGCGCGTTGCCGCAGCCGCACCCCATCGCCTGCTCGTTGGGGATGGGCGGCGGGTCGATCGTCTGCCGGGGCGCCGACGGGTCCGACGGGTCGGAGACGATCTCGTTCCCGCCGTCGAAGACCGCGGCCGCGGTGACGAAGTACTCCTTGCCGGTCTCCAGCACCCAGCCGTCCGCGGTGCCGAACGAGCGGCAGTAGTCACCGGCGCCGCCGCAGGTGAGCCTGTCCCGCTCCAGCTCCGCCCTGGGCACGAGCACCGAGGCCTGCTCGGTGGGCGAGTCCTTCTCGTACAGCCGGACCCTGGCCCCGGTCCAGGACGGGTCGGCCTGTCCCGAGCGGAAGTACAGCGCCAGCGAGGTGTCACCGAGCGCGAAACCGGGCCGCAGCGACAACTCGCTGAAGCTGTTGGGCGCGGTCCGCACGGCCGCGTCCTGCTTCGAGACCGTCTGCTTCGACGCTGTCTGCTTCGAGACTGTCTGCTTCGAGGTGGTCTGCTTCGAGGTGGTCTGCTTCGAGGTGGTCTGCTTTGAGGTGGCCTGCTTTGAGGTGGCCTGGGCGGCCAGTGAGGACCAGCGGCCCTTGTCGGCCTTGACCGGCTCGCCGCCGGCCTTGGTGCCGGGCGGCACCACCGCGGGGCGCTGATCGGGTTTGACCGCGACGTCCGGCCGGATCCCGGCGGGCATCGGCCGGGCGGGCGGCGCGCCGCCCTGGTGCACCTTCGGCACCGGCGGCGGATCTGCCTGCGCGAACGCCGGTGGGGGCGCCGTCAGTAAGGACGCGAGCAGCACCGAGACGAATAAAGGAATTTTAATGCGGGCATGACGACATCGACTTTTGGCGGACATCGCTGGAACCTCCCCCGTGGAGATACCGGTAGCGAAAGAATGGGCTTACCGATTACAGGGGCAGAAAATCACCAGAATCCCGGCCCGGCAAGGTCGTCGTCCCGACGGCCCCCCGCACCGTGGCACGCGGCTGCCTGACCTGGTCGTGCGCTTTCTAGCTGCGACGGGAGATCAATCGAACGTTCCACAGGAAAAAGACCCGATGTATACGGTGACGGCGACGAGAGGTGTGCGGCCAGCGGAAACACGACCAAAGGCCATAACATCGCGATGATGGAAAAGTAGTATGGCCATTCGGGGAACCGGATCCCGTACCCGATGGAAACCACTTGCTCGGGACGGCGGGACTCGAAGAACGCGGTGTCCATGATGCTGTGACCGGACACCCAGTTGCCGCCCGCCCATACCCCTGTTCACCGAAGAGAGCGTCCTTGTCTCAGCACCCTCCGCCCCGCTGGCCACCGTCACCGTGTTCGCCTCCTGTAGGTCGTGGGTCGTGGGGCATACCCCGTGGGTCGTGGTCACGGGTCGTGGGTCGTGGGGCATACACCGTGGGTCGTGGCCACGGGTCGTGGGTGGGGAGCGGCGAGTGAGGGCGGGGACGTTTGAGCTGTGGTTATGGGGTGGTAGGGGAGCCGCCGTACCAGGTAGGGAAGGGGCGTAGGCCGGTTGCTACGTCGTAGGCGGCGGTTGATAGGAGGCGGGTGGAGTCGAGGGTGGGCAGTGGTGAGTCTGCGGGCTTGATCAAGAGGGGAATTTCGGTGCAGACGAGGGCGACGGCGTCGCAGCCTCGGGCGGCCAGGCGCTTGATGATCTCTACGTAGGCGGCGCGTGACTCTGCGGTGAAGATGCCGTTGACCAGTTCGCTGAAGATGATCTCGTTGATCAGCCGGCGGTCTTCCGGGTCCGGTATCTCTGCGGCGATCCCATGGGAGCCGAGGGCGCGTGGGTAGAGGGGGCCGTCCATCGTGTAGGAGGTGCCCAGCACGCCTACGCGTGTGCGGCCGTCGCGGGCGGCCTGTTCGGCGACCACCTCGGCGATGTGCAGGCCGGGCAGGGCGAGGGCTGGACCGGGGCGGCCTAGTGCCAGGTGGGCGGTGTTGTCGGGGCAGATGAAGAAATCCGCGCCTGCTCGGGCCAGTCGGTCCACGCTCACGGCGAGGGTCTTACGTACCGCGTCGTGATCGCCGGTGTCCCAGGCAGGCATGCTGCGGCCGAAGGGGATGTAATCGAGGGTCACGTCGGGATGGTCATGCTCGCCCAGACGTTGGAAGCCCTCCTGACAGAAGGACAGGAAGCTCAGCGCCGCGCCTTCGGTGCTGTGCGCAAGGATTCCCAGGTGTTTCATGCTTTGCGGAGGTGACAACTTGGGCCTCGGGGGTTGGGGTCGGGGATACGGGTGTGCTTGGGTTCGTGCCGTCGCTGCCGTCGCTGCCGTCGCTGCCGTCGCTGCCGTCGCGGTCGTGGCGGTCGTGGAGGTCGTGGAGGTGCCGGCGGTTACGGCGTTGTGGGTGGTTCGGGTGGTGTGAGCGGTTCGTGCCGTTCTCGTTGTTCTTGTTTCTGGCGTCGTTGTCGCCTTTCCTCCCGTTGTGGCTGTACGCCAGAAGCGCTGTCTCGCTGCCGGATGTGGGGAGCGGTGGCGGGCGTGTCGTCTTCCTTCGACCGAGGGCTGGTCTCGGGCAGGTGAGCAGTTTCCGTTCCTCGCGATGCTTGGTGGTTGCGGGTTCGCTGCCCTGAGGTGTTGCTTCTTGGCGGTGGGTGGTGGTGTGGTCGTTGCCGCTGAGCGTTCGACGCTTGTGGGCGGTTGGGGCCGCTCAGATGGGTTGTGCATGCGCCTTCCTCCTGTTCGCCATATCGGAACGCTTGGCCGTTATAATGGACGGCGAACGAGTGTTCGTCAAATCGAACGGAACGACTTGTGGAGCGAACAGTGGCTGGCGACAGACCTCCCTTTGATCGGATAGCGGCGGCGATTCGGCGGGAGCGTGACCGTGCCGGGATGTCGCTGACGGACCTCTCGAAGCGTTCGGGGCTGGCCAAGTCCACGCTGTCCCAGCTCGAATCGGGCACCGGCAATCCGAGTCTGGAGACGCTCTGGGCCCTCGGCGTCGCGCTCGGGGTGCCGTTCAGCCGGTTGGTTGATCCGCCGCGCCCCCTCGTACGGCTGATTCGGGCCGGTGAGGGGGAGGTCGCTCGCTCAGGTCAGGCCGACTATGCCGCGACGCTGCTGGCCTCCAGCCCGCCTGGGGCCCGGCGCGATCTCTACCGGATCGAGGCCCAACCGGGAGAGTCGCGGCGTTCCGAGCCGCATTCGCCGGGCACGGTCGAACATCTGGTCATCGGTGCGGGTCGGGCGCTGGCGGGTCCCGTGGATGAGCCGGTCGAACTGGCGCCCGGCGACTATCTGTCCTACCCGGGTGACGCGCCCCACGTCTTCACCGCCCTAGATCGGGACACTAGCGGAGTGATCGTGATGGAGCACATCTGAGGGGCCGGTTCGCGGCCCTCCTGCACCGAGGGGCCATCTCGGTAAGTGGAGTGGAACGTGGTGCGTGGCGAGTGAGGAGGGGCGCGGAGAGGAGGAAGGAGCAATACCCGGGCTCGGGGAGGGGGAGCGCTGAGCGGGTTCGAGGCTCGGGGAGGGGGAGCGGCGGATGGGGGCTTGGGAGGTGGGACGGTGAGATGGATGCGGAGTGGGAGGCGGACCGGTGGAGTGGGGATTGGCGAGCGGGAGTCGTGAGCGGGGCTTCGTGGGCAGGAGCGTTGGCGGGGGAGAGGCTCGGCACTGGGTCGGGTAGGCGGCGGGGTTTGGGGAGTGGGGAGGCGGAGCGGGGCTTGGGCTCTGGAGGCGAAGCGGGCTTGGGGCCCTGCGGTGGAGAGGCCCTCCGGTGGAAAGGGCTTGAGGCGGAGGGGGCTTGAGGCGGAGGGGGCTTGAGGCGGAGGGGGCTTGAGGCGGAGGGGGCTTGAGGCGGAGGGGGCTTGAGGCGAAGCGGGCTTGGTGCCCTGCGGCGGAGCGGAGCTTGGGCTCTGGATGCGGAGCGGAGCTTGGGCTCTGGATGCGGAGCGGGGCTTGGGGCTCTGGATGCGGAGCGGGCTTGGGGCCCTGAGGGTGGAGCGGGGCTTGGGTTCTGAGGTGGAGCGGGCTTGGGGCCCTGAGGGTGGAGCGGGGCTTGGGTTCTGAGGTGGAGACGGTGAGTGGTGAATAAGGGTTGGGTTTCAACGGGGGTGGGAGTGGTGGATGTGGCAGGGGTGTTTGGTGATGGTGGTGGGTGTTTGTGGAGTTGAGGGTGGGTGAAAGGGGGTTGGGGGTGGGGTGGTGTGAGAGTGCGGGTGGGGCGCTTTTAGCCTGTCCGTTATGAAATATGGCGGGATGCTGGCTGTGCTGCTTTCGGCATGGTTCATGGCGCAGTTCGACTTCTTTGTGGTCAACGTGGCCGCGCCCTCCATCGAACGTGACCTGGACGCCGGCCCCGCCGCTCTGGAACTGATCGTGGCCGGTTACGCCTTCACCTACGCCGCAGGCATGATCACTGGTGGTCGGCTGGGTGACCGCTATGGGTACCGGCGGTTGTTTGTCTGGGGTGTTGTCGCGTTCACGGTTGCTTCGCTGCTGTGTGGGATTGCCGCGAACCCGGCTCAGCTCGTAGCCGCCCGCCTGCTTCAGGGACTGGCCGGTGCCGTTATGGTGCCGCAGGTGCTGGCCACGATTTCGGCCGGCTTTCCGCCGGAGGAGCGGGGACGCGCTCTCGGCTGGTACGGAGCCGCCGGGGGTCTGGGGTCCATCGCCGGTCAGGTGCTTGGCGGGCTGCTGTTGAGTGCCGATGTGCTGGGGCTCGGCTGGCGGGCGATCTTTCTCGTCAACCTGCCCGTCGGCCTGGTGCTGGCACCGCTGGCGGCCCGTCTGCTGCCCGAGCCGTCTCAGCCTTGGGCCCGGGCAGCAGACGGGTCCAAGGTTGAGGCGGCTCGGCTGGTGTCCGGGTCCGAAGCTGAGGCGGCTCGGCTGGTGCCCGGAGCTGAAGCCGAGATGGCCCAGCGGCCCGGTTTGGATTTGGTGGGTGCGGCTGGGCTGGCTGTCGCGCTGGCGCTTGTGCTGGTGCCGCTTGGGCTGGGTAACAGTCTGGGCTGGCCGGTCTGGGCATGGGTCTGTATGGTGGCGGCCGTTCCGGTGTTCGCGCTGACCTGGCGCTGGCAGCGGGTGCTCAGGGCGCGCGGTGGTCAGCCGGTGCTCGACCTGGATCTGCTCAAGGTGCACTCCTACCAGGCGGGGCTGGCGTCGATCGTGGCGTTCATGGCCTACTTCGCCTCGTTCATGTTCACGCTGACGCTGCTGTTGCAGGGCGGGATGGGGCTCACGGCCGTCCAGGCGGGGCTGGTGTTCGCGCCGATGGGCGTGTCGTTCACGCTCACGTCGCTGCTGGGGACGAGCCTGGTCAGAAGGTATGGCCTGGTGGTCGTCCTGATCGGCGGGACGATCACGGCGCTCGGCCTCGGGCTGCTGGTGGCCGTGACCGGGCCGGGCGGAGGGCTGCTGGCGGTCATGACCGGGCCGGGTGGCGGGCTGCCGGCGGTCACGGACGGGGCGGGCGGCGGGGTGCCGTACGTCGTCGCCGCGCTCGTCCTCGTCGGAGCGGGGAACGGTCTGGTTCTGCCGCAGCTCATCGGGGCGGCGCTGGTCGAGGTGGCCCCGCACCAGGCGGGCATCGGCTCCGGCATCCTGAGTACGGCCCAGCAGTTCGCGGGGGCGGGCGGCGTGGCCGTGATCGGGGCGGTGTTCTTCGCCGTCGCCGAGGGAGGGCACCAGGTGACGGCCATGCGCTGGTCGGCGGGCATCGCCCTGGCGCTCGTCCTCGTCGTGATCTCGACCGTGGCCTACAACCGGCGCCGCGCCATCCGACGGGCAGTGCGGTCTGGTGCAGGCGCGCCATTGTGACGGTGCTATGCGGCAGGCAGTGCGGTCCCGTAAGGTCGCGACATTCTGACGGGCGCTATCCGACGGGCAGCGCGGTCCCGTACAGGCGCGACACTCTGAGCCTGATCACCAGCCGCCGGTCGGTCACCATCTGCCGCAGGAAAGCCTGATCGTCGGCGAAAGGATCTTCTGGGAGGTCGGCGGCGGGGCGTTGCATGGCGAGGAGTTCCTTGCCCACCTCGTCGCCGGGTTCGGCGCTCACCGGTGACAGTTCCGCCTGGCCCTCGGCCACGGCGAAGGACCAGAAGTCGTCGCTGGCCACGTAGAGGGAGGAGCGCGGGTCCTTCTGCAGCTGGCGTACCTTGAGCCGGTCGGCGACCGTCGAGATCCGCACGACGCGCTGCTCCGGGTCCCAGGAGTACAGGACGGTGGACAGGTGCGGGTGGCCGTTGCCCTTGAGGGTCGCCAGGGCGCCGAAACGCTGGGCGGCCAGCAGATTGGACAGTTCCTCCTCGCCCAGCGACTCCGGCGCGGGGCCCGCGCCGGGGCCGTAACTCTCCGACATGGACCACCCTAAAGAGAGAAAAAATCGGAGATATCACCCTATACCGAGAGACCTCATGAACGTCTGAGCATCCGAGATCACCCAGTATTCGGCGAATCTCCCGTCCTGAGCTCGCAGGATGTCGTGTCCGCTGAACGCGATCTCGGTCCCCTTCGCCGCCGTCGCGCCCGGGATCCCGCCCCGGTACGCCCCGCTGAACGTCCACCGGGCGGAAACCAGGTCGCCGTCCACGATCGGCCCCACGTCCAGGGTGACCTTGACCTGCTCGAACGGCTCGTGCCCCTGCCGAATGACCTCGGCCAGCCCATCGGGCCCCGAAACCTCCCTGCCGGGCCAGTGGCCAACGAAGTCGGGGGTGACCAGTTCGTACGCCGCGTCGAAGTCGCCGTTCCAGAGTTCGAGCAGCCATCGTCTGTAGAGGTTGACCATCATCCTGGCCCACTACCCCCTCACCGGTAGGTTACAAGTCATGAATCTTGCCATTACCAGCGGATATGTCGTACCGGTCGACGGCGACCCCATCGACGGCGGAACCGTTCTCATCCAGGACGGGAAGATCACCGCGGTGGGCCGGGACGTGGCCGTGCCCGAGGGAACCCCCGTCGTGGACGCCGCGGGCGGCTGGGTGCTGCCCGGCTTCGTGGAGGCCCACGGCCACATGGGCGTGTACGAGGAGGCCGAGGGCTGGGCCGGCCAGGACACCAACGAGATGACCGACCCCAACGGCGCGAGGCTGCGCGCGCTCGACGCCATCAACCCGGCTGACCTGGGCTTCGCCGACGCGCTGTCAGGCGGGGTCACCACCGCGGTGGTCAAGCCCGGCTCCGGCAACCCGATCGGCGGCCAGACCGTCGCGGTCAAGTGCTGGGGCAGATCCGTGGACGAGATGTTGCTGAAGGAGCCGGTGAGCGTCAAGAGCGCGCTCGGTGAGAACCCCAAGCGCGTCTACGGCGACCAGAAGAAACTGCCCTCCACCAGGCAGGGCGTGGCCGCGGTCATCCGGGACGCGTTCACCAGGGCCCAGGACTACAAGGCCGCGAAGGAGCACGCGGCCTCCGAGGGCACGCCGTTCGACCGCGACGGCACGCTGGAGATCCTGGTCCGCGTGCTGGACGGCGAGCTGCCCTGGTGCCAGCACACCCACCGCGCCGACGACATCGCCACCGCGCTCAGGCTGGCGGACGAGTTCGGCTACCGGCTCGTGATCAACCACGGCACCGAGGGCCACCTGCTGGCCGACACCCTGGCCGAGCGCGAGGTGCCGGTCATCATCGGCCCGCTGTTCACCACCAGGTCGAAGGTGGAGCTGCGGCAGCGCTCGCTGCGCAACCCGGGCATCCTGGACCGGGCGGGCGTCGAGGTGGCGATCACCACTGACCATCCCGTCGTGCCCATCCACTTCCTGGTCCACCAGGCCACGCTGGCGGTCAAGGAAGGGCTGGACCCGGCCGCGGCGCTGCGCTCGATCACCACGGTCCCGGCCCGCATCATGGGGCTCGACGACCGGGTGGGCGCGCTGCGGGCCGGGCTCGACGGCGACGTGGTCATCTGGTCGGGCGACCCGCTGGACGTCATGAGCCGGGCGCTGCGGGTGTTCATCTCCGGCCGGGAGGTGTACTCGTACACGAACGGTGAGCCCGTCGTGACGGATCCGTACTATCGCGAATCAAGTGGCCGTTAAGTGCGCGTAGACGCGCCCGGCGCATAGTAGGCGGAGCCAACGGGAAGAGAGGCACCACAATGACTGCTCCGTTGCTCGCCCAGCGCCCCAGCAAGGCCCTGCTGATCGGACTCGTCGTCTCCGGCGTCCTGGCGCTGGTGCTGCTGGCGGTCATGCTGCTCTCCGGCGGTCCCGTCGGGTTCGGCCTGTCCGCGTTGCTGGCCGTGGCGCCCCTGCCGGTGCTGCTCGCGGCCGTACTGTCGCTCGACAGGCTCGAACCCGAGCCGAAGCTGCACCTCGCCTTCGCCTTCGCGTGGGGCGCGGGGGTGGCCATCGCGGCGGGCATCGCGCTGACGCTCCTCGGCCAGGAGCTGTTCACCAGGGCCGGGTACGCCAGCGCCGCCGTCGAGAACATCGGCGTCGTCATCCTGGCGCCGGTGATCGAGGAGGCGCTCAAGGGCTCGGCCCTGCTGCTGCTCCTGCGCCGGCGGATGGAGATCGACGGCCTTACAGACGGCATCGTGTACGCCTCCATGACCGGCCTCGGCTTCGCCGCCGTGGAGAACGTCGGCTACTACCTGCTCGCGTTCGGCGAGGACGGCGCGGGCGCGGCGGTCCAGCTCTTCGTGGTGCGGGGGCTGATCGACCCGCTCGGCCACCCGATCTACACCTCCCTGATCGGCATCGGCGTCGCGTACGCGCTCACCCGCACCAACGCCGCCAGGTACGCCGCGATCCCGATCGGCTACCTGGGCGCGGTCTTCCTGCACGCCCTCTGGAACGGCGCCGCCACCACGGGCTCGCTGTCCTGGCTCGGCGCCGCCTACCTGGTGATCATGGCCGCGCTGATCCTGATCATCGTCGTGACCGTGCTCGAACGCCGCCACCTCGTCGCCAGGATGGGCTACTTCCTGCCCGCCTACGGCCCCACCGGGCTGGTCAGCGAGACCGACCTGCGGATGCTCAGCACGCTGTCCGCCCGCAAGGCGGCCCGCAAGTGGGCCAGGGGCGCGGGCCTGGGCCGGGCCATGAGCGACTACCAGCAGGCGGCGACCGAGCTGACCATGCTGCACGTACGGGCGGAGCGGCAGGGCATCGATCCGCGCAGGTTCGCGCTGGAACGCGATGCCTACCTCGGCGTGATGGCCCACGCACGCCGCTGGTGAACCAGGCCGGGGCGGCGAGGGCCGTCGGAACGGTTCCTGGCAAAATTCCCTTTGACCCCCGAAGGGAGAGCACATGAGCTGGGCCGAGATCGGATCCGAGGACGAGCTGCGCGAACTGCTCGGCGAGGTGATGCCGAGGGCGGTGTCCAAGGAACGCCCGCGGCTGCACGAACGCGACCGCGACTGGCTGGCGGCCTCGCCGTTCTGCCTGATCGCCACCTCCGACGCCGACGGCAACTGCGACGTGTCACCCAAGGGCGACCCGGCCGGTTTCGTGCACGTCATCGACGACACCACGATCGCGATCCCGGACCGTCCCGGCAACCGCAGGGCGGACGGTTTCCTCAACATCCTGCGCAACCCGCACGTCGGGCTGATCTTCCTGATCCCGCGGCGCAACGAGACCCTGCGCATCAACGGCCGGGCGCGGCTGGTCCGCGAGGCGCCGTTCTTCGATGAGATGATCGTCAAGGGTCACCGCCCGCACCTCGCCCTGGTCGTCGAGATCGAGCAGATCTTCTTCCACTGCGCCAAGGCGTTCCTGCGCTCGTCCCTGTGGAAGCCGGAGGAGTGGGGCTCCGACGGCCTGCCGTCGCACGCCCGGCTGGTCAAAGAGGTGCAGAAGGTGGAAGAGAGCGTCGAACAACTCGAAAGCTACTACGGCGAGACGTACGCCAAGCGCCTGTACGGCTGAGCGGCACCCGGCCGGGCCGTCGCGATGCGGTGGCCCGGACCCCAGGCGTCCCGGCTGTCGCGATGGCGGCCCGGATCTCAGGCGGCAGGAGTGGGTCCGCCGGGAAAGCGGATGACATTCCTGCCGGTGTAGGCGCGCAGGTCGACCACGTTGGGGTCGGCGGGCGGCTTGTGGCGGCGATCGGCCGAACGAATGTCGCGGATCTTGTGCCTGGCAACATGTGGCGGCACTGCCACAAGCCTCTTCATCGTAAGCCCCCCGTGATAATCCTGTTACCTATGTTATTTACAGATTCCCCCGTAAGTTGGCTGTAAGGAGTAAGTCAATAGGGAAGCCTGCGCCCCGCTGGTGACCGCAGATCCAGCTCCGCCGACCGGCTGCGCCGCCTGGCCGGCTTGGTGACTCTGACGCGTTTCATGATCTTCCCCCTCTCGAAGCGCGTCCCGCTCTCCTTCTCCCCGTATGTTCGCCTCCGCTGTTTGGCGTCGGCATGGCGAACGCTTGCGGTCCGCCATGCGCGCCAACTTAATCCGGGCACCCCCGCCCGCTCAACGCATTTCTACCGAAGCTCACGTCCCCGGCGTGATCCGCGCGGTGACGTTGATCCTGTTCCAGGCGTTGATCATCGCGATCGCCACGACGAGCAGCGAGAGTTGCTTGTCGTTGTAGTGCTCGGCCGCGCCCTGCCACACCTCGTCGGACACGACCGCCCGGTCGGCCAGCCTGGTCGCCTCCTCCGTCAGCGCCAGCGCGGCCCGCTCCGCGGGCGTGAACACCGTGGTGTCGCGCCAGGCCGCCACCGACCACAGCCGCTCGTCGCTCTCACCGGCCTTCTTCATGTCGCGGCTGTGCATGTCCACGCAGTAGCCACAGCCGTTGATCTGGCTGGCGCGCAGCTTGACGAGTTCGAGGGTGCTGGTGGGCAACTCGCTGTCGAGCAGCAGTTTCTCCACCGCCAGGTAGTGGCGGTAGACGTCCGGTACGTGCTGGGCGACGTTGATCCGCTGGGTCATGAGAACCTCCATGGTTTCGCAGTAACACCAGCAGGACGGGACAGCCCGTTTCGATGTGACAGTCACTGCGAAAAAGGTTCGGACCAGACCCTTACCCCGGATCGGTCCTGACAATTATCCCGGTCTTCCCGCGGAGGGTTATAGGCGAGGAAAGGGGTGCTGAAAGATGCCGCTGATCGCGGTGTGGGCCGTCTTCTGGGGTTCGTGGTCGGCCCTGCTGCCCGCCATCAAGCAGGAAATTCGGCCTGCCCGCCGCCCTGGCCGCGCTCGGGCCGCTGGGCCTGCCCCTGGTCGCGCGCTCCGCGTTCGAGCGGCCGTGACGGGGCTGCCCCCAAGCAGCCTTCGAGCGGCCGGGACAGGGCTGCCCCCAAGCAGCCTTCGAGCGGCCGGGACAGGGCTACCCCACGAAGTGGTGGCTGCTTCACAGCACCTGAATATGGTGGTTGTTTGGGGAGAAGAGACCACGGAACCGGGTATCCCCCGGCTGAAAGGGGATCACCATGGCTGTCTGCGAAACTTGTGGCAACGACTACGACATGGCGTTCGAGGTGCATGCGCAGGGAGCGGTGCACACCTTCGACTGCTTCCAGTGCGCGATCGAGGCGATGGCGCCCATCTGCGAGCACTGCGGCACCAAGGTCATCGGACATGGCGTGCAGTCCGGCGAGCACTGGTACTGCTGCGCCCACTGCGCCCGCGAGGAGGGCAACAAGGGCATCGTCGACCGCGTGGTGGCCGCCGCCTCAGCCTAGAGCGAGCATGCGGGCGACCGCAGCGTCGAGCGCCGCCCGCGGCACCGGCGCGGCCAGGTCGAGGGTGAGATCACCACCCTTGGCCTCCCACACGCCCGCCACCCGCCCCTCGTGGACGACCACGGGGGAGATCCACCCTGCCTGCCGGCTGACCTTGGCCTTGAGCTCCGGCGGGATCAGCGCGGCGAGCCCGCGCGGCGCGGCCAGGATGTACTGATCGAAGCCCGGCAGCAGGTGAACGGCGGCCGAGGGCGCGGTGGCCGCGAGGGTGTCGAGGTGCTCGGTCAGCGCCAGCAGCGGGCCCGCTCGCCGAGCACGGCGGGCACCACCTCGATGATCGCCCCGATCTCGCTCGCCGTGGCCGCGCTGCCAGGAGCCCTTCTCCCAGAAGCGCAACGTGCTCAGCGCGGCGCAGTAGTCGGCAAGTTGGTCGGCGGGGAGCAGATGCAGGGTGCCGCGCATGATCCACGTCTTGACCAGCGTGCGCTCCTCCCACAGGGCCCGGTCGATCTCCCCGGGATCCGGCCCGGCGCTCCTGACCGCCACCACCAGCCGGGCGGAGGAGGCCACCTGGGCCTGCACCCCGCACAGCCGCCGGGCCACGGCCACCGCGCCGGGCCCGTCCGCCTCGCTCACGAACTGGCGGCGCAGGCGCCAGGACAGGATCTGCGGCCAGGTCAGCTTGGTGCTCACCCGCCCATTCCTACACCCCGCGCCCGAAAGTTCAGCCGGTGGTGAAGCCGATGTCCTCGTAGCGCAGGTCGTAGAAGCCGCGCGCGCCCACGTTCGCCAGTTCCTTCCGTACGGCCACCATCTGCGGCCGCTGGTAGAGCGGCAACACGTTGACCTCCTGCCAGATGAGCTGGTCGGCGGCGTTCGTGGCGGTGCGGGCCCGCACCGGGTCCAGGCTCTGCGCGGCCCGGCTCAGTGCCTGGTCGATGGCCGGAGACCCGGTACGCCCGAAGTTCGCGTTCCAGCTCTTGCCGTTGGCGGCGTTGGCGTAGATCCCGTAGCTGCTGGAGACCGGGAAGGGCGTGCCGATGTAGGCGAACGGCGTGAGATCGAAGTTCCCCGGGATCACGTACTTGGTGAAGAAGTCGTCACTCGGCACGGCCTTGAGGGTGATCTTGACGCCGATCTGGGCGAGCATGCTCTGCGCCAGCTCACCCTCCGCCTTGCTGATCTGCACCCCGGACGGCACCAGGAACCGCAGGTCGAGGGGCTTGCCGTCCTTCTGCCTGACGGACCCGTTCAGCCGCCACCCGGCCGCGTCCAGCAGTTGCTTGGCCTTCTCCGGGTCGTAGACGCCGAGAGCTCCGGCGTTGTCCTGGTAGCCCTCCTGCGTGTTCATGAAGAAGTGGTTGTTCAGCAGCGCGATCGGCCAGTCCAGGCCCTGCAGGTCCGACTGCGCGATGGCCTGGCGGTTGATGCCGAGCTGGATGGCCTGGCGTACGCGCTGGTCCTTGAGCAGTTCGCTGGAGCCGTTGAAGGTGAAGTGCCGGAAGTCGGGGCCGGCGGCCTGCCGTACCTGGGCGTTGGGGGTGGACCTGGCCCGCGCGTAGTCCGGCGCGGACGTCCCGATGTCGATCACGTCGAGCTCGCCGTTGCTGAACGCGCCGATCAGCGAGTCCTGCTCGGACGACCGATAAATGATCTTGTCCAGTTTGGCCCGGTTGCCCCACCACGCGTCGTCGCGTACCAGGGTGATCGTCTTGGCCGTCTGGTCGAACCCGCCGAACTTGAACGGCCCCGCCGTCACCGGGATCTTGTTCACCCAGGCGGTGTTGAACGCCTGCGCGTCACGGTTGGTCGCGGCCGGCAGCAGCGGCCCGAACAACGCCTGCCAGTCCCCGAACGGCTTGCGGAACGTCACCACCACCTCATGGTCGTTCCTGCCCCGCGCCACCTTCTCGATGTCCTGGTAGCCGGTGGAGGAGACGATGTGGAAGTCGGGCTCGCCCCCGCTCAGCGCCTGCCACTGCGCCTGGTAGTCGGCCCAGGTGATCGGCCTGCCGTCGGACCATCTGGCCTTCGGGTTCAGCGTGTACGTCACCACCTGCTTGGGCCGCTGATCGCTCACCTCGGCGCTGACCACGTAGTTGCGGTCCACCGAGATCTCGGCCTTCTCGTTGGAGGTGAACGGCGAGGGCAGCAGCGCGTTGCTGATCACCGCGGCCATCGCCAGGTTGCCGTCCACATGGTTCCGGTTCCACTGCGAGGGGAACTCGTTGATGCCCCAGCGCAGCGTCCCGCCGTCCTTGACCTTCTCGCGCGGCTGCGGATTGACGTCGAAGGCCTTGATCGTACGCTCGTCCCCGGCACTGTCCTGGCCCCCCGGGCCGCTTCCCTGGCCACCGCCGCAGCCCGCCAGCAGCAGCGAGCCCCCCATGGTGACGGCCACGACCAGTCGTGATGCTTTCATTCGGACGGAATTCCTCCCGGATCGAGCGCGGTCTACCCGACTTCGCGCTTGTCTGCGTAATGGCAGGCCACACCCTGGTCGGCGCCCAGAAACCGCACCTCGGGCTCGTCCTCGACGCAGAGCCCCCGCTCCACGTCGGTGAGCTCGGCACGGAACTTGGGACACCTGGTGCGGAATCGGCAGCCCGTCGGAGGGTTGGCCGGGCTGGGCAGGTCACCTTCGAGCAGGATCCGCCGGCGGGAGCGCTCGCGTGCCGGATCGGGCACCGGGATCGCCGACAGCAGAGCCTGTGTGTACGGATGCATCGGATGGTCGTAGACGCCGTCCACCTGCCCGATCTCGGCGATCCTGCCGAGATACATCACTGCCACCCGGTCGGCGATGTAACGCACCACGGCCAGGTCGTGCGCCACGAACAGGTAGGACAGGCCGAGCCTGGCCTTCAGCGAGTCGAGCAGGTTGATCACCCCGGCCTGGATCGACACGTCCAGCGCCGAGACCGGCTCGTCCAGCACCAGCAGCCGGGGCTCCAGCGCCAGCGCCCTGGCGATGCCGATGCGCTGCCGCTGCCCGCCGGAGAAGTCCTGCGGGTAGCGGGCGGCGTGCGAGGGGTCGAGCCCGACCAGGGCGATCAGCTCGCCGATCCGCCGCCCGACGTCGCGCCGGCCGTGTGTGCGCAGCGGCTCGGCCAGGATGTCGTGCACGGTCATACGCGGATCCAGCGAGGCGAGCGGATCCTGGAAGACGACCTGCATGTCGCGCCTGATCTCGGTGCGCTCGCCCCGGCCCAGCTTCGCGGTGTCGTGCCCGAGCACGACGATGTCGCCCTCCTGGGGCGCGACCAGTTCGAGTATCTGCGTCAGCGCGGTCGTCTTGCCACTGCCCGACTCACCGACCAGCCCCAGCGTCTCGCCCTGCCGGATGTCGAAGCTGACCCCGGCCACCGCCCGCACCGTGCCGATCCTGCGCCTGAACACCGCCCCCTTGAGCAGCGGATAGTCCTTGACCAGGTTGCGCACCGACAGCACGGTCCGCTCGCCGCGCACCCGCAGCAGCCGGGGGCCGTCGCCCGCCGGCTCGCGGGCCCCCGGACGCACCTCCTGCCACCGGATGCAGGCGGCCCGATGCCCGTCACCCACCTCGAACAGGGGCGGCTCGCCCGCGTCGCACGCCTCGACCCGCATCGGGCAGCGCGGCGCGAACGGGCAGCCGGGCGGCAGCGCGGCGGGCGAGGGCGGGTTGCCGTCGATGGGCGTCAGCGGCTGCCGCCCGCCGCGATCCACCCGGGGGACGGAGCCGAGCAGGCCCGCGGTGTACGGCATCCGCGTCCGGTAGTAGATGTCGTCCACGCCGCCCACCTCGACGGGCCGCCCGGCGTACATGACCAGCACACGGTCGGCGAACCCGGCCACCACCCCGAGATCGTGCGTGATCATGATGATCGCCGCGCCGGTCTTGGCCTGCGCCCGCTTGAGCACCTCCAGCACCTGCGCCTGGATGGTGACGTCGAGCGCCGTGGTCGGCTCGTCGCAGATGATCACATCGGGGTCGTTGGCGATGGCCATCGCGATCACCACGCGTTGCCGCATGCCGCCGGAGAACTCGTGCGGGAAGGCCAGCGCCCGCTCGGCAGGCCGCGGGATGCCCACGAGTTCGAGCAGTTCGAGCGCCTTGACCAGGGCGGTCTCCTTGCTGACGCGCTGGTGCACGCGTACGGCCTCGGCGATCTGGTCGCCCACCCGGTAGACCGGGGTCAGCGCGGACAGCGGATCCTGGAAGACCATCGACATGGACTTGCCGCGGAAGGAGTTGAGCGTGCGCTCCGAGGCGCCGATCAGCTCCCTGCCGTGCAGCCGCACGGAGCCGGTGACGCGCGCCCCCGGCGGCAGCAGCCCCATGACGGCGGCGGAGGTGACCGACTTGCCGGAGCCCGACTCGCCCACGATGCCGAGCACCTCGCCGGGGCTCACGCGGTAGCTCACCCCGCGCACCGCGCGTACGTCGCCGAAGGACACGTTCAGGTCGCTGACCTCCAGGACCGGGCTCATCGGGCCCCCCTGCGCGAGGACGGGTCGAAGGCGTCGCGCAGCGCGTCGCCGACGAGGTTGACCGCCAGCACGGTGATCACCAGCAGCCCGGCCACGAACCAGAACGTCCACGGCGCGTACACCGCGGTCTTGGAGCCGTCGGCGATGAGCGTGCCGAAGGAGACGTCGGGCGGCTGGATGCCGAACCCGAAGTACGACAGCGAGGTCTCGGTGAGTATGGCGCTGCTGACGTTGAGCGTGGCGTCCACGATGAGCAGCGACGACAGGTTGGGGATCACGTGGCGGAAGATGATCCGCACCGGCGGCACGCCCATGTAGCGGGCGGCCTGGATGAACTCCCGCTCCTTCACCGAGACCGTCATCCCGCGCACGATCTTCGAGGTGACCATCCACAGGAACAGCGCCAGCATGATCACGAACAGCGGCCAGTGCCCGGCCCCGAACAGCGGCGACATGATCGCCAGGATCAGGAACCCCGGCAGCACGAGCAGCAGGTCGGTCACCCAGCTCAGCATGCGGTCGGGCCCTCCGGTGAAGTAGCCGGCGAACGCGCCGATGACCGCCGCCAGCGCCGTGGACACCAGCGCCGCCAGCAGCCCGACGACCAGCGACTTCTGCATGCCGCGCAGGGTCACGGCGAAGACGTCGGAGCCCGTTTGGAGCGTTCCGAACCAGTGGCGCGCCGACGGCTGCTGCATGAACGCGGTGAAATCCTTGTCGGTGTAGGTCCACGGGCTGAACAGCGGCCCCGCGAACGCCAGCAGGAACATCAGCGCCAGCACCGCGAAGCCGACGCGCCCCTGCGTGGAGCGGAAGAACCGCCCGGCGACCACCCGCGCCCTGGACGGGACCCTGCTCGGGGTGCCGTCGGCGAGTTCCTCCGCCAGTGCCTCGTCGGAAAGCGTCATCAGGCCCGCACCCTCGGATCGAGCGCGGCGTGCAGCACGTCGGCGGCCAGCGACGCGCACAGCACCGCGACGGCCGCCAGCAGGGAGATGGCCGCGACGGTGTTGACGTCGTTGCTGAAGATCGAGTTGATCAGCTGCTCGCCCAGCCCGTGCCAGCCGAAGATCTTCTCGGTGAACGTGGCCCCCGTCAGCAGCGCCCCGAACGTGAACGCGAAATAGGTCATCACGGGGATCATCGCGGTGCGCAGCGCGTGCCGGGTCAGCGCCTTGCCCCTGCTCAGCCCCTTGGCCCTGGCCGTGCGCAGGAAGTCGGCCCCCAGCACGTCGAGCATCATGTTGCGCTGGTAGCGGCTGAAGACCGCGATCAGGCCCACCGACAACGAGATCGTCGGCAGGATCAGGTGTTGCAGCCGGTCCACCGCCTGAGCCCAGAAACCGGCGTCGAGTCCCGCGCTGTACTCGCCGCTGACCAGCAGCACCTGGCGGCCGAACAGGTGCTCGTTGGCCCAGGCCGCCGCCAGGATCAGCATGTTGGCCAGCACGACCACGGGCACCGCGAGCACCAGGAAGGACACGCCGGTGGACAGCCGGTCGAACCAGCCGTACTGCCGCACCGCCGCCAGCGCGCCGGTGAGCACCCCGAGCAGGCTGCCGAAGACCAGCCCCAGGATGACCAGCCGGAACGTGACGCCCATGCGGCGCTTGATGTCCTCGTTGACCGGCGCGCCCGCCACCGTCATGCCGAGGTCGCCGCGCAGCACGCCCTCCACCCAGACCGCGTAGCGCTGCAGCAGCGGCGTCTTGTCGTTGAGGTTGAGCGCGGTGAGCTGGGCGTCCACCACGGCGGGCGGCGGCTTGGGGGTGCGGTCGGCGTAGTTGGAACGAGGATCGAGGGCCATGGCCGCCAGCAGGTAGGCAAGGCTGGCGGCCACGGCCACGAGCACGGCGTAGTTGAGCAGCCTGCGGGCCAGGAACCCCGCCATCGCTCCCCCTCCTACGCGCACCGCACGCACGGTGGGTCACTGGACGTGGCCCATCGTAGCCATATAGCTACACCATGTGCGCGTCCTGGCGCAGGGAACCTGCCGAGAAGGTCAAGCTCCGGGCAGTTCGTCCACGGCGGTGCGGACGTCGTCGCTGGTGATCGTGGTCAGGTCGGCGGAACTGGCCGAGCCGCCGCGCGAGGCGTGGGCGGCCAGCCGCACGTCGCGCAGCATGGCCGAGCGCTCGAACAGGGACCTGGCGAAGCGGCCGTTGCCCAGCCGGTCGATCAGCCGGTCCTCGCACACCCAGGTGAAGACCTCATCCAGGCGCCGCAGCGCCTCCTCGTCGAAGGTGTCGCCGGACTTCTCGGCCAGCAGCACCGCGATCTGGGCCAGCTCGCCGGGCGAGTAGCTGGGGAAGGCCACCCGCTGGCTGAAGCGGCTGTCCAGGCCGGGGTTGCTGGACAGGAACGCGTTCATCTCGCTCTCGTAGCCGGCCAGCACGATGACGAGCCGGTCGCGGTCGTCCTCGGCCCGCTTGAGCAGGGTCTGCACGGCCTCCGCGCCGAACGCGTCGCCGCCCATGTAGCCGGGGTTGACCAGACTGTACGCCTCGTCGATGAACAACACGCCGCCCAGCGCCCGGTCCACCAGCTCGTTGGTCTTGATCGCGGTCGCGCCGAGATGCTGGCCGACCAGGTCCGCCCGGTGCGCCTCGACCACGTCGGGCCTGGCCAGCAGGCCGAGCGCGGCGAAGATCCGGCCCAGCACCCTGGCCACCGTGGTCTTGCCGGTGCCCGGCGGGCCGACGAAGACGAAGTGCCGCATCTGCGGCGGGGTGGGCAGCCCGCGCTCCTGGCGCATCCTGGCCACCTGGAGCTGGGCGGCGATCGCGTGCACCTGCCGTTTGACCGGGGCCAGCCCGGCCATGCCGTCGAGGTCGGCCAGCGCCTCCTCCAGGGTGGGCGTGGCCACGTAGCCGCGGAAGCGGGCGGTCAGCCCGTCGAACGCCTTGGTCACGTCGGGCGCGGTGGTGGTGACGAGGTCCTGCGTGGTCGGCGTGCCGCCGTTGCCCACCACGCGTACGTCGCGGGCCTGCGCGGCGGCCTCGACCAGGCTGCGCGCGAACCTGGCATTGCCCAGCTCGTCGAGCAGGCCGCGCCGGTGCACGTCGTCGTAGCGGGCGAGCAGCACCCGCTTGGTCTCGGCGTCCATCGTGTCGCCCCTGCGCTCCTGCAGCAGCTCGGTGACCGCGACCAGCTCGGCGGGGGAGTAGCCGGGAAAACGCACCCTCGTGGCGAACCTGCTGGCCAGGCCCGGGTTGCTGGACAGGAACGAACCCATCTCCTGCTCGTAGCCGGCCAGGATGATGATCAGCCGGTCGCGGTCGTCCTCGGCCCGTTTGAGCAGGGTCTGCACGGCCTCGGCGCCGAACCTGTCGGGCTGCCCGTCGGAGGAGTTGACCAGCCCGTACGCCTCGTCGATGAACAACACGCCGCCCAGCGCCCGGTCCACCAGCTCGTTGGTCTTGATCGCGGTCGCGCCCAGGAACTCGCCCACCAGGTCGGCCCGTTGCGCCTCGACCACGTAGGGGGTCTCCAGCAGGCCGAACGCGTAGAAGATCTTGGCCAGCGCGCGGGCCACGCTGGTCTTGCCGGTGCCGGGCGGGCCGACGAAGACGAAGTGCCTGGTGGGCCGCTCGGTGGTGTAGCCGGCCTCGGCGCGCAGGCGGGAGGCTTCGATGGAGGCGGCGATGGAGCGTACCTGCTCCTTGACCGGGGCCAGCCCGATCATGCTCTCCAGCTCGCCGAGCGCCTCCTCGACGGAGATCTGCGGCGGCGCGCCCGTCTTGTCCTGCGGGGTTCCCGGCCTGCCCTCGCGCACCCTGACGCGTACCTTCTGCTCCTCGGCGGCGGCGCTCTCCGCGCGGGCCTTGCGCGCCAGCACGAACCGGTAGACCAGGACGCCCGCGGCGGCGGCATAGGCGCCCCAGACCGCCGTGCCGTCGGAGAGGGGGGACAGCGCGGCGCCGAGCAGACCGGCGGGGGCCAGCGCCATCAGCGTGGTCATCCACGGCGTCACCCAGCGGATGAGGTGGGCCGCGGCGGCGACGGGCAGGGCCAGCGCGACCATCAGGTGCAGGGTGCCCGCGCCGGGCGGGAACAGGTGGCCGAACGTCGCCAGCGCCAGCACCACCCAGCCCGCGACCACGAGCGCGGTGGCGGCGGCGCGGGGGAAGCGCATGGTCAGCGCCACGAAGGCGAGCAGCAGGAGCACCAGGGGGAAGGTCTTGAGCAGGTCCCACCCGAGTGCGGCGCCCACGCCCATGGTGGCCACCAGCACCACCACGTAGAGCACCCGGCGCGCGGCCGGGGGAATCTGGAAATAACGCAGCCGAACCTTCTCGAACAGATCCCGCGCCGCGACCCGCCCCGCGGCCTGGGCCCTGTCGGACTCACGCATCACGCCTCCCCGGTCCGCCCCCGGTTATACCGCACCAGAGCGACTGTTGGGCGGTCCTGACACGCTAGGTGGAGGTCACGAAAAGGGCTATCTGACGGCCGAATTCGGCGCCCGCGTCCTCCTGCAGGAAGTGCCCGGCGCCCTTGATCACAGGATGTCGCAGGCCAGCGGCACCTTGAAGGGATTTGCGCAATATGGGCGCCATGCCGCCGGTGATCGGATCCCCGTCGGAGAACGCCACCAGGAACGGCCGGTCGAGTGTCGTGAGAATCTGCCAGGCAGCACGGTTGGCGGGCGCGGCGGGATCCTCCGGCGTGATCGGCACCAGGCCCGGCATCGCACGCGGCCCCGCCTTGTACGACTCGTCGGGGAACGGCGCGTCATAGGCCGCCAGCACCCGTCCGGGCAACTCGTTCCTGCACCCGGCCTGGACCAGTCTGGCGATGTCCAGCACCGGGGCCTTGAGCACCGCGTCCCTGAACCGGTGCCACACGTCGGGCATGGGAATGTCACCGGTCGGCAAGCCCGTGTTGGCCGCCACGATCCGCGCGACCCGCCCGGGGTGCTCGGCGGCCACCCGCAGCCCGATCAGGCCGCCCCAGTCCTGACCGACCACGGTGAACCCGTCCAGGTCGAGCACGTCGAGCAGCAGCGCGCGGGTCCACTCCACGTGCCGGGCATAGGTGTGGCCCGCCTGGTCGGCGGGTTTGTCCGAGCGGCCGAACCCGATCAGGTCCGGCGCGATGGCGCGCAGGCCGGCCGCGGCCAGCTCGGCCATGACGTGACGGTAGAGGAAGGACCAGCTCGGCTCGCCGTGCAGCAGTACGACCGGCTCGCCGTCCGGCGGGCCCGCCTCGACGTAGGCCATCCGCAGGCCGTCCGCGACGTCGGCGTGGCGGGGCTCGTAGGGGAAGTCGGGCAGGTTCGCGAAGCGCTCTTCCGGGGTGCGCAGAACTCGCATGGAACAAACTTCTACCTTGGCCGCCGGGAACGCGCCAGCCGCCCCGGGAACTCGCCGACGAGCACCTGCTTGGGCGTGATGCGCAGAACGTCCGCGTCGGCGCTGGCGACGCCGCGTACCTCAACCCAGAAGCGCCGCTGCAGCGGGTCCGTCGCGAACACCGCCACCCTCGGGTCCTCCTCGATGGCCTCCCACGCCTGCGTCTCGGCGATCAGGCGCAGCTCGCCCGAGGACGTGACGGAGGCCACCGCCCCCGCCACTCGGGGGCCGAGCGCGTCGCCGTAGGACAACACGATGCTGCGGGCGTAGGAGAAGGTCTGGCGCACCTCCGGGTTCAGCGCGACCGACGGCTCGGCCCCCATGGGCAGGTCGCTCATGAGCAGGCGGGACCGCCACGGCCCGGGACCGCCCCGCCACCACGTCCGCAGGGCGTGCGCCCCGAACACGACCAGCGCCGCCGCCAGCGCGCCCAGCCCGATCCGCCACGCCCACGCCGAGTGCAGCAGCCCGCCCGCCGCGCAGGCGACGGAGGCCGACACGACCAGCCCGGTCGCGGTGGCCAGCCACCGGTCGCCGCGGTGCCGGGCGCGCAGGTAACCGCGCACCATCGGGTACGGCACCGCCACCGCGGCCACCGCCGCCCCCGGCTCCACCACCAGGGCCCCGCCCAGCAGCGCCGCGAGCACCGACCAGGTCCTGCCCAGCACGATCCAGAGCGTCACCCCGGCATTCCGCCTGGCCGCACGTGCCGCCTCCGGCGACCCCGCCTTCAGTGCCCGTTCCGTCTCCGCCAGCGCCCGCAGCGGCCGGCCGCGCCACGCCTCCGCCAGCATCCGCACGGCCGCCAGCGCCGGCCACCCCAGCACCAGGATCGCCGCCAGCCCCGCCCAGACGGGACCGGACGAGGAAGGAGGCCCGGACACCACCCCGAGCAGCAGCCAGAAGGCGAACGCGAGCACCGACAGCGCCGCAGAAGCCACCGAGACCCCGAGCCACGGATCCCTGGTCAGCATCGCCCTCGCATACGGCCAGACGCCGACCCGCCGCGCCTGCCGGACCGTCAGCGGCGCCAGCAGCACGAGCACGGCCAGGCCGCCGAGCTGCGCCTGCGCGCCCCAGTCGAGCAGCAGCGCGCCCGCGGCGACGGCGAGCGTGGCCACGGCGAGCAGCAGGCGTACCTGACGGGACCAGACCTCCAGCGCGCGCCTGGCCCGTCCGGTCTCGCGCGGGTCGATCGGCCAGGCCGGGTCGTGGTGCGGGCGGGGCGGGTCCCAGCGCAGCAGCGCCAGGCCCAGGTTGACGCGGGCCTGCGGGTCGCCGGGATCGATGGCCAGCGCGGCCCGGTAGGCCCGCGCGGCCCGAGCGTGCTCGCCGCGCAGCAGGGCCAGGTCACCGAGCAGGACCTGCGGGCGCGGCTCCTCCGGCGCGAACTTCGCGGCCAGCGTGGCGTGCTCGGCCGCCTCGGCCCAGCGGCCGGTCACGCGCCGCAGCGCCGCGCCCAGGCGCAGGCGGGCGGGCCAGGACCCGCGGGCCAGGCCCACGGCGTGCTCGGCGGCCGGCACGGCGTCGGCGTCGCGGCCCAGCCGCTCATGGGCGAGGCTGATGAGCCGGTACGGCCAGTCGGCGGCCGGCTCCAGGTCGGCAGCCCGGCGGGCGGCGTCCAGCGCGGACTCGGGTCGGCCCGCGTTCAGCCTGGTCAGGGCCTCGTCACACCATTCGCGTGCGGACCGGTCGGAAAGGTTGCCTTTTGCGCCACTTGCGTCGGTCCCCACATGCCCATGATCGGCTAGCGGACAATTAATGGATAGATACCGACATATGGCTGTATCTCTCTAGAGAGGTACGCGGTGACCGTGGATCGACCGATACCGCTATGACAAGTGCGTGGCATGGCCTAAGCTGCCACGCAAGCCGGAGCGCCGGAGCCGGGCGGCCGAGCTCGGGAAAAGACGAGCTCGCAGTGACGTGTGCCGCCCCGTGGTTCCGCCGCCTGTCTCACGCGAAGCACGCGGGCCCTGTGAATCGGATCGGCCTGCAAGGAGGCCCATGACCGTCACACAGGCCGCGCCCATCGTCCGTACCGCCGATCGGGACCCCCAGCAGCGACGCTGGTCCATCCTCGTGCTGCTCTGCCTGAGCCTGCTGCTGATCACAGTCGACGCTACCGTCCTGCACATCGCGGTCCCCGCGCTCACCGCCGCGCTCGAACCCTCCGCGGTGCAGCTGCTGTGGATCATCGACATCTACTCGCTGGTGGTCGCGCCGCTGCTGATCATGTTCGGCACGCTCGGCGACAAGTACGGCCGCAAGCGGCTGGTCCTGTGGGGCTTCGTGCTGTTCGGCCTGGCCTCGGCCGGCGCCGCGTTCGCCCCGAGCCCGCTGACGCTGATCCTGGCCAGGGCGTTGCTCGGCGTGGGCGGCGCGATGATCATGCCGGCCACGCTCTCGCTGATCCGCCAGGTGTTCACCGACCGGCGCGAGCGGGCCATCGCGCTGGGCGTCTGGAGCGCGGTCGCGGCCGCGGGCGCGGCGGTCGGCCCGCTCATCGGCGGCGTGCTCGTGGGCTGGTGGTGGGGCGCGGTCTTCCTGATCAACGTGCCGATCCTGGTGGTGCTGCTGCCCGCCGCCGCACGGCTGCTGCCGGAGTCGCGCGAGCGCAAGGACCAGCCGTGGGACGCGGTCAGCGCCGCGCTCTCCGTCGCCGGCATCCTGGCGCTGGCGTTCGGGCTGAAGGAGGCGGGCTCGGGCAGCCTGATGCCGCTCTGGGCCTCGATCGCGGTGTTCCTCGGCGGGGTCTGGCTGCTGGTGATGTTCGTCAGGCGGCAGAGCCGGCTGCGCACGCCGTTCCTGGAGGTCGGGCTGTTCCGGCGGCGCGAGTTCACCACCGGCGTCGTGGGCGTGCTGCTCGGCGTGTTCGCGCTGGTCGGCCTGCAGCTCATGCTCGCCCAGTACCTGCAACTCGTGCTCGGCGACAGCCCCGTGCAGGCGGCGCTGCGCATGTTGCCCCTGGTCCTGTCCGCCATCACCGGCGGGCTCGCCGCCGCCCACATCCTGCCCAGGGTCGGCATGCGCGCCACCATGAGCGGCGGCCTCGGGCTCGTCGCGCTGGCCCTGACCCCCACCCTGTCCTGGGGCGTCGAGGGGCATCCCGTGATGCTGGCGGTGTGCTTCGTGGGCATCGGGTTCGGGGTGCAGGTGGCGCTGCTCGCCGCCTCCGACACGATCATGGCCGCCGCCCCCGAGTCCAAGGCCGGCGGCGCCGCGGCCATCGAGGAGACCGCGTACGAGCTGGGGGCCGGCATGGGCGTGGCCGTGCTCGGCACGATCACCGCGATCGTGTACGCCCCCGGACTGCCCACCGTAGCCGGCGTGCCGGAGGGCGGCATGGACAAGGCCAGGCAGTCACTGGCCGCCGCCGCGCACGTGGCCGACGAGATCGGCGGCGGCGTGGGCGGCGCACTGCTCGACGCCGCCCGGTGGGCCTTCGTCAATGCCCTGCACACGACCGTCGTCGTGAGCGTCGTCCTGCTCAGCCTGACCGCCGTCGCGGTGGCCACGCTGCTCAGCCGTGATTGAGGTGTGCCATGCCCCGTTCCGGGCAGACAAATAGCGTGAAACAGGCCCTTCGTGATCTTGCCGCATTAGTCGCCCGCCTGGGGGTGGGCGGTATCTTCTTCGCCAATGGCTGGGCCAAGCTGGAAGACGGGCTGAAGATCACCGGCGCGAACTTCCAGGCGCAGGGCGCGCCCGCGCCCGGTGCCTGGGCCACCGTCACCATGTTGTCCGAGCTCATCGGCGGCGCGCTGCTCATCGCCGGGCTCGCGGTCTCGGTGACGGGGCTGGTGTTGTTCGCCGAGGCGCTGGCGGTCTTCCTGGTGGCCCCGCCGCTCAACCCCATCACCATGAACGAGATCATCCTCCTCGCGGCCGCCGCCCTCCTGCTCGCCGTGGTGGGCGCGGGACGCGTGTCGGTGGACCACATGGTCGTGATCCGGCGCAGGGAGTCGGAGGCGGCCGACGAGTTCGCCGCCGACACCGAGGCCGACCGCGTCATCGCCTCGCTCAGGGAGCCCGAGACGCCGCCCAAGCCGGCTCCCGAGGCGGCGGAGGAGAAGAAGCCCGCGACGGAGAAGTCCCCGGCGGACACGGCGGACACCGCGCCGCAGCCCAGGGTCCGTACGAAGGCGGCGGAGCCCAAGCAGCAGGGCGAGGAGCCTTCGCCCGCGCCGGGGGACACCTTGGTGGCGGGCCGCAAGAAGCCGCCGGCGAGAGGCCGCCGCACCGCCGCCGAATGACCTGCGCTCTTCCCCCTAACCGCGGGGTGGAGATCGGCTCCAGCCGCTGAATATCCTGTCGGCGACGGCGGAGCGGGGAGCGTGCATGGTCAAGGAGGGCAGGGCGCGGGCCACGGTGCGTGATGTCGCGGCCGAGACCGGCCTGTCCATCGCGACCGTCTCGCGGGTGCTCAACGGCCAGGCCAACGTCGCCCCGCACACCAGGGAGCTGGTGCTGCGCGCCGTCGGCCGGCTGGGGGACCAGGCGCCGAGGCCGCGGGTGGCGCCGGAGGTGCCGGGGGGCGCGGTGTACGTGCGCTGCCCGTACCTGCTGACCGACTATTTCGGGCTCATCGTCTCCTCAGTGGGCGAGACCATCGAGCTGCACGGCCGGCAGATGATCCTCGGGGCCGGCGAGGCCGCGCAGGGCAGCGCCGTGCTGCCGGGCCTGCCCGACCGGCCGGGTGTCGCGGGCGCGATCCTGATCCTGCCGCCGGAGCCGGGGGAGGAGCTCGTACGCCTGCGCGACCGCGGCTTCCCCTTCGTCGTGATCGACCCCAGGACGCCGCCCCCGAAGGACATCGTGGCGGTGTCGGCCGCGCACTTCGCGGGCGGGCGCAAGCTGATGGCGCACGTCGTGGAGCTGGGCCACCGGCGGGTGGGGATCATCGGCGGCCCGCCGAAGTGGCTGCCCAGTGAGGCCAGGCTGGCCGGCTACACCGCCTCGCTGGCCGACGCGGGCGTGCTGCCGGTCCCGGAACTGCTGCGCAGTGTGCCGGAGCCCAATGTGGAGCACGGCTACCGCGCGGCCCGCGAGCTGCTCGACCTGCCGGAGCGGCCGACGGCCCTGGTGGCGTTCAACGACAAGATGGCGGTCGGGGCGCTGCGTGCGGCGGCCGAGCGGGGGCTGAGCGTGCCGGGTGACCTGTCGGTGGCGGGCTTCGACGACATCGACATCAGCAGGGCGGCCTCGCCGGCGCTCACCACCGTGCGCCAGCCGCTGATGGAGATGGGCCGGATGGCGGTCACGCTGCTGATGCGGCTGCTCAGCAGGCACACGCTGGAGGCGTTGCACGTGTCGCTGGGCACCGAGCTGGTCGTCCGCGACTCTACGGGGCCGGTCCCGCACTGAGTCGTTTCATTTGTTACATCGGTTGACTCGCCGATTGACTCGTGTTCTGCTGCTCAGTGCAAGCGGCGTTACCAATTTGTTTCATTTGTTACACGGGCATCACCCCCCGCCCCGAAAGGATCAGTAGCCGTGTCCAGAATCCTGCTGGCGTTAGCCTGCGCCGTCGTCCTGGCGGTGGCCGTGCCCGTTCCGGCCCTGGCCGCGAACGAACCCGTGAACGTCTGGCTCACCACGACCTCCGACGCGGGCGGCCGTACCGTCACCCGTGGCCTGCAGCAGCAGGCGCAGGTCGCCTTCGGCCCCGCGGGTGGCACCGCGAACCACACGGTCACCGTCAACGAGGGCACCACGTATCAGCAGTTCGAGGGCGGTGGCGCGTCGATCACGGACACCACCGCGTACCTGCTGCGCGGCGGCCCCGTCAGCGCCGCCACGCGGGACGCGACGATGCGCAAGTTGTTCCACCCGACCGACGGGATCGGCCTGTCCTTCGTCCGCAACCCGATCGGCGCCTCCGACCTGTCGCGCCCCGGCATGGTCTCCCTCGACGACACCTGCTGCGACCTGAACGACTTCGGCTCCAACGGCTACGACACGAACGTGCGCCTGCTGACCGCCCAGGCCAAGCAGCTCAACCCGGCGCTGCGGGTCAAGGGCGTGCCGTGGAGCGCGCCCGGCTGGATGAAGGACAACGGTCGTATGGACCACATGGGCTGGCTGAAGTGGGAGCACTACGGCACCTACGCCCAGTACCTGGTCAAGTACATCCAGAGCTACCAGGCCGCCGGCGTCCCGGTGGACTACGTCTCGGTCCAGAACGAGCCCAACTGCTGCCAGGCGTCCAACCCGACCGCCATGAACTACCCGGGCATGGCCTGGAACGCCTCCGGCCTCGTCGAGCTGACCAAGAACTTCCTCTACCCCGCCTTCCGCGCGGCCGGCATCACCACCAAGGTGCTCGTACACGACTGGAACTACGGCGACTACGGCCAGATCGGCGGCCCCATCCTGGCCGACTCCGCGCTGCGCAACGACCCGCTGTTCGGCGGCATCGCCTGGCACGGCTACTGGGGCGACCCGGCGGTCGGCACGCAGGTGCACGACCAGTACCCGTCGGTACGGCAGTTCAGCACCGAGCACTCGGGCGGCACCTGGATCTCCAACCAGCACAACGAGGACCTGGCCGACATCGTCAACTACGCCCGCAACTGGAGCGGCAGCCTGGTCAAGTGGAGCCTGGCGCTCAACCAGAACATGGGCCCGCACAACGGCGGTTGCGGCACCTGCACCGGCCTGATCACCGTCCAGGAGGGCGGCCCCCGCGCCGGCCAGGTGGACTACACGATCGAGTACTACACGACCGGCCACCTGACCAAGTTCGTCAAGCCGGGCGCGTACCGCATCGACTCCACCGCGAACTCCACGATCCAGAACGTGGCCTACCGCAACCCCGACGGCTCCAAGGCCCTCATCGCCCACAACGGCGGCACCTCCGCCCAGTCCGTCCGGGTCAACTGGGGCGGCCAGTCGTTCGTCTACACGCTGCCCGCCCGCACCACCGCCACCTTCACCTGGTCGGGCACGCCCTCGGGAGGCGGTGGCGGCGCGATCACCGGGCTGGCCGGCAAGTGCGTCGACGTGGCGGGCGGCAGCAGCGCCGACGGCGCCGCCGTACAGCTCTACACCTGCAACGGCACCGCCGCCCAGCAGTGGACCCGCCCCGGCGACGGCACGCTGCGCGCCCTCGGCAAGTGCATGGACGTCCGCGACCACGGCACCGCCGACGGCAGCCAGCTCCAGCTCTGGTCCTGTACGGGCGCCGCCAACCAGCAGTGGACCCACACCGCGGGCCGCGACCTGATCAACCCCGCCGCGAACAAGTGCGCCGACGTCACCGGCAACACCAGCGCCGACGGCACCCGCCTGCAGCTGTGGACCTGCACCGGCGCCGCCAACCAGAAGTGGACCCTGTCCTAATGGGCCGGGGCCCGGCTCACATCTCCGCCGTGAGCCGGGCCACCGTCCGCATCTTGTTCATCGCGTCCAGCGCCGCCACCTTGTACGACTCCGCCAGCGTCGGATAGTTGAACACCGCGTTGACCAGGTAGTCGACCGTCCCGCCGCAGCCCATGACGGTCTGGCCGATGTGCACCAGCTCGGTCGCGCCCGTGCCGAACACGTGCACGCCGAGCAGCCGCCGGTCCTCCGAGGAGACCAGCAGCTTGAGCATCCCGTAGGAGTCGCCGATGATCTGCCCCCTGGCCAGCTCCCGGTACCGCGAGATGCCCACCTCGAAGGGAATCTTGTCCCGGGTCAGCTCGTCCTCGGACTTCCCCACGAAGCTGATCTCCGGAATGGTGTAGATCCCGATCGGCGACAACTCGTTCATCTCCGCCACCGGCTCGCCGCACGCGTGCTGGGCGGCCAGCCGCCCCTGCTCCATCGACGTGGCCGCCAGCGCGGGGAAGCCGATCACGTCGCCCACGGCGTAGATGTGCGGCACCTCGGTGGCGAAGTTGTCATCGACCCTGATCCGCCCCCGGTCGTCGGCGGCCAGCCCGGCGGCCTCCAGGCACAACTCCGCGGTCTTGCCCTGGCGGCCCGCCGAGTACATGACGCAGTCGGCCGGGATCTTCTTGCCGCTCTCCAGCAGGGTCAGCGCGCCGCGCGGGCGGCGTTCGACGGCCGCCACGTTCTCGCCGAACCTGAAGGTCACCGCCAGGTCGCGCAGGTGGTACTTCAGCGCCTCGACGATCTCCAGGTCGGCGAACTCCAGCATGCGCTCGCGCCGCTCCACCACCGTCACCTTGGTGCCGAGCGCGGCGAACATGGAGGCGTACTCGATGCCGATCACCCCGGCCCCCACCACGACCAGCGTCTCGGGGACCCGGTCGAGGCGCAGGATGGCGTCGGAGTCGATCACCGTGCGGTCGTCGAACTCGACGCTGTCGGGACGCGCGGGCGAGGTGCCCGTGGCGATCACGATCTTCTCGGCGGTGATCTTCTTCTCCTCGTCGCCGGTGACCCCGATCGTGTGCTCGTCCAGGAACCGGCCGGTGCCCTGCAGCAGCGTCACGTGGTTGCGGGCGAGCTGGCTGCGGATCACCTGGATCTCGCGGCCGATCACGTGCTGGGTGCGCATGCCGAGGTCGGCGACCGTGATCTCGTCCTTGACGCGGTAGCTGGCGCCGTACAACTCGCGCTGGTTGAGCCCGGTCAGATAGAGGACGGCCTCTCGCAGGGTCTTGGAGGGAATCGTGCCGGTGTTGATGCAGACGCCGCCGATCATGTGCCGTTTTTCGACCACCGCCACGCGTCTGCCGAGTTTCGCCGCGGCTATCGCGGCCTTCTGCCCACCTGGTCCGGAACCCAGGACCACCACGTCAAAGTCCGCCACGCCCACCAGTCTGCGGGCGAGGTGCCGACTCTGGAAGACTTCGGGGTATGTTGCGCAGATTCACGCAGGTGGACGTGTTCGCTTCCGGCCCGTACCAGGGCAACCCGCTCGCGGTCGTGGTGGACGGCGACGGGCTGAGCACCGAGGAGATGCAGCGGTTCGCAAGGTGGACGAACCTGTCCGAGACCACCTTCCTGCTGCCGCCGTCCGCGCCCGAGGCGGACTATCGGGTACGGATCTTCACCCCCGGCACGGAGCTGCCCTTCGCCGGGCACCCGACGCTGGGCTCCTGCCACGCCTGGCTGGAGTCCGGGGGCAGGCCGCGCACGGACGGCGAGATCGTGCAGGAGTGCGGCGCCGGGCTCGTCCGCCTGAGCACCGCCGACGGCAGGCTGGCCTTCCAGGCGCCGCCCCTCATCCGCTCCGGCCCCGTGGAGGAGGAGTTCCTGGGCCGGATCGCCGCCTCGCTCGGCATCGGGCGGGACGACGTCGTGGCCGCCGAGTGGGCCGACAACGGCCCCGGCTGGGTCGGGCTGCTGCTGAAGGACGCCGAGACGGTGCTCGCGCTGCGTCCCGGGCTGGTGGCGCACGACGTGGGCGTGGTGGGGCCGTACCCGGAGGGGGCGCCGTGCGCGTACGAGGTGCGGGCGTTCTTCCCGCTGAACGGGAGCACGGTGGAGGACCCCGTGACGGGCAGCCTGAACGCCTCCCTGGCGCAGTGGCTGCTGCGCACGGGCCGCGTGAAGGCCCCCTACGCGGCCTCCCAGGGCACCGCGATCGACCGTGCGGGCCGCATCCACATCACCACGGACGCCGGGGCGGACGTCTGGGTCGGCGGCGACGTCATCACCGCCGTCACGGGCCACGTCGAACTGTGAACCGCACGTCGTCGCCCGGCCTGAGCTGCGCGACCACCGGCAGGTCGGCGGCGCGCACGACGGCGATCACCGGATAGCCGCCCGTCGGGGGGTGGTCGGCGAGGAACACGATGGGCTGCCCGCTGGGCGGCACCTGCACGGCCCCGGCGACCATGCCCTCGCTGGGCAGCTCGCCCTCTTTGGCGCGCGCCAGCTCGGGCCCGCGCAGCCGTACACCGACGCGGTTGCTGTCCTGCGTCACCGTGTACGGCCGCCCGCACAACTCGGCCATCGCCCCCGGGACGAACCAGTCGTCACGGGGCCCCGGCAGGACGTGCAGCAGCGCCTCCCGGGGCTCGGGCAGCGGCGCGAGATCCACCAGGATCTCGCCCCCGGGCGGGCCGACCGGCAGCAGCGTGCCCGCCCGCAGCGGCTCGGGCCCCAGCCCGGACAACGAGTCGGTGGAGCGGCTGCCGAGCACCGGCTCGACCGCGATCCCGCCGCGCACGGCCAGATAGCTGCGCAACCCCCGCACGGGCGCGCCGAGCCGCAGCTCACCGCCCGCCGGCACCCAGAACGGCGCCCCCATGTCCGCCCCGGCCAGCGGCGCCCCGGCCAGCGCCGCCCACGCCCCGTCCAGGAAGCGCAGCCGCGCCCGGCCGAACGTCAGCTCGATCCCCGCCAGCCCCTCGGCGTTGCCGACCAGCCGGTTGGCCAGCCGCAGGCTCGGCGCGTCGGCCGCCCCCGACCGGGGCACGCCCAGATGCGCGTACCCGGGCCGGCCCAGATCCTGCACGGTCGCGTACGGGCCCGGCGCCAGAACCTCGATCATGCCGGCTCGAACCGCACGCGCGTGCCGGGCCGGAACAACGACGGCGGCTCGGCCGCCACGTCCCACACCCGCGTGGACGTGCGCCCGATGAGCCGCCACCCACCGGGCGAGGCCGTCGGATACACCGCCGAGTACGGCCCCGCCACCGCCACCGACCCGGCGGGCACCGACGTGCGCGGCGTGTCCAGCCTGGGCAGTTCGAGCACCGGATCGAGCCCGGTGAGATAGGCGAACCCGGGCGCGAACCCCAGCCACCCCACCACCAGCTCCCGCCCGGCGTGCCGCGAGACCACCTCGTCCACGGGGATCCCCGCCAGTTCCGCCACGGAATCAAGATCCGCCCCGTCATAGACCACGGGAATCGTCACGACCGGCTGCTCCTCCCCGGTCCCCGCCGCGGCCCGGTCGCGCTCGCGCAGCACGGCCTCCTCCAGCAGCACCCGCAACCGCGCCCGATCCAGCCCCGGCGCGACGACCAGCACCGTCTCGGGCCCCGGCACGATCTCCACGACCCCGTCGGGCCGGCGCGCCCGCAGCGCCGCGTCCAGCCGGTGCGACAACTCCAGCGACCCGGTCTCCACGAGCAGGCCGTGCTCCCCGGCCGCCCTGATCAAGCGAACGCCTGCAGGACTACCCCGGCCGCCAGCAACTCGTCCCGCACCCCGCGCGCCAGCCTGACAGCGTCAGGCGTGTCTCCGTGCACACAGATGGAACGGGCGGAAATCGGTACCGAACTCCCGTCAGCGGCCGTCACAGAGCCTTCCACGGCCATCTGACGCGCACGGGCGGACACCACGGCGGGGTCGTGCACCACCGCGCCGGGCTCGCGGCGCGGCACCAGCATCCCGGCGGGCGTGTACGCGCGATCGGCGAACGCCTCGTTGACCGTCGGCACCCCTTCGGCCGCCGCCACCTTGTGCACCGCCGACCCCGGCAGCGTGAGCACCGGCAGCGTGGGATCGTAGTCGGCCACCGCGTCGATCACGGCCGCCGCCTGCACCTCGTCGCGGCAGATCCGGTTGTACAGCGCGCCGTGCGGCTTGACGTAGGAGACCCGCCCGCCCATCGCCCTGGCGATGCCGTCCACGGCCGCGAGCTGGTAGAGCACCTCGGCGCACAACTCCTCGGGCTCGACGTCCATCTCCCTGCGCCCGAAGTGCGCCAGGTCGCGGTAGGACACCTGCGCCCCGATCGTCACGCCACGGTCGACGGCCGCCGCGCACGTGCGCCTGATCGTCACCGGGTCGCCCGCGTGGAAGCCGCAGGCCACGTTTGCGCTGGTGACGATGTCGAGCAGGGCCAGGTCGTCGCCCAGCCGCCAGATGCCGAAACCCTCGCCGAGGTCCGCGTTGAGGTCGATCGCCATGGACCCATCATGGCGGGTCAGGCGGCCTCGGCGCGACGAACAGCGTCTGCGTGGCCGTGCCGATCTCGCCGGAGGCGTCGTACAAGGTGGAACGGGTCAGGCCGCGCCCCGACGGGCCGATGACGGTGGCCGCGTCCATGAGGATCCACTCGCCCACCGGGGCACGGAACAACGAGATCGTCAGGTCCACGTTCACGGACAGGTGCGTGTCGAAGCCGCGGGCGAGGCTGATGCCGTTGCCGCTGTCGGCGAACACCGCCACGCGCTCGACCGGCGTCGTCTCCTCGCCCTCGACCAGCGGGATCGTCAGCCTGCCCCAGGCCGATGCGGGGCCGAGCTCCAGGGGGCCGCCGGTGACGAAACGCCAGTCGAGCGCCCTGCCGTACCCGAAGCCCGCGCACAACCACGAACGGGCGTGCTCCTCCGAGCGCGGCGGGATCGGGGCGGGCGGCACCCGGGCGGGCGTGGACTCGGTCTCGGCCTCCCTGATGCGCCAGGCACTGGCCCTGACGTACTCCCTGCCGCCCGACGACACGCTCGCCGCCAGGCACTGCACGCGCTTGCCGTCGCGTACGACCTCGGTCGTGACCTCCAGCTCCGCGACGGGAACGGGCGCGAACACGTCCACCACCAGCCGGGACAGCTCCAGTCCCGGCCGCGGCGCGGTCCTGGCGAGCTCGCGGGCGATCAGCGCGGTGACGGGCCCCATGTGCTGGGTACGCGGGTCCCACGGGCCCTGCGTGTGTTCCGAGGCCAGGTAGCGCCCTTGGCCGAGCTCCCCATACATGGCCATGTTCTAAAACTCGTCGGGGATGTCGGCGATGTCGTCGAGGGCCGCGGCCAGCTCCTCCGGGTCGCCGCCGATCCGCTCGGCGATCTCGATCAGCACGTGCAGCACGTCGTGCCGGTCGTGCCCGAGGTCGAGCAGGCGCTGCGCGGCCTCCCAGAGCTGCGGCGGGTCGCCGTCCCACATCCGGGTGGCGATCTCCTCGTGCCAGGCCAGGTGCTCCTGGTCGATCACGCCGCCGTGGTCGATCTCCAGTAATGTGCGCCGGTCGGCGGGGTCGGCCGGGTTGAGCCGGTCGAGCTCGATCCCGTTGTGCGTGCCCTGCAGGTACGGGAAGGCGAAGGCCCGCCTGGCCAGCGCGGAAAGGTCGCCGTCCGGCAGCAGCCGCTCCAGCAGCGGCCGGTCGAGCCCGAACGACGTCGGGTCCCGGTAGGCCTCGGGGAACTTCCCGATCGCCCCCCACACCGCGTCCAGCGTCGCCTTGAGCCCCTGCTCGGGCAGCGCCGTGCGGTGCGCGGCGAAGCGCACCCACGCCGACAGCACGTGCGGCATCGCCTCCTGCTCGGCCAGGCTCAGCATCACCTTGCGCGGCAGCCAGTCCAGCAGGAACGTCTCGCACTTGGTCGGGCTGATCCGCAGCGGCCGGTTGAAGTCCTGCTCGCAGCCGTAGTCGATGATGTGGTCGGCGCAGCGCGAGGCCGCCGACGGGTCGGACAGGTGCTCGGCCGCGTCGGAGGCCAGGAACTCCGCCGCCAGCATGGCCCGCCGCTCCCTGCTGTACGGGGCCTCGATGTGCAGCGGCGCCGGCCGCTTGCGCCCGGGGGGCAGCGCCTTGAGCCGGGCGCGGGCGAAGGCGTGGTAGGCGCTGTAGCTCTCGCTCACCGGCGGCGGCGTCTTCGGCTCGCCCGTGGCCTTCATCGCCGACTCCAGCAGCGCCCTGGCCTGCTCGGGCTGGATCTCCTCGAACAGCAGCAGCGGGTTGCCCGCCGCCTCGGCCCCGGCCTGCTCCAGCAGCTTGTCGACCTCGGATGACACCCACGCGTCGCGCGCCATGCCGCTCATGTTGTAGTCGACCACCATGACCAGCGCGTGCCGGTCGATCGGATCCTCGCTCTCGTTCCAGCGGTAGGCGAAGGTGCAGATCACCGTGTCCTGGTCGCCGTAGGCGTCGCGGGAGACGTAGCAGCCGGCCGGCTTCACCGCGCCCACCCGGTCGGCCCAGCCCGGCCTGGCCACCCCCGACTCCATCATCGCCAGCGCCGCGCCCTCGGCCTTGGCGCCCTGCCGGGCCGTGCCCAGGTAGGCCAGGCAGATGAGCAGCGTCAGCGAGGCCGGCGTGCCGGCCTTGGCCGCGTAGTCGACCAGCCCCTCACCGAGCACCTGCTCGACGTCGCCGCCCCTGACCCGCCTGCCCCACCAGGCCCCGATCATGTCGGAGACCATCAGCTCCGCGTCGAGCGGGGTACGTACGGCCAGCAGTTCGCGAGCCGCCTGCACCATCTCCTTGAACACGTCGTCTGGCGGGGTGCTCTCCCGGGGATCTCGTCGGTGTCGGCGCACACCCTCACTCTCTCGTATTCCAGGCGCAAACGGTGTGTACAACTCGGCCCGGTGACCCCGATGTTATAGGGGAGGCGATTTGCGCGGGCATGCCGGCGCGGACGTTTCGTGCTCGGCCGGCCCCTCTTCTGCCCTCCCGTGATCGGGGCGCGCCGACGGAGGCTTCCTTCCCGGGAGCGCGCTAGCGCAGGCTCCGGGGAGGAGGTGCGGAGTTCACGATCGCGAGCAGGTGCTCGCGAGCGATGCGTTCCACGATCTCGGGCGTGGCGGAGACGCCCAGATGTTGTGCGCACGCGCACACGTCGGCTACGCAGCGGTCGATCGTGTCCACGGGAACGGTCAGGAACTCTTCGGCCAGCCTGAGACTGACCGGCTCCCGCAGGAACCGTGTGGCCAGAGCGAGCATAGAAGTGAGATTCCTCTGGGGACCCCGGGGCAAACCCCCAGGAATGTCGGCAGGGCGACTTGCGCTCTCATTTCACCTTTTCTCGGACGAGTGTCAAGGCTCCGCGACGCCTGTGTTCACTTCACCGGGCGAGCTTTCATGCGAAGCTGTCTCCATGCGCATCCAGCTCGCCCAGCGGAGCGAGGCCGACGAGCTCCTCGGCCGCAGCTCGCTCGCCCTGCTCGTCGGCATGCTGCTCGACCAGCAGATCCCCATGGAGTGGGCGTTCACGGGGCCCTACACGATCTCCGAGCGGCTGGGGCACGACCTCACCGCCGAGGAGATCGCCTCCTATGACCCCGAGGCGTTCGTCGCCCTGCTGGCGGAGAAGCCGGCCGTGCACCGCTATCCCAAGTCCATGGCCGGCCGCGTCCAGCAGCTCGCGGCCTACCTCGTCGAGCACTACGACGGCCGGCCCGAGAAGATCTGGGCGGACGCGGCCGACGGCAAGGACTTGCTGAAACGACTGATGGCCCTGCCGGGTTACGGCCGGCAGAAGGCTCAGATCTTCTTGGCATTGCTGGGCAAGCAGCTGGGGGTCCAGCCTTCGGGCTGGCGTGAGGCGGCTGGCCTTTACGGCGAGGATGGGTCGCGACGGTCGGTCGCCGACGTGGTCGACGCCGACAGCCTGGCCCTTGTGCGTGCGGCCAAGCAGGAGGCCAAGCGCGCGGCCAAGAGCCAGTAGGACCCAGGAGCCGTGGTGGAAAATCGCCCGGCGATCTGGCGCTGTAACCTGATCTTGCTGCGCGATGTGGAGCGACTTTGACAGGATGCGTAGACCCTAAAGGCGACAGGGCCGCGGCGGGGGCTTCCGTCCGTACCTGCCCATCGTCGATGATGTACTGCAGGATCCGGTCGCCCGGAGCTGCGCTACGCCGATACACAGTTATGGAGATGTGCCGCGTGGGAGACCCTGGCACGCGACGGAGGTGCGGACCATGAGCGCCGAGACCTCCGTTCCCCGTCCCCGGGAGTCGGATGTGGACATCTCAGACTCCGCCCTCTTCAAGGGCATGTTGTCGGAGGCAGAGTTCGCCTTCGCGTTCTTCGACGCCGACAGCCGCATCCAGCGGGTCAACGACGTGTTCAGCGATGTCGTCAACGTGCCCGCGGAGCGCATGGTCGGCAGGCCGCCCGTCGAGGTGCTGGCCGCCGACCTCAGCCAGATCATCACGCACGCCGTGCAGGCCGTGATCGAGACCGACGCGCCCGTCACCGAGGGCCGCGTGCGCGTGCGGTCCGCCGAGGGCGACACCAGGCACTGGTCGTTGTCGTTCTCGCCGGTCCACGACGAGGCGGGGGAGCTGCGCGCCATCGCCCTGGTCGGGCTCGACGTGACCGAGAGCCGGCAGACCGAGGAGGCGCTGCGCCGCAGCGAGGAGCGCTACCGCTCGCTGGTCGAGGCGCAGTCCCAGCTCGTCTGGATCACCTCGCCCACCGGCGCGGTCATCGAGGACGCCCCGCAGTGGCGCGCCATCACCGGCCAGGGCCTGGAGGAATACCTCGCCAACGGCTGGCTGGAGGTCGTCCACCCCGAGGAGCACCAGCAGACCGAGGAGGCGTGGCGGGAGGCGCTGCGCGGGCGGACCATGTTCGAGTGGAACTACCGCGTGCGCACCCGCGCCAGCGGTTACCGCCACTTCGAGGTCCGGGCCGTGCCCATCATCCGCCATGGCAGGGTGGTCGAGTGGGTCGGCGCCAACACCGACGTCACGCCGCAGCGCGAGGCCGAGGAGATGCGCGGCCGGCTGACCGACCAGCTCGGCGCCGCCGCCCTGCGCACCGCCCGGCTGCAGGGCGCCACCGCCATGCTGGCGGAGGCGCTGACGGTCGAGCAGGTGGTGCAGGTCATCATCGACGTGGGCCGCACGGCGCTGGCCGCCGACCGCTCGGCGGTGGCGCTGCTGGACACCGACAGGGCCGCGCTCAAGCTGATCAACGGCGAGGGCATCCTGGAGGCGTCCGGCGCGACGGGCGATGAGATCCCGCTGTCGCACTCCAACGTGATGACGATGGCGGTCAACAGCCGCCGGCCGGTGTTCGCCGAGTCTCCCGAGTCGCTGAAGGCCCAGCTCCTGGAGGCGGGCGGCGACGAGGAGGTGCTGGCCGGGTTCCTGGCCCATGGCGACGAGCGGGCCTGGGTGGGCCTGCCGCTGCTGGCCGCGGGCCGTGCCCTGGGAGCGCTCCGATTCTCCTTCACCAGGCCGCAGAAGATCTCCCAGGAGGACGGCGTCTTCCTGGAGGCACTCGCGGGCCAGTGCGCGCTGGCGGTGGAGCGGGCCACGCTGTTCGAACGCGAGCACCGCACCGCCGAGACGCTGCAGCGCAGCCTGCTGCCCGACCGCCTGCCGGTGGTCAAGGGTCTGGTGCTGGCTCAGCGCTTCCGTTCCGGCAGCCGTCACGTGCAGGTCGGCGGCGACTGGTACGACGCGTTCGTCCTGCAGGACGGGCGGGTCGCGGCCGTCGTCGGCGACGTCATGGGCAAGGGCGTCAAGGCGGCGGCGGGCATGGGCCGCATTCGCAACGCCATGCGGGCCCTGGCGCTGACCAACCCGCCGCCCGCGGCCGTGCTCACCGGCCTGGACCGGGTCTTCGAGGCGACCGAGGAAGAGGAGCAGGTCACGACCCTGGCGTACATGGTCGTCGAGCCGGTCACCGGCGAGGGCACGCTGGCCCTGGCCGGCCACCCGCCGCCCGTCCTGGTCTCGCCGCAGGGCACCGCGATCCTGTGCGACGCCGAGCCCGGGACTCCGCTAGGCTGGCCGACCAGCCGAAGGCAGTTCCGGTTCGTGGTGCCGCCCGGCCATACCGCCGTGCTCTACTCCGACGGTCTCGTGGAGAACAGGAAGCGCGGGTTGGATGCCGGTCTCGCAGAGCTTTGCAGTGTTGTGACCGAAGCGCCGCCTGAGGTGGTGAGCAGTCCGCATATGTTGCTGGACTTCCTGGTTGACCGGATGTTGTCTGGATATGAACAGGATGATGACGTTACCGCGCTCGCAATTCACGTCCCACCAGCCACGAAGAGTGACTGAATGAAACAGTCATAACGGTTGCTTTCGGGTATCAGTGCCCCGCTTACGTACGCACTACTGTCTGGGTCGGCCTAGGGTGGAGGTCAACCGCCGGGAGGTGGCCGTATGGAGTGCGGGGTCGTGCCAGAATGCTGTGCAGGTCCGTCGCGGTCCGCACGGCCTCACCGATCTCCGAGAGAGGCAACAGCCCCCCAGCGGGCATCTGGGTCCATTGTCGCCACGCGTTCGTTCGAGAGGTGTTCGTGTCGCCTGCAAGTTCGACTCGCTCGAAGCCACAAGAGCTGAACGAGCCCGTCATTCAGCGACTGCTCGAGCGTGGGCGCTCGCAGGGTTTCCTCGAGTCTGAGGATGTCCGTCAGGCCTTCGAGGAGGCGGACATCCCCATGTCGCACGCCGCCGCGTTCTTGCGGAACCTCAGTAAAGAGGGCGTGACCGTGGTGGTGACCGCCGCGGATTCGGCTGCGCCGAAGAAGTCTCGTGGTCCAGCAAAGCGCCGCACTGCCGCCCCCGTCAAGACCAAGACGGCGGCAGCCGCCAAAGAGCAGCAGCCCGAGACCGTGACCGCGGTCGTGGGCACCACTGAAGCCGAGCCGGCCGCCAAGAAGGCGGCCCCTGCCAAGAAGGCCGCCCCGGCGGCGAAGAAGGCCGCGGCACCCGCCGCCGCCAAGAAGGCCGAGCAGCAGAAGAACGCTGGGCCTGCCGACAACAAGCCGAAGGGGCCCGAGGGCTCCAAGGCCGACTCGGACGACGACGAGGACATCGAGCTCGACGGCGACGTGGAGCTGGAGGACCTCGAGGACATCGAAGTCGACGACGACAGCGACAGCGAGATCGTCAGCGAGGACGAGTCCGACTCCGAGGGCGACTCCGACGACGACACCGAGACCGAGGAAGAGCCCAAGGCCGCCGACGTCGCCGCCGTGCAGAAGACCGAGGAAGAAGTCCTCATCCTCTCCGACGACGACGATGACGCCCCGGTCGCCCAGGTGGCCGCCGCCGGCGCCACCGCCGACCCGGTCAAGGACTACCTCAAGCAGATCGGCAAGGTCCCCCTGCTCAACGCCGAGCAGGAGGTCGAGCTGGCCAAGCGCATCGAGGCGGGCCTGTTCGCCGAGGAGCAGCTCGGTGGCGGCGAGACCGACAACCTGCCGGTCGACGTCAAGGCCGAGCTGGAGTGGATCGCCGAAGACGGCCGCCGCGCCAAGAACCACCTGCTGGAGGCCAACCTCCGGCTCGTGGTCTCGCTGGCCAAGCGCTACACGGGCCGCGGCATGTTGTTCCTCGACCTGATCCAGGAAGGCAACCTGGGCCTGATCAGGGCCGTGGAGAAGTTCGACTACACCAAGGGCTACAAGTTCTCCACCTACGCCACGTGGTGGATCCGGCAGGCGATCACGCGTGCCATGGCCGACCAGGCGCGGACCATCCGCATCCCGGTCCACATGGTCGAAGTGATCAACAAGCTGGCCCGTGTCCAGCGGCAGATGCTGCAGGACCTGGGCCGCGAGCCCACGCCGGAAGAGCTGGCCCGCGAGCTGGACATGACGCCCGAGAAGGTCGTCGAGGTTCAGAAGTACGGCCGCGAGCCCATCTCCCTGCACACCCCGCTGGGTGAGGAGGGCGACAGCGAGTTCGGAGACCTCATCGAGGACTCCGAGGCCATCGTGCCGGCCGACGCCGTCAGCTTCACGCTGCTGCAGGAGCAGCTGCACTCCGTTCTCGACACGTTGTCGGAGCGGGAGGCGGGCGTCGTGTCGATGCGCTTCGGTCTCACGGACGGCCAGCCGAAGACGCTGGACGAGATCGGCAAGGTTTACGGGGTCACCCGTGAGCGCATCCGCCAGATCGAGTCCAAGACCATGTCCAAGCTGCGCCACCCGTCGCGGTCCCAGGTCCTGCGCGACTACCTGGACTAAGCCCGGACCGGGCCACGCGCCCGGTTCGCTGATGCACGCATATCGCACGCCCCGCCGGGATCTTCCGGTGGGGCGTGTGGCGTTCTGGCGGGGCTTTGCGGTGTTTCGGCTTTCGGGTGGGGGCGTGCGGCTTTCGGGCGGGTTGGTGGCGCTCTGCCGGGGTGTGTGCGCTCGTGCGAGCCCTCGGCGCATCGCCCCACACCGCCGCCCTCTCGACCGGCTCCGTCTGACCAGTCACCCACGCCACGAACCCTCCGACCGGCTTCTCCCGGCCTCCTGAACTCGGCCGCCTGTGCCACGAGTTCCAGGCGCCTGTCGTTCGCGCCTTCCAGGTTCCGGGACTCCCAAGCCCTGGTCGTCGGCGCCACGATTTCCCGAGGGGTCTCGGCTGCCTGCGCCGTAGCTCTCAGACCCCTGGCCGTTCGCGCCACGGTCCTCAGACCCCGGCCGTTCGCGCCACGATCCTCAGATTCCGGGCGTGCGCGCTACGACCCACGGGCCCCGGTCATCCGCTTTTGTTCGGTTAGGTGGGGTCTGTGACGTGGACGTCCAAGGTCCAGGGGCGCTTGGGGCGGGGTGGGTCCGTGAGGGTGACGGTGTAGCCCAAGGTGTCGAGGGTCTTGGCCAGTTCCTGAGGTGAGGACGGCTCCATGTCCTGCTGCAGCAGCGCCCTGGCGATCTCTCCCCGGGTCGCCTTGGCCATGTGGCTGACGACCTTGCCGTCCCTGAACACCCGTACCGTCACCGAGCGCTCACCCGGCTGCCAGGCCCCCGCGTAGGTGGCCGAGCGGAGATCCACCACCAACCCCGGAATCCGGTCCAATTCCTTGGTGATCTGAGGGCGCCAGAACGCGCCCAGCCCTCCGACGGGAGGGAGATTGACGCCCATGGAGAGCCGGTACGGCGGAATTCTGTCTGTGATTTTCACCACACCCCACAGGCCGGAGAAGATCACCAACGACTCCTCGGCCCGCTTCGCCGCGTCCTCGTCCAGGGTGTCCAGGCCGAGATTGTCGTAGAGCACGCCGGTGTAGAGGGCGGCGGCGGGAAGGGCCGGTGCGGTCTTCAGTGCCGCGTTCTTGGCCAGTTCGTTCGCCAGGCCCGGTGTCAGGCCCAGCACGTCGAGGGCGTCGCGGCGTTTGGAGGCCCGGACCAGGGCGTTCAGCACGCGCTTGCGGGACTTGTCGAGGGCGGGGAAGGACAGCTCGCCCACGGGCGGGCCGCTGCCCTCTGGCGCCTTGCCCTCCGACGGCGGCAACAGGATCAACACAGCTCAACACCCTATTGGCCCAGGCCAGCGTCCTGTCCGGCGGCCGTGTGAGGCGGCCTTTGGCGCAGCGCTTGACATCGCTCATTCCTATAGCTTAACTCTAGCGACGGTTGCTAGAGTCCAACTCTTAGAAAAGGAGATGCCATGAATGAGCGTCAAGCCGCCAAATGGCCGGCCGAAGCGGACCTGCGTACCGAGCACGGGCAAGAGGAGGCCATCCGGCGCGTGCTGGAGGACTTCTACAGCTCCGGCAAGCCGCCGTGGGACACGGAAACGACGCCGCCCGAGCTGGTGGCCCTGATCGAGGGGGAGGGGTCGCTGCCGCCCGGCCGTGCGCTCGACCTGGGCTGCGGCACCGGGACCAACGCCACGTACCTGGCCAGGCATGGCTGGGAGGTCGTGGCCGTCGACCTGATCGACGACGCGGCCCGGCAGGCCAGGCGGAAGGCCGAGGCGGCGCGGGTGGACGTACGGGTGTTGTGCGGAGACGTCACCCGGCTCGACGAACTGGACGTGCCCGGCTCCTACGACCTGTTCTTCGATCTGAGCTGCTACTGCGGCATCCCAGCGCACCGCCGCGACGCTTACGCCGCCGGGCTGACGCGTCGTGCCGCTCCTGGGGCGCGGTTGCTGATGTTCGGGTACGGGCCGGAGGCGTTCGACGACGGGATCTCCGGTGTTACGGCCGACGAGCTGCGTACCAGGTTTGACGGCTGGGAGCTGACCGAAATCACGCCCGGCACAAACCCGGTGCCCACCTTCTGGTTCACGCTAAGACGCCCCACCGAACCAGCCTGACCAGGATCGCCGGATCCAGGCAGTCGCCGACCCCAGAGGTCGGACGGGGTCCGGGAGTTCCCCGAGCCTGCGGATCCCCGGGAGCGCGCCGAGCCTCGCGGATGCCGGCAGCGTCCCGAGTCCAGAGGATGCCTGGGAGCGGCGACCGCCCGGACTGCGAATTCCCTCAGTTTGGGCATCGCCCGAGCGTGCGACCACCTGAGCCTAGGGACTTGCCTAAGATCGGGACTGCGAGCCTGGCAGTCCTCCTGGGCTTGGGACTCCTGACCTCCTCGTCTTGCGACCCCTGAGTCAGGGCTCCCGAGTCTGCGCTCCCGGGTCTGGGACTCCCGGAGCCAGGGCTCCCCAGTTGGGACTCCTGAGCCTGGCGGGCCCACTGAGCCTGGCGATGCCGCTGAGCCTAGTGGCTGTTGGCTGTCGGGTTTGGTGGGCTTCTGGGGGTGCGACACGCCCGGGGGTGGAGGTGGGGGAGTTGGTTTGGGTGGGGGGAATGGGGTGGTTCAACGCAGAACGGCGGCCCCGGGCGGGCCGGGGTCGCCGTTCTGCGTTTAGCAATATGTGGTTATCTCATCACGACCAGCGCGGGTCAGCGCTCGTCGTTGGGGGCAATTGAAGGGGTTTCGCTGAGGCGAGCCGACTCGTCCAGGATGTCGGCGCCCTTATCGCGCAACGCTGCAATGTGCTGACGCCCATGATGGGCGCAGAACAGCAACTCCCCACCCACAGGCAGGGTTGCGCGAATATAGGCCTGGGCACCGCAGCGGTCGCAGCGGTCGAGGGCCGTCAGCGGCTTAACGGGGGCGAGAGCTCCAGTCACGTATCGCCTTTCGGGTCACCCCCGCCGAAGCGAGGATCTGGCGTCAGTCACTTGGAACAACATCTAACCGGACCTGGACGTTCCCAACCGCCCCCTCTCTACGCCCAGAGCGGAATGTGTCCCAAAGTAATGACGATCAGCCGGTTGGTAACAGCAAACGTGCCGTCATGGCAAGCTTGTACGCGCGCCTACGGGAAGAACGGTAGGCTACGCACACGTGTTCGATGCCTAGACCAGGGGAGCCGGAGTGACGCTAGTGGAGGCGGGTTACACGGCTCGTCACCTGTCGGTGCTTGAGGGACTGGAGGCAGTCCGCAAACGCCCGGGCATGTATATCGGCTCCACCGACAGCCGCGGTCTCATGCACTGCCTCTGGGAGATCGTGGACAACGGCGTCGACGAGGCGCTCGCGGGCCACTGCGACCGGATCGAGGTCGAGCTGTACGCGGACGGTTCCATCGAGGTCCGCGACAACGGCCGGGGCATCCCCGTGGACATCGAGCCCAAGAGCGGTCTGGCGGGCGTCGAGCTCGTCTACACCAAGCTGCACGCGGGCGGGAAGTTCGGTGGCGGCTCCTACGGCGCCTCCGGCGGTCTGCACGGCGTGGGCGCCTCCGTGGTCAACGCCCTGTCCTCGCGGGTCGATGTGGAGGTCGACCTCGACGGCCACGTGCACGAGATCAGCTTTCGTCGCGGGGTCACCGGCGTCTTCGACGGTGACGGTCCCACGGCCAAGTTCAAAAAGAAGTCCGGTCTGCGCATCGGCGCCAAGCTGCCCAAGAAGGTCACCGGCACCCGCGTGCGCTTCTGGGCCGACAGGCAGATCTTCCTGCCCGACGCCGAGGTCTCGCTCGACGAGATCCACGTGCGCCTGCGGCAGACGGCGTTCCTGGTGCCCGGCCTGACCCTGGCGGTCGTGGACAGCAGGCACGAGGAGCGCGTGGAGGAGGAGTTCCGCTTCGAGGGCGGCATCTCCGAGTTCGCCGAGTTCCTCGCCCGCGACGAGCCCGTCTGCGAGGTGCTGCGCCTGCAGGGCCTGGGCCACTTTCGTGAGAACGTTCCGGTCCTCGACGACCAGGGCCACCTGACGCCCACCGAGGTGCAGCGCGAGCTCACCGTGGACGTGGCGATCCGCTGGGGCAAGGGCTACGAGTCCACCGTGCGTTCGTTCGTCAACGTGATCGCCACGCCCAAGGGCGGCACTCACCTGTCGGGGTTCGAGCGCGGTCTCGTACGTACGATCAACGAGCTGTTGCGTGAGACCCGCCTGCTGAAGAACGGCGATGACCCCGTCACCAAGGACGACATCTCCGAAGGGCTGACCGGCGTCGTGACGGTCATGGTGCCCGAGCCGCAGTTCGAGGGCCAGACCAAGGAGGTGCTCGGCACCTCCGCGGCCACCCGCATCGTCTCCCACGTGGTCTCGCGCGAGCTCAAGGAGCTTTTCACCAACCCGCCGCGCGGCTTCAAGCAGCAACTGCGGGCCGTGCTGGAGAAGATCGTGGCCGCCGCGAAGGCCCGCATCGCGGCCCGCGAGCACCGCGACAACCAGCGCCGCAAGAGCGCGCTGGAGAACTCCGCGCTGCCGGCGAAGCTGGTCGACTGCCGTAGCGACGACATCGACCGCAGCGAGGTGTTCATCGTCGAGGGTGACTCCGCTCTCGGTACGGCGAAGCTGGCCCGCGACTCGGAGTTCCAGGCCCTGCTGCCGATCCGTGGCAAGATCCTCAACGTGCAGAAGGCGTCCGTGAGCGACATGCTCAAGAACGCCGAGTGCGCCGCGATCATCCAGGTCGTCGGCGCCGGGTCGGGCCGCTCGTTCGACATTGAGGCCGCCCGCTACGGCAAGGTCATCCTGATGGCCGACGCCGACGTGGACGGCGCGCACATCCGCTGCCTGCTGCTGACCCTGTTCCACCGCTACATGCGGCCGATGGTGGAGGCCGGGCGGGTGTTCGCCGCCGTGCCGCCGCTGCACCGCATCGAGCTGACCAACCCGGGGCGCGGCAAGGACAAGTACATCTACTGCTACTCCGACGCCGAGTTGCAGAAGGTGCTGCGCGACCTGGAGCGGCGCGGCAAGCGCTGGAAGGACCCGGTGCAGCGCTACAAGGGTCTGGGTGAGATGGACGCCGACCAGCTCGCCGAGACGACGATGGACCCGCGCCACCGCATCCTGCGCCGGGTGCGGATCGAGGACGCCGAGGCGGCCGACGGCATTTTCAACCTGCTGATGGGGAGTGAGGTCGCGCCGCGGCGGGAGTTCATCGTCAGCAGCGCGGCCGAGGTGGACCGCGACCACATCGACGCGTAGGAGTACCGGCCCGTCACGGACGGCTCCGCTTCGGTCGGCGCTCGGGAGCCTGGCTGGATCCACTTCAGGCTGTTCTGCCTCCCGGCCGTTGGGCTCGTGGGGTTGTGGGGCGTGGGCGCTCCGGAGGGGATGGGCTGAGGCGTCTGCCGCAGGGCTGGTGGCTGCGCGGCGTGGGTCGGAAATGGGCTGCGCTGGCTGAGAGCCCGCGTCGGCCTTCTGCGGCTGCCGTAGGGCTGGGTCTGCGGGAAATGGGCTGCGCTGGGCTGAAATAGCCCGTATCGGCCTTCTGTGGCTCCCCTGAGCCCCTCTACGCCCTCGTGGCTCCCTTGAGCCCGGCTACGTCCTCCTGGCTTCCCTGAGTCTTTTACGTCCTCCTGAGCCACACACGCATTCACGCGCGGCCGGCTGGCGAAGAGCGGCTACGGGACGAAGTGTGGATGGGCGAATCCTGCGTTGGCCCACGCGAAACGGTAATCGATCAACCGGGTGAGCTTGAACAGTGCGGGAACCATGCGGCGGTCGTGCTGCGCGCTCGCGTGCTGATGGAGGCGCACGTGCGCCGACTGCTCACCAGGGAGCTTCGACACCGTGGCCGCCATGAATCCGACCAGCAGGCCATCTCGCACGGCTGCCACCGCAGGCCCGGTGCCCTGTGACTCCGCCACCAAACGACGGGCCACGCCCACGTCCGCGAAATCCCATCCGCCTGAGCTCGCGCCCGCCCCGCTCGGTGTGTGTGCTTCGGCCAGCAGCGCGGCGGCCTGCCCGACAAAACCGCTCTGGAACGGAACGATCTCCACAGTCATGCCCACCCCTCACGGTCAGAGCCGCGGCAGCTCCGAAACCGTAGACAATGAGCGTGGAAGGCGGCCGCAGCTCACGGCAGGTGTGCCCAGAAGTCGAGGCAGTGCTCGGCCACGTAGTCCGTACCGCCGATCCGTTCGGGTGACAGGGACTGGACGTGGCCGGAGCCGACGTCGGGCCAGGCCGGCAGGGTGGCGCAGGCGGGATCGCCGTTGGCGGCGAAGGCCGTCCAGTATTGGTTCATCTGGTCGGCGAGTGCGCGCTGTGGCGCCGGCAGCGGCGGGGCGCCGGGGAGGTCGAACTGGTACGGCAGCTCGCTGGAGTGCTGGGCGCCGGCCGGGAATCCCGGGAGCGGCACGATCTGTGGGGCGTTCCGGTCGGCGAACTCGTAGAACCAGGTGTCGGTGTGCGCGGCGAAGGTCTGGCCGAGTTCCCAGGCGGGACGCGCCCAGGCCCGGTCCGTGCAGAGTTGTGCCCAGGCGAGGCTCGGTGTCGGGAAGCGCTCGGGCGCGTACCGGGCGGCGATCTTGTCCGCCGCGGTACCGAACGCCTCGGCCAGCAGCCGTGGGTAGCTCTCGGTTGTGACCGGGTTGCCGGCGAGGTCGGCGAAGAGCCCGACGAAGAACCGCGCCTCGTCGCGCGTGGTGCCCAGCATCAGCGGTATGCGGTGGAAGCGTCCGGAGGGCAACGCCTTCTCGGGCGACTCGGGCAAGATGGGGCCACTGAAAGCCGGCCTGATGAAGGCGGCCGACGCCTGGAGCAGTTCGGTCACCGGAACCTGCCGGAGCTGGGCGAGCGCCGACTCGGGAGTGCTGCCCGGCGTGACCCACCCGTTCTCCAAGGCGGTGGCGGCGCCGAACCGGTCCAGCTCGGACGCGGGGATCCACCTCGGCGGAAGCGCGGGAACACCGGGGATGAAGGTGTGCGCCGGTGTCGAGCCCATCACCGCGAACGCGCTCTGCAGGATCGCGCGGTGGAACAACCCGGCCGACGCGGGCGACACCAGGTGTCCGGCGACCATCAGAGCCCCGTACGACTCCCCGAAGAGGGTCACGTTCGCCGGGTCGCCGCCGAATCGCGCGATCTCCCGCCGCACCCAGCGCAGGACGGCCTGCTGATCCTGCAGACCGAAGGTTCCCCCGCCGGCGAGGCCGGGATGGCCGAAACACGCCAGCACGCCGAGCCGGAAGTTCGCGGCCACGACCACGACGTCCCCGGTGGCGGCGAGCCGCCGGGCGTCGTAGGTGGTGGCGGTCCCGTTCGTCCCGCCGCCGCCGTGCAGCCAGACCATCACCGGACGCCCGGTGCCCGGGGACTCCGGCACGGTGACGTCCAGCGTCAGGCAGTCCTCGTCGGCCGAGGTGACGTCCGCGAAGGACTGGGCCGACTGCGGCGCGGGTTTGCCCGGCACGATCGCGTCCCGGATCTCGGACCATGGCGTGACCGGCGCGGGTGGCCGCCATCGCAGCTCTCCGATCGGAGCGGCGGCATAGGGGATTCCCCTGAAGGAGAGGTGCCCATCGAGCCGGCGGCCGCGAATGGCGCCGGTACTCAGCCGTACGGTCACGTGCCGGGTCATCGCGCGTGCTCCCTGGGCGGGCGTCGGGCGGAGCCGGCGGCACCTCGTAGCGATACGATCATATTGCTACGATAGCAGTATGGTCATATTGTTTTTCTCGTAGATGGGTCGGCGAACACGGTGGTGATGACCCGGCGCAGCAGGTCCGGTGCGGAGAACGTGTCCGCGCCCGAGAGCGCGACCTGATCGGCCAGGCCCTGCGTGGTCGCCAAGATCATGCGGGCGGCGAGCACGGCGTCGACATCCGGCTCGACCTCACCTCGCCGCACGCCGTTCCCGACCGCCGCCGTGACGTATCCGAGGAGGTCACGGCCCGCCTTCCGGGCGACATCGGCCAGGTCGGTGTGGGGCAGTGCCTGGGTCTGAAGCCCCTGCCGGACGCGGTACTCGACGTTCCGTTCCTCATCGAGTGGCAACAATTCGGCCAGGCTCGCGAGCAGCACCTCAGCCGTGGGGAGACGGGCGGCCTCGCCTTCGTGGACGCGGGCTCGTACCCGCCTGCTCATCCGGCTCACGGCGTCTTCGTAGGCGAAGCGGAGCAGTGCGTCCTTGCCGGTGAAGTAGTGCTGGATGAGCCCGACCGAGATGCCGGCCTCGGCCGCCACCCGTGAGAACGAGACGCCGGCGAAGCCCTCTGCGGCCAGCAGGCGTTGGAATGCTCGCGCGATCTGGGCGCGACGCTGATCGTGATCGGCAACCCGGGGCATCTCGTTATCGTACAGTCGTATTGCTACCGCGCCCGGGAAATGGGGCGGAGCGGGTCGCGCTCCGCCCGTGGCCGATCAGTGCTCGGAGGGGGCCAGGGAGCCCGTGTGGACGTCGTAGATGGCGCCCGCCACCGGCATGCCCTCCGGCAGGAACGGGGTGGTGCGGATGCGGATGAGGTCGTGGCGCAGGGCCTCGTTCTGGTCGGGAACCGTGTGGAACTCCAGGCTGCGGGTGTCCACGTTCCGCTCCCGCGTCAGAGCGTGTACGTCCGAATCCGTCACCTTCGCCATGCCGCAGTCCGTATGCGGCATGACCAGCACCCGATCCACCCCGAGCACGTAGACGGCCAGCACCAGGGTGCGCAGCACGTCGTCCGTGACGCGGGCGCCGGCGTTGCGCAGGATCTTGGCGTCGCCGGGGTTCAGGCCGAGCAGGCCCAATGGGTCGATACGGGAGTCCATACAGGTCACGACGGCCAGCCCACGGGCGGCGCGGCCGGTGAGCCCGGAGCCTTTGAAACGCTTGGCAAACTTCGCGTTGGCCGCATAAAGGTCGTCGAACGCACTCATGCCACAAATGATGTCGCATGCCCAAAAGCGCAAGATGGCGGGGTGGCGACTGGCTGGACTTGGCAAACGTCCCACGAAAGTGGCTCACTTTGAGTGATTATGATGTTGCCGTACGTACGTGACCCGAGAAGGTATGGTCGTGAGTAGGTCAGAATCGCTCGCCGTGTATCTCCGCGCCCAGGCCCGGCGCCGCCTCGACCGGGTGGAGGTCAAGGATGACGGCCGCAACGCCAAGTGCGCCCTGGCCCTCCTCGACACCGCCGCCTACGCGGCCAGCCTGCCCGACGACGACCCGCTCATCCTCATGCTGGATCAGGCCGGCTGCTTCGGGCCGCTGGGCTGTGAGAAGTTCGATCCGGGCGAGGCGGGCACCAGCCTGATCCGGCTCTGGCAGGGCGGTGAGCCGCACGAGCTGCTGCTCGCCCTGCCGGCCGCCATCACCGCCGCGACCTGAAGTTGGTGGGTCAGGGCTTGTGGGCCACGCCGACGTACCACCACTCGCTGCCCGGGAGCTTCCTCTCACTCGCCTCGTCCGGCCGCCAGTCCGCCACGTTCGTCACCCCGGGCTCCACCGTCTCGAAGCCCTCGAACATGCGCGTGACCTGCTCGCGCCCGCGATGCACCAGGGGAGTGTCCACCTCGTCGTACACCTTGCGGACCGCCTTGCCCACCTCCGGGTGGGCGTCGTCGGTGGCGTGGGAGACGATCAGGGCGCTGCCGGGTGCCAGGCGCTCGCGGAAGGCCGCCACGACGCCCCACGGGTCGTCCTCGTCCGTCAGATAGTGCAGCACCCCGAGGAGCACCACGCCCACGGGCCGGCCGAAGTCGATCAGCTTCCTGGTCGCCGGGGCGTCGAGGATCGAGGCGGGCTCGCGTACGTCGGCGTGCACGGTCGTCAGGTACGGGTCGGTGCCGGCCAGCAGGGCGCGGGCGTGCACGATCACCACGGGGTCGTGGTCCACGTACGCGACGCGGGCCTCCGGGTGGATCTCGCGGGCGACCTGGTGCACGTTGTTCAGGTTGGGCAGGCCGGTGCCGAGGTCGATGAACTGGTCGATGCCGCGCGTGGCGGCGTACCGTACGGCCCGGCCCAGGAAGTGCCGGTTGGCCAGGCAGATCTCCTTGCCCGGCGCCAGGGCCATGATCTTCTCGGCGGCCTCCCTGTCGGCCGCGAAGTTGTCCTTGCCGCCCAGGTAGTAGTCGTACATGCGCGCGGCGTTGGGAACGCTGGGGTTGATTCCCGTCGGTACGCGCGAGGGGTCGATCATCTGGGCCCTTCGGAGATTCGGCGCGGCCAAAATGGTTAAAAGAGATGGTAACTCGATGGTGACAAGATTGTGGATCTTTTGTGTCAATTTCCGTCAGGCCCGGCACGGGCAGCGGTGACCTGCCTCGTGCCGGAGGCCTGGTCCACAGGGGTCACGCGGGTTCGTTGCCCGGCTTCCACTTGATACCGCACCCGATCGCCGCGCGCTGGGTTTCCGGCACCGGCTGCCCGTCGAGCAGGGCGTCGATGGCGGCGCGCAGGGATGATCCGGTCACCGGCACGGAGTTGCCCGGCCGGGAGCCGTCGAACTCGCCGCGGTAGACGAGCCGGAACTGGGCGTCGTACAGGAAGAAGTCGGGTGTGCACGCGGCCCGGTACGCCTTGGCGACGTCCTGGGTGTCGTCGAGCAGATACGGGAAGGAGAAGCCGGCCCTGCGAGCCTGTTCCGCGAGGTGTGTGGGGTCGTCATCGGGGTAGTTCACGCTGTCGTTGCTGCAGATGGCGACGATCGACAACCGCGCGTCGTAGCTTCTGGCCAGGGCGCCGAGCCCCGATTCGATGTGCCGTACGTAGGGGCAGTGGTTCGACAGGAACACCACCAGACTGGCGGGAGAGCCCTTGAGGTCTTCGAGTGAGATGCTGCCGCCGTCGATGGCGGTCAGGTCGAAGGCGGGCGCGGGAGTGCCGAGCGGAACCATGAACGAGTTGGCAGCCATGGCATCCATTGTGGTCTGCGAAAGGTGAAGTGTAATGGGCGGCATCGCCGAGTTCAGGACCGTTGTGCTGGACTGCCCCGATCCCCAGGGTCTGGCAGAGTTCTACGCCAACCTTTTGGGGTGGCCGATCACCTCGGTTGAGGACGACTGGGTGGTGGTCAGTGACGGTGGCCCGCCCAAGCGGCTGGCCTTCCAGCTCGCTCCTGACTTCCGGCGGCCGACCTGGCCGGACCCGGAGCGTCCGCAGCAGGTTCACCTCGATCTGCTGGTTTCTGACATGGAGGAGGCCGAGCGGCAGGTGATCAAGATCGGCGCGACCAAGCACGAGCATCAGCCCAGTGAGGAGGACACCTTCCGGGTGTTCCTCGATCCGGCGGGCCACCCGTTCTGCCTCTGCCGGGATTGACAGAGGTCCCACCCGTTTCGGCCGGACGATGCGGACAGCGTTCGGCCGGGATGAGGGGCTGACCTCGCCCGGCGCGAGGTCAGCCCCGTAACCTCTAGCGGATCGCCCGCGCCAGGAGCTCCACCGCCTCGCTCAGATCGCCCGAGGCCAGCTCATGGTCGGCCGACGCCTGCAGGTCCGGACGCTTCCCGGCGGCCTGCGCGACGTCCCTGGCGACCGAGACGACGGCGTCGCCCACGGCGAAGGAATCGCTCTTCGAGCGTTCGAGCAGCGCCGCGGCCACGCCCAGCGCGCCCAGGACCGCCCGCGTGTCGCGGACCGAGCCGTCGGCCTGCCAGTTGCGGCCGGTCAGGGCGAAAGTCAGCGTCACGGCGGCCGCCTTCGAGGAGCCGTCGCCCCTGGCCAGCTCGTCGCGCGCGGCCTTGAGCCGGTCGCGGGCCCGGTCGGTCCGCAGGCCCCACCCATACGGGAACAGCGGATCGTAGGAGGCGTCACCCACGTTGACCGGGATCTGCTCGACCGACCTGAACCAGCTGAACGGCAGCCGCCCGGTATACGGCACGGCCCCGAACAGCGGATCGGCCACCCCGTCGCCCTCGGTGCCCGGCAGCCAGGACGCCACCACGGCCTCGACCCCCGGCAGGTCGCCCAGCGACATCGGGCGGCCGGAGACCACCAGCACGGCGCACTTCATGGCCCCGCACACCTTCTCGACCGCGGCCCGGTCGGCGGCGGACAACTCCAGCGTGCGCCCGGCGCGGCCCACGTCGCCCTGCCCCTCGGCGTACGGGGTCTCGCCCACCACCACGACGCCCACGTCGTGCCCGGCCAGGCCGGCGGAGGCGTCGCGGGAGTAGGTCGTGGAGGCGGCGCGGGACCGCACGGCGGACAGGATCGTGGTGCCCGGCGTGATCGGCCCCGACGAGCCCTGCCAGGAGATCGTCCAGCCGCCGGACTGGTTGCCGATGTCGTCGGCGTTGGAGCCGGCCACATACACCTTGGCGTCGCGGCGCAGCGGCAGCAGGCCGCCCTCGTTCTTCAGCAGCACCTGGGACTTGGCCGCCGCCTTACGGGCGACCGCCCGGTGCGCCGCCGAGCCGACGTCCCCGAGGCGGGAACGGTCGGCGTACGGGCGCTCGAACAGCCCCAGCCGGAACTTCTGCGTCAGGATCCTGGAAACGGCGTCGTCCACCCGCGCCATCGGCACCCGCCCGGCCTCGACCTCGGCCTTGAGCGCGGCCGTGAACTGCGGATACGCGTACGGCACCATGATCATGTCCAGGCCGGCGTTGATCGACGTGCGCACGTCGCTCGCGTAGTCGCCGGGGATCTGGTCGATGGCCTGCCAGTCGCTGACCACGAACCCCTTGAACCCGAGCCTGCCCTTCAGCGTGCCGTTGATCAGCTCGTCGTGGGCGTGCATTTTCAGCGGCCCGTCACCGAAGTCCACGCTGGAGAACGACGGCATCACGGTGGCCACGCCGCGCCTGACCGCCTCCTCGAACGGCGCCAGGTGGATCTCCTCCAGTTCCTGCCTGCCGACCTTGGTGACGCCCTGGTCGATCGTGTAGTCGCCGGTGGTGGAGGAGCCGTAGGCGGTGCCGCCGTCGCCGACGTAGTGCTTGGCGGTGGCCAGCACCCCGTTGTCCTGCAGCCCGTCCACGGCCGTGGCCATCCGGGTGACCAGCGCCGGATCCTCGCCGAACGACTCATACACCCGGCCCCAGCGGTCGTCGCGGGACACACACAGGCACGGCGCGAAGTTCCACGGGATGCCGGTCGCCTTGACCTCCCTGGCCGTGATCTTGCCGGCCTGCTCGACCAGCCCGGGATCGCGGGCCGCGCCCAGGCCGATGTTGTGCGGGAAGATCGTCGCACCGACCACGTTGTTGTGGCCGTGCACCGCGTCCACGCCGTAGATCAGCGGCACCTGAAGGCGCGTCTGGCGGGTCTGGAGCTGGAAGGCGTCGATCATGTCGGCCCACGCCTCCGGGGTGTTCCGCGGGGGAGTGGAGCCGCCGCCGGACAGCAGTGAGCCGAGCGCGTACCCGGCGATGTCGCTCTGCTTGGCCAGCGCGCCGCGCTCGGCCTGCGTCATCTGGCCGATCTTCTCCTCCGGCGTCATCCGGGACAGCAGGTCGGCCACGCGCTCCTTGACGGGCTTTCTGGCGTTCAGGTACGGCAGGCCGTGCGCGTTGATCACGACGACCGGCGGCTCGGCGGGCGGCCTGGTGCCCGCGCCGGACAACTCGATCGGGATGGTCTCGGCCATCTCGTTCCGGTTGTCGCGCAGCGTGCCGACCGTGAACGTCCTGGTCGATCCCGAGGCGGTGCCCGCGGGGAAGGTCAGGGTGCCCTGCGCGGCCGTGTAGTCCGTGCCCGGGGTCGCCGTGCCCGTGCCGGTCCTGTAATCCACGGCCAGGTCGGCGGTGAGCGGCGCGCCGCCCGCCGTGGTGATCGTGACGCCGACCTCGGCCCGGCCCTTCTCATCGACCGGATAGACCGGCTCGCTCGCCGACAGCCGCACCGGGCGCGGCGGCGCCGTCCCGTAGAGCTGCACCTCGTCCCAGGTCAGCGTGCCCGAGGCGGTGGGCAGGCGCATCGCGTAGCCCCACATCGCCACCAGGTCCAGCTCGCCGTCCGTCGGCGCGCCGCCCGGCTGGTAGTCGGTGCGGCGGGTGAAGCTCGCGAACGGCACCTCCACCTTCCGCCAGCCGGCCGTGTCGTCGGTGAACGAGGACTCGAACAGCTCCGCGGTGCCCGGTCCGCCGCCGCCGTCCTTGACCTCGAAGAAGACCTTCTGTCCCGAGCCGGCGCCCTTCACCCAGAAGGAGAAGCCCTCATACGGTGACCAGTCCTGGGTGGCGGTGAACTCGTGGGACCAGCCGCCCCACTGGCTGATGGCGTAGACGGAGGTGAGCGCCCGGTTCGTGGCGGGCGCGTCCGGCCGGTCGGCGCCGGGGACGATCGTGAGGGCCGGGGTGGAGGCCGCGTCGTTGCCCCAGGCGAACACGCCTGCGGGTACGCCGTCCGACTCGAAATCGGTGATCGTGAGCGGTGCTGCGGCCGCTGGGGCGGGCGGGGCCACGACCAGCGAGGCGATCAGGGCCGCCAGGGCCACCCATAAGGAACGTCTGGGTTGGAACACGGTACCTCCATCAGGGAGAGAGCGCTCTCTCAGATGTGATCGGTGGAGGACCGTGATTCATAACACCGATCGGGTGACCGAAGTGAGACACACGCCACCCGGACGAGCAGCGACGTGCAGACGAAAGCTTCGGGCGTGCGCGGAGTTGCCGGGCGCGCCGGGCTGCCGGGCTGTTGGGCGTGTGCCGAGCTTGGGTTTACGCCGAACCTCAGCTGTGTGCGGGGCTTCGGGCGTGCGCCGAGTCTCAGGCGCACGCCCCGAGCCTCTATTCGTCCGAAGGGTCGTCGTTCGCCGGAGCCTGGCCCGACTCGCCGCCGCCCGGCAGGAGTTCGGGCGCGGAGGCCAGGGCGCCACCGACGGCGCCGATCGTGTGCGTCAGCCGGACGCCCGAGCCGTCCCGGCGGCCGATCTCCTCGGGCAGCGGAATCGGCTTGCCCACCGCCGAGACCGCCTTGGCCGGCGACGGCCCCGCCCAGGCCAGCAGCAACTCGTCCTCACCCTTGAGGAAACGCTGGGCCCGGACCCCGCCCGTGGCCCGCCCCTTGGCGGGGAACTCGGCGAAGTCGGAGACCTTGCCGCCGCCCACCTGCGTGCCGGGCAGCGCCGTGGAGGACCCGGCGACGGTGACCACCTGCGCGGGCAGGTCGGGGTTGACCACGCCGAACCAGATCACCCTGGCCCCGTCGTCGAGCCGGATCCCGGCCATGCCGCCGGCCGGGCGGCCCTGGGGCCGTACCAGCGCGGCGGAGAAACGCAGGAGCTGGGCCTCGGAGGAGATGAACACCAGGTCGTGGGACTCCGACGCCAGCTCGACGGCGCCCACCACCGTGTCGCCGTCCTTCAGGGTGATCACTTCAAAGTCGTCGCGGTTGGCCGGATAGTCGGGCACCACGCGTTTGACCACGCCCTGCGCCGTGCCCAGCGCCAGGCCGGGGCCGTCCGGGTCGAGGGAGCCGAGGCCGACCACCTTCTCGTCGGGCTGCAGCGAGACGTATTCGGACACCGGGTGCCCGCCCGACAACGTCGGCGGGTTGGCCGAGGGCGGCAGCGTCGGCAGGTCCACGACCTGGACGCGGATCAGCCGGCCCTGCGAGGTGACGACGCCCACCTCGCCGCGTACGGAGGTCCGTACCACGCTGACCAGCACGTCGTGTGCCGCGCGCTCGCCCTCGCCCGGCAGCGGCGTGGCGTCGGGGGTGCGGGCCAGCAGGCCGGTCGAGGACAACATCGCCAGGCACGGGTCGTCGGCGACCTGGAGGTCCACCACCGGGGTGCGGGCCTGGCCGCTGGCCTCCAGCAGCACCGTGCGGCGCGGCGTGCCGTACTTCTTGGCCACGTCGGCCAGCTCGCCCGAGACCACCTGGCGCAGCTTGGCCTCCGAGGACAGGATCTCCGACAGCGCGGCGATCTCCTGGCTCAGCGTCTCCTTCTCCTGGTCCAGCTCCAGCTTGTCGAAGCGGGTCAGGCGGCGCAGCGGCGTGTCGAGGATGTACGCGGCCTGGATGTCGGTCAGGTCGAACACCTCGATCAACCGCGCACGGGCCTGCGCCGAGTCGTCGGAGGAGCGGATGACCTGGATGACCTCGTCGATGTTGAGCAGCGCGATGATCAGGCCGTCGACCAGGTGCAGGCGCTCCTCGCGCTTGCGGCGGCGGAACTCCGACCTGCGGCGCACGACCTCCAGCCGGTGGTCGACGTAGACCTGCAGCATCTCGCGCAGGCCGAGGGTGCGCGGCTCGCCGTCGACCAGGGCGACGTTGTTGATGCCGAAGGTCTCCTCCATCGGCGTCAGCCGGTAGAGCTCCTCCAGCACGGCCTCGGGGATGAAGCCGTTCTTGATCTCGATGACCAGCCGCAGGCCCTTGTGACGGTCGGTGAGGTCCTTGAGATCGGCGATGCCCTGGAGCTTCTTGCTGGTCACCAGCTCCTTGATCTTGGTGACCACACGCTCGGGGCCCACGTTGTAGGGGAGTTCGTGGACGATGATGCCCTTGCGCCGTGGCGTGATCTGCTCGACCTCGCACTTGGCCCGCATCCGGAACGTGCCACGCCCGCTCTCGTAGGCGTCGCGCACGCCCTGCAGCCCGATGATCGTGCCGCCCGTCGGCAGGTCGGGCCCCGGCACGAACCTCATCAGGTCGTCGAGCGTCGCGTCGGGCTTCTTGATCAGGTGGCGGGCGGCGGCCACGACCTCCAGGAGGTTGTGCGGCGCCATGTTGGTGGCCATGCCGACCGCGATGCCGCTCGTGCCGTTGACCAGCAGGTTGGGGAACGCCGACGGCATGACCGTGGGCTCGGTCTCCTGGCCGTCGTAGTTGGGCTTGAAGTCGACGGTGTCCTCGTCGAGCGACTCGACCATGAGCATCGCCGCCGGGGCCAGCCTGGCCTCGGTGTAACGCATGGCGGCGGGCATGTCGTCGGGCGAGCCGAAGTTGCCGTGGCCGTCCACCAGCGGCAACCGCATGGAGAACGGCTGCGCCAGGCGGACCAGCGCGTCGTAGATGGCGCTGTCGCCGTGGGGGTGCAGCTTGCCCATGACGTCGCCGACGACGCGCGAGGACTTCACGTGACCCCGGTCGGGGCGCAGGCCCATCTCGCTCATCGAGTAGAGGATGCGCCGCTGCACAGGCTTGAGCCCGTCGCGCGCGTCGGGCAGGGCGCGCTGATAAATCACCGAGTACGCGTATTCGAGATAGCTCGCCCGCATCTCGGCGGACACGTCGATGTCGACGATCCGCTCCTCGAAGTCCTCGGGCGGGGGTGCAGTCGTGCGTCGGGCCATGTCGAACATTGTGCCGAAGGTATTCGGGTGCCCGCGACTCCATCCCCTACTCGTTGTGATGACGAGTCATGTGAGAACCGCTCTTGACCAAGCAATTGCTTGGGTCGTACGTTCGGGTTCGAGGGGTTCCGTCCCGATCTCCCGGAGGCGTCATGATCGAGTTCCATCCTGTGACCAAGCACATCGGCGCCGAGGTCACCGGGGTCGATCTGCGCAAGCCGATGTCGCCGGAGGAGGTCGCGACCCTGCGGGCGGGGTGGCTCAAGCACCTCGTGCTGTTCTTCCGCGACCAGCACATCGACGACGAGCAGCACCTGCAGTTCGCGCTGAATTTCGGCTCACTCAACCATCCGGCGTTCAAGAAGGACTCCACCAGCCCGATCCACATCCTCGACCAGACCGCGCCCAAGGGGGAGGGCGGGGACGAGTGGCACAGCGACAACACCTTCGAGCCGACACCGCCGATGGGCTCGCTGCTGCGCTGCGTGCAACTGCCCAGCGTGGGCGGGGACACCTGCTGGGCGAACACCTACCTGGCCTATGAGACGCTCTCGCCGTCGATCCAGCGGCTGTGTGACGAGCTGACGGCCGAGCACGACATCACGATGTCGATGAAGAAGGCGATCTCGAAGGGGCACCCGTTCGACCTGGCGGAAATCCAGGCGAAGTGGCCGCCGAGGACGCGGCCCGTGGTGCGGGTGCACGCTGAGACGGGACGCAAGGCGCTGTTCGTCAACCGGGCCTCCACCACCCGCCTGGTGGAGCTGAACGACCGGGAGAACGAGACGCTGCTGCCGTTCCTGATCGATCACATCCGCTCGCCGGAGTTCCAGCTGCGGCTGCGGTGGCGGGTCGGCACGCTGGCCTTCTGGGACAACCGCCCGACGCAGCACTACGCGGTCGCGGACTACACCGAGCGCCGCCGGATGCACCGCGTCACGATCAATGCCTTCCCTGAGCATATGGATAAATAATCCACGTTCTTGTACGGCAGAGCCGACGGCACCGCCACCCCTTCAGATGCCCATCTGTTACGGCGGAGCCGACGGCACCGCCACCCCCTTAGATGCCCATCTGTTACGGCGGAGCCGACGGCACCGCCCCCCGCCGCACGTGGCTGAGGGCCTCCAGGAAAACGCCCGCTGATCCCGCACGTGGCCGGGCGCCGTTACGTGCGCGTTCTGGGCCGTCTAAGTGGTTCCGGGTGGCGGCTGTCCTGGGTTCGCCGGGCCGCCGGCCTGCGGTTCTGCCACGCGGACGGCCGGGGTGCGGTTCTGTCATGCGGGCGGCCAGGGCTGCGGTTTTGCCACGCGGGCGGCCCACTATGCGCACGTTACGGCGCTTGACCCGGGAACCGGAGGAGCGTTCCCCTGGAGGGAGGCCGGCCGCGTGCGGTGGGTGGGGCCCACTCCGCGCAGCCGTAAAGTATGGGGTTCTTGGAAGGAGACGCGAGCATTCCGTCGGGCAGAGCTGGTAACAAAGGAGGCATGATTGATGCCCCCGATGCCGCGATGCTCCGTGAAGAGGCCGAGGAGCGCCTGAAGGCACTGGCCGGAGACCACGCGCGGCTCCGCGACGACCAGTGGGCCGCCATTGAGGCGCTGGTGCTCGACCGGCGCCGGGTGCTGGTCGTGCAGCGCACCGGATGGGGCAAGTCGGCCGTCTACTTCGTGGCCACCGCGCTCCTGCGCGAGCTCGGCGAAGGCCCCACCGTCATCGTCTCGCCGCTGCTGGCGCTCATGCGCAACCAGATCGCCGCCGCCGAGCGGGCCGGCATCAGGGCCGTCACCATCAACTCCGCCAACCCCGAGGCGTGGGAGGAGATCTACGGCCAGGTCGCCGAGGGCATGGTGGACGTGCTGCTGGTCAGTCCCGAGCGGCTGAACAATCCCGACTTCCGCGACAACGTCCTGCCCGAACTGGCCGAGAGCGCCGGGCTCGTGGTGGTGGACGAGGCCCACTGCATCTCCGACTGGGGCCACGACTTCAGGCCCGACTACCGCAGGCTGTCCACCCTGTTCACGGACCTGCCGCCGGGCATCCCCGTGCTGGCCACCACCGCCACCGCCAACTCCCGGGTCACCCGCGACGTGGCCGAGCAGATGCGCCTGCCCGAGGAGCTGCGGCCCGACGGCGAGGACACGCTCGTCCTGCGCGGGCCGCTGGAGCGCGAGAGCCTGCACCTGAGCGTCGTACGCCTGCCGTCCGCCGAGCAGCGCCTGGCCTGGCTGGCCCAGACGCTGCGCGAGTTGCCCGGCTCCGGCATCGTCTACACCCTCACCGTGGCCGCCGCCCACGAGATCGCCGGCTATCTGCGCGAGCAGGGGCTGGAGGTGGCCGCCTACTCCGGCCAGACGGAGCCGGCCGAGCGGCTGGCGGCAGAGGACGCGCTGCTCAACAACAAGATCAAGGCCCTGGTGGCCACGAGCGCGCTGGGCATGGGGTTCGACAAGCCCGACCTGGGGTTCGTGGTGCACGTGGGGGCGCCGCAGTCGCCGGTCGCCTACTACCAGCAGGTCGGCAGGGCCGGGCGTGGCGTCGAACGGGCCGAGGTGATCCTGCTGCCGGGCACCGAGGACCGCGACATCTGGGCGTATTTCGCCTCGCTGGCCTTCCCGCCCGAGCCCGTCGTGCGCGCCACGCTGGAGGCCCTTGAGGAGCGCGGCGGCGTCATGTCCACGCCCGCGCTGGAGACCGCCGTCGACCTGAGCCGCAGCCGCCTGGAGATGATGCTCAAGGTCCTCGACGTGGACGGCGCCGTCCGCCGGGTCAAGGGCGGGTGGGTGGCCACCGGGGAGCCATGGGCCTACGACAGCGAGCGTTACAACCGCATCGCCGCCGAGCGCCGCTCCGAGCAGGAGGCCATGCTCGCCTACCTGACCACGACCGAGTGCCGCGAGCAGTTCCTGCGCAGGCGCCTGGACGACGAGACCGCCACCCCGTGCGGGCGCTGCGACAACTGCACGGGCCGGCACCGTTCGCCGGAGATCGGCGAGCAGGCCGTGCAGAACGCCCGCGAGCGGCTGAGCAGGCCCGGCGTGGAGATCGACGCCCGCAAGCAGTGGCCGACCGGCATGCCGGAGTTGTCCGGCCGGATCAAGCCGGAGTTGGGCGCCGAGCCCGGCAGGGCGCTCGGGCGGCTGACCGACATCGGGTGGGGCAACCGGCTGCGCGAGTTGTTCGCCGGGGAGGACGGGCCCATTCCGGACGACGTGTTCGGCGCCGTGATCAAGGTCCTGAGCGCCTGGGACTGGCGGGAGCGCCCGGTCGCCGTGGTCAACGTGCCCTCCGCGTCGCGGCCCAAGCTGGTACGCGGGTTCGCCGAGCGGCTGGCGCAGGTCGGGCGGCTGACCTACCTGGGCGAGCTGGGCTACCGTGCCGGGTCGCCGGGGCAGCAGTTCAACAGCGCCAAGCGGGTGCAGGCGATCAGGGGCACGCTGGCCATGCCGAAGGAGCTGGGGGCGGCGATCGCCGAGTGCGGCGGTCCCGTGCTGCTCGTGGACGACCGGGTGGACACCGGCTGGACGATGACGCTCGCCGCCGCCCAGGTGCGCCACGCCGGCGCCCCTGCCGTGCTCCCGCTGGCCCTGGCCGTCACGAGCTAGCGGCGCGTACGCCGATCGTGACCAGGTCGTACTCTCCGAGCGCCGGGCTCACGTGCAGGTCGGTCGCCCTGTGGCCGCGCAGCAGCAGCGAGCGGCGCCACGTCGTCGGCACCAGCACCGCCTGGTCGGCCACCAGCTTCTCCGCCTGCCGCCACAGCCCGGCCCTGACCTGCGGGTCCAGCGTTCCGGTGGCCTGGTCCAGGAGCTCGTTCACCTGGGGCAGCCGCACGCTCACGTTGACCGTGGGCCGGTCCTCCGAAATGGTCCTGCTGTCCACCTGCTCGGGCAGGAACGAGTAGGTGTCGGGCCAGTCGGAGGCCCACGTCTTGGCGATGAGCCCGATCTTCTCCTTCTTCAGGTTCGCCGGGACGCTGCCCTTCGAGCTGTGGAATTCGTCCACGGGCGCGTGCCGCAGCTCGACCTCGATCCCGACCTTGGCCAGCGCGGACCGCACCGCCTCCGCCGCCTGCTGCTCGCCGGGCAGTTCGCGGTAGATGTATCTGGTCGTGAAGCCGTTCGGCCGGCCGCACCGGACCAGGGCCTCGCGGGCGGCGCCCGGGTCGCCGCGCGGCTTCAGATGGGGATCGTGGTAGTGCTCGCCGGGCACGTCGGGCGGCACCAGCGAGGTCGGCACCTGGTCCGGCATCGCCCGGGACGCCGCCTGCACGGCCTGGAGATCCAGCGCCAGGACCACGGCGCGCCGGCAATCCACGTTGTCCAGCGGCGCCACCTGCGGGTTGACCGCCAGCGTGCGCACCGCCGAGATGGGAGCGTCGGCCTCCGCCTTGAGCTCGGCATCGCCCAGGATGGTGGCGTACTCGTCGTCCGGCAGGAACCCGCCGACCTCCGTGTTCGCCGTCTTCAGCAGCCGCGACACCTCGTCGGCCGCCACCTCGTAGGTCATCTCGAACCGGTCGGGCAGCGCCGTGCGGTTGGGGTCGGTGGCCGGGTCCCAGTGGGGGTTGCGGGTCAGCGCGAGGTGATTGTCCCTGGTGCTCTCGATCTGGTACGGGCCCGACGAGAGCACCTCCGGCGCGTAGTCCTTGCCGGTGTCCTTGGCCTCCGGCACCGGGATCGTCTCCGGCATCTGGACGACGTGGTCGAACGTGGCGAGCGGCTTGCGCAGGTGAAAGATGATCGTCCGGTCGTCCGGGGTCTCGATCGCCCGGTCGGTGTCCAGGTCAGGGGTCTCGTATGGGCCCTTGTAGCCGCCGGGCAGGTCGAGCAGGACGTCGAAGAAGCTGCTGCCCTGGACGAAGTCGGCGTCCATGCTGCGCAGCACCGCGTACTTGACGTCCCGCGAGGTGATCGCGGTCCCGTCCTGAAATTTCACGCCTTGTCGGAGTCTGTACGTCCAGTCTCTGCCGCCGTCGCCCGGTTCGCCCAGCTTCTCCGCCAGGTCCGGCACGATCTGTGTGCCCGCCTTGCCCGGGGCCGGTTTGAACATCGTCAGCGAACGGCCGTAGAGGCGGACCATGTTGCGTGCGGACATGGTCCACATGTCGGCGGGATCGGTGCTCTCCAGGTGGGAGGGGGAGGACAGGCGCACGGTGCCGCCCTTCCTGCCCGTCGGGCGTACGACGGAGGTGAGCGCGCTGCCGTAACCGGCCGCGAGCGCGATCTTCCGAGCGCCCGGCGCCGGCTCCTCATCCACGTTGAGCCGCCCCACCGCCCAGGTCGCGAGCCCGACGATCAGCGCCGTGGCCGCCGCCGCGACGGCGATCAGCGGCCCAGGGCCGGAGCGGCGAGAAGGCGCCGTCCCGGGCGTGTGACCGTATGCGCCCATCGCCTGACCCGGCCTCAACCCCCCGAACTGCGGCGGTCCGTGCTGCGGAAGCCCGTACTGTGGGGGTCCGAATTGGGGTGCTCCGGGTTTCGGCGCTCCGGTGGTGGATCCGGACGAGGCGATGAGCTCGTGCAGGAGCTGGTCGGCCGTGGGCCGCAGGTGGGCGTCCTTGGCCAGCGCGGAGCGCAGCAGCGGCGTGAGCGTCTCCGGCACCCCGGTGAGGTCCGGCTCCCCGTTGATGATCCGATGCATCACCACCGGCAGCGCCCCGAACCCGAACGGCCCCCTCCCCGTGGCCGCGTACACGATGGTCCCGGCCCAGGCGAACACGTCGCTGGCCGGATGCGGATCACCGAGGAACTGCTCGGGCGCCATGAACGCCGGCGTCCCCACCACGCTCGTGCTGACGCTCTGGCTCATGTCGAGCGCCGTCGCGATCCCGAAGTCGATGACCCGGGGCCCGTCCGGACCGAGCAGCACGTTGCCGGGCTTGAAGTCCCGGTGGATCACCCCGGCCTTGTGGATGGCGGCCAGCGCGGTGGCGGTCGCGACGGCCAGCCGTACCAGCGCGGCCCCGCTCAGCGGCCCTTCGTCGCTCACCTGGCCCTGCAGGGAGGGGCCGTCCACGTACTCGCCCACGATGTAGGGCCGTCCGTCGATCTTCCCGACGTCCAGCACCCTGGCCGTGCAGAACTCCGCCACCCGCCGCGCCGCGTCGGCCTCGCGCAGGAACCGCCGTACGGCCCGGTCGTCCTCGGCGAACCTGGAGTGCAGCAGCTTGACGGCGACCCGGTCGCCGGAGGGCCCGTGCCCCAGGTAGACGCCGCCCTGACCGCCCTCACCGAGGAAGCCGACGAGCCGGTAGGGCCCGACGGAGGACGGATCGCTGGAACGCAACGGGCGCACGCCGCGCATCGAACTCCTCATCTAGGCGCTACAGGGAATGATCCACCCTGGCGACAAGAAAATCGAGGAGGCCCGAACAACGGCGCTCAAAATCGAGGAAAACCGAACAAAGGCGCGTCGAACAGCGAAGCCGGGAGCGGCGATGCCGCGAACAGCGATGCCGGGAACAGCGGTGCTTAGAACGGCGGTGCTTAGAACGGCGGGCGGGCGCCCAGGTGCATGATCGCCTTGGCGGCCAGCCGGCAACCCGAGGACAACGCCTCGGCCGGAGGCTTGCCCTCCAGCCACGCCGGCAGGAACCCGGCGCAGAACGCGTCACCCGCACCCGTACCGTCCACGATCTTGTCGACCGGGTCGGCGGCCACGTGCACGGGGTCGGGGCGGCCGTTGCTGTACCAGAGCGCGCCCTCGGCGGTCATCTTGATCACGACCTGCGGGAACCACGCCGTGAGCACCTTGGCGGCGGCCTCGGCGTCGTCGCGGCCCGTCAGCACCTTCGCCTGGTCGATGTTGGCGAACAGCAGCTTGGCGCCGTTGGTCCACTCCAGGAAGGGCTCGGCTCCCGTACGGTCCAGCGGCGCGGACGACGCGCAGTCCACCGAGATCGACATCCCGGCGTGCCTGGCCATGTCGAGCGCCGCGAGGCCGGCGTCACGCGAGCCCTCGTTGATCAGCGTGTAACCCGACAGGTGCAGGTGCGCACCCGAGACGAACAGGTCGCGCGGCAGGTCCTCCGGAGACAGCGCCGCGTTGGCGCCGGGGTCGGAGAGCATGGTGCGCTCGCCCTTGTGCGTCACGAGCACCACGCAGGTGCCGGTCGGCCGCTCGGGATCCATGACGAGCCGGGCGTCTACGCCGTAGCCCATCAGCTCCATGTCGCGGTTGCGCCCGGTGATGTCGGCGCCCCGGCGGCCGATGAAGGCCACCTCCGCGCCCTCCACGGCGAGCCACGACGAAATGTTCGCCCCTGAGCCGCCACCGTGCATCGTCACGATCGCGGGGGTGTCGCTTGCCCGGGCGAGCGCATAACGGGCGCGCGCTACCGCGTCGGTCATGAGATCGCCCACCACGACGACCCGCGTCATGATGTCACCACCTTGCTGCCTTCGATCGACCCTGGCCACGGCGAAACGCCACCGCAAAGCTAACAGCTTCCGGGGTGCCCGTGGGGCGTACCCCGGACACCGGGCGGCAGTCGATGCACAAGCGTTGCCCAACAGGGCCCCTGGTCTTGGCATATGGGATGCGGGTTTACGCTCGATGTTGTGGAGGCACAATATCCGGCCCACTGGGAAGCCGACGTGGTCCTGGCCGACGGCGGCACCGCGCACGTCCGGCCGATCAGGCCCGCCGACGCGGACCGCCTCCGTTCCTTCTACTCCCGGCTGTCGGACGAGTCGATCTATTTCCGGTTCTTCGGGCCCAGGCCCCGGCTGTCCGACAGGGAAGTCGAGCGGTTCACCAACGTCGACTACGTCAGCCGGGTCGCCCTGATCGCCACGATCGGCGCCGAGATGGTGGCCGTGATCCGCTACGACCGCACCGGGCCGGGCGAGGCCGAGGTGGCCTTCCTCGTCGAGGACGCGCACCAGGGCAGGGGAGTGGCCTCCGTGCTGCTGGAGCACCTGGCGGCCACGGCCCGCGAACGCGGCATCGAACGCTTCGTCGCCGACGTGCTGCCGGCCAACATGCGCATGACCGGGCTGCTGCGCCAGGCCGGTTACACGGCCCAGAGCCAGTTCGCCGACGGCGTCGTACGCATGACGCTCGACCTCACCCCCACCGACACCTCGACCGAGGTGACGGCGGCCCGCGAGCACCGGGCGGAGTCCCGCTCGATCGCCAGGCTCCTCACCCCGGGCTCCGTCGCCGTCATCGGCGCCTCGCGCGAGCCGGGCGGCGTGGGCCAGACCGTCCTGCGCAATCTGCTGGCCGCCGACTTCACCGGTCCCGTCTATCCGGTGCACCGGGAGGCGCGGGCGGTGGCGGGCGTGCGGGCCTACCCGAGCGTGTCGGCCATCGACGGCGAGGTGGACCTGGCCGTGGTGGCCGTGCCCGCCGAGGGCGTGATCGACGTCGTCAAGGAGTGCGCGGAGAAAGGCGTACACGGCCTGATCGTGGTCTCCTCCGGGTTCGGCGAGACGGGCGCGCAGGGCCGCGCCAGACAGGACGAATTGGCCCGCATCGCCCGCTCCTACGGCCTGCGCGTCGTCGGCCCCAACTGCCTGGGCATCGCGAACACCGACCCCGCCGTCAAGCTCAACGCCACCCTCGCCGCCACCGTGCCCGGCCGGGGCAAGGTCGGCTTCTTCAGCCAGTCCGGCGCGCTCGGCACCGCGCTGCTGCAACGGGTGGCGCAGCGCGGCATGGGCATCTCGGCGTTCGTCTCCGCGGGCAACCGGGCCGACGTCTCGGGCAACGACCTGCTGCAGTACTGGGAGGAGGACGACTCCACCGAGGTGATCCTGCTCTACCTGGAGTCGCTCGGAAACCCGCGCAAGTTCACCCGGCTGGCCAGGCGCATCGCCCACAACAAGCCCGTCGTGGTGGTCAAGAGCGGCGGCACCCCCACCGGGCACTCGGCGGAGGAGCTGCGGCTGCCCGATTCGGCGATCAGCTCGCTGTTCGAGCAGGCGGGCCTCATCCGGGTGGACGACCTCATCCAGCTCTTCGACGTGGGGCAACTGCTGGCCTACCAGCCGCTGCCCGCCGGTCCGCGGGTCGCGCTCGTGACCAACTCCGACGCCCTCGGCCTGCTGGCCGCCGACGCCTGCCTGGCCGCCGGGCTGGAGCCGCGCACCCCGGTCAATCTGGGGCCGGCCGCCGGGGCCGCCGAGTACGGCACGGCCCTGGCGGGCGAGCTGGCCTCACCCGACGTGGACGCCGCCGTCGTGATCTACATGCCGCCGATCCCCGGCAAGGCCGACGAGGTGGCCGCCGAACTGCTGCGGGTGTCCAAGGACGCCGCCAAGCCGGTGCTCACGACGTATCGGGGGTATTTGGGCATGCATCCGGCCCTGTGCCTGGACTGTCCGGGTGCGGCGCCCTCGCGGGGGTCCATCCCGTCGTACGCGGCGCCGGAGGAGGCCGTACGAGCCCTCGCCCATGTGGTGCGCTACGCCACCTGGCGGGCCCAGCCCTCGACACCGCCACAGGAACTGGAGAACATCGACACCGCCCGCGCCCGATCCCTGGCACAGACCACCCTCACCAGCGCCACCCCCACCCCCACCCCGGAACCCTCCACCGCCACCTCCACCCCGGAGCAGCCTTCCACCGTCACCCCCACCTTGGAGCAGCTCTCCACCTCGGAGGGCTCCGCCGCCACGCCCGCCCAGCCGGGACTGCCCGTCGAGGCTTTCGCGCCCGGGTTCGCGGAGGCCGGGCCGCCGGTGGAGATCGATGCCGCCGAGCTGCTGTCCTGCTACGGCCTGACCGTCTGGCCGGCCGAGGTCGTGCGCTCGCCGGAGGAGGCGGTGGCCGCCGCGGAGCGCCTCGGCTGGCCCGCCGTGATCAAGGTGGCTGACCCGGGGGCCTCGCGCCGCGCCGGGACCGTGCGCCTGGGGCTGACGGGACCGGAGACGGTGCGTCACGCGTACAACGAGTTCGCCGACCATTTCGGCGCGGAGGTGGAGCTGGCCGTGCAGCGGATGGCGCCGCAGCCTGCCGTGCCGACGGTCGTCGGGGTGCTGGAGGATCCGGCGTTCGGGCCCGTCGTGACGTTCGGGCTGGGCGAGGTGACCGCGCGCCTGCTGCTCGACCAGGGCTTCCGCCTGGCCCCGCTGACCGGCGAGGACGCCGCCGCCCTGGTGCGGTCCGTACGCGCCGCGCCGCTGCTGTTCGGCGAGTACGGCTACCCGCCCGTGGCGGTGGACGCCCTGGAGGACCTCCTGGTACGCGTCGGCCGTCTCGCCCACGACCTGCCCGAGCTGGCCCGCCTCGACCTGGACCAGGTGCTCGTGGGGGAGTCGGACGTCATGATCCTCGGCGCCCGTGCCATCCTCCGCACCCCCGCCGGCCCTCGCCTGGACGTGGGCCCACGCAGGCTCTCCTGATTCCTCTTTTGATTCCTCTTCGCCCTGAGCGAATGAAGTGAGGAATGTGCCCACTGCTGCCCAGACAAAAGACGTTATAGAGCGTTATATCCGGCGGGTGAGTGCACTGCCCGGTCCTGGCAGGATGGAGCCATGAGGGAAACCCGAGTCTCAGCCGCGGGCCTGCGTGAAGCGATCGAGCGCAGCGGCTACTACCCCGACCTCGTCACCGATGCGGTCGAATCCGCGCTGGGCAAGGAGGCCGTGACCGCGTTCGTGGTCCATCACGAGGCGACCTTCGATCCCGCGATGGAGGTGCGCCGCCACGTCACCGTCCTGGTGCTGTCGGCGGCACGGCTGCTGGTCTGCCACACCGATGAGCACCCGGCGGTGGAGGGCGTCTCGGCGTCCCACGCCTCCACCACCACGGAGGCCGTACGGCTCAGCCGCGTCCAGTCCGTGGCCGTCACCCGCGTCGTGCCCGACCCCGCCTCCTACGCCCCAGGCGTCCCTCCCACGGAGGTGACGCTCACCATTGGCTGGGGCGCCATCTCCCACGTGGACCTGGAGCCGGCCACGTGCGGCGACGAGAACTGCGAGGCCGACCACGGCTACACGGGCGCCATCACGGCCGACGACCTGTCGCTGCGGGTCAGTGAGGCCGCCGACGGCCCCGAGGCGGTCACCCACGTCCTCGCCTTCGCCAAAGCCCTCTCGGAGGCCACCGCCCGCGCCGCCGCCTGACCCCACCCTCCCCTCCCTCGCCCCCCCGGCCGCCTCACCCCGAGGCGACCCCCTACCGCCATGCCCCCCACCTGCCCACTCGCCACGAAGGGCCCTCGGCGGCCGGGCGCAGGACTACTCGAAGCCTCACCTCAGGGCCGTTCGTACCCACGCTCGGGACCGGCCGAAGGCGGACCTTGGGGCCGCCGCGCGGCCGCCCGAAGGTGGAGCTTGGGGCCGCTCGACGGTTGAGGTCGGGACCGCCCGAAGGTCGAGCCCGGGATCGCCCGAAGGGTTTGGCGCAGGCCGACAGAAGGTCGCGCATCGACTTCGCGCCCGGCCCGACAGCACGTGCGGCGAACGGCGCCCCACGGGCGACACGTGCGGCAACAGCGCCGCACCGGCATGCATGTCCGACGGGAGCGCCGCACGGGCAAATCAGTCCGACAGGAGCGTCGTACCAGCGAGCATGTCCGATGGGGGCGTCGCACCGGTAAGCCCGGCCGACGGGACCGTCGCACTGGCGAGCATGCCCGGTGGGAGCGCTCAGGCAGCACCCCTTTGAGAGCTCCCCGTGCGGTCCTGCGGCGAAGTCCCTCTCCGAGCGGCCCTGCGCGGGCATTCCTTCCCGTGCGGCCCTGCGACGAGATCCCTTCCCCTGTGGCGACGACAGCGGGCGGTGGATGGCGGCGGCAGCGTGTGGGTGAGTGTTGTGGGGTTGATGGGCGGTGGGTGGAGATCGTTGGAGGGCTACACTGAAGGGCATGCTGGTGCCGGGGTACGGCGGTGGGTCGCTGGCCGATCTGCCTGGTTCGTTGCTGGCCGCACTGGGCATGCGTGAGACCAACACGCTGGCCCTGGAAGCCGCCGACCGCATCTGCCTGTTCCTGGTGGACGGGCTCGGCGCCGAATTGCTCAGCGCCCACCCCGAAGCCGCCCCGTTCCTGTCCGGGATGGCGAGCAGGACGCTCACCGCCGGCTTCCCGGCCACCACCGTCACCAGCCTGTGCACCCTGGGCACCGGCCTGACTCCCGGGGAGCACGGCATGGTCGGCCTGATGCTGGCCGTGCCCGGCACCGGGCACCTGTTCAACTGCCTGCGCTGGACCCTGCCCAAACCCCTGACGATGGACCCCGAGGAGTGGCAGCCCGCCGCGACCGTCTACCAGCGCGCCGCCAAGGCCGGGATCGAGCCCGTCTACGTGGCTCCCGCCGAGTTCGAGGGCACGGGGCTGACCAAGGCCGTCTATCGCGGCGTACGGTACGCGCCCGCCGACTCCGTGGACGAGCGCGTCGCTCGCGTACATGCGGCGCTGGCCGAGCGCAGGCCCGCGCACGTCACCGTCTACTACGGCGACCTCGACGCCGTCGGCCACATGGTCGGCTGGGGGAGTGAGGAGTGGCTGCGTCAACTCGGCATCGTCGATGACATGGCCCAGCGGATCGCCGAAGGACTGCCGCCCGGATCCGCCCTGTACGTGACCGCCGACCACGGCATGGTCAACGCGACCGAGAAGATCGACGCGGAGAGCGTGCCCGAACTGACGGAAGGGGTGGCGCTGCTCGGCGGGGAGGCCAGGGCCAGGCACGTGTACACCGAGCCCGGAGCCGCCGGCCAGGTTCTGGAGGCGTGGCGCGAGACCCTGCGCGGCAAGGCGTGGGTGGTGTCCAGGCAGGAGGCGGTGGAGTCGGGCTGGTTCGGGCCCCGCGTACACAGCCGGTGGCTCGAACGCATCGGCGACGTCGTGGCAGTCCCGCACGCCGACCTGGCCATCACCGCCCCGGCGAACCACCCGTTCGAGGCGCTCTTCACCGGTTACCACGGCTCGCTGACGGCGGCCGAACAACACGTTCCGCTCCTGGAGGTTCGCTCGTGACCAGCCCGCTGATCACCCCCGCAACGCTCGCAGAACTCGCAAACGTCGCGGGAGGTGCAAGACGCGTGGGAGGCGCGGAACCGGCGGGAGGCGCGGGCAGTACGGAAGGTGCCGTGCGTGGTGGGGTGACGGTGCTTGACGTGCGGTGGCGGCTTGGTGGTCCGTCCGGGCTGGAGTTCTACCGTGAGGGTCACATCGAGGGCGCCGTCTACTGCGATCTCGACGCCGATCTCGCGGCTCCTCCCGGCCAAGGCGGGCGGCATCCGCTGCCGGACGCGGCCACGTTCCAGAGCGCGATGCGGCGGCTGGGCGTGTCCGACGGCCGCCCCGTGATCGTCTATGACGACGCCGGCGGTACCGTCGCCGCCAGGGCGTGGTGGGCGCTGCGGTACTTCGGCCACCAGGACGTACGCGTGCTCGACGGCGGCCTGCCCGCCTGGACCGAGGCCGGGCTGCCCACCACGAAGGAGACCCCCGAGCCCGCGGCGGGCGACTTCACCGCGCGGCCCGGCGGGATGCCGGCGCTGACGGCCGAGGAGGCGGCGGCGCTGGCCGAACGGGGTGTCCTGCTCGACGCGAGGGCCGCCGAACGGTACCGGGGAGAGGTGGAGCCGGTCGACCCGGTGGCCGGGCACATCCCCGGCGCCGTCAGCGCACCCACGACCGGGAACGTCGGGCCCGACGGCCGCTTCCTCACCCCCGACGCCCTGCGCGACCGCTTCGCCGGCCTGGGCGTGCGGGAAGGCAGCGAGGCAGGGGCCTATTGCGGTTCCGGCGTGACCGCGGCGCACGAGGTGCTGGCCCTGGAGGTGGCCGGCCTCCCGGCGGCCCTGTACGTGGGCTCCTGGTCCGACTGGGTGTCCGACCCTTCCCGCCCCGTCGCCACAGGCTGACCTGGGCTTTGTCAGCAAAGCCCCCACCTGCCCGAGTGGGTGGGAAGCCTCAGCGGAGGTGGCTGTCTCCGGGGTCGGAGCAGGTGGGCGAAGGCGCAGCGGAGCAGCCCGTCCCGGAACAGAGGCTCAGTAGAGGGGCCCGTCCCGGAACGGAGGCTCAGTAGAGGGGCCCGTCCCGGAACGGAGGCTCAGTAGAGGGGCCCGTCCCGGAACGGAGGCTCAGTAGAGGGGTTCGTCGCCGGAGCCGAAGCAGACGAATCCGTACTCGCCGGTCTTGGCCGCCGCCGACGCCAGAGCGGCGTCCGGCGGTTGTCCGGCGGCCACGAGCTCATGGAACGCGCTCATCACCGTCCTGGCCGCCTCGTCCCCCACCGGCACCATCCCGGCCACCACACATCTCGTCCCCTTGGCCAGAAACGTCCCGGGCAACCCCAGTGGCGCGCCTTCCATGGGGGTACGCGACATGCCGGAGTTGCAGGCCGACAGCACCACCAGCCCGGCAGAGCGCGACAGTTCCAGCAGGTCGTAGGCCATGAGCGGCCCGTCGTCCAGCGTGATCCCCGACACCAGCGGGCTGCGCGCGTGGAACACCCCGTGCGCCGCCACGTGAACGACGTCCGCCGTGCCCAGGGCGTCCAGCACCGACTCGACCCGCCCGGGAACCTGCCGCGCCCCGGGATGGCAGGTCAGCACGTGCGCCACCTCGGCGTGCGCGTGCGCCAGTCCGGGCCCGGCCGCCGCGACCACCTGGGGCCGGTGGTCCGGGCGTGAAGGGCGGGTCCTGCGGGCGCGCAGCCAGGCCGCCGCGCTGGCCGCCACGCCGACCGGCCGGCCGCGCAGGTGCGGCAGCGCGCCCCACGGCAGCGTGTGCAGGGCGCCCACCGGCACCGCCACCAGGGGCCGGTCGTCCAGATCCGCCGCCAGGGGGCGCAGCATGAGCCGTTCGACCTCCATGGCCGCGGCATCGACCTCCTGCTCGCGGCTGCGGCGGCGCAGCGCGTACCGCAGGCGGATGATCGCCTCCTTGACCTGCCGCACGCCGCCCAGCCGCCGCAACAGCAGCCGCTCCTCGCTCAGCAGTACGGCCAGCAGCGCGTCGCGGTCGGCCACGTACTCCACCAGAGCCCTGCGCCCCAGCTCGGCGCGTACGCGGTCGGCGTCCACCAGGGCGCACGCGTGCGCGGGAGCCGTCACGGCCCGCCATCGCTCCGCCCACTCGAACACCTCACCCGCGCCCCCGTCGCGTACCGCCAGCTCCAGCCCGAACGCCGCCAGCCGCTCCCCGGCCCTGGCGGCGTGGGCGCGCAGCGACGGGTCCTCGAAGGCGTCCACGCGTCCGCTGACCTCCGTCAGCCCGTCGCGTACCGCATGGAAGGCCCCCGTGACGTCCTCCTGCAGGGCCGACCGCAGCGCCAGCGCGTGCTGGCGCACCTGCGGCGGGATCTGCGCGGCCTGCGCGAACTGCCTGGCCTGCGGCTCGGAGGCCAGCGAGGTCAGCCGGGTGCCCGCGGGCGTCCACCGTTCGCGCGGCTCGGCGTGCCGCGTCAGCCTGTCCAGCTGCGCGGAAGCGGTGGGGTGGTCGTCCACGGCGAGCGCCGCCTCGGCCGCCGCCAGCCGCAGCGCCGCGGCTCCCGCCGCGTGCGCGAACCCGTTCTCCAGCTCGTCGGCGCACGAGATCAGCTCGGCGACCAGCTCGGAGCTGATGGGTCCGACCGCCAGCCTGGAACGCAGGAGGACCTCCCTGGCCAGCGGCAGCCACGACGTCCGCTCCTGCTCGGCCAGCTCCCGCGAGGCCAGCTCGGCCACCCGCATGGCCTCGTGCGGGTCGCCGGTCAGCAGCTCCACCTGGGCCAGCTTGAGCCGGGCCTCGGCCAGCGCGACGTGCGCGCCGGACGACTCCAGATCCGGTACGGCCAGGCTCAGCATGGCCCGGGCCTCGCCCGGCAGGTGGGCGGCCAGCAGGGCGCCGGCGAAGTCCGCCCGCATCGTGGCCAGCCGCTCTGGATGGCCGAACAGGGTGTCCTCGGCGTCGTGATAGTGCCGGAACGCTCCGGCGATGTCCCCTCTGCGTACCGCGAGAAAGGGCAGGTTGGCGGCCGACAGGCAGGCCAGGTGCCGCAGGCCGGCGTGCCGGGAGATCTGCAGGCACGTGGTGAGGTCGCGCATGGCGGCGTCCCAGTCGCCCCGGTAGGAGTGGACGAGGCCGCGGTTGAGCAGCCCGCCGGCCAGGAACCTGCGGTCGTCGACGGTGCCGGGCGCGGTGGACAGGGTTTGCAGCGCGCGGTCGGACGATGCGACGGCCTCCTGGTGGCGGCCGAGGTGGGCCAGGGCGACCGCGCGCTGGGTGTCGAGCTTGGCGCGGTCGAGCGGGGAGAGGTAGGCCCAGGCGAGCGCGGCCACGCGCAGGGCCTGCAGCGGGTGGCCGCGTTCCGTGCGCACGGTGACGAGGGACAGGCGGGCCTGGGCGGTGCGCTCCGCCGGTGCGCCGCGGATCGCGATCGCCTCACGGAGGTGTTGTTCCGCGCTGTCCAGGTCGCCCAGTTCGCGGGCGGCCAGTCCCAGCGACCGCAGCGCCATCACCTCGGCCTCGACGCAGCGGCCGCGCCGTGCCGCGGCGAGGATGGCGCGGCCGGCCCTGATGGCGTGGTCGGGCGCGACCAGCGCACGCACCAGGGCGGCCTCGGCCGCCCTGACGAGCGGGTGCGGACCGCCGGGGAGGGGTGGTGAGTGCGGGTTGCCGGGGACGGGCGGGTGCGGGCCGCCGGGGACGGGCAGGCGGACCTCGCCGGGTGAGCCCAGCCCGTCCGATGCTGCGCTCATGACCGCCTCGGTCGAGGATTGTGGACGGTTCGGCCGGTGTTCATGACCGCCTCGGTCGAGGATTGTGGACGGTTCGGCCGGTGTTCATGACCGCCTCGGTCGAGGTTCGTGGGCGGCTCGGCCGGAGTTCATGACCGCCTCGGTCGAGAGCTCATGGCTGCCTTGGTCGAAGACGGCCGGGAGCGAAGCGCGGTGCTCCCGGCCGGGTCTCTGGCGGGTCAAGGGCGGATGCGTACCCATGTGGTCTGGATGGGCGCGTGGCCGGGCCGGTGGCAGACCACGCTGAGCCAGCCGGGTGGCAGGCCGGTGGCCGCGAACTGGCCGTTGTGGGCGATCCGCCGGGTCAGGGTCAGGTGCGGGGATCTCACATCGACCAGCGCGCCCTCTCCCGGGTACGGGGAGATGTGCCCCGCGACGTCGATGAGCCCGTCGCCCTCCGTCACCTCCAGATCGAAGGTGAGCCCGGCCGCGACGAAACGCACCAGATGTGAGTTGTCGTCGTCGCGGACGCTCCGGATGGCGGCCGACTCGGCGTGTGCGGCGGTCATCGCTTGGGGGATCCGAAGCCGGTAGGCGTCACGTGCGGCGGTGGACACGTGTCTCGGGATCGGATCGTTCCCGGTGGCCAGCCGGAGGGCCGCCAGGAAGTATTCGTCGTTGATCATTGCGCCGTCTCCTGTAGTGAGATCAGAGTGCGCAGTTTTTCCAGGCAGCGTGCCTTGGTTGGGCCGACGCTGCCCGCGGGCATGCCTAGCCGCGCGGCCAATTGCTGGTTGCCGAGATCGCTCGCGACCAGCTGGAGGAGTGTGCGGCAGGGTTCTTGGAGGTCGGAAACCATCTTCCAGAGCAGGCGCCGGCCGTCGGCCTCCAGGACGGCGGTCGCCGGGTCAGGAACTACGAGGATGTCCGTGGCGGAGACGCCTGACAGCTCCCTGCGCCGGAGCAGGAGGGCCTCGCGGCGCACGGTGGTAACGAGCCATCCTCCCACTGCCGCCGGATCCCTGATGCTCTCGAAGCTCTGCAGAAGACGCAGCCAGGCGCCCTGGACCGCGTCCGCCGCGTCGGCGGGGTTCAGGCCGCACGCACGGGCCACGGCCCACATGCGCGGCCCGAACCGCGATTCCAGCTCGTCCCAGGCCGACCGGTCGCCGTCGGCCGCCGCGGCGAACAGCTCCGCTGCCTCACGCATGCGGCCTCCTTCCGTCCGGCACGAAGGGGCGATCATGCCTCCTCGTGATTGACCGGGGACTGTGCGTAAACTCTACAGACTCGCCGGGAAGAGAACCCCCAGATCGGGAATTTGCGGGGTCTCCTCGGAGTCAAGGAGCCGCTTGATCCACTCTTGGGCCGGCTCGTGCCTGGCCGCGTCCGCGATGGCGCCCGCCACCAGCGCGGTGGCGAACGAGGTGCCGCTCCACGCCGCGTAGCCGCCGTACTCGCCCGCGTCGAGATAGCTGCTGGCCAGCCAGTCGCCCCTGGCGCAGGCGTCGACCCAGGTGCCGTATCCGGAGTAGGGCGCCCGGCGCTGCTGGGTGGCGTCCACGGCCGCCACGCCGATCGCGCAGGGCAGCGCGGCGGGCCAGAACGGCCGGTCGGAGCCGGTGTTCCCGGCGGCGGCCACGGTCACCGTCTCGCTCAGCGCGCCGATGGCGTCGGCCAGCAGGGGCGGCGGCCGGTCGTCGAAGGTGTGGCAGCCGAAGGACAGGTTGAGCACCGCGGGAGGGCGCTCGCGCATCCGATGGAGTGCGCGTACGACGCCCGCCTCGTCACCGATCCCGTCGCCGTCGAGCACCCGCCGCACGCGCAGCGACACGCCCGGGGCCCGCCGCATCAGAAGTCCCGCGATGAACGTCCCGTGACCGGCCTGCGACCCCTCGGGGGCGTCGGCCTCGTCGGGGCCGAGCCCGGCGTACCAGTCGCTGCCCGACCACCACGGATGCTTGGCGATGCCGGTGTCGAGCACGCCCACGACCACGTTGGAACGGTTCCTGCCGGGCTTGAACGCGATCGGCGGGGCGGGGAAGGGCCTGGACGCGGGGCCGCCGAAGAACAGGGGCTGACCGCGCAGCACGTGGTTCGGCGAGGCCCGCAGGCCCTGGTCGCGGAGGTCGGCGGTGATCTCGCACGGATCGACGCCGGGGGACAGGTGGATCACGCAGACGCCGTCGGCTTCACTGACCGCCTGCGTCCAGCGCGACGCGGCGGCGAGAGCGGTCCGGTCGGTCAGTACCTGACCTGGGCGGATGAACGCCTCGCCGACAGATTGGATTTCCATGGGCGGGTATGTTTCCGCGTTCGCCACAACTTTCACCCGCCACTCCCGCACCAACTTGGTATGGCCCCCCTCTGGTGCCAGGTGGCGACCGACGGTAGTCTCTCCCTAGTCACTTGTGATCATCCCGAGTATGAGGCCGTTGGGGAAGGCGCACCTCGTACCGAAACGGGAGGTCCGGTGTCTGCTCGTGGCGTCCTTTACGTCCACTCGGCTCAGCCCGCGCTGTGCCCTCATATCGAATGGGCAGTCGCGGGTGTCCTTGGCGTGCCCGTAGACCTGACGTGGACGCCGCAGCCCGCCGCGCCCAATGTCGTGCGCGCGCAGGCGGAGTGGGAGGGCCGCGCGGGCATCGCGGCGGCCATCGCCTCCTCCCTCATGGGCTGGCAGCGCCTCAGGTTCGAGATCACCGAGGACTCCTCGCCGGGCGTGGACGGCTCCCGGCACGCCTACACGCCGACGCTCGGCGCCTTCACGGCGGTCATCGGCGCCGCCGGCGACATCATGATCCCCGAGGACCGGCTGCGCGCCGCGATGATGATGGCCGCCCAGGGCCGGTGCGCGCTGGAGGACGAGCTGGACAAGATGCTCGGCAGACCGTGGGACGAGGAACTTGAGCCGTTCAGGTACGCGGGCGACGGCGCCCCGGTGAGGTGGCTGCACGCGGCCGTCTGAGCACCTCCCGGCCGCTAACGCCACCCCCGGCCCTGGCGCGCCGTAGGTGGAACGCCCAGACGGCGCTAACGGCCCCATACGCCCCCTACGAGCACACGAGCCCCATACGAGCACACGAGCATGCGAAAGGCCCCGTACCGATGGGTACGGGGCCTCCTGCGTCTATCGGTCGTTACAGCGGGATGTTCCCGTGGGCGCCCCTGGCCGGGGTCGCCTGGGCGAGCACCTTGGCGATGGCGCCGCGGGTCTCCTCGGGCTTGATCACCTCGTCGATGACCCCCAGTTCCTGAGCCCTGGCCAGCCCGCCGACGATCTTCTCGTGCTCCTCGGCCAGCCGCCGCTCCAGCTCGGCCCGCTCCTCCTCGGGCGCCGCCGCCAGCTCGCGCCGCTTGATGATGCGCACCGCGGCTACCGCGCCCATGACCGCCACCTCGGTGGTCGGCCAGGCGAAAACCTTGGTCGCGCCGAGCGCGCGGGAGTTCATCGCGATGTACGCCCCACCGTACGCCTTACGCGTGATCAGCGTGACCCGCGGCACAGAGGCCTCGGCGAAGGCGTGCAGCAGCTTGGCGCCGCGCCGGACCACGCCGTCGTGCTCCTGCCCGACGCCCGGCAGGTAACCGGGCACGTCCACCAGGACGACCAGCGGCACGCCGAAGGCATCGCACATGCGTACGAACCGGGCGGCCTTCTCGGCGGAGGTGGCGTCGAGGCAGCCGCCGAGCCGCATCGGGTTGTTGGCGATGACCCCGACCGTACGGCCGCCGAGACGGCCGAGCGAGGTGACGATGTTGGGCGCCCACTTGGGGTGCAGTTCGATGCCCGGCTCGTCGAGCAGACCGTTGACCAGCGGCTTGACGTCGTAGGCGCGGCGCGCGGACTCGGGCAGCAGCGTGGAGAAGTCCACCTCGCCGATCTCGCCCGTGCGCACCCGGCCCTGGTGGCCGAGGAGCGTGGCGAGCTGGCGGGCCTTGACGAAGGCGTCGGTCTCGGACTTGGTCACGATGTGCGCGACGCCGCTGCGCTTGCTGTGCGGCTCGACGCCGCCCAGAGCGGCGCTGTCGACGCTCTCACCGGTGACGCTGCGTACCACGTCGGGGCCCGTGACGAAGATGCGGCCGGAGTCGGCCAGGATGACGATGTCGGTGAGGGCGGGACCGTACGCGGCGCCGCCGGCGGCGGGACCGACCACCACGGAGATCTGCGGCACGACGCCGGACGCCTTCGTCATGGCGGCGAAGACCCGGCCGACGGCGTGCAGGGACTCGGCGCCTTCGAGCAGGCGCGCGCCACCGGAGTGCCAGATCCCGATGACCGGCACCCGCTCGCGGACGGCCACGTCGTAGGCGTGCACGATGTGCTCGCAGCCCTCGCCGCCCATCGCGCCGCCCTGGAAGCGGGCGTCGCTGCAGAAGACGACGACGGGAACGCCCTCGACGCGGCCCATGGCGGCCAGGACGCCGCTCTTGTCCTCGGGAGTGATCAGCCGCAGCGAGCCCTCGTCGAGCAGCGCGGCCATGCGGGCGACTGGATCGCGGGGATCGGCAGGCTCCTGATCGGAGCCGGCACTCACCACCCTGTTGTCGATCACGGTCATTTAAGCCCCCTTAAACACGACGGTCACGTTGTGACCGCCGAATCCGAACGAGTTGTTCACGGCGGCGATGTCGCCGTCCGGCAGCCTGCGGTTCTCGCCGTGGACGAGATCCACTTCGATGCCGTCGTCGATGTTGTCGAGGTTGATGGTCCTGGGCACGATCCGCTCCTGCAGCGCCTTGATCGTGAAGACGGACTCGATGCCGCCCGCGCCGCCGAGCAGGTGCCCGGTCATCGACTTGGTCGAGGTCACCAGCGGGTGCGTGCCGATGGCCTTGGCCACCGCCTGCACCTCGCCGACGTCGCCCGAAGGGGTCGAGGTGGCGTGCGCGTTGACGTGCTTGACGTCGAGGCCGCTCACGCCGGCGTCGGTGAGCGCCTGCGTCATCGCCATGATCTGGCCCCGGCCCTCGGGCTCCGGCTGCGTGATGTGGTGGGCGTCGGCCGAGTAGCCGATGCCCGCGCACTGGGCGTAGATCCGCGCGCCGCGCGCCTTGGCGTGCTCCTCGGACTCCAGCACGACGACGCCGGCGCCCTCGCCGAGCACGAACCCGTCACGGTCGCGGTCCCACGGGCGCGAGGCGCCCTCGGGGTCGTCGTTGCGCTGGGACATGGCCCGCGCCGCGGCGAAGGCGGCGATGTTGAGGCCGTGGATGGCCGCCTCGGTGCCGCCCGCGACCACCACGTCGGCGCGGCCCGCCCTGATCATGTCCATCGCGTAGCCGATGGCCTCGGCGCCGGACGCGCAGGCCGAGACCGTGGCGTGCACGCCCGCCTGAGCGCGCAGGTCGAGCCCGATCCAGGCGGCGGGGCCGTTGGGCATGAGCATCGGCACGGTGAAGGGCGACAGCCGGTTCCAGCCGCGCTCCTTCCACAGGTCGTACGCGCTGAGCGTGGTCGAGATGCCTCCGATGCCGCTGGAGACCACGACGCCGAGCCGCTCGGGCGCCACCTGGGGCGTGCCCGCGTCCTGCCAGGCCTCCCTGGCGGCGACCAGCGCGAACTGCTCGCTGCGGTCGAGGCGGCGAGCCTCGGGCCGCGGCAGCACCTCGGCGGGATCGACCGCGGCCGTCCCCGCGAACTTCACGGGGACGGAGTCGATCCAGTCCGAGGTCAGCGTTTTGATACCCGACTGACCGGCGAGGAGCGCCGTCCAGGTCGAGGTGACGTCTCCACCGACGGGCGTCGTCGCGCCAAGCCCGGTGACGACGACACGTACCCGGTTCGCACTCACGTTTCGCGCTCCTTACTGATCAAGTCGGGATAAGGCTGGTCAGCCCTGGATGAAGTTGATGACGTCCTTGACCGTCTTCAGGTTCTTGAGCTGGTCGTCGGGGATCTCGGCGCCGAACTCGTCCTGGGCGGCCACGGCGATCTCGACCATGGACAGGGAGTCGATGTCGAGGTCGTCCACGAAGTTCTTCTCGGGCGTCACGTCCGAGGCGGGGATGCCCGTGATCTCGTTGATGATCTTGCCGAGGCCCGCGAGGATTTCCTGCTCGGTGGCAGCCATGTCGCTAGTTCTCCTTCTGGTTTTCCTGGGTACTGCGCGGACGACGCCGCACAAGCTTGACTTGCGGTGACACCTTGTTGAGAGGGCCGCCGCGAGTAGCGGTCACTGAAACTTACGGGATCTCGATCACTTGTCCGGCATAGGTCAGGCCCGCGCCGAAGCCGAGCACCAGTGCCAGGCCACCCGAGCGGACCTCGCCACGCTCCAGCATGCGCGAGAGCGCCAGCGGGATGGAGGCTGCCGAGGTGTTACCCGCACTGACGATATCGCGGGCGATGACGGCGTTGTCCGCACCGACCTTGCGGGCGATGGCCTCGATGATGCGCAGGTTGGCCTGGTGCGGCACGAAGGCCGCCAGCTCCGACGGGTCGACGCCGGCGCGTGCGCAGGCTTCGAGCGCCACCGGGTGCAGCGCCGTGGTGGCCCACCGGAAGACCGTCTGGCCCTCCTGGTAGAGGTAGTCGTTACGGTCCTTGATCGAGATCGCTTCCGACTTGTCACCGGAACTGCCCCAGACCACGGGGCCGATGCCGGGTGTCTCGGACGGGCCGACCACCGCCGCGCCGGCGCCGTCGGCGAAGATCACGGCGGTGGACCTGTCGGTCCAGTCCACCCACTGCGACAGCTTCTCCGCGCCGATGACCAGCACGTTCCTGGCCGATCCCGCGCGTACGGCGGAGTCGGCGGTGGCCAGCGCGTAGCAGAACCCGGCACAGGCGGCGTTGACGTCGAACGCGCCGGGAGACTTGATGCCCAGCCGGTGCGCCACGACCGCGGAGGCGTTGGGGATCTGGCTCTCCAGCGTACAGGTGGCCACGATGACCAGGTCGACGTCGTCGGGGGACAGGCCACTGGCGGCCAGCGCCTTGCCGCCGGCGATGGCGGCCATGTCCTCCAGCGGCTCCTCGGCAGGGGCGACCCTGCGCTCCTTGATGCCGACCCGGGACTGGATCCACTCGTCGTTGGTGTCCATGGTCTTGGCCAGGTCGTCGTTGGTGACGACGTTCGACGGCTGGTAGTGGCCGAGGGCCAGCACCCTGCCGCCGGGGGCGATAGCGGGAATCTTCACTTGGTCAGCTCCCTGGCCGCGTCGAGATCGTCGGGGGTCTTGAGCGCCACGACCTGCACCCCGTTCAGGCCGCGCTTGGCCAGCCCGGTCAGCGTGCCGCCGGGCAGCAGTTCGATCAGCTTGGTGACGCCGAGTCCGGCCATGGTCTCCATGCAGGCGCCCCATCTGACGGGGTTGCTCACCTGGTTGACCAACCTTTGGAGAAACTCGGCGCCGGAGGCGACCGCCCGGCCGTCGGAGTTGGACAGCAGCGCGATGCGGGGATCGGCCGGTACGACGTTCCAGGCGGCCTCGCGCAGGCTTTCGACTGCGGGGGCCATGTGGTGGGTGTGGAAGGCCCCCGCCACGGAGAGCGAACGCAGGCGGGCGCGGGCCGGCGGCTCCTGGTTGAAGGCGGCGAGCTGCTCCAGCGTGCCGCCCGCCACGATCTGGCCGGCGCCGTTGATGTTGGCGGGGGTCAGCCCGTGCTTCTCGATGCAGGCCAGCACGTCCTCCTCGACGCCGCCGAGTACGGCGGTCATGCCGGTCTCGGTGACGGCGGCGGCCTTGGCCATGGCCATGGCGCGGTCGCGGACCAGGCGCAGCGCCTCCTCGTGGGTGATCACTCCGGCCAGCGCGGCGGCGGCGAACTCGCCGACGCTGTGGCCCGCCAGCAGGTCGGGGGCCACCCCGAGCGCCTCGGCGGAGGCCAGCGCGGCGGCCACGAGCAGCGGTTGCGCGACGGCGGTGTCGCGGATCTCGTCGGCGTCGGCGGTGGTGCCGTAGGCGACCAGGTCGATCCCGACGATCTCCGACCAGCCGCCGAGTCTGTCCGCCAGACCGGGCAGTTCGAGCCAGGGAGTCAGGAAGCCTGGAGTTTGGGCACCTTGGCCCGGAGCGACGAGTACAAGCACAAAAACCACCTTGCCCTGTAGAACTTCGACACGCGGCTGGAGATCCGTACGAACTTTGTCCGGGGTGATTTGTAGGAAACCTACAGTGGGGATTTCGGCGGCATTACGTTAGGGCCCGCCAGGTTACGGCGCTTTCCGAGAGCCTGCCGAGGATCAGGCCGACCTGGAGCGTGAAGGCCGACCTGCCCTCCGTCGGCTGGTAGCCGGTCAGCTCGGTGATTTTCTTCAGCCGGTAGCGCACGGTGTTGGGGTGCACGAACAGTAGCCGCGCCGTCGCCTCCAGTGAGGTGCCCTGCTCCAGGTAGGTCGCCAGGGTATCGAGCAGCGGCGTGCCCGCGAGCGGCAGGAACACGTTCTCGATGAGCTGCTCCCTGGCGTCTGCGTCGCCGTCGAGCGCCCGTTCGGCCAGCAGGTCCTCCGCGTGCACCGGCCTGGGGGCGTCCGGCCAGCCGCAGGACGCCTTCAGCCCGGCCAGCGCCGCCCTGGCGGACCTGGCGGCGGCGTGCAGGTCGGGCACCTCGGGTCCGATGACGATGGGGCCCACGCCGAAGCGGGCCACGACCTGCTTGGCCGCCTCGTTGACGCTGCCGGCGCCGCCCACGATCACGATGAGCCGGTCGGCCTGCACGCCGGCCAGCAGGTCCATGCCGATCCTGCGGCCCTTCTCGCGCAGCCCGTCGATGACCGCGCGGGGATCGTCGTCGGGGGCGTGACCGGCGATGACGACCACGGGGGAGGAGGTCCAGCCGAGCGCGGCGGCCCAGGAGTGCAGGCCGTCGTCCACCTCGCCGCGTACGAGCGCGTCCACGATCAGGGCCTCGAGCCTGGCGTCCCACGAGCCCCTGGCCTCGGCCTCGCGGGCGTAGACGTGGGCGGCGGCGAAGGCCACGTCGCGGGTGTAGCGCAACATGGCCTGCTGGAGCTGGTCCTCGCCGCCCGGCGCGGCCAGCTCGTGGGCCTGGGCCTCGACGACCTCGACCACGACCCTGACGATGTCGACCGTCTGCTGCAGCGAGATGGAGCGCTTGAGCTCGCGCGGCGCCGTACCGAAGAACTCGATGCTGGGCGTGTCCCTGCCCGCCTGCTGGAACCACTCCACGAACGCGGCGATCCCGGCCTGGGCCACGAGCCCCACCCACGACCGGTCCTCGGCACTGAGCGCGCGGAACCACGGCAGCTGCTCGTCCATGCGCGCCATGGCCGCCGTGCCCAGCGAGCCCATGGCGCGCTCGAGCCTGCGGGTCGTGTCCTCCCGGGTCCGGTCTGTCACGCCTCCTAGAGTGCCAGGTCCCTTCGGATGGCCGGAACGCCGGTTCGTGCCGGTGCTAGATCACGGCCACGGCGGTGATCAGGCCGATCATGACATGGGTGACCGCCAGCAGCCGCGCGCCCGGCTGCAACTCCTGCTCCTTGACCAGGTCGCGTACCGAGATGCCGACGATCTTGTCGAACAGCAGCATCGCCACCGTCTGCACCACGATGCCGACCAGGCCGAACACCGCCGTGCCCGCCAGGCCCTCGGAGAGCCGGCCGCCGGAGGCGAAGATGGAGGCGGCCACGATGAGGCCGATGGCGGCCAGGGCGGAGGTGGTCAGCAGGGTGGCGTTCGGGTTGCGCTCGCTGCGGATGACCTCGCTCAGCTTGCCCGGGGTGGCCCAGTCGATCACGTAGAAGCCGACGATCATCAGGATCACGCCGACGGCGGCGTACGCGGCGATGGCGCCGGAGCCGCGGGCGAGGGTTTCGAGAAGGGTCACTTCGGGTCCGTTCTGGAGGTGGTCTCGGTGAAGGAGTCGTCGGTCAGCTGTTGATGCGGGTGTGGGACGAAGGAGGAGGTGTCGTCGGTCAGCTGTTGATGCGGTGTGGGACGAAGGAGGAGGTGTCGTCGGTGATCAGGCCGGTCGTCTCCCTGAGGCCCAGCCCGGCGGCCTCGTCGGCGACCACCCACGCGCCGAGCACCGGCCGCTGCCCCTCGAACACGGGCAGGGCCTCGAAACCCTGGTAGACGTACCCCTCCTGGCCGTACACGCCCGGCGTCTCCTGCGTGCCCTGCGGCGTGACGATGCGCATCGAGGCGCCCTCCCTGCCGAGCAGCGGCTTGGCGATGTAGGAAGTCAGGTCGCGGGGGCCGTCGAGATAGGCGGGCAGCAGGTTGGGGTGGCCCGGGTTGAGCTCCCACAACACCGCCAGCAGCGCCTTGTTCGACAGCAGGGTCTTCCACAGCGGTTCGATCCAGGTGGAGTGCCGTACGGCGTGGTGCCCGAAGTCCTCGGCCAGCATCCACTCCCACGGGTAGAGCTTGAACGCCGAGCGCATGACGCGCCCCTCCATGTCCGTGAAACGCCGGTTGAGCGAGTCCCAGCCGATGTCCTCCATGGCGATGGCCACGGTCTGCAGTCCGGCCTGCTCGGCGGTCTCCTGTAGGTAGGCCACCGTCATGGCCTCCTCGCCCGTCTCGTCGGAGTTGGTGAAGGCGAAGTGGGTGGGCCCCGGTGGCAGGCGCAGCTCGCGCCAGCGGTCGATGAGCCGCTCGTGCACCGAGTTCCACTGGTCGTCGCCGGGGAAGACGTCCTGCAGCCAGAACCACTGCACGACCGACGACTCCACCAGCGAGGTGGGCGTGTCGGCGTTGTACTCCAGCAGCTTGGCCGCGCCCGTGCCGTCGTAGCGCAGGTCGAAGCGGGCGTACAGGTGGTCGTCGCGGCGCTCCCACGAGCGCGCGACCTCCTCCCAGGCCCACTCGGGGATGGCGAAGTCGGCGTAACGCCCGGCGGAGACCACGTGCTCGACGGCCCCCAGGCACATCTCGTGCAGCTCCTCGACCTGGCGCTCCAGCTCCTCGACCTCGTCCATCGAGAAGACGTAGTGGACGGACTCGTCCCAGTACGGCCTGTTAAGCCCGGCCGGGTGGGCCGCGCGGTGATAGGCCAGGCCCTGGCCCTCGATCGTCTTCTCCCAGTCGTCCCTGGGAGTGGCGTGCTCGCGGCGCATCGGTCAGCTCCCGCCGGTCCCGCTGCGGCCGAAGCCGCCCCGCTGGATCTCCTTGCCGCTCCTGCTGGTGATGGTCACGTCGGAGGGGCGCAGCGTGGTGCCGTTCCGGACGTGGGTGCCGACGCGGTGACCGCCGTAGTACCACAGGTACGCGCCGTGGGAGCCTCCGTAGCTGCGGGTGGAGTCGTCGCAGTAGGAGTCGTCCACCACCTCGTAGGAGCCTGCCGGTGGGGAGGAGGTGCTGGTGGTCGGGCTCGGGGATGCCGAGGGGGTGGGGGTCGGCGTGAAGTCGCCGTAGCCGGCCTGGGTGGTGTCGTCTCTCACCCTGACGCAGTCGGCGGTGACGTCATCGTCGTCGTCGTTCACGGCGGCGCAGTAGCCCACGACCATTACGGACAGGACCCCCAGTACGGCCAATGGGATGATCTTCGAACTTTTGCGCGGCGGCGTGGGCGCCTGCGACGGCTTAACCATTCAACTCCTGCTTTCCTGGGCCGATCAGCCTAGCGGCGGCCCTTGTCCCCGTTCAATGAGTAATGGCCTGTGGTTGCGGTTCACTTGGGTATGACTGGAGGCATGGATCCGGTCGAGGCCCTGCGCGAGATCGCCTTTCTGCTGGAGCGCGCGGGTGAGCCCACGTACCGCGTGCGTGCCTTCCGCCGCGCGGCCGCCGTCGTGGCCGAGCTGTCCCCCGACGAGCTCGACCACCTGGCACACAGCGGCGGGCTCGGTGACTTGCCCGGGATTGGGAAGGTCACCGCTCTTGTAGTAAACGAAAGCCTTGATGGACAGGTTCCGACCTACTTGCGCCGAATGCGGGCCACTGCGGGGGTTGAGCTCGACGCGGAGACGGCCGAGCTGCGCGCGGCGCTCAAGGGCGACCTGCACAGCCACTCCGACTGGTCCGACGGCGGCTCGCCGATCGAGGAGATGGCGGAGGCGGCCGTCGCGCTCGGGCACGAGTACTGGGCGCTGACCGACCACTCGCCGCGCCTGACCGTGGCCAAGGGGCTGTCGGCCGAGCGGCTGGAGCGCCAGCTCGAGGTGGTGGCCAAGCTGAACGAGCGGCTGGCGCCGTTCAGGATCCTGACCGGGATCGAGGTGGACATCAACGCCGACGGCACGCTCGACCAGGAGCCCGAACTGCTGGAGCGGCTGGACGTGGTGGTGGCCAGCGTGCACTCCAAGCTGCGCGCGGACGGTCAGGAGATGACGCGCCGGATGGTGACCGCCATCGCCAATCCGCTCGTGGACGTGCTGGGCCACTGCACGGGGCGGATCGTGCAGGGCGGTGGGAAGCGGGGGAACAAGCGGCCCGAGTCGGAGTTCGAGGCCGAGCTGGTCTTCGAGGCGTGCCGGCGGTTCGGGGTGGCGGTGGAGATCAACTCCCGGCCCGATCGGCTCGATCCGCCGAAGCGGTTGATGCGGCTGGCGTACGAGATGGGGTGCGTGTTCTCGATCGACTCCGACGCGCACGCGCCAGGGCAGCTCGACTGGCAGCGGTACGGGTGCGAGCGCGCCGCCCGCTGCGGGATCGAGGCGGAACGGATCGTCAACAGCTGGCCGCTGGACCGGTTGATGGAGTGGACGCGGGGCGGGTGAGAGCCCGTCGATCGCGTGCCCTCGGGACGGTTGCCCCTCGGGACGGTTGCCTCCCGGCGGAGGGTGAGAAAACGGGCCGTCGTTTGCGTGGTGGGAAACCCGGGCCCGGCGTACCCTCTCGGGGAGGAAGCTCTGGGGCAGTAACCGAACCGTGAGACCCCTGTGGCCGCCCGGCTATGTGAGTGTCGCGTGGCTGTGGAGCGGCCCGCGATTGTCGGTGGCGGCGCGTAGCGTCTCGGCTGTGAACCGTACCGATCGGCTCTACGCGCTCGTCGAAGACCTGCGCGCCATCGCGCCCCGCTGCCGCTCCGCCCGCGAGTTGGCCAAGCGGTTCGAGGTGAGCCTGCGCACGATCGAGCGCGACATCGCCGCGCTGCAGGAGTCAGGTGTGCCGATCTACGCCGAGGCGGGACGCAAGGGCGGTTACGCCATCGACAAGAAGATGTCGCTGCCCCCGCTCAACTTCAGCCCGGCCGAGGCCGTGGCCATCGCGGTGGCGCTCAGCCGGGCCGGCGACCAGCCGTTCGGCCGCCAGGCACGCAGCGCGTTACGCAAGGTGGTGGCCGCGATGCCGGGTCCCGAGGGCGAGCTGGCCAGGGAGTTGGCCCGGCGCGTGCAACTCGTCCCGTTGCAGGAGAGCGGTGGCGAGATCCAGCCGCTCGGGGCCGAGGGCATCTCGCGGGCCATCGAGGAGGCGCTGCTGCGCCGCCGGGTGCTCAGGCTCGAGTACGCCGACGCCAAGGGCGCGCTCACCTCGCGCGACGTGGAGCCGGGGGTGTTCCTGGGCGGGCGGGGCGGGTTCTGGTATCTCGTGGCGTGGTGCCGGCTGCGCGACGACGTACGCGTCTTCCGCCTCGACCGCATCGCCGCCGCCACCGTCACCGCCGAACGTTGCCCCGAGCGGCCACTCGAAGGCTTCGCCACCGAGGTCCCCGAGATGGTCGTGCACGGCACTCTGCTCGATTAATCAAGAGAAAACACCGACATAGGGTTGTCGCCCACGCGTTAGATCGTTGTCTTGTTCGAGAGAGGCAAGGAGACGGTGACATATGACGTGGGCCCGCCGGCCGGGGACAGCGCCTTCCCCGCGAACACCCCGGCCCTGGTGAGCGGCTCACGTCCGAGGGCCGGCCCTCAGCGGCTCGCCCCATCGCCCTGGACACGCCGCCGATCGCCGAACGGCGGCGCGTCCAGGGCCCTTGTCCTTGAGCCCTTGTCCTTGAGCCCTTGTCCGTGGGACCGCCACCCCACCGAGCTTCGGTGGAGGTCCATCGAGGGCGGCCGCCTCTGCGACGAGCCGTCATCCAGGTCGCCCTGCGAGCCGGAGCGGGACGATCAGCGGCCGGAGGCGGGACCGTCGGTGCGGCCGGAAGACGGGCCGGTGGCGGGACGATCGGCCGGGCCGGGGGTGGTTCCGCGACGGGCTGGTGGGTGCGGGTTGAAGGGGCGCCCGGACGGCCGACTTGTCGGCGCGCGCCGGAGACGAGCCGGTCGGCCGGGCCGGAGGGCTGGTGAGCGGCTCGGCGGGTCTGGGAGGCGGGCGGACCTCGTAACCCGGGCCGAAAGGCGGGTGGACCTCGTGGCCGGGGCCGAAAGGCGGGTGAGCGGGGTCAGAGGGCCGTGGCGGGGCCAGTGGTCCGAGCGTGAGGTGGGTTGGGTGGAGGGTGGTGGGGAGTCGGTGGCCAAGGTGTGAGGGGGGTCAGAAGGCTGCGGCGGTGAGCCAGCGGTCCAGGAGGGCGCGGTCGCCGTGGACGGTGAGCGCGTCGGGGGAGCGGCGGCCGTACAGCAGGAGCAGCAGGTCGCTCACCGGGCCCTGGACGGCGACGTCGCCCTTGGCGTGGCCGCGCGCCCATTCGATCTTCCCGGCGGGACCCTGCGTGATGGTCCACTCGCCGTCGGCGTCACTCGCGTGGAGGTGGATCGTGGCCCCCTCCACGCCGAGTTCGGCCAGCGGCCGGGTGACCCACACGGCGGACGGCAGGTTGTCGAGGTACTCCTCGATGCCGTCGATCGCGGTCATCGCCGGGATCTCCGGGTCGATGCCGAGCGCGAGTTCGGCATCGACCCGGTGAATCACCAGCTCGAACAGCATCCGGCGCGGCCACCAGGAGGCCCGCCCGTCCGGCCCCCAGGTCCAGACCTCCATCGCGGGGTCCGTGACGCGCAGGGTCTCCACCAGTTCGGCGGCCCCGGCCGTCAGCCAGGCGGCGTCGCCGCTCTGACCCTCGGCCAGCCCGCTGGGCACCTGCCGGGACCAGATGCGCTCCTGGACCCGGTCACGCAGCACGTGCACCGCCCACCGGTGCGTCTGCCCTACGTGGGTGACCAGCTCGGCGATCGTCCATCCCGGGCACGTCGGCACCGGGACGGACAGGTCACCCGCCAGGTCGGCCAGGCGCGCGGTCTCCGTCTGAATCTGAGGCTTGTAGTCCGTCACGCGGTCCAGACTAGGCCGCCGGACCGCGCTCGCACCTCGCCCGCCCCGGATCAGGTCGTTGGGCAGCTCACGCCCTTGCCCAGATGATGCCGTCAGGACCGCTCGCGTTCCTGCCGGCCTCAGATCACGCGGCCGGGCAGCTCGCGTTCTTGCCCGGCATCTTGCCCTCCAGCAGGTAGGCGTCCACGAGGCCCTGGATGCACTTGCTGCCCGACAGGTACGCCCCGTGCCCCTCCCCCTCGTACGTCACCAGCGTCGCGGTCTTGAGCTGGGCCGTCAGCTTGGGCGCCCACTCGTAAGGCGTGGCGGGGTCGCCCTTGCCGCCCACCACCATGATCGGCGCGGAGCCGGTGGCGTTCACGTGCCGCGCCTCGTCGTTGCCCTTGGCCGGCCAGACCCGGCACAACCCGCCCGAGCCCTCGCTGCCGAACAGCGGCGAGATCTTCATCGCGGCCGCCTCGGTGCGCCGCAGCGCGGCCTCGTCCGGCCGTTCGGCGGTGTCCACGCAGGTGATGGCGGGGAAGCTGGTCATCTGGGTGGAGTAGGTCCCGTCGGGGCCGCGTCCGGTGTAGGAGTCGGCCAGGTACATCAGCGCCTCGCCGTTGCCCTTGAGCGCCTCACTCAGCGCCTGTTCGAGGAAGGGCCAGGTCAGCTCCGAGTACAGCGCGGCGGCCACGCCCGTGGAGGCCAGGCCCTGGGTCAGCTCGCGGCCGTTGACCTGCAGCGGTTTCTCGGTGAGCTGGTTCATGAGCTTGCCGACGTTCGCGTTGGCGGTGGCCTGGTCCTTGCCGAAGTCGCAGGTCTCCTTGACGCAGGAGCGCAGGAAGCTCTCGTAGGCCTTCTGGAAGCCGCGCGTCTGGGCCAGCGTGCGCTGTTCGAAGGTGACCGTGGGGTCCAGCGGCGCGTCGAGCACCATGCGGCCCACCTTCTTGGGGAACTGCGTGGCGTAGACGCCGCCGAGCTGGGTGCCGTACGACATGCCGACGTAGTTGAGCTTGGCGTCGCCGACGGCGGCGCGGATGCGGTCCATGTCGCGCGAGGCGTTCGCGGTGCCGACGTGCGGCAGGATCTCGCCGGAGTTCTGCTGGCAGAGCGAGGCGAAGCGCTTGTTGGCCGCCTCGACCTCCTGGTCGGTCTCATCGCCCGCCGGCAGCGTGTCCAGGGAGGTGAACCTGTCCATCTCGGCCGCGTCGCCGCACTTCACGCCCGAGCTGCGCTCGACGCCGCGCGGGTCGAAGCTGATCAGGTCGTAGCGGGCGCGCAGCGTGGTGAGCGCCTTGGCGGCCTGGTCGAGGGTGTCGACGCCGGAGGCGCCTGGGCCGCCGAAGTTGAACACCACCGAGCCCAGCCGCTTCTGCTTGCCGGTGGCCGGCAGCTTGATGAGCGCCAGGTCCAGCTTCTCGCCGTCGGGCTTGGCGTAGTCGAGGGGCACCGCGAGCTTGCCGCACCGTACCGAGGCGTCCTGGCGGGCAGGAGTCTCGCCGTCGGGGCGTTTGATGTCGGTGCAGGGACCCCAGGCGATCTGGTCGGGATCGGCCGTGGACTCCGAGGCGGGCTCGGCCGGCGCGGTGGAGCAGCCGGCGGTGGCCGCAAGGAGTAGAGCGGCGGCAATAACGCGACGCATGACGAAACTTCCCCTCACATCAGTTCAGGGGGAAGTAGTGCCCACAATACGTGAACCCGCACCAGACCGAGGTGAGGCGGCACGTACCCCTCCTGAAACGTGCCGCCTCACTTGGCCAACGGCGGGGACGGCCGAATATGACGGCGCTCCCGCGAAGAGTATTCGCGGGAGCGCCGCCGTTGGATGACTCAGACTCCCATGGATTGGGTGTCGTTGCTCTCCGCGCCGCCCGCCTCGGTGACGCCGTTCTTGAGGTGGTAGCGGGCGATGGCCTCGCGCAGCACCTCGCCGTCCAGTTCGCCCCGCTGGACGAGGCTGGTCAGCACGGCCAGCGTGATCGAGGCCGCGTCCACGTGGAAGTGGCGGCGCAGCGCCGAGCGGGTGTCGGACAGGCCGAATCCGTCGGTGCCCAGCGAGGACCAGTCACCCGGCACCCACTGCGCGATCTGGTCCTGCACGGCCTTCATGTAGTCGCTGACGCCCACGAACGGGCCCTGGGCCTGCGAGAGGACCTGGGTGACGTACGGGACGCGGCGCTCGGCGTCGGGGCTGAGCAGGTTGTGCTCGTCGCACGCCAGCGCCTCGCGGCGCAGCTCGGACCACGACGTCGCCGACCACACGTCGGCCGACACGCCCCAGTCCTCGGCCAGCAGTCGCTGCGCCTCCATCGCCCACGGGCCCGCCACGCCCGAGGACAGGATGTTGGCCTTCGGACCCTGCGTCTGCGGCCCGTCGGCGAACTTGTACAGGCCCTTGAGCAGGCCCTGCACGTCGATGTTGGCGGGCTGGGCCGGCTGCAGGTAGGGCTCGTTGTAGACGGTCAGGTAGTAGAAGATGTCCTCCGGCTGGTCGCCGTACATCCTTCGCAGGCCGTCCTTGACGATGTGCGCCACCTCGAAGGCCCAGGACGGGTCGTAGGAGACGGCGGCCGGGTTCGTCGAGGCGATGAGCGGGGTGTGGCCGTCCTCGTGCTGCAGGCCCTCGCCGTTGAGCGTGGTGCGGCCCGCGGTGGCGCCCAGCAGGAAGCCGCGGCCCATCTGGTCGCCCATCTGCCACATCGCGTCGCCGGTGCGCTGCCAGCCGAACATCGAGTAGAAGATGTAGATCGGGATCATGTGCTCGCCGTGCGTGGCGTAGGAGGTGCCGGCCGCGATGGTCGAGGCCATCGAGCCGGACTCGCTGATGCCCTCGTGCAGGATCTGCCCCTGCACGGCCTCCTTGTACGACAGCAGCAGCTCGCGGTCCACGGCCTCGTACGTCTGCCCGTGCGGCGAGTAGATCTTGGCCGTCGGGAACATGGCGTCCAGGCCGAACGTACGGGCCTCGTCCGGGATGATCGGCACGAACCGGTGGCCGATCTCCTTGTCGCGCATGAGGTCCTTCAGCAGCCGGACGAAGGCCATCGTGGTGGCCACCTGCTGCTTGCCCGAGCCCTTGGCGAAGCCGCCGTAGACCTCGTCACCGGGCAGTTTGACCGGTTTGGCGCGCATGACCCGCTTGGGCAGCACGCCGCCGAGTGCCGCGCGGCGCTCCTTCATGTACTGGATCTCGGCGTCGTTCTCGCCCGGGTGGAAGTAGGGCGGCAGGTCGCCTTCCAGCGCCGAGTCCGGGATCGGCAGGTAGAGCCGGTCGCGGAACTCCTTCAGCTCGGCCTTGGTGAGCTTCTTCATCTGGTGCGTGGCGTTGCGGGCCTCGAAGTCCTTGCCCAGCGTCCAGCCCTTGATGGTCTGGGCCAGGATCACCGTCGGCTGGCCGACGTGCTCGCGGGCCGCCTTGAAGGCCGCGTACACCTTGCGGTAGTCGTGGCCGCCGCGCGACAGCTTGCGGATGTCGTCGTCGTTGAGGTGCTCGACCATCTTGCGCAGGCGCGGGTCGGAGCCGAAGAAGTTGTCGCGGATGTAGCCGCCCGACTCCACCGAGTAGGTCTGGAACTGGCCGTCGGGCGTGGTGTTCATCTGGTTGACCAGCACGCCGTCCACGTCGGCCGCCAGCAGCGGGTCCCAGTCGCGGCCCCAGACAACCTTGATCACGTTCCAGCCGGCGCCGCGGAAGTACGACTCCAGCTCCTGAATGATCTTGCCGTTGCCGCGTACCGGGCCGTCGAGCCGTTGCAGGTTGCAGTTGATCACGAACGTGAGGTTGTCGAGCTCCTCACGCGAGGCCAGGCCGATCGCGCCCAGCGACTCGGGCTCGTCCATCTCGCCGTCGCCCAGGAAGGCCCATACGTGGCTGCGGCTGGTGTCCTTGATCTGCCGGTTGAGCAGGTAGCGGTTGAACCGCGCCTGGTAGATCGCGCCGATCGGGCCCAGGCCCATGGAGACCGTCGGGAACTCCCAGAAATCGGGCATGAGCCGCGGGTGGGGGTAGGAGGGAAGACCGTGGAAGCCGTGCGACAGCTCCTGGCGGAACGCGTCGAGCTGGGACTCGTTGAGCCGGCCTTCGAGGAAGGCGCGGGCGTAGATGCCCGGGGCCGCGTGGCCCTGGAAGAAGACCTGGTCGCCCGACTCGCCGTGGTCCTTGCCGCGGAAGAAGTGGTTGAAGCCCACCTCGTAGAGCGAGGCGGCCGAGGCATAGGTGGCGATGTGGCCGCCCACGTTGGTGCGGGCGTTGGCCCTGGACACCATGATGGCCGCGTTCCAGCGGATGTAGGCGCGGATGCGGCGCTCGACGTGCTCATCGCCGGGGAACCAGGGCTCGCGCTCCGGCGGGATCGTGTTGATGTAGTCGGTGCTGCGCAGGCCCGGCACGCCGACCTGGTGCTCGCGTGCCCGCTCCAGCATGCGCAGCATGAGATAGCGGGCTCTGGTGCGGCCCTCGGTCTTGACGACGTTGTCGAGAGACTCGAGCCACTCGTTGGTCTCGCTGGGGTCGACATCAGGCAGCTGGCTGGGTAGGCCGTCGCTGATGATCGAGAAACGCTGGCGTCCGGAAGCCACTGGGTCTCGCCTTCCGAGATGGACTGATGTCTGGTCTGGGTCGCCTTCCATCCTGGTCGCTAGCCGTAGAAAACGCATCTCTACTAGCCAGTAACCAGAGTGTCCCTGCTGGCAGGGCCCTCTGCGATGGCCTAGACCACCGATGGTAGGACGAATTGCCCCCAAAGGTTACATCCCGGGAGCAATTTAACAAGACCGGAAAACTAACGAAATTTCGCTCGAATGCCCACGCTGACCGGGATGTCGCCTCCGTTGCTCTTAGCCTCCCCAACCGGGGGAGTGTTCACCCGCGGCGGGCGAGTCTAGCGGCCATCCCCGTGGCCCATGGCGTTGCCCTGTCACAGGGCCTCGTCGAGCGGCACCAGCCCCTGCTGGAGCGCGTAAATGGCCGCCTGCGTACGGTCGGCCACGCCCAGTTTGGCCAGGATGCTGGAGACGTGTGACTTGACCGTCTCCTTGCCCATCCGCAGATCCCTGGAGATCTCCGCGTTCGACCGGCCCCGCGCCAGCGCGCCCAGCACCTCACGCTCGCGCGGGGTGAGCGTGTCCAGCGGGCGCGGCGGCCCGCCCCTGCGCACCTGGCCGAGCAGCAGGGCCGCGACCCCGGGCTCCAGCACGCTGCCGCCGCGCGCCGCCGCGCGTACCGCATCGACCACCCGATCGACGGCGGAGGTCTTGGACAGGTACGACAGCGCGCCCAGCCGCATGGCCGCCACCACCCGGTCGTCCTCCTGGAACGAGCTCAGCACGATCACCGCGGGCCGCCTGCCGCGCGCCGGCAGCCGCTCCAGCACGCCCAGGCCGTCCAGGCCGGGCATCACCAGGTCCAGCAGCATCACGTCGGGTTCGAGCCGTGCGGCGGCGCGCAGGGCGGCCTCGCCGTCGCCGCTCTCGCCCACGACCTCGACGCCGTCCTCCTGGTCCAGGACGAAGCGCAGGCCCTGCCTGACGACCTCGTGGTCGTCCACGATCAGCACCCGGATCATGCCGTCCCCAGAATCGCGGTCACCGTCGTGCCACTCCCGTCGCTGGTGATCTCCAGCCGTCCGCCGAGTTCCCCGACCCGTTCGCGCATCAGCTTCAGGCCCATGCCGTGCCTGCCCGCCGCCTGCGCCGGGTCGAAGCCCGTGCCGTCGTCGGAGACCGACACGGTGACCTCGCCGGCGCGCTCGCTCAGGCGTACCTCGATCCTGCCGGGGTCGGCGTGCTTGACCGCGTTCCCGAGCGCCTCCTGCACCAGGCGCAGCACCGCGTGCTCGGCCGGGGGCGGCAGCGCCGTCTCCTCCAGTGCGGTCTCCACCTCGATGCCGAGCCGCTCCTGGTAGGCGTGGCAGAGCTCGCGCAGCGCGGGCAGCAGGCCCGCGTCCTCCAGTGCCACCGGGCGCAGCTCCAGCAGCAGCGCCTGCATCTCGCGCATCGCCCGCGCGGCGGTGCGCTCCATCGCCTCCGACTGCTCGCTCAGGCCCTCGGGGGCGGCCCTGCGCATGCCCGCGGCCAGCAGGCTCAGCGAGAACAGGTCCTGGGAGATCGAATCGTGCAGTTCCCTGGCGATCCTGCCGCGCTCGGCCTGCCTGGCCTCGGCGTGCGCGCTCGTCCTGGCCGCCTCCACCGCCGCGCCGAGCCGGTCGGCCATCAGGTTGACCGAGTGTTCGAGCGTGCTCACCTCGTCGGAGCCCCGCACCGCGACGCGCGGCCGGAAGTCGCCTGCCGCGACCGCCGTCGTCACCCCGGCCAGGCGGCGTACGCGGCCGGTCAGCCCGCGCGTGCTCAGCATCCCGAACACCAGCCCGATCGGCACCACGAGCACCAGCGCCAGCCCGCCCGCCACGACCAGGGGCCACAACTCGCCGACGTCCGGGGCGGGCGGCGCGGCGTCGGACGGCGCCTGTACATAGACGTGGCCCAGGGTGGCGAAGCCCGTGCCGCTGTCCGGCGCCTTGATCAGCACAGGGCTGAAGTGCCAGCTCGCCAGGCCCGTCCTGGTCCTGGTCAGCCCCTGTTCGCGGCCAGGCAGGGGCACGTCGAGCGTGCCTCCCACCGGATAGATCGCGGGCGCGGAGCTGGCGACGACCCTGCCCGAGGTGTCCACCAGCGTCTCCAGCATGGCGAACCCCGGCTCCGCCCGTGGCCTGGCGCCGCCCGCCACCGTCCTGTCACCGGCCTGCCCGGCGACCTCGGCCAGGAGCTCGCCGGGCGGCAGGCCGGGCCGGGCGGTGGAGATCCTGGCCACCTCCAGGCTCAGCACCTTGGTGTCGGTGCCCGCCTGCTCCTGGAGCACAGCCGCCAGATCGGCCGCGTTGGCCCTGGGGAACAGGTAGAAGGCCGCGATCACGGCCTCGACCAGCAGGACGGCCGTGGCGGTGACGAGGACGTAGGAGGCCGCCATCCTGCCTCTGAGACCTCTGAGACCGAAACGCCACATCCCGCGCAGCGTAACGGTTTGGTCATCTTTTCTCCTCCCCCTCCAGGGGGAGCAAAACTTAGGATTCGCTCTTTTCGTTCAGCTTTCCGCGTACCAATGTGAGAGGTATGAATGCGACGGTTGGCGACCGGCTCCTGATGCATGGCAATACCGTTGGCGAAAGGGACCGGGGCGGAGTAATCACGGAGGTCCAGGGCATGAACGGCGGGCCGCCGTACGTGGTGCGGTTCGACGACGGGCACACCGGGCTGGTGTTTCCCGGCCCCGACGCTGTCGTGGTGCCTAAGTAAGATTTGCCTGTGAGATCTGAAATCATCTCCGTGGACACCGGTTCACGAGAGACGGTGCACGACATCACGGCCGAATGCGCCGATTTCGTACGTGCCCAGGGTGAGGACGGGCTGCTGCACATCTTCGTGCCGCATGCGACCGCGGGCGTCGCGCTGCTTGAGCTGGGCTCACGCAGCGACGATGACCTACTGGCCGCTCTGCGGGACCTGCTGCCCGCCGATGACCGGTGGGGCCATGCCCATGGTTCCCGCGGTCACGGCAGGTCGCACGTCATGCCCGCGCTGATCCCGCCGTACGCCACCATCCCCGTGCTGGGAGGGCGAATGGCGCTGGGCATGTGGCAGTCTGTCGCACTCGTGGACCTGAACGTCGACAACCCGCAACGCCAGGTTCGCCTGTCGTTTTTGTCTGATTGATTCTGGCCGACTACGGCCGTACCCGTGGCGACCGTTGACGACTGAGGGTCACACCGTGTGGACTGTGCCGAAGCGATAAACCGCATAAGCGGGGCCACTCAAGCAGGAGGGATAAACGTGAGCGCGACCGCGGGTCAGGCGCAGGGCGAGCGCGGCCTGGCCGAACGACTCGGCCTCAAGCCGGGTCAGGTGGTGCAGGAGATCGGTTGGGACGAGGACGTCGAGGACGAGCTTCGCGAGTCCATCGAGGACCTGACCGGCAACGAACTGCTGGACGAGGACAGCTACGACGTCGTCGATGTCGTGCTGCTGTGGTGGCGCGACGGAGACGGGGATCTCTTCGACGCTCTGACCAGCGCCATGCGAGTACTCGCCGATGGCGGGCAGATCTGGCTGCTGACGCCCAAAGCAGGGCGCGACAACCATGTCGAGCCGAGCGACATCGGGGAGGATGCCACTACCGCAGGTCTCTCGCAGACCAGCAGCATCTCCGCCGCACCCGACTGGTCCGGCACCAGGCTCGTCCCGCCGAAGGGTCGACGGTAGGAGCCGGCGGCGCCTGCCGTACGGCAGGATGATGGCTGTGAACGCACATCCTGCCGAGGTCGGCGCCCTGGCTCCGGAGTTCGAGCTGCAGGACCAGCACGGCACCCCGGTGAGCCTTGCTCAGTTTCGGGGCGGGAAGGTCGTGCTGGTCTTCTACCCGCTGGCGTTCAGCGGGATCTGTCACGGTGAGCTGTCCGCCCTGCGCGATCAGCCCATCGACGACGCACATGTGCTGACCGTCTCGGTCGATTCCGTGTTCACGCATCGTGCCTGGGCGGATCGCGAGGGTTACACGTTCGGCCTGCTCTCTGATTTCTGGCCACACGGACAGGTCGCGCAGGCGTACGGTGTGTTCGATGAGGCGAAGGGGCTCGCTCGGCGGGGGACCTTCATCATCGACGGCGAGGGCGTGATCCGGTGGTCGGTGGTCAATCCCATCTCCTCCGCGCGCGACGTCGCCGACTATGTCAAGGCACTCGCCGATATTTCGTGACTTCGCGGACTTCGTGACTTTCGGAGGGAAGGATGCCCTGCTACCGCTGCGGGGCCCGGCAGACGGACCCGGTGCGCGGCGCCAGCCCGTGGCAGCGCGGGGTGCGCAACGAGACCCAGGTGCTGATCTGCCCGGACTGTCAACGGCTGCACGACCTCGACCTCGACTCGTGCGCCACCTGCGCGTCCACGGCGCTGATCTGCCGGTTGGGCGAGGTGGAGTGCCGGTCCTGCGGCGCCGTGTGGCTGGCGGCGCGCTCCTCGGAGGCGCTCGACCCGGCCCCGGTGTCGCCGCCGCCCGGGTTGTCGGCTGAGGTGGAGGCGGCGCTCAACCGGGTGCTGGGACGGGCCTGAAGGGCCCTGGAGGCCGCGCCGGGGTCCGCCGTGCCCTCAAGGGCCGCTCGGGACCGCTCGGGGGGCTACGGGGCTTTGTGGGGGCGACGGGGCCTCGGTACGCGTGCTGAACTGCGCCGCCGTGCCCGGGGCCGCCTCGGAGACGGACATGTACTGAGCTGCGCTATCGTACCCTTCCGTGTCCGCAATGAGTTCGTTCGTTGTCGCGCTCGACGTCGGTGGCACGTCCATGAAGGGCGGCCTGGTCGGCGAGTCCGGCGCGGTGCTGCTGAGCGAGCGGCGTCCGACCCCCCACGCGGAGGGCCCGGAGGCGGTCGTGACGGCCATCTCCGACTTCATCGATCATCTGGCCGCCGCGGGCGACGGCACCCCGGCCGGCGTCGGCCTGGCGGTGCCCGGCCTGGTGACCGAGGACTCGGCCGTCTACGCCACCAACCTGGGCTGGCGCGACGTTCCCGCCGCGGCCTTCACCAGCCTGGACATCCCGGTGCTCCTGGGGCACGACGTACGCACGGGCGGCCTGGCCGAAAGCGTCCTCGGCGCGGGCCGCGGCCTCGACGACTTCCTCTTCCTGCCCATCGGCACGGGCATCGCCGGCGCCTCGATCATCCGCGGCGAGCCGTACGGCGGCTCCTCCGGCTGGGCGGGCGAGATCGGCCACACCCCCGTCTTCCCCGACGGGGAGCAGTGCGCGTGCGGCCAGCTCGGCTGCCTTGAGACGTACGCGTCGGCGGCCTCCGTCGGACGCCGCTACAGCCAGCGGGCCGGCGTGGAGGGCGTCAAGGCGGAACAGGTGGTCTCCTCCGACGACCCGATCGCCATCGAGATCTGGGACGAGGCCGTGGAGGCGCTGTCGCTGGCGCTGGCCACGTACACGCTGCTGCTCGACCCCTCCGTCATCGTCCTGGGCGGCGGCCTGGCCCAAGCCGGCCCCGCCCTCTTCGACCCGGTACGCACGCGCCTGGTCAAACGCCTGGCCTTCCGCGACGCGCCCCCGCTGGTCCCGGCCGCGCTCGGGGTGGACGCGGGCATGTTCGGCGCGGCCCTGCTGGGCTGGCGAGCGGCGGGCCGGCCCGAGCTGGGGCCCGGGTGGGCCGTGGATGTGCGATCGGGGCCGTTGGTGTCGTAAGGTGTAGTGCCGATCAGGGGCGGTTAGCTCAGCGGTAGAGCACTCGCCTTACAAGCGAGGGGTCACTGGTTCGAACCCAGTACCGCCCACCTGCGGAAACACTCTGTGTGCGATCTTGGAAATTGCGTCTGAGTGACTAAGTGAGTGACTAGCTCCCGAAGATCTTGTCCATCGCCGCAGCTCCTTGCATGATCACGGGCCTGATCTGGTGTCGGTAGACCGTCTCGGTGACCACCGTGTTGGAGTGGCCGACCAGGCGTGAGATGTCCTCGATCGGGACGCCGGAGTCTGACAGCACGGACACAAAACTGTGCCGCAGCTCGCGAGGCGACCACTCCCGCCCGGTGAGCCCTGCCGCCTCCACGACCTTTCGGAAGTCGCGCCGTACGTTGTGCGCCGTGACGGGAGTGCCCGTGCGCGTGCAGAACACGAGATCCGTGGCCTTCCACCGATCTCCCGCCTTCTGCTGCGCGATGTCCTGGGCGTCCTTGAGCAGACGCAGCGCGGCCACGCAGCGCTGGGGCAGCTTGAGCGAGCGCCGAGACCTGACGGTCTTGGTGTCGCCCTTCTGCCGGACGGATCGCCAGACATAGACCGCGAACTCTTCGTGCTCCCAGCCCACCTGGCCCACTGGTAGCCAGGCGGTACGGGCCTGGTCGTACGCCACGACGTGAGACCAGAGGAGCGCCCTCAGCTCCTCCGTACGAGCGCCGATCAGCAGCGAGAGGACGATGTAGGCCCGCATGCGCTCGCCGCCCCGTTCCGCCTGTGTGAGGACGGTGAGAGCTTGGGCCAGCGTCAGAGCCTTGGAGGGACGACCGGCGCGTCCTTCCGGGATGTCGCAGAGGTCCACGACGTTCCGCTTCACCTTGTCGCGGCGCATCGCGCTCTTGACCGCCCGGTTGAGGATGCCGTGGATCAGCTTGAGCGACCGAGTGCCCAGCTCGCCGGTCTTGCCAGCGAGCCACTTGTCAACGTCCTCCACCGAAAGATCACGTAGCTTGCGAGCACCGAGAGCAGGAATCACGTGCTTGTCGGCGTAGGTGTTGTACATCTTCACCGTGGCGTCCGACCGTGCGCCGAGGCCGTGCTGCAGCCAGTAGCGCACCGCCTCAGCGACGGTGTAGTAGGTCGGCGCGATGGCCAGGCCGTCTTCGTAGTCGCGGATGATCTCCTTGAGCTTGGCCTTGGCTTCGGTCTTGGTCTTGCCGCTGGCCTTCTTGACGATGCGCTTGCCCGCCGGGGTGTAGCCGACCGTCACCGAGGCGATCCAGCGTTGCCGGGTCTCGTCCCAGTGCAGGCCGCCGTCTCCTCGGCTGCGTCGTTCGGTCATGAAGCCTCCTGTTCGAGTAGGGCGATGTAGTCCTCTATGGCTGAGGCGGGGATGAGCCGGGTGCGCCCTTGAGTGACGGAGCGCAGCCGCCCGGAGCGGAGGAGTTCGTAGATCACGCTGCGGCTGAGGCTGAGTAGGTGCATGGCGTCGCAGACGCGGTAGAGCCGCCGCTCGTGGGCGGGTAGGGGTGGGGTCATTCAGCGGCGCGCTGGGCCGCGATGTGTCGGGCGGTCGCGACGTTCTGGCGGATGTGTTCGGCCATGATCGCTTCGCCGGGGGTGTGGCCGATGCCGGCGAAGCGCCAGTGGCCCAGGACGAGGGTGGTGGCGTCGCCGAGGGCGGGCAGGCCGTGGCGTTCGCGGGCTTCGGCGGCGCGGTGGGCGGCGCGGGCGTCGCGCAGGTCGGTGAGGTTGAGCGAGTAGGCGCGGCTCTTGCTGGAGAAATGGCCGCGGAAGCCGAGCATGTGCGCCCACGGACGGAGGCGAAGCGCCCGGAACTCGGGGCGGGCGCCGAGGTCCCAGCAGGTGCGGATCATGCGTCGGGCGTGGCCGGTGACGGGCAGGGCGTCCAGGCTGAGGCCGGGCTTGAGGCCGCTGCCGTGGCAGTGCCCGCAGACGGTCATGAGGTGCAGCCGTCCGCGTCCGCCGCAGGCCCGGCAGGACAGGCGGTAATCGACGGTGCCGGAGGCTTCGGCACCCTTGGTGGCGTACTTGGCGATGTAGGAGGCCACGGCGCGTTCGCTGAGCCCGTCCGCGCGTGGGTCGAACAGGATGGGCCGGATGTCGAGTTGCTGCCCCCAGGCGAGCGTCCACCGGCCGAGATCGCTTGCGGGGGTGGTGACGGTGACGTGGCGCGCGGCGGGTGGGATGGCGCGGGCGAGCAGGTGGTGGTCGGCCCAGTCGGGTGGCGGTTGGTCCGGTCCGTCGGATCCGTCGAGGCGGATGATGGCGTGGAAGTGGATCAGGCCGCGCCGCTGGTATTCGGCGACCTTGGCGAAGGACACCTTGACGTGTTCGGCGAAGGTACGGCGGCTCATCCCCGCCTGGTGGGCGAGTTCTTGCCGGAGGAAGAGGGTGAAGCGGTGCCACAGCGCGCCCGCGTGAGCCTGCCAGAGCACCGCGCCGGGGTAGTCGTAGCAGCCGGGGCAGAGGGGTTGGCCGAGTCGTTCGTCGTGGGGTTCGTGTCGCAGGTGGCAGCCGATCGGCCGGTCGTGTTCGCAGTGGGTGTCGTGCTTACGGGGGCGGCAGGTGCGGCCGTTGCGGTGGGAGTGGACGGGGCCGAAGGAGGGGGCGGTCAGGGTGACGAACGCGCGGGGGTGTGCGCTGACCGTCTCCGGGACGCCCTTGCCGCCGGACAGGCCCGCCCGGATCAGGTGGAAGGTGTCGGCCTGGTAGGTCTGGGAGCAGGCCGGGCAGACCGATGCCCGCCGGTTGCCGCAGGCCACCAGGAGATGTCCGGACGGTTCGCCGTCCGTGGTGTAGCTGTGCAGGACCTCGCCGGTTCCCGCGTTCACGATCATGGATTGTCCGGTCAGGTGCACCGGGTGGGCGCAGCCGCCGGTCGCCGCGACCATGGAGCGCCACCGCTCGTAGCCAGGCGCGTTGACCAGGCGGGCGAGATCGGTCATCCATTCGCCGCCGAACGGCTGCTCCTCGGGCCGTTCCGTCTTGCTCAAAGGGCACCACCTCCTTGTGTAACTACCTGTACTACATGTTGACACACATGGCGGCGTACGTCAACCTGTAGTACAAGTGGTCCTGGAAGTTTTACCAAGGAAGGCGCGGCATGCAGAGCAGCACCGAGGACAAGGACGCCCGCTGGCGCGTCATCGCCACCGACCTACGGGCCGCCATCCTGGACGGCCGCTACCCACCCGGCGGCGCACTGCCCAGCGAACCCGAACTCGTCCGCACCTACGACGTCTCCCGCCCCACCGTCCGCAAGGCCATCGACACCCTCGTGTCTGAAGGACTGGCCTACGTCATGCGCGGACGCGGCTCCTTCGTCCGCCCCATGCCCGAACGCCGCGCCATCATCATCACCGACCGCGACCGGCCCGACCTCGCCGCCCCCGGCAACCACCCCGACGTGCAAGAGTTCGGCTGGAACCTCGCCCTACGCGACCACGACCCCGACGCCCCGCTGTTCACCGGCGACAAGATCACCGCCAACCGCGACATCGCCGCCATGCTCAACGTCCGCCCCGGCCACCCGGTCATCCACCGCCGCAGCATGTGGCACCGAGGCCACACCGCCGTCATCCATGGCGCATCGGCCCGCCTGGAGATCAACTCCTACACCAACGCCGACATGCTGCCCGACTGGGACGACCCCAAGCGGCACGCCCAATACCGCAAGCGCCCCGCCTTCTTCTACCAGTCCCTCATCCGCGAGCACGGCCCGGTCCGCTGGATGACCCTCACCAGCGCCCGCATCGCCTACGAAGACGAACGCGCCGCCCTTGGCATGGACTACGCCGAGGCCGTCCTGCTCATCCGCCGCACCATGGCCCACCCCAACGGCCACCCCATCGAGGTCACCGAGGTCAAAGCCCCCGCCAACCGCTACGAGATCGGCTACCACCGTGAGCTTGCCGACGACGCCGAAGCCGACTTCACGCCGCAAGAACTCAGCAAGAGCGGCATTGATCTCGTCATATAGAGGCTGTGCTGGCTCAGAGTTTCTTTACTGGGTCAAGGGCTCGCTGCGCTCGCCACGGGGCCGCCCGCCCGCTTAGCGGTCTGGCGGGCTTGCGCGTGCGGCCTGGGGGCCGTTCGCGCCCGCCACCGCACGCGGGCCGCCGGCCCCGACGATGAGCAGGCATGACGGTGAGTATTCAAGAGTCTGTGGGGTCGGACCGGAGCGCGGTGTCAGCCTTGCGGCTGGTCCGTTTCTCCGGCCCGCCCTCCGAACCCGGCGTGCGACTTTCACCGCACCGGGCTCTCCACAGGTTCATGCCGCTGGTGATGGTTCTGTTCGCCGTGACCATGGTGTCGGGATGTCCCAGGCGCGCCAGCGATACCGGGTGACCGGGATCGATGCCGCGTCCAGCAGGACGATTCCCTGTGCGGAGATCTCCCAGCCGTTGTCGAGCAGCCGGGTCCGGATCTTCCGCCACGACATGCCACCGTGCCGTTTGCGCAGCCACCAGTAGAGGCGGTGCCAGACGTAGTGGCCCAGGTAGCTGAACGTCCGTTTGGACGAGCCGTGCCGGAAGTAGTTGCACCATCCCCGGATCACCGCGTTCACGCGGATCAGCAGGGTTCTCAGGTCAGGTTGTCCTGGGTGGATCAGCGCCCGCACCTTGGCGATCACCCTGTTGACCGCCTTCTTGCTCGGGTAGGTGTAGACGGTCCACCGGCGGGATCCTCGTTTACGGCGCCGCTGGATGTGGTGCCCGAGGAAGACGAACCCGTCATCGAGGTGGGTGACCAGGGTCTTGGCCCCCGACAGGCGCAAGCCCATCGGGGCCAATACCGCGGCCGCCTGCTCCCTCAACCGTTCGGCGTCCTGGCGGGCGCCGTTGACCAGGGCGACCCAGTCATCGGCATAGCGGATCAGCCGCCAGTTCGCCACGCCGCGTTGACGCCGGTTATCGCGCTGCCGGACGGTGGCCATCGTCTCCTGGTGCTCGGCCATGAACCACTCGTCCAGGACCGACAAGGCGATGTTGGCCAGCAGCGGGGAGAGCACGCCTCCAACGCAATGGGCAACTTTCAGAATGATCACTCTCCGTATCGGTACTAAGGGTGCCCTGGTTGCTGGGTTCGGGGCGGTCTCGGACG
>NZ_JBFAKB010000017.1:0-78619 GCF_040655495.1 Nonomuraea sp. NPDC050404
CGATCTCGGAGGGCCAACCTCCATCACCAGCACAGCACCGCCTTCAGAAAGCACGACCTTCTACATCGCAACCTCCAACAGCGTTCGTGGCACACTGATCTCGACATCTTTGGATGCCTGACCACGACCCGGCAACACCAACCAGCCGAACACCCGAATCAAGATCAGATACGGTGGGCCAACCGGCGCGGACTGCGATCTTGCCCGTGTGGCCTCTGGAGGTCGAAGCCGGAGATCAAGCACCACGCGGTGAGTCATGAAGCGGTACAGGTTGGTGGGCCGCCCCTACACACGGCGGCCCACCAACCCTCATGCTTTGCCGCTATACGCCAGTTCCGTCGTTGTGGTTCAGGGGTGATCGGCGCCAGGGGCGATCGGCCGGAGGCGCTCCCGCCCGCAGGACTGTGCGACAGTGATGTTCTCGAACGAACTCGCCGTAGATGCGTAAAGCCCGACGCCGCCGCTGCGGACGACGGTGTCGCGACCCTTCAGGACCTGAACGCCGTCCAACGTCACAGTGATGCGGTCGCCGTGGATCGCCGCACCCAGTCGCACGGGACCTGTCAACGGGTTGCTGATGGGTGCCGTGGCCACTGTGACGGGACCCGACGCGTGAGCCTCGCGGATAATGCTCGCGTACTGGGTTCCGCTGCTCGTCTTGCCGACGTGGATCCGATACCCGTACGCGTCCGTGGTGTCCCGCAGCGAGATTCCCGCGTTACCGACGGATCCGTCGATCGTGACCGTGGTTTCCACGGCATAGTCGCACGCCTCGGAGAAGCGCGTCGGCAGTGTCGAGTCGGCCAGTACGTGCGCCCGGCCACCGGCAGGCGGCGTGAGGCGCAACTTGCCCGAGGCGACGGACACCGACCCTGTCATTCCTCGCCAACCGGCCTGATCGAGCCCTTCCCTGATCACGATGTCGTCGAAGGTCGCGGCCCGCCGATGCGTAAAGGCGGCGGCACCACCCGTCGGCAACTGTCCGTCGTCCGCGGAGATCGACGTATCGCCGACCTTGGCGCTCAGATGCCTCCCGATCGCGGATACGACCAGCTTGTGCGGGACGTTGGCCCCGCTCGGCAGTGCGGTCTGCGCGAGGACCTCGGTCTTCGAGTCGTATATCTTCACGAGCTTCAGCGTCGCTCCCGACGTGGAGTTGAGCACTTCGGCCCGGTAGTAGTTGTGGGAATCGTGGTAGCGGAACGCGAGACCGGTACGGGCCGTCGTCTGGCCGCGTACGCCGGGAACGATGTCCGCGGCCATGACCACGTCATCGGGTACGTCCTGCAGCGCCGCGAACGACATCATGTCCGCGGTCGAGGTCTGTGCCAGCTGCGTGTCCGGCTGTGCGCCGGTGAGCGCCCAGGTCCCCTGGACCGGCGCCCAGCCGCCAAGGGATCCGTTGAAGTCATAGACGTCACGGTCCAGGCCGGCATCGTCGAACTCGTCGTTGAGCACCGGTGCCGGGGCGAAGTGTTCCTCGACCGACACGGTGATGAGGTCACCCGCGCGGGTGAACGCGACCGGGGTGTCATTCACCGTCACCGCATTCGCGTTCGGCGCGTTGATGGAGAGCGTGCCGGTGAACGGATCCCCAAGCGAGATCCGGGCGGTCGCGCCGCGCAGTTCCACACTGACATCGGACACCACTGCGGACGCGCCGATGACGGTGTCGCCCTGGTCGATCAGCGACGACCCTCTGGTCAGCGAGTACCTGGTAAGCCCGCCGCCCTTGGCACGCTCGAGGTAGGCGGTCTCGGCGTTGGTCGTGGCGGCCCCGAACGCCCTCGACGAGGGAGTCGCCTCGCGCGAAAGGTAGAAGCGTCCGGTCGCGTCCGGCAGGGCGATCTCCATCGCCGTCGCCACGGAGTGACTCACCCCGGGCATGGCGATGCGCTTCGCCGTCACCGAGGGCGCCGCGCCGGCCCTGCCGGGAACCACCACCGTGTCCAGTCCCGTCGGCCCGTTGGAGGACCAGTCGTACGACAGGTAGTCGACGTTGGTGAGCACCTGCTCGCCGACGCGTACAGCACCCTTCTCGTGGACCCTGGGGGTTACCGCGGCGCCGGCCGTCGCCACCGGGATCAGCCGCACGCCGGCAACGGGTGCGGCTCCGGGCACGGTGTCGAACCCGACCGTGGCGACCTTCGTGGTCGGATTGACGGTCACCGGATCACCGGGGAAGTGCCAGAGCTGCCGGTAGTCGTGCGCGGCGGTGTCACCGGTGAGGGAGTCGGAGACCACCCAGAAGCCGGGCTTGACGAAGTAGACGGCGCGATCGTGCTCGACCGGCCGGTAGCCCATCGCCGCGCCGCGGTAGATGTCGAGGCCCGCGTTCGAGCGCCACAGCGACGTTGTGCGGGGGACGCCGGCGGTCTGCGGGTCTCCGTCGACCTCGATGGTGTTGTGCGCCGCGGTGGTACGGCGCATCCAGTTGTTCGTCTCGGTCGGGCTGTAGTCCCCCACCCCGGAGTCGACGATCAGCGGACGCCCGTACGCCGCCATCACCAGGCTGAGGTCGTCCGGATGCCGATGCGAGGCGGTGTAGCTGGAATTCTGGTTGTTGATCAGCATGTACCGGGCGTCGGCGTCCCACCCGGAACGCTGAACCGCGAAGCTGATCGGAAACACCGTGGACGACAGCGTCGGGGCGGTCCCTTCCGTTCGGCCGGAGGCGACCCAGGTGAAATCGGGCCAGGAGTTGCGTACGCCGCTCCTGCGAATGGCCGACGTACCCGCGAAGTTGTTCGGCGTGTCGCCGATCGCCGCGGGTTCAAGATTCGGCTGACGGGTCGCGAACAGCGAATCCGCGATCCAGTCCGTCCCCTGGACGAGCGAATCAGGAACGGTTCGCCCGTTGGCAGTCGCAACTGCTATGACGGAGTTGATCACATCCGCCACGTATGCCTGATAGTTGAACGCCGGCTCGCGGTACACACCGTCGCCCTTCAACCACACGCGCAGGAACCGCTCTGCCGAGCGCACCGCGAACCACTCCCAGCCAGGCGATGCCGAGAACTCGGGCAGAAACACGGCTGCCGCGTGGATGGAGCGGGCCATCGACACGTACCAGTTGTTTCCGACATGTGTCTGCAGCGCGCCGACGAGGAATTTCGTCGTGGCGTGCACGCCGGACAGATACGTCACGAGATCGCTCGCGTCGATGCCAGGATCGGTACGGAACACGGAAAACGTGCTGATCAACTGTGCGAGCCGCTTGGCGGCCGACAGGTTGCGGTTCTGCGGCCAGCTCTGAACGTCGGCGAAGAAGTCCAGCGAGATGTCCATCCACGCCGCCGCGTACGCCGCACGCTTGGCCGGGTCACTCTCGGACACGTAAGCGAATGCCAGTTTGGGCATGAACGTGAAGTCGCTCATCAGAACCTGCGCGCCGCCCGGGGTGGTCTGCGTCCCACCCCAAAGGTCCTGCCAGTCGATGTCGATCCGCTGCTCGGCGCTGTTGTAGAAGTTGCGGGTCTCGGCGCCGAACCGGAAGATCCCCGCCGCGAGCTCGTCGGGGCCCGAGTCGCCACCGCCCAGGCCCTCGGCCGGAGCCGGGTACTGGACGTCGGTGCGACCCGCGTAATACACCTTGAGCTCGCTCGCGGCGCCCGCTTCGTCACCGGCGGCCAGCTTGGCCGCCACCGCGCCGAGCCCCGGGCGCGTCAGGTCGAGCAGTCCGCCGAGATCCGACATGTCGGCGACGGCGGGACTGCCCGGCGACAGAACCGCCGCCACCAGAGCCAGCACGACCGCCGCACGGGCCCGGCCACGCGTGTACCAACGAAATCGCACCACTGTCATCTCCCTAACTCCGCTGAGTCCAGCGCGTCAGCCACCGGCCTGCTCCTCGTACTCGGCCTTGATCTTGTTGCCCGCCCGGTCCATGAACTTCGTGATGGCCGGCTGCCACGCCGAGACGGGCTTGTTCCCCAGCTGGATCTCCAGCAGCACCGAGTCGAGTTCCTGCTGCTCGCCGGCGGCCTTGCTGGCGGCGGTCTCCGAGTACAGCCCGAGGGTCGGGTCCGCGACGGCAAGCGGGACGCCGGCGACCTGGTGGTCGTGCTGGTCCTGCACGGCCTGGCGGTTGCCCGGCTCGTAGATGACGGGCGATGCCTCGGCGAGGTACCGCACCGGCAGGAATATCTGGCTGCGCCCGCCCTCGGTGAGGGCCGGGTCGGAGCCGTCGCGGTTGAACGTCCGGCCCTCGACGCCGTACCGGAGGGCCAGGTACTCGCTGCTGCCGAAGGGTGAGCACAACCAGTCGAGGACCTTGAGGATCTGCTTGATCCGGTCGGCGTTGCCGGTCTTGGCGATGGCGGTGAAGCTGGACAGCGTCGGACCGGGCGTGCGTACCCGCGTCCCTGTGCCGTCGCGGGTGGGCGAGAGCATGCCGGTCAGGCGGAAGCCGGGGACGTCTTTCGCCTGACCGTAGAACTTGCCCCACCCGGCGTACCCGCCGATGGTGAACGAGGTCGTGCCGGCCACCATCCACCCGTTGCGCTTGGTGTTGGGCGCGCCCGCGTGGTCGGGATGCATCACCCCCGACTTCACCAGCTCGACGGTGTCCTCCAGGGCCTGCGTGAACTGCGGTGTCGTCCCGGAGTGGGTGAAGACGCCACCGTCGGCCTGCCAGACGCCGGCGCCGCCGGGCCAGTTGCCGGTGATCCCGTTCATCTCAAGGATCGTGTTGAACGGGATCTGCCCGAACGCCCACCGACCGGCCCGCTCGTCGGTCAGCGCGCCCGCCATCTGCTTGAACTCCTCCCACGACTTGGGCTGGAGGCCAAGTCCTGCCTTGGCGAGCAGGTCGGCCCGGGTGTACAGCACAGTGCCGATCCGTGCCCGCGGCACGGGGACGCCCCAGATCCGCCCGTCGTAGACGGTGCTGCGCCAGGCATCGGTGGGCAGGGCGGCGAGGTTCGGATAGGCGAGGACCGCGTCCCCGGACAGGTACTCGGTGAGGTCGGCGAATGTCGCCTTCAGCATGGCCGGCATCTGCTGGACAACGCCCTGGATGGCCACCATGTCAGGCAGATCGCCACCGGCGATGGTCGTGGCGACCTTGCTCTTGTAGTCCGCCGAGGCGACGTACGTGATCTTCAGTTCGGTGCCGAGTTTGTCGTTGAGGTTCTGCCAGTAGGGGTTCGAGCCGAGCGCGGGGGCGATCGGGTCGTAGGTGTACGTCAGTGCCGTGACGGCTTCGCCCCGCACCGGTTGTGACGCGGCGCCGGAGGCGGTCGGGTAGGCGAAGTATCCCGGCGACACCCCGGCCGGCTCGGCGGCCAGGTCGGGCGCGGCCGCGGTGACGGGCTTGTAGGTGGGCAGCTTGACCGGCCCGGTCGAGCTGTTCGGCGAACTCGGGCCGCCGTCTCCGCAGGCCCCGAGCAGCGGGGCCAGCCCCGTTGCCGCGCCGAGTGCCAGGACGTGGCGGCGGCTGAAGGTGGGTGCCAATGACGTCTCCTTTCCACATCGTGTGGACGACCGGTCAGCCCTTGACGGCGCCGACCATGAGTCCCTTGGCGAAGTGCTTCTGGATGAAGGGGTAGATGAACAGGATCGGCAGGACGGAGATGACCAGAATCGCCATCTGGACGGAGATCTGTGGTGGCAGGTTCTCCAGGTTCGAGCTGAGCTGGTCGGACCCGATCGGGGTGTTGTTGACGACATAGGTGCGCAGCACCAGTTGCAGCGGAAACTTCTCCGACGACTGGAGGTACAACATCGCGGAGAAGAAGGCGTTCCAGTACGCCACCGCGTAGAACAGCCCGATCACGGAGACGACCGCCTTCGACAGTGGCAGGACGATCCGCAGGAGGATGCGGATCTCCCCGGCACCGTCCATATGGGCGCTTTCCCGCAGCTCGCCCGGGATTCCCTGGAAGAACGCGCGCATGACGATGACGTTGAACGCGTTCACCAGCACCGGCAGGATCAGTGCCAGGTAGTTGTCCAGCAGGCCGAGTTGTTTGACCGTCAGGTACATCGGGATGATGCCCGGGTTGAACAGCAGGGTGAACACCGTCATCAGCAGGACCGGCTTGTGCAGCAACGAACCCGGCCGCGACAGCGCGTACGCCAGAGCGATCGTGGTGACGAGGCTGAGTGCCGTGCCGACCGCGGTGATGCCGCCGCTCACCAGCAGCGCACGGGTGACGATTCCGCCGGACAGGACGGCCCGGTAGGAGTCCAGCGTCGGTTCGTTCGTCCACAGCACGAAGCCGCCCGCCCTGTTGATCTCCTCCGGGGAGGCGATGCTGGTCACGAGCACCGCCCAGAACGGAACCAGAACCGCCAGGCAGCCCAGGCCGAGCACGAGTCCCCGCGCACCGAACCCCAGCTTGCTGGGCTCGCCCATCCAGGCCGGGCGCTGGGTACGGCCCGAGCGTGGCCGCCGCGGCCCCGCGCCCGCGGCGGGGCGCGCCACGGACACCGCGGTCGGCACAGGTCGGCTCGTCACTTGGCGTACACCCCCTGCTCGCCCAGGGCGTGGGCCAACCGGTTGGCGCCGAGCACGAGCGCGACACCGACCATGCCTTTGATCAGCCCCACCGCGGCGGCGGTGCCCCAGTCGCCGCCGACGATCCCGTGGTTGTAGACGTAGGTGTCGAGTACTTCGCTGGCACCGGCGCCGACCTGTGCCTGCTGCAGGATGATCTGCTCGAACCCGACGGACAGCGAGTCACCGAGCCGCAGAATCAGCAGCAGGACGATCACCGGGCGGATGTAGGGCAGGGTCACGTGCCACAGGCGGCGAGCGGCCGAGGCGCCGTCCACCACCGCGGCCTCCATCTGCGCCGGATCCACTCTGGACAGTGCGGCGAGGAAGATGATCGTCGACCAGCCGGTGTCCTTCCAGATCACCTGTGATGTGATCATGAGCTTGAACAGCTCGGGCACGCCGACGATGTGGAACGTGGACAGGTCGGCCGAGCGCAGCCAGGCGTTGAGCATCCCGCCGTTGCCGAACATCTGCTGGAACAGGGCGACCACGATGACCCAGGACAGGAAGTGCGGCATGTAGAGGATCGACTGGGTGAGGCGTTTGAGCCGTTCGCTGATGGTCGCGTTCAGGATCAACGCGAGGCAGATCGGCAGTGGGAACACGAAGATCACCTGGATCAGCGTGATGATCAGTGTGTTGACGAGTGCGTTGAGGAACACCGGGTCGCCGGTGAACACCGGCTCGAAGTTGTCCAGGCCGACGTACGGGCTGTGCCAGATTCCGAGGAACGGCTGGAAGTCCTGGAAGGCGATGATGTTCCCGCCAAGCGGCAGATAGTGGAACAGCAGCAGCGCCGTGACCCCGGGAAGCGCCAGCAGCAGCAGGACCCGGTCGCGCCGCCAGCGGTTGCGCAGGCTATGCATCGCCGCTCTCCACCGGTGCGGGCAGGCCGATGGGCCGGCCCGCGACGCAGGCTCGCACCGCCGCCCGCAGCCGGTCGTCGGCATTGGCCGCGACCCTCCTGCTCCGGGCGACCGCGGGCGCCGGGTCGGTGGCGATGTCGGTGACCGCCGCGACGACCGTCGCCGCGGCACGATGGTCGAGCTCGATCACCAGGTCCGGGGCGCCGAGGTCGGCGAACATCTGAGATTTCGTGGTCTCGGTCGGCTGCCGGAGGTAGACGGTCGGGATCGCATGTCGTGCGGCCAGAATCGGCGAATGACACTCCATGCTGACCACCAGCGACGAGACGGCGTAGACCCCGGTCGCCTCCTCCAGCGGCCAGTACCGGTCCAGGAGCCGGACCTGACCGAGCGTCTGTGGACTGAGCAGGCTGGGAAGCTGCTCGTGAGCGAGCTCGACGGCATAGCTCATCTCGGGCACCACGACGGCCGGCAGGCCGCTGACGCGTACCCAGGTCTCGATCGCGGCCGCCAGCACCGCCAGGTCGTGCGTCACGGTGGCTCGGTTGACCGCGTCGCGCCGCAGCTGCTCGCGGGTCGGCTCCGTGCCGTAGATCTTCGCGTAGGGGGCGAAGCGCAGCCGCGGAACGAAGCAGGCGAACCGACCGGGCCGCAGGCCGAAACCCTCCAGCAGGCGAGCGGCGGCGACGGCGTCAGTGTGGTCGAACGCGAACGTGCCATCCGGCCCGAAGGCGAGGTCGGGCCCGGTTATCTTCTGGCCGCGCAGGGTGGCCAGGGTCAGCGTCTCGCGGCAGTACACGAAGTCGGCGCTGTCGAAACGATCCTTGACGTCGTCCTCGAGATAGGACGGTGGGAGCAGATCGACCATCTGTGCCAGCTCCGGCAGCGTCGCCATGGTCGGTGGGCACAGCGGATCCACGGTGACCCCGAAGTACCCATACGGGCGGCCCACGTGCTCGCGCCACCAATCGATCTCGGTGGTCTGGAAGGCGTCGGCGCCCGATCCGTGCATCAGGACGTCCGCGCCGTCGATGGCGGCGGCCAACTCCGGGGTGCTCGGCCCGTCCCCGCCGAGAGTGCCATCGACGACGCGCAGGCCGGGAAACGCGTGCCGCAGCATGGATCGTTCGCGCTCCTCCAGCCGCACCGGCCAGAGGATGACCTCGACCTCGGGGGCGAACCGCTGAAACGCCCGCACCACGCCAGGGGAGTGAGCCACGTCGCCGATGTTCACCGTCGCCCAGGAGGACCGCAGGAGGACGGTGCGACGTGTCGATGTCATATGTACTCCTTGTTGACGTAACGTTAATTCAAAATAGGCATGGTGAGACGTTACGTCAAGAACCGAGTAGGCTGTCATCATGGCAACGCAACGTGACGTCGCACGGGCGGCTGGGGTGTCGCTCGCCGTGGTTTCGGCGGTGGTCAACGGCACGAGCCACACCCGGATGAAGGAATCCACCCGCACCCGGGTGCTCCAGGCGATGCAGCAGTTGGGCTACCAGCCGAACCAGACGGCCCGCTCGCTGCGGCTCAACCAAACCGACATGATCGCGATGATCCTCAACAAGCTCGACAACCCGGTCTACGGACCGCTGCGGCATGGGGTCTACGAGGCGGCGGCGGAGCACGGCGCGACGGTCCTGCTGGGCGATGCCGAGACGATGCGCTCCGGCAGCCAGTTCCTGACCCGGCTGCTCAGCCAGGGCACGGTCGACGGCATTCTGATCCGCGGCGAAGGGCTGCTGGACGACGACGTGATGACTGAACTCAGCTCCCACCCCAAGCCGATCCTCATCCTGGAACACGCACTGGACCATCCCTGGATCGACGTAGACGATCGCCGCGCAGGCGAGATCGCGACGCGGTTCCTGGTCAACCTCCGCCACCGCCACATCGTCTTCGTCGGGGGTTCGGGATACCTTTCCCAGCAGCGCTACCTGGGCTACCAGCAGGCGATGGACGCCGCCGGGCTGACACCGGCCCCACACCTGGCCACCGGGTTCGGTGAGCAGGCCGGCGCCGACGGGCTCCGGCAGGCCATGCAGGCGGCAACCGCGCCGACCGCCATCGTCGTCAACAACATCATGAGCGCGGTCGGGGTCCTGGCTGCCGCACGCGACCTCGGCATCACCATCCCCGACCAGCTGTCGGTGGTCGGCATCCACGACGTCGACCTGATGCGACACCTGCGCCCGGCCGTCACCGCAGTCCGGATGCCCATGTACCAACTCGGCCGGGCCGGCGTCGAGGCGCTTTACGACCTGATCGCGGGGCGGCCAAGCGCAGGCGGTGTCATCACCGACCCCGAACCCGAACTGGTGGTCCGTGACTCAGCGACTGCTCTGACCCGGATCCGCGATTAGCGTTCGCATGATCGCCCGCGGCTGAGGTGCCCGGCAGAACGCTGGAAGGGCTCCCTCGTCGTGCATGCGCACGGCGGGCCCGGCTCCTCCTACACCACCGCCGGCCCGACCGAGGACCTGGAGCGCTGGGCGGTGATGGTCGAGCAGGGGTACGACCACCGCGTGGTGTACCAGTACTACTGCCGCAACCTCCCCCGCTCAACGGAACCGCAGTATCCGCTGTGGCAAGGGCTCCCCGCCGGCTCCACCATGAAACCGGCCGACGTCCAGGCCCGCCTGCAGGAGTGCACCGGCATCGACTCCGAGCCGGCCGACCGGACCACGAAGCAGCGGCGCAACCTCGCCGACATCCTCGCCGTCACCCGCATCGCTGCAAGGCGTCCGTTCCTCGCCACGCTCGCAACCGCCTCGTTGGCCAGGGGACGAGCACCCGCCGGAAGCGGAACGGAAGAGGAACCGTAGATCCATCACGTAATGTCCTACGACATCGGCCATGAACAGGCAGAAGAGGCGGTGACCGAGTGGTCGCGCCCGGCTGGGCACCACCGCTGGCTCGCCGCGCATCCTTGACGAGTTCGCCGATCCGATCGCCACCTTGATGGGACGTGGTAGGGGTGCTGGAAGCGCTGGGTCTGTCCCACGCCGCGATCTCCGTCTACACGTTGATGCTCGAGAAACCAGGCTGCGGGATCGCCGAACTGATCAGCGCGACAGGTCTGCCCGAGAGCGACGTCCGGACCGCTCTTGACGACCTGGCCGATCTGGTGCTGGTACGTGCCTCCCGCGACGACCCGGGCCGGCTGCGCGCGGTCAGCCCCGAAGTGGGTCTGGCCGACCTGGTACGCCATCAAGAGGCCGACCTCGCCGCCCGCCAGGCCCAGGTCGCCGCCGCCCGCGCCACGGTCGCCCGCCTCGTCGCCGACCGGGCCGACAGTCTCGTTCCCGGCTCCGCCGAAGGCGAACGCCTCCTGGGCCTGGATGCGATCCAGCAGTGCCTGGAAAGCATGGGAAGGGCCGCGTCCAGGGAATGCCTGGGCGTACACCCCGGCGCGGCGCAGCGCCTGGAAGATCTGGCGGCCGGGCGGCCTCTGGACCGCGAGGCGATGATCCGCGGTGTGGCGTTCCGTACCCTCTATCAGGACAGCGTCCGCAACGACTCCGCCACCACCACCCACGCGAACTGGCTGCTGGAGCACGGCGGCGAGGTACGCACGGCGCCGATCGTGCCCCAGCGGCTCGTCATCGTCGATCGGGAGCAGGCCCTCGTACCCCTCGACCCGGCCGACACCCGTAAAGGCGCGTTGCACGTCACGGAACGGGGCATAGTCGCCATGCTCGTGGACCTGTTCGAGCGGGCCTGGGACACCGCCGTCCCCTTCGGCGCGGCTCACGAACGCGACCCGGAATCCGGCCTGCTCGACACCGAACGCGAACTCCTGCGGCTGCTCGGCTCCGGCATGATCGACGAAGCCGCGGGCCACCGCCTCGGCGTCTCCCTGCGAACGGTGCGCCGCATGATGTCCTCGATCATGGAACGCCTCGACGCGACCAGTCGGTTCGAAGCCGGGCTCAAGGCGGCCAGGCGCGGCTGGCTGTGAGCTCATGGGAACGCCCGCCCGTCAGCGGTACTCGGTGTAGGAACTCGGTGCGAGCCGCTCCAGCCACGCGTCCCCGGCGACGGCGTAGGTGAGCAGCGGGTGGTTCCACGTCCGCAGATCCTTCAGGGTTTCGCGGAGCACCCAGCGGGTCCACAGGTGATCAAAGCCACCCTCCTCAGCCTCCTCAGCCTCGTCGCCGGCCTCGTCGTGGCGGAGGAGTTCGGCGGCGAGATCACCCAGCGGCATCGTCCGCCGGCCGCCGACCAGCGGCTGGAAGACCTCGTCCACGCGGACTTCCGTTCGGCAGGAATTGAGGGAGGCCAGCCAGCCGGCCTCGAAGAACACCTGGCTGGAGCCGCTTGAGAGCCCACGATAAGCGTGTTCACGGGCCAGTATCGTGCTCCGGGCCGCCGTCGCCCTTGGCAGGGCCATCCCGGCCCCGCCTTCCAAAGCGAGGATCTTGGGGGCGACGACCTGGTCGTCACGTGCGCGGACGGCGCCGGTGATGTCGGCGCGCACCCCGTCTGCGAGACTCACCGTGTAGTACGGGAGCGGGTGAGCGGCGTTCAGCGGTCTGCTGCCCTGCATCGCGGCCGCCTCGTTGTAGACGTCGATGGCCTCCGGGGCCTGCTCCAGGAACCGGGGCAGCAGCCGGCCGCCGTCACGCGGAATGAGATCACGTGCCGCGGACAGGACCGGGGCGTCGCTCCCCATCATGTCCAGGGCGCGCCGCAGGCATCGCCGGAAGTACTCCAGCAGGCTTCCCTCCTGACCGGGTTCCGGCATGAGGTGGCGCAGCCTGCGCAGTGCCGGCTCGTGATCCTGGGGGCGGGGCAGCGTACGCAGGACGGCCTCTTCGTGCTTGGCGATGATGTCCCGCAGCCCGGCCGCGGCGTTCCGCATCGGTACGGCGGTGATCGCCCGGTCGGGCCCCGCCAGGGTCCACATGCCGTGCCTGCGGGAGGTCTCACGGACGAGTCGCTCGACGGTCGTGGATCGGTGCCGGGCCAGCTTGGCGAGCGGCGCCCGGCGGTCCAGGGCGAGGTAGTCGGCCCGGGAAAGATTGGCGAAGAGCAGCCCGTCAGGGCAGAAGGCGCCCAGCGGCCGGGTGTTGGTCCAGCCCTTCTTGCTCAGCACCTCCTTGCGGACGGCCTGGAAATCCTGCCGTTCCTCCTGACCGCGGACGACTCCGGCGTTGTCGATGTCGTCGATGACGTACGTCCCGCGGCCGCGGAAGAGGAAGGCGATCGACAGTGAGAGTGTCCAGGGGCTCTGGTAGAGGGCGAGCGGGGGAACCTCTGACGGCGTCACCTCGGCCAGACGCCTGTCGGCCAGGGGGCTCGCCTCGGCCAGTCGCCTGTCGGCCAGGGGGCTCGCCTTGGCGGGAGCAATGGTCGCCAGGGGGCTCGCCTTGGCGGGAGCAATGGTCGCGCTCATGGATATCGACCCTTTCGGTCGCGGGAACGGATGATCGGTCCAGACCGGATCTGTGCGGCCTGGTGCACAACTCAGGAACCGGTGAGCCCGGCGTGACGCCGCAGACCGCCCGCCCAGGCGACCGCGGTGGTGATGACCGCCAGCAGGCCCGCGCCGACGAACACCGGCCGGGGGTCACCGTCGTTGAGTGTGGTGAGGGCCCCTGCCAGCACGGTGCCGAGCGGCGCCGCGGAAAGGGCGGCGACCCGGGCGGTCGCGGTCACCCGGCCCAGAAGTCGCTGCGGGACGACGCGTTGACGCAGGCTCTGGATGACGACGCCGGCCAGGACCGCCGACGAGCCGGCGAGCAGGTTGAACAGGGCCAGCAGGACGTAGGAGGTGGACATGCCGATGCCGGCAAGCGACAGCCCCAGGACCGCCGAGCCGATCCCGATCAGGACGACCTGCCGTCTCGCGGTGGCCAGCCGCGTGGCGAGCATCGCGCCGGCCAGTCCGCCCGCTCCACTCGCGGCGACGATGAGACTGACGGTCGTGCTGTCCAGGTGCAGCGTGTCCCTGGTGTAGTACACGATCAGGTTCTCCACCGAGATGAAGAGATTCGCGGCCGCCTGGAGACAGGTGACGATCAGAATGAGCCGGCTGGTACGCAGGTAGCGCAGCCCCTCGGCCAGATCGGCGCGCAAGGCCGGGCGGCGGGACGCCGGCCTGCCGGACACCTCACCGGCGCCCCGCGCGGCGAACAGCACGGTGACGAACGAAGCCGCGAACGTGCAGGCGTTGAGGAGCAGGGCCGTCTGAAGACCTACGGTGACCGCCAGCAGGCCCACCACCCCGGGACCGACGACCAGTGCCGCCTGGCCGGCCATCTGCAGGTAGGAATTGGCTCGCACCAGCCGGTGACCGGCCGCCAGATCACGCACCACGACGGTCAGGGCCGTCTCGAAGAACACGGACGCCCCGGCGGAGAGGAACGCGAGCGCCAGGACCAGCCATACAGGTGGTGAGCCGGCGATCACCAGTAGTCCGAAGAGCACAAACGTGGCGCAGCGTACGACGTCCATGGCCAGCATGACCAGCCTCGGATCGGCGCGGTCGACGATGGCCCCAGCGGGGATCCCGACGAGCAGATATCCCACCGTCCGCGACGCGACCGCGAGAGCGGAGGCGAACGGGCTGTTGCTCACCTCCAGTACGAGCAGGGGAATCGCCAGTACGGCAAGACCGTCACCGAGCAACGAGGTCATCTGACCGCCGAGAAAGGCGGCGAATCGCCTGCGTGACGGCCGTCCTGCCGAAACCTGGTCTTCAGGCGGCGTTCGGATCAGAGTTGCCACGCTCAGTCTCCTCAGGCGGGAAGGACGTTCACGTTGTCGGAGAACCACCCGACGAGATCGTTCATGCTGTCGAGCAGGGCCGCGTCGTCCCCGGCCTCGAGCGTCACGAGACCGGCCCGATGAATCGACCCGCCGCGCATGTCGGGCATCACGCCGCCCGGTTCGATGTTCAGGACCGCGTCACGAACTGACCTTCGTTCCAGCACCTCGTTCACCCGGGGCGCCTTGACGATCGAACCGGGTGCGGCCGCCAGCATGGTGAAACCGATCGCGTTCGGGTTCACTTTCGGCGGTGTCGGCTCGGCGCCCACGAGGGCTCGAATTTGCTCCTCATAGAGGTCGATGCCGAATTTGAGCTTCATCGTCTGCACGATGAAACCGCCCCCTGGGCGTGCCCCGCACTCGCCGAACACATAACTGTCGCCGTCTTTGAAAAGCTCGAGATGGAAGACCCCGTCCATGAGCCCGAATTCGTCGAGGCAGGTTTCGGCGATGTCATGGATCCTGGAATAGATCTCGGGATGCGCGTCCGGGTCGAGGACGTACGAGCCGATGACGGCGCCGTCCCGGCATTGAAGCGGCTTGTTCAGGTACCGTGACACGCCCAGGACCCGCAGCGAGCCCTCCCGCACCACCCCGTCGACGTGATATTCGTCTCCGGCGGAGAATTCTTCGAGGTAGAAGGTGACGGGCCGGCCGCTTCTCGTATGAATGACCGAGAGCAGGGTCTCCAATTCCGCACGAGAATCCACCCGGACCGTCATCAGGGACGAGACGCCGGCGACGGGCTTCAGAACCGCGGGGAACTCGATCGGCAGGCGTGACGGGAGCGCGCCGGCGATGTCGTCGATGACCATGGCGCGCGACGTCGCCAGGCCCGCCGCCCGGACCGCGCTCTTCTGCAGCGACTTGTCACGGAACTTGAGCGCCGACTCGACGCTGACCAGGCACTTGGCGGCGAAGAGCTCCGCCAGCGCCGCGACGGGCACGAGCAGGGCCTCCGACCCGGTGTAGACGGTGTCGAACGAGGACCGGCCGAATCCCGCCCGCTCGACGGCGGACAGCACCTGTTCGACGTCCCGGCAGTCCCCGACCGAGAGCACGCGGCGCGCGTCCGCGGCACAGGCGCGTGCGCTTCCGAGATCCTCCAGATCGACGACGATCACATAGTCGAGGTCGAGGCGCTCCAGCGCGGAGGCTATGAGTGACTTCCATCCCACGACGAGCAACATTCCTGAGCTCCTGACTTTCCTTGTCCTACCGGCCGCCACTCCGGGTCGGCCGATTCAGGCGGTGAACGGTTCCGAGTAGTTCTCGGAAAACAGGCGCGAAGTGTGGTGAACGGTCGCGAGAATGCGTGTGGCGCAATATCGCGCGTTTTCCGCCGAGTCGCAGTGGAGGAACATGATGACCTCTATGCACCCGGGCCCGGCGCGGGCCCGGACATGTTCGAGACCGTCTTCCTTGGTGGCGTGCGCCCAGAGCGCGTCCATGAGCGCCGCCACGTCGCCGTCGCCGGCCTTGGCGGTGCGTGTCTTGAGCGCGGCGTGAACCATGTGCACAGCTCAGCCCCACGTCAGATCGTGGAACATCACGGCGGAGATGATGGAGTGAATCGAAAAAGACATGCCGATACCCTTTTCTGGTGAATGGATGATTGACGCGACTTCCGGAGCCCGGGCTGCCTTGCCGCTGATCAATACTTTTCCCGAGCCGGGCGGGCCATGGAAGACATTTCCCGGGGCACGAAGCGGCCTGGCACCAAGGAGCAACCCTCGGCATTCCGCCCGCTTCTGGATCGCCGGTGCCCGTTGACAACGCGCCGGCCCGCGTCCTACCGGACAAACAGCGCAGGCGGCAGCCGGTGGCGCCGACCTCATCTCGCGGGGAAAGCCCCACGTCCCGGTCGAGCGGTCGTACACGCTCGCCGAGGCCGCGCAGGCGCACATCGACGGCCAGGCCGGTCAAGCTCGCGATTCGCTCGGGATCAGTGATCGGATCTGGGACGGCGCGTAGTGGAGCCGCCTGGTCCAGGGGCTTGATGGGCTATTCGAGCGGCACAGGCCGACACCGCCGATGCCGTTGCTACACGCTGCGGCTCCTGGCCCGCCAACTCGACCAGCTCACTGCGCGCCAAGGTCACGGACGCGGCGGGTGACCGCGTGACACAGACCATCACCCGGGCGTACGCCATTGGGTTACCGATCCGCACACCGGCCGCACTCGACCGGATCCTCATCAGGCACGAACGCCACCTGCGCAAGGTCCTCGACGCGCTTCCGCCCCGTCTCCGTACAGTGACCATGCTTCGCGATGTCGCGGGACATGGCTCGGCGAGCTTGTAACGCTCGCGGGGCCCTGCCTCTCTGAACGTCTGAAGCGGGCGCGCTGAGCCCCTCAGATCTCATATGGCCTTCGCCCGAACTCGCGGGCGGAGGCCATGTGGCTAGCGGAGACACCCATGATTCTGCTCAGAAAACTCTCGTTCGGCATCATCGCCGGACTTCCCGGCGGCGTGATCGTGGCGATCGTGACGAAACCGCCCTGGCTGCCGTGGGCCGCGCACCTGGCGATCCTCGGGGCCGTGCTCGGCCTCATCATCGGCGACCGAAGACAGAGCACCGGCTCCGCCTTCTCCATTGGCCTGCTCATCGGCCTGCTCGACTGGGTGGCCTGGACAATGACGCTGGCCCCCGCACTCGAAGGGACGATGCCGACGTGGACGATCGCGGTGGCCGTGTCGCACTTTCCTGAACTCGTCGGCGCCGCGTTGCTCGGCGCGATCGCCGGGCTCGTCTACCACGCCCTGTTCACCTGGTGGCCGCCGAAGGTGGCGCCGCAGCGGGCCAAGCCGCACGTGGTGATCGTTGGTGGCGGCTTCGGCGGGATGGAGGCGACTCGTGAGCTGGACCGGCGGATCGCCCGCGGACTCGACGCCAACGTGACGCTGATCAGCGACTCGAACTTCCTGCTGTTCACCCCGCTACTGGTCGGAGTCGCCTCAAGCACTGTGGAGGCCAGGCACGTGAGCGCTCCGGTACGTGCTGGCCTCGACCATGCCTCCTTCCTGCACGGGCGGGTGGTCTCGATCGACACGCAGGCGCGCGACGCCTACGTCTCCGCCGGCAAAGAGGGGACGCTACGCGTGCCGTACGACCAGCTGATCTTGGCCGTCGGCGCGGTGCCGCACTTCTTCGACCTCCCGGGGGTCGGCGAGCACGCCCTCGCGATGAAGTCCGTGGAGGACGCCGCCAGGCTGCGCAACCACGTGCTGAGCTCGCTGGAGCGGGCCGACCTCGAACCGGATCCGGCCGAGCAGGCGAGGCTGCTGACGTATGTGGTGGCGGGCGGTGGGTTCGCCGGGACGGAACTGGTGGCAGAGCTTTTCGACCTGGTGCACGACGTGCTCCATTTCTATCCACGTCTGCATGGGCTGCGGCCGAGGTTCGTGATCGTGCACTCAGGTGAGCGGCTGCTGCCGGAGTTGTCGCCGGAACTCGGCCGCTACGCGCAGCGCAAGCTCGACAAACGTGGCATCGAGTTCCGCCTCGGCACACGCGTGACCGCCGCCACCGCGCGGGACATCACGCTCGACTCCGGCGAGTCCATCGCCACCCGCACCCTGGCCTGGACGGCGGGCAACCGGCCGAACCCGCTGGTGCGGCAGATCACGCAGGCGCCTCTCGTCGTGGATCCCACCCTGCGGGTGCCGGGCCTGCCCGGCCTGTGGGCGCTGGGCGACTGCGCGCGGATCCCCCGCCCGGCAGGCGGTTTCCATCCGCCGACCGCCCAGCATGCGACCCGCGAGGGAAAGACGGCGGCGAAGAACATCGCCGCGGTCCTGTCCGGACGCCGTCCCGTCCCGTTCCGCTTCGGCGGGCTGGGCGTGCTGGTCTCGCTCGGGCACCGCACCGCGGCAGGCGAGATCGGCGGGCGGCGGATCTCAGGCTTCCTCGCCTGGATCCTGTGGCGCTCGGTCTATCTGAGCAAGCTGCCCAGTGCGGAGAAACGGCTGCGCGTGCTCGCCGACTGGACCCTCGACCTGGCCTTTCCCAGGGACATCGCCCACTCGACCAAGGACGAGCACCATGCGTGACGCCGGATTCGGGGCGCTCGCCGGCCTCGTGGGAGGACTGGTCTTCGGCGGGGTGATGGCAATGATCGGGTTCCTGCCAACGGTCGCGGCGATCGTCAGGGCCGACTCGCCTCTGGTGGGCTTCGCCGTACACCTGCTGTTCGCGGCGATCATCGGAAGTCTCTTCGGCGTGCTCGCGGCGCGGCAGCGCGAGCTGCTGTTCTGGGGACTCACGTACGGCATGTCGTGGTGGTTCCTGGGCCCGCTCACGCTGCTGCCGATCCTGCTGGGCAGGCCGATGGTCTGGGACGTGGCGATGGCGCAGGCCCTGCTCCCCAGCCTGCTCGGCCACCTGGTCTACGGAGCGGTCACCGCCGCCGTCCTCGCTCTGCTGTCGCGCAGGGAGTGGCGGTTCAGACCCGGTCTCGTGGTACGCGCGTCGGCCGCCGGGCTGATCGCGGCGGCGGTGCTCGGGCCGGACTGGGCCGGGCTGGACTGGGCCGGACTGATCGTCGGCGTGCTGGTCGGCGCCTCCTACGCGCTGATCTTCGGCGACCGCGACGAGGGCACCGGCCCTGCCCTGATCCGCGGGACCGCCTTCGGTTTCGCCTGGTGGGTGCTCGCGGTGGTGACGATCCCGCCGCTGCTCGACGGTGGCGGGCTGGACTGGGCACTGCCCGCGGTGCGCGCCGCCACCTCGTCGCTGCCCGGCTATGTGCTGCTCGGAGCCGGTACGGCCCTGCTCACCTGCTGGATGGGCAGTCTGTCGCGTGCCGTGTTCTCCGATGACGTACGGCACACCCTCGATGGACGCCTGGCAGGCGGTCGGGTGATCTCAACCTGGCACGGCGTCATCGCCGGGCTGGCCGGCGGCGTGATCTTTACCGGCGTCATGCTCGCCGTGGGATTCCTGCCGGTCGTCGCCTCCCTGGTCGGCTCGGAGTCCGAGATCGTCGGCCTCGTCCTCCACCTGCTGATCTCCCAGTTCATCGGCGTCACCTACGCGATCTTCTTCCGCCGCCGCAGCTTCGACCCGGCCTCGGGAATCGGCTGGGGCGTGTCCTACGGCTTCCTCTGGTGGATCCTGGGCAATCTGACCGTGCTCCCCGCGCTGCTCGGCGCCGCACCCCAGTGGAGCGACGCCGCACTGGCCCGGTCCTTCCCCTCCCTCATCGGCCACCTTGCCTATGGCGCCGTACTCGGCCTGGTCTACCAGCGACTGGAGGAGCGGGTCAGCCCCTGGCACCTGACCCGCAGTGAGGCGAACGCGGCCCGGGCGGCGGCGCGTCACGAGCAGACACTCAGCACGGCCCCCGCGCTGTGGAGCCTGGTCACCGGGATGGCACTGCTCATCCCCATCCTGCTGTCCTGACAGCAGGCAAGGGAGCGGGATGGCAACGCCACCCGCTCCCCCGCCGCGCCCTGGATCGGTCAGACAGACTGCTTCAGCTCCGCGGCGCCGAACGACACGCTGAAGCGTTCGCACCAGATCGTCACCGTGGAGAACGTGTCCAGGTCGGTGCCCGGCGGGATCGCGTAGTTCTGGTTGCCCTCGTTGCCCTTGAGATCGCCGAGGTCGATGTGCCGGCCGTCGTCGAGGTTCTTCCAGTCGCCCGGCTTGACCGGCTGGTCACTGAGCCACACGTGCAGGGCGGGGCCGTCCGAGGTGCGCAGGTTCGTCAGACGCAGTGACGTGTTTCCGTCGGCGAGCTTCTGGATCTCCACCGAGCCGCTGGTCTCGTGCTCGTGGGTGATGAACGTACCGGTGGCGAGCCGCTCGGCGTTCCCGGGCACCTGCCGGCCGGTCGGCGCGGGAGCCGCCTCGTCCACGCGGACCGTGGTGAACAGCCGCCAGGGCTGGAAGAGGTAGAGCCCGACGGCCACCGCGAGGACGAGCACCGCGGTGATGATCCAGAAGACAGGGCGTCTGATCAGAGTCATGGAGGTTGTCCGTTTCTGTTGGCCATCCACGCCGGCACGATGGCCCGGCGTGCGCTGAAGCGACCGCCGGCGTCTTGAAAGGCCGCTGGGTCACATCGCCTTCAGAGAGGACGAGGGCGGCGAACGTTACATGTAACGCCCGGGCCCTTCATCTCACTGAGCCCGTATGAACAACGGAAAGGTGCTCTTCCCGGGCTCCGGCGGGGAACCACTGGCCGGCCGGCTGGAACTGCCCGCCGGGCCCGTGGTGGCGACGGCTCTGTTCGCCCACTGCTTCACCTGCGGCAAGGATTCCGTCGCCGCCGCAAGGATCTCCCGCGAACTGGCGGCACGGGGCGTGGCCGTCCTCCGCTTCGACTTCACCGGTCTCGGCCAGTCCGGCGGCGACTTCGCCAACACCACCTTCACCTCCAACGTCGACGACCTCGTGTGCGCGGCCGGCCACCTGCGCGACACGATCGGAGCACCGGGCATCCTCATCGGCCACTCCCTGGGCGGCGCCGCCGTCCTGGCGGCGGCGAGCCGGATCCCCGAGGCCAAGGCCGTCGTCACCATCGGCGCGCCGGCCGACACCACTCACGTCGAGCACCTGCTCGGGTCCTCGCGCGCCGAGATCGAGGCGAGTGGCGTCGCCGAGGTGCTGCTGGCCGGTCGGCCCTTCCGGATCAGCAAGGAGTTTCTGACCGACATCAGGAGTCAGAACCAGCAGGGGCGCATCGCCGGCCTGCAGCGCGCTCTGCTGGTCATGCACTCGCCGCAGGATGAGCTGGTGGGCGTGGAGAACGCCAGGCTCATCTACGACGCCGCACGCCACCCCAGGTCCTTCGTCTCGCTGGATGGAGCGAACCACCTGCTCACCGATCGGGCGGACGCCTCCTACGTGGCGGAGGTCCTCGCGGCGTGGGTCAGTCGCTACCTCGACGCCCCGCAGGACGCGGGCGGCGATCCGGGCGGCGGACCGGGCGGCGGACCGGGCGGCGGACCGGGCGGCGGACCGGGCGGCGAATCGGGCGGCGAATCGGGCGGCGAATCGGGCATGGTCACGGTGTCGGAGAGCGGCATGGGGAAGTACCAGCAGACGGTCACGTCGGGCCGGCACCGGCTGATCGCCGACGAGCCCCTCTCCTTCGGCGGCGGCGACACCGGGCCAGGCCCCTTCGACCTGCTCCTGGCCGGTCTTGGCGCCTGTACGTCGATCACGGTACGCCTGTACGCCGACCGCAAGAAGATCCCGCTCGAACAGGTCAGTGTGTCGCTGCGGATGATCGGCAGGAACACGATCGTCAAGCGGATCGAACTCGACGGGGACCTGACCGGCGAGCAGCGGGAGAAGCTGCACGAGATCGCCGACAAGTGCCCGGTTCACCGCGCCCTGTCCGGCGGCATGACGATCACGACGGAGTGATGCTCTGAGCACGCATGCCCGACAAGGCGCCGTACGGGCGGAGCTGACAGCCAGCCCGGCCACGGAACAGCCGGGCACGATGAGCTCGGCCAGGCGACGCCGGCAGACCCACGAAGGGCCTGCCGGCGAGCCGTTCACATGAGTCGGTCCGGGGCTTGTTAACCCTTCAACCGCTCCAGCTCGATGGCGAGGTTGGCATTCTCGCGGCGCACCTCGTCGGCCTCGTCCCGGACTTTGTCAAGCCTGTCCTCAAGCATGCCGACACGCTCGCGGTAACGCTCCAGCTCAGCCCGGATGAACTCGGCGTCGGCCACCTGGCGGGCCGCCTCCTCGCGGATCGTCACGGTCTCCTCGTCGAACTTGTGCTTGGCGCTCTCGGCCTCGACGATGGCGATCTCGGCCGTCTCCTCGGCGAGCACGGCGCGCTGCTCGGCGGCCAGGATGCGCTGGGCGGAGGCGCGGGTGACAGTCTCGATGCGGGCTTCGGCCGCCGCGGAGTCTGTGATGATCGCCAGCTCTTCGACATAGGCGGGCAGGTCGGTGGCGAGCCGGTCGATGAGGGCGATGAGGTCATCGCGCGAATGGGCGGCGGAAGCCGTACGCGAAATTTCCTCCATCACCGACATCTCATCCTGTACGTCTTCCGCGGGCTCCTGCCCGACCGGGTCTGCGGGGACCTGCTGGAACACCTGCGGAACGGTGGCAGCGGGGACCTGCTCGAAAGCCGCGGTCGCTCCGGGTGCCTTCGCCGCGGCCTTGGCCGCCTTCTTGGCCTCGGCCTCCGCGCGCTTTTCCTCCTTGCGCTGCATCCGCCTGGCGCGGAACCTCCTGAACGCGTTGAGCGAGTTGTGGTCGGGGTCCTTGCAGTAGCGGGGTGCCGGGCCCTGCTCCCCGGGGACGGGCGGCTCCGCCGGGTTCGTACAGCCCGGGTACGCGCAGGGGGAAACGGTCTCAACGTTCATTGCTGCCTCTCTCAACTGATCTATCGATGTTCCGGATTCTCGAAATCGAACCGGCACCCGGCATCCCACTCCGACCGCTGGTTCCCGTGCGCCCGGACGCCACCGGCGTCCTTGAGCAACCGGGCCAGGTGCATCAGGTTCCACGTCATGAACGTGATGTTCCTGTTGGTGAAGTCGTTGGCGGGACCGCCGGAGCCCGGATCGAGGTAGGAGGGGCCCGGCCCCGCCTCTCCGATCCAGCCCGCGTCCGCCTGCGGCGGGATCACATATCCCAGGTGCTGCAGGCTGTACAGGATGTTCATGGCGCAGTGCTTGACGCCGTCCTCGTTGCCGGTGATGAGGCAGCCGCCCACCCGCCCGTAGTAGGCGTACTGACCGGCGTCGTTGAGCAGGCCCGAGCACGCGTAGAGCCGCTCGATCACGAGCTTGGTGATCGAGCTGTTGTCGCCCAGCCAGATCGGCCCGGCGATGACGAGGATGTCGGCGGCCATGACTTGCTGGTAGATCGACGGCCACGCGTCGCGCTCCCAGCCGTGCTCGGTCATGTCCGGCCACACCCCGGTGGCGATCTCGTGATCGATCGCCCGTACGTGCTCGACCCGCACGCCCTGCGTCTCCATGATCCGCGAGCTGAGGTCGATCAGGCCCTGCGTGTGGCTGCGCTCAGGGCTCTTCTTCAGCGTGCAATTGATGAAAATCGCACGAAGGTCGTCGTAGCGCATACCGGCTCAGTGAGGCGAACGGGCCGAGCGTTACACCCTTCATCGCCCCGGCTCACACACCGATCGCTGGACACCGGGCCCTCCGGGGGAAGACCGGTTCAGGTCAGGGTCGGTGCCAGCCCCTGAAGGCGGCGAGCAGTTGCTGCCTGGCGGCCGGTGAGATGTCGTCGGGGGTCAGTTCACCCGTCGTGGCGATCGTCTGGCGAAATTGCTCAAGGTAGGTTTCGCAGCCAGGGCACTCCGCGACGTGCTCGATGAAACGCCGCTCGTCCCCCTCGGACAGGGTGCTCTCAAGGAAACCGGTCACCAACTCCACGAAGTCAACGCAGTTCACGCTCGTTTCCTCTCGCCGACGGTGTCATAGGTGGTGGAGAAGTAGTCCTCCAGCTTACGGCGTAGCGCGGCCCTGGCCCGATGCAGGAGTACACGCTGGTTGCCCGGCGAAATCTCCAGCATCGAGCAGACCTCCTCGGAACCGTATCCCGCGACGTCGCGAAGGGTGATCACCGTTCGGAGGCGGGGCGGCAGCTCTTCGAGCGCCCGCTCGATCACCTCGCGTACCTCGCCGCGCAGCGCCGAGTCCTCGGGAATGTGCCAGTGGCGCGGTTCCTGCCCGACGGCCCAGTGCCCGGCGTGTTGCTCACCGGGAGGGCGGAACCGCGAGGGATCCACGGTCGGCCCCTCGTCCTCCGACACGATGCTGGCGAAGGGCAGGGTCTGGCTCTCCTTGACGCCACGCGCCTTGGCGATGTTGACGAGGATGCGGTACACCCAGGTCTTCAGCGACGAACGGCCCTCGAAGCCGCAGATCCCTCTGAAGACCGCCAGCCACGTGTCCTGGACGACCTCCTCGGCGGAGGCCTTGGTCGACACGAACGACATGGCGAGCTGCATCATGCCCTTTGACCAGCTGTCCAGCACCAGAGCGAACATCTGCTCGTCACCGTCGCGTAGCCGCTGGACCAGAACCTCATCCAGCGGCAGCTCGCGAGCACGCTTCATCTGCCCTCCCTGTCACCGACCAACTGAGGGGTCAGCTTAGGGCAATTAAATACACGGCAATTGTATTCATATCTATCCGTAAGACTTTCTTCATCCGCCCAAACGGGCGCCACGGGACGAGACGGGGGCGTCCGGGGTTCGTAAGGGTTCTTACGAAGAGCGGACGTCGGGCGCGGAAACGGCCTGAACCTCGGTCCCGGGTGCCAGGCTGCGCTCTGTGCGCCGGAACCTCCTCATGACCGTGGCAGTGCCCCCCACCCCGGCGATCGTCTTCATCGGCGGGATCGTACCGATCGGCTGGGCCGTACGCCGACCTCATCGAGTGGAAATAGCCCCATGATCCTTAAAACCATCTCCGCCAGGTTCACCAGCCGCCTGCGCTCCGAGCAGGTGACCGCCAAGCTGGGCGTCTGGCTCGGCATCAGCTTCACCGTCGCCTTCGCCACGGGACTGTTCAGCCACTTCACGCAACATCCACCGGACTGGCTGCTCTGGCCCTCCAGGCCGGTCAACCTCTACCGGGTGACCCAGGGACTGCACGTCATCGGCGGGATCGCCACGGTCCCGCTGCTGCTGGCCAAGTTGTGGGTGGTCCACCCGAAGTTGTGGCAGTGGCCCCCGTTCCGTTCGGCCGGTCACGCCGTCGAGCGGCTGTGCGTGCTGCTGCTGGTGGCGGGCGCTCTGTTCCAGCTCGTCACCGGGGCGCTGAACATCGCCTACGTGTACCCGTACCCGTTCGGCTTCCTCCAGGCGCACTACTGGACGGCCTACATCGTCTACGGCGCGCTCATGATCCACGTGATCAACGAGTGGGCCAAGGTCAGGCGCAGCCTCTGGACCCGGGTGGAGGGCCCCGAGCGCCGGCGTTTCCTGTTCACCGTCGCCGCCGCCTGCGGACTGACCGCCCTGGCCACCGCGGGCGAGGCGGTCACCCCGCTGGAACGGCTGGCCATACTCGCCCCGCGCAACCCTCGCGTCGGATCCCAGGGCCTGCCGGTCAACCGGTCGGCAGCGGCGGCGGGCGTGGTCGCGGTCCCGGACTACCGGTTGCGAATCACCGGTGCCGTCCACACGCCCATGACCTTCGGCTACGCCGACCTCACCGCGATGCCGCAGCACTCCGTACGCCTGCCGCTCTCTTGTGTGGAGGGCTGGAGCGTGGAGTGCGAGTGGACCGGCGTACGACTGCGCGACCTGCTCAAGGCCGCCGGCGCCGCCCCTGACGCCTTCGTCACCGTCGTGTCACTCGAACGGGCAGGCTGGTATCGAAGCAGCGAGGTCCGTCCGCCCCACTGGAACGACCCGCTCACGCTGCTGGCTCTGCGCGTCAACGGGCAACCGCTGGACCTCGACCACGGCTTCCCCGTACGCCTGATCGCCCCGAACCGGCCGGGCGTCCAGCAGACCAAGTGGATCGAGGAAGTGAGGGTGGCATGAGATGGGCCGGCTACGCGGCGGGCGCCGCGCTGATCGTGCTCGGCCTGGGCGGACTGGCGGCCGACGGCATCCTGATCGGCTGGGCGCTGTGGTTCGGCGGGGTGCTCGCCGTCCACGACGGCCTGCTCGCCCCGGGAGTCGCGGCCGCCGGCACGGTGATCGGCCGCTGGCCCTCCTCCGTGCGCTCCGCCCTGATCGTGGCGGCGACCGTGGCCCTGGCCACCCTCCCGACCGTGCTGGCGCTGGGACGCAGGGCCGACAATCCCTCGATCCTGCCGCTCACGTACGGCGTCAACCTGCTCATCGTGCTCGCCGTCATCGCCGCGGTCGCAGTGGCGGACCACCTGCTGTCGGCCGCTCGTAAGAACTGGTCACGCTGACGCTTTGGGCGCGGAGTCGACCTCGGGTTCATGTGAACGAGTCCGCTCCGCCCACGCCACAGCCGGCGGAACCATGAGCCCCGCGGCGACCATCAGAACGCCGAGGGCGATCCATCCGTTCGTACCGACTCCCAGCACGAGCACCGCGAGGAGGTACGGGCCGGCGGACGCGGCCAAACCCTGCCCGAGCCCGAAGACTCCGCTGTATTCGCCCTGCAGATGAGCGGGCACCAGACCGAAGCTCAGCTCGAATTCGGCGGCCGCGTAACGCAGTTCGGCCAAGGGGCTGTCGTCGTCCGGCTGGAGGTCGGGTGCCGAAAGGCGTTGGTCGCCGCCACCGTCGCGATCCGCGCCCAGCAGAACGCGGTCAGCGCTCAACAGGAGTCCGACCGTCAGCGCGACAAGGCGGTATCACGCCGCCTGGCCGAACGCAGCGAACGCGTCATTGATGATCCGACGCTCGCCGCTCGGTTCGCGGCGACGGCATGGAAGATCAGTCCCACCCCCGAAGCCCGCGCCAGCATGGTCAACATCCTGCGCCGCCCCGGCAGAGCCATCCTGGGCAACCAAGCCACGGTGTTGTCGGTGGCGTTCAGCTCGGATGGGCGCACGCTGGCCTCGGCCGGCCAGGATGGCACGGTGCGGTTGTGGGAGGTGGGCCTTCCGGAGTGGAGCGCCTTCCGCAGCCTGCGCACCGCACACGACGGTCAGGCGGACGAAGGCCGGCGGGCCGGGGAAGAACACGAATGTCCTGCAGGCAGGCGATCTCCGGACAAGCCGGTGTGAGTCTGCCGCACCTCACGAGCGCCGCGGCGGATGGGGGTGGAGCGGATCAGGATGCAGTGCGGAGAGCTGGGAGGGTGTCAGGCGGTGAAGACGCGTTCGGCTTCGTTGCGTTGGGTGTGCAGGTCCCAGTAGACAGGGGCGATCTCCTCGGCCTGCGCGGTCGGGGCTCCGGGAGGGCCGCCCGCGCCGATCCACACGCCGATGGCGACGTGCGCGGCTTGGATGCCGGTGCCGGCCAGCTCCTTGTGCAGGTTGAGCACCCAGTTGCGCAGGGCTGCCTGGGCGGCGTTGACGTTGCCGAGCATCGGGTGGGGGTCGATCGAGCCGCCTCCGTTGGTGTAGAGCAGGGTGCCCGTCCCGGCTTCGCGCATCGCGGGGAGGACGGCCTGGGTGGCGGTGATGGCGCTGTAGAGCAGCAGGTCGATCAGGCCCCGCACGTCGGACGGGTTGGTCTGGGACGGGGTGGCGAGGGCCATGGAGCCGATGCTCGGGGCCGGGGAGTGCTCCAGGACGTCGATACCGCCGAAGCGAGTGGCGGCGTCCTTGAGAGCCCGGGTCAGCGCGTCGTGGTCGAGCACGTCCGCCGGGAACGCGGCGGCGGTGATGCCCTCTGCGGTGAGCCGGCCGACGAGGTTGTCGAGCTTGGCTCGGTTGCGGGCGATGAGGGCGACGTCGTAGCCCCGGGAGCCGAAGGTGCGGGCGATGGCGTGGCCCATGCCGGGGCCTGCGCCGACGATGGCGAGAGTGGGCATGATCAGTTCACTTTCCATGGGGAGTGGGGTCAGGAAGTTGCGGAGGGGGGGACGGCGCAGCCGCTGGGGGCGAAGGTGACGGGGTGGGTCTCCGCCCAGGTTTTGCGCAGGAGCTGCAGCAGACTGTCGCTGTCCTGCGCGCCGGCGACGCCGTACCGGCCGTCGACGACGATGAACGGGGCGCCGCTCGCGCCCAGGCGCTGCGCCTGGCGGGCGTCATGGAGGACCTGCTGCCGAGCGGGAAGGACCGGTGGACCACCTCCACGCGTTCGCCGTACTCGAACCGCTCGACGGCTCGCTCCAGGCAGTGACTGCCCAGCCCGCACCAGGGGCAGGCCACCTCGGACCAGATCTCGACCTGCATCGCGCGCCCTCCAATTCCTACTATTTGTGCGTAACGTCAAGATAGGACAGTATGGAGAGGCTTACAAAAGGCACATCACTGTGCGTCACGGAGGGGAATGTGCGTCATGGAGCACGCGGGGAGAGCGGCGGCCGCCGCGAGCCGGGGGCCCTGCGCGGCGATCCCGGCCGACCAGATGGCCTTCATCCGGCAGATCCTGGACCGGGTCGGCGACAAGTGGAGCATGCTGATCATCGCGACCCTGGAGGACGGCCGCCTGCGCTACACCGACCTGCAGCGTGATGTCCCCGGCATCTCCCAGCGCATGCTCAGTCACACCCTGCGCCAGCTGCAGCAGGACGGGCTGATCACCCGCACGGCCTACGCGGAGGTCCCGCCGCGCGTGGAGTACACCCTCACCCCGCTCGGCCGCGGCCTGCTCGACATCGTCAAACAGCTGATCGGCTGGGCCTCCGACCACCACGACGAGATCCGCGCCCACCGCGACCGCGCCGCTCATGATTAGACCGCAGAACATGAACGAGCTGTTCGTCTCTCTGCTGGAACGAGGTCCGGCGGGCCTGCGCAGGCCGCCCGAGCGTACGTCCGCCGGTCGGGTGCCGGCCTCATCTCGGTGAGCCTGCTGGCAGTCGGCGCCACCCTGCTCGGGGACGGCATCACTTGGCGCGTGGAGGTCGTCCTGGTCGGCTGGACGTCGTGTCGATTCGATGAGATGAACCGTGTCTTGTCCGGCGCGCCAGGGGCGGCCGGTCGTCCGCGTCGTTTCGGCGCCATGCGCGTTCGCCGGTCTGGTGCAGGAGTTTCTTCTCTCGGTCCCCGCCGGTGCAACTGCGGCAATGTCGCACTTGCCGTTCGGGTTGGTCGGAGGAACCTACCCTGACGCCGCGGAAGCGGCCGCAGCGCCGTGTGTGCCTCCGGCGAAGGTCATGCCGATGCGCCTTCCCCTGCGCTGGTAACACTCGCTTCCCTCTGTCCTGGAGTGATTGCCGGCGTAGGTGCGCTGCCGGGCGGGGGCTTGTTGGGTGCTGTGCGCTGGTGTTGTCTGTCGCGGATGTAGATGACGGCTGGTTTCCCGTCGCCAAGAATGCGGCGGTCCAGATCGAACAGCGTGGTAGCCGCGACGAGATCGCTTAGCTTGGCGTGGCCGTAGCTGCGGGAATCGAAGTCCGGGCGCTGCTTGGTGATGATGTGCCCGACAGCGGCCAGCCCCGCCCACCCATCATCGTCAGAGGACGCCTCGACAGCGTTGCGGAGCAGGTTCACCAACATGGTGTCCGCCTTCAGTCTTACGGCTGAGCGCGCCGTCGGCATGACCACGGCGCCGGTGAGTGGCGCGCCGGGCTGGCCGTAGGTCAGGTTCTCGATATAGATGAACTTGTCGCACGCCGCGACGAAAGGCTTGGGCGTCTTGTGCTCGCCGAACCCGTACACGGTCAGGCCGGACTCACGTAAGCGCTGAGCCAAGCGCGTGAAGTCGCTGTCGCTGGAGACAATACAGAACCCGTCGAAGCGTCCGGAATAAAGCAAGTCCATCGCGTCGATGACCAATGCCGCATCGGTCGCGTTCTTGCCGGTGGTATACGCGAACTGCTGTATCGGCTGGATGGACTGGGCCAGGAGTTGGTCCTTCCAGCCTTTCAGATTCGCTCCGGTCCAGTCGCCGTAGGCGCGCTTGACGTGGGCCGTGCCATATTTGGCGACCTCCGCCAGCAGCCCCGCGATGGCTCCGGGCTGAGCGTTGTCGGCATCGATGAGCACCGCGAGTTTGGTGGCGTTCTCCTCGGCCATGTTGTTTCTCCGGGCTGGCAGGTGGGGCTACGCGCCCCTGGTTACGACGTGCGTCGTACACACTCTCCTACTGCGGGAGTGGGCTCGCCACAGGGCCCGTATCGGGAGTTGGGCTCGTGGGCGGGGGTCATCGGGCAGGCTCCGAACGACGACACCGACCGGAACGGCCCGACCGCCGTCGCATGGCACGTCGACCGAGCCATAACTACTCTCGGTTTTCATATAGCCACAGAAGGTGAAACGCGCGTACGGTGAGGGCGTTGCTGATCGGCTGGACACGCCTGGAGGTCTGCATGGCGCCTCGCACGCCCTTCGGAGTTTCGAAAGCTGGGTGTACAAGCCGACAGGGGTTTGTTTCGACGGGAGCCAGAGCTGAGCGATGCGCACGACGACGGTCTTTTCCTCGGTGGCTCCGGTCTCTCCGCGTGGAACGATCCTCGGGTGGGTGTCCGTGGTGGGTCGCCTGTCTGTGCGGGGTCGCGGCGGTGTCGGCCTGCTCCTCGTCATCCCCTTCCGCGCCGGAGACCTGGAAGTTGACGGAAGCGGCGAGGGTTTCGCCGGCCTCTGGGACGCCGCTGCCCGTGGATGTGAGTGGCCGGATACTCGGCACGGTGGAAACGCCTGCGTTCACCCTGACTGCCCTGATTCAGGAGGGCAATCGGTGCGGCGTCTACCTACGGCCCCGCGGCGGCCAGGAGCCGGCCTATCTGGCGGCGGGGCCGCCGCTTCAGGACGAGGAGGGCGGCTCTGCCAGCGTCGATCCGTCGGTGGCTTTCGGCATCGTGGCGCCCGATGACCGGGCCGGATACTCGTCGATGTCTCTGGCGGGGGCGACCATGCTGGAGATCGGCTGTGGGAGGTCGCTGCTGTACTGTGCCGTCACTCCTCCCGGCCCCACTTCCCCTGTCGAAGCTCGCGGCGAGGTTGAGGGGCATCCGGTTCGTAGCGAGTTCCGCTCGCGGTTCGTCGTCATCGCAGGGCTGCCCGAGGATCGGAAGTCCGTCAGATATCCCCATGATTGACCCCGGACGGCAGCGGCGCCTCGGACGCCCATATCGCGACCCAGCTTCAGGCGTTGCGGGCGGTGCCGCGGTCGGGGGCGCTCATGTCGCCTGTTCCGGGTGTGCCGTCGGCGAGTCCGTAGCGTAGGTAGACGGTACCCTTCGGGCCGGCCGCCGGGGGTTCGAGGAGGGTGATGTTGGTGGGCACCGCGCCGCCGTCGAACACCTTCTTTCCGATGCCGAGCACGATCGGGTGCAGCCAGAGGTCGAGGCGGTCGAAGAGCTTCTCGCGCAGGAGGCTCTGCACCAGGTTGAGGCTGCCGACGACCTTCACGTGCTCGTGCCGGTCACGGATCTCGCGTACCGCGTCGGCCAGGTTCGGGCCGAGTTGCGTGGAGCCGGCCCACGGGAGGTCGGGCTTGCCGCGGGAGGCCACGTACTTCGGGATGGTGTTGAAGAGCGTGGCGATCTCGTTGTCGTGGCCGCCCTCCTGGTGCGGCCAGTAGGCGGCGAAGATGTCGTACGTTCGCCGGCCGAGCAGAAGGGCGTCCGTGCCCTCGTACGCGCTGCCGACCTGTGCCCCGGCGACCTCGTCCAGCAGGGGCGCCTGCCAGCCGCCGAACGGGAACCCCTCCGGGTCCTCGGTGGGGCTGCCGGGCGCCTGCCCGACGAGGTCGAGGGTCGCGAACAGCTCTATGTGGATGAGGCCCATGCCTTGCTCCCGATGAGTCGGTTGAGGTGCTCAGTTGGAAGGTAGACCGATGGGCGCCGGCGGATTCATCGCTGAGACGACCGACATTCGGGGTGCACAAGAGGTCGGGGCGAACCTTCTGTGGCGATCAGGCGTGACGCCCCCTCGTGCTTTCCCGTACCTCCAGCTGATGACCCACCCGCACTTCCCGCGCCGCCACCTTCGAGCCGCCCGCGATGCGGTCGGCCAGCAGTTCCACGGCCCGGCCGGCGATGCCCGCCTTGTCGGGAGAGATCGTGGTGAGGGTGGGGGTGGCGTACCGGCCGTCCTCGATGTCGTCGAAGCCGGCCAGTGCGACGTCGTCGGGCACCGCGAAGCCGCGTTCCAGGAGCGTACGGAGTGCGCCGAGGGCGAGCAGGTCGTTGAAGCAGAAGACGGCGTCGGAGGCGGCGCCGGAGTCCAGGAGGGTGGCCATCGCCTGGGCGCCGTCGGCGCGGTGGTAGTCCTCGACGGGCACGATCAGGCGGTCGTCGGCGGGCAGGCCGGCGGTGGTGAGGGCGTCGAGGTAGCCGGTCAGGCGCAGGCGGGAGGTCTCGGCGGCCACGTCGTCCTGGGCGCCGATGGCGGCGACGCGGCGGCGGCCGAGCCCGGCCAGGTGCAGGGTCGCCTCCCTGGCGGCGGCGACGTTGTCGAGTACGACGTGGTCGGCCGGGCCCTCGTAGACCCGCTCGCCCAGCAGCACCATCGGAGTGTCGTCCATACGGGCGGCGAGGTCCTCCGGGGTGAGCGCGAGCGGGCTGAAGATCACGCCGTCGATCAGGTGCGCGCGGAAGTTCTCGGCGACGAGTTGCTCGCGCTCGCGGACACCGCCGGTCTGGTCGATGAGCACGGTCAGCCCGCGTTCCTCGGCCGCCGCGATCACGAGCCTGGCCAGCTCCGCGAAGTACGGAATGTCCAGCTCGGGCACGGCCAGCGCGATGATCCCGGTACGCCCTTGGCGCAGGTTCCTGGCCGACAGGTTGGGCCGGTAGTTGAGCTCCTTGATGGCCGCCGTGACCCGGGCTCTGGTGGCCGGGGTGACGTGCACGTAGTCGTTGACCACGTTGGAGACGGTCTTCACCGAGACGCCGGCCAGCCTGGCCACGTCCTTGAGGCCGACACGCGCTCTGTCCATGGAGCGAAAGTTTACGCCCTGCTTTACAACGTTGAATAAGACACTGTATAGATGGCGGAACCCAAGCAAGGAGGATTGCTCCCATGGTTTCCGCCCAGCTCACGCTCGGCGACCGGCCGAAGGCGGTGCCGCCCAGCCCGCCGCGAAGGACCTGCCCACGAAGGCCCGGCCGATCCTCGCGGCGGCGCTGATCGTGCTGGTCACGGCGGCCTGCGGGTCAAGGGCTGCGTGGCGTGGGCGAGACCGTGCGTGACGCGGGCGGCGCCGTCACCCTCAAGTTCTGGAACGGCTTCACCGGCCCCGACCGCGCGGCCGTCGAATCCCTGGTCGAGCAGTACAACGCGGCGCAGTACGGCCCGCTGATGGCGGCCTCCGTGCCGACGCCGCTGCCGGTGGTCATCTTCTTCATCATCATTCAGCGCCGGTTCGTGGCCGGCGTGGCGACGACGGGAATCAAGTAAATGCGCTGGTACGAGGACGGCCGCCTGCGGTTCGCGGTCGGCATCGAGGACACCTTCGTCCCCCAGGAGTTCCCCGCCAGGCGGCGGCTGGACGAGTACGAGCTGACCCAGCACTACCACCTGTGGCACGCCGACCTCGGCCGGGCCGCCGAGACCGGCGCGGAGATGATCCGCTGGGGCATCCCCTGGTACCTGATCGAGCCCGAGCCCGGCACGTTCCGCTGGGACTGGCTCGACCGCGTCGTGGACCGGCTCGACGAGGTGGGCCTGACCTGCATCGTGGACCTGATGCACTACGGGACCCCGCTCTGGCTGGACAACCAGTTCCTCAACGCCGACTATCCACGTCGGGTGAGCGCGTACGCCGCCCGCGTGGCCGAGCGCTACCGCGACCGCCTGCACGTGTGGACCCCGCTCAACGAGCCCATGGTCAACGCCATCCAGTGCGGCGAGAAGGGGCTGTGGCCGCCGGCGCTGACCGGCGACGACGGGTTCGTCAAGCTCGCCATGGCGCTCACCAGGGGCATCCAGGAAACCCAGCGCGGCATCGCCGCCGTCCAGCCGGAGGCGTCGTTCGTCCACGTCGAGGCGAGTTTCCGCTTCGAGGGCGGCACCGACCTGCTCAACGAGCGCCGCTACCTGATCATGGACCTGGTGACGGGGAAGGTGGACAACCGCCATCCGCTCTACGCCTACCTGCGCTCCAACGGCGTCACCGACCGGGACCTGGAGTCGCTGGAACCGGTCGTACCGGACGTGATGGGCGTCAACTACTACCCGGCCTTCACCACCCAGCGGCTCACCACCCCCAAGCCGGAGCCGGTGTGGGCGGGCACGGCGGGCCTGGAGGAGTTGCTGCGTGAGTTCGCCGACCGTTACGGCCGGCCGCTGTTCGTGACGGAGACCAGCCGCGCGGGCACCCCGGAGGAGCGGGTGGCCTGGCTCAGGGACAGCGTCGAACTGGCGCACCGGCTCCGCGCCGAGGGCCTGGATCTGGTGGGTTACACCTGGTGGCCGATGTTCGCGCTGGTCGACTGGCTCTACCGGGAGTCCACGCGGCCGGCGGAGGAGTGGCTGGTGCAGATGGGGCTGTACGACCTGGTGCCCGATGGCGGCGGAGTCCTCCAGCGGGTGCCGACCGCCGCGGTCAAGGCGTTCCAGGAGCTGGCCAACGCTGGGCCGCGACAGGCTGGGGGGTGACGTAGCCCGCCGCCCCGCCCAGGAACCACAGTCAACTCCCTCGTGGGGCGCCCACCGAAACCGGTTGGATTTTGCGTTGTGAAGTCGATGCAAAGGTTCCGCGAAATAGCGGAATATAACCGGATATATGGACGATTTGGGGGTTAGTGTCGTATATGGGGATTAATTGATCGGGGGGAGGAAGCAATGTCCGGAGTGAATGGCTTCCTTGAAGGAGGGGGCTGCGGACGGCGCCGCTGGCGCCGCCGTCGCTGCCGCCGCCGCAGGCGCTGGTGGGGCGGCCCTTGGGGACGCGACTGGTGGTAGACCGAACGGAAATAAAACCGAGTAGCCGCGGCGGTTCTCGTGCCGCGCATGATTCACACCCGTTGGCTGTGCTGCGCGAACCGCCGCGGCCCCCGCATTTTTTGCCGGAGATTGTTTGACTGTTTGCCGTCCCATGAGTGCGCGCGGAAAGCGCGGAACAAACCTCTGTACGTCAATGGCCTTGACATGGATGGTCAGCGGGAGGATGTTGAGCGCATTCAGGGGTGGATTCCCGGGCGGGCGAAGCGAGTACACCGGTCCCGTGACCCTTCGCCGGGTCCTGCGAGCCATGGTTCTGCGAGCCATGGTTCCGCGAGTTTGTTTCGGCGCGCCTGGAACCGCCCACGGCTCCAACTCTAAGGAGGCTGTCGTGAAAGACACGTCCGCGGAGTACAGCGACCAGGCCCTGGAGGCCACTCTCGACGAGGCGTCGATCACCATGCTCGGCGCGGCCAAGCCGCCCGGGATCACCACGAAGGACCTCTCGGGCATCGGCTTCACCTACCGCCACAACTGGGGCGCACGGAACGGGTTCTGGCGGCTCAGGCTCAACACGACCAGCGTGGGACCGAACACCAGGGTGTTCGTCGCGGCGAGCGAGGGTCCGACCGCCGACGGCGGCAAGCTCGTCGGGGACGCGAAGTACCTGGTCTACAACGTCGCACCGGAGAACGGCGCGGTGACGATCCGCGTGCACGTCGACTGGACCAGCCCGATCGGGCTCGTCGTCGACTACCTCATCGTCAACCCGTAACAGATCACGACCCGGGTTCCCCGGCGGCACGGCCCTGCCACGGCACCGCGGTGCCACCGGGGAACACCGGCCGAACCGGCCCCTTCCCGCCTGACCATCCGGCGGCGAACAAGCCCCTGCTCATCCCCCGTACCGCGCTGCACACGACTCCCTCGTGTAACCCTTCTCCTGGTTTCTGACCAAAGAGGGGTGTTAGTCGACGAAGGGAGCATGGCCGGTGCGTCTCAAACAGGCAGAGATCGCCACGGATCACGTAGCGTTCGAAGCCTTCTACCGGCGGCACGTCGATGCGGTCACCCGCTTCCTCGCCCGGCGAGTCGATGACCCCCACACGGTCGCCGACCTGGTGGCCGAGGTCTTCATGGCGGTGCTCGACTCCGCGCACACCTACCGGCCCGAACTGGGCGGCGAGATCGCCTGGCTGTACGGCGTGGCACGCAAGACGCTGTCGACCGAGCGGCGCCGGGCGTTCAAGGAGTCGCGGCTACGGAACCGGGTGAACGGGCGGCGGGTGCTGGACACCGACGACCTGGCCCGGCTCGAAGAGCGCATCGACGCGGAGCGGGCCGCCAGGCAGCTCTTCAAGGCCATGTCCGACCTGCCGGAAGGCGGCCGCGCCGTGCTGGAACTGGTCGTCATCGACCAGCTCACGGTCGCCGAGGCGGCGATGGCACTCGGCATCCGTACGGGAACCGCGAAGGTACGGCTGCACCGCGCCCGCCGCACGTTGCAAGGGCTCCCCTTCGTCATGGAAGGAACACCGGGATGAGTTTCGAGGAGCAGATTCTGATGGAACTGAAGGCCGAGATCACCGAGCGCGCCGAACGACGCCGCCGTACCGTCCGACGCCTGTTCACGGGGGCAGGGGTGGCAGGGCTGGCCGCGGCGGCGGCGATCGCGGTGCCGATGCTGACCGGGTCGGAGCAGCCGGCGTACGCGGTGACCCAGAACACCGACGGCACGATCAGCGTCACCCTCAACGAATTCAGGGACGCCGACAAGCTGGAACAGGATCTGAAGAAGGTCGGCGTGACCACCGACATCACCTACCTCAAGCCAGGAAAGGTCTGCCAGCAGAACAGGGGTGAGATAATCGGGGGCGGTTCGCCGGAGGAATGGGAGAATTCCGCTTCTGACAAGGCGGCTCGCCTGCACCTTTCAGGTCTGAGAATCGATCCTCGCCAGGTCGGCAAGGGTCAGACCTTGGTGATGGCGTTCAGCGAGAACCGGGGCCGGGCGACCGGACCTGACGTGAAATGGCAGTTCTCCGCCTACGTGGTGAAGGGCCAGGTCAAGCCCTGCGTCATGGTGGACAATCCGATCTGGGACGACGTCAAAGGCCCTGCCGGGAACTGACCCGGGTATACCGCGGCCATACTGACGGCATACCGCCGCTGTCTACGGTCGGGCCCGTGGAATGAGCGCGAAATCCATCAAATGAAACGCTGCCGCCAGAGCGGTGCCAGAAGGATTCGCCATTCCAGGATTCGCACATCCCACCGGGCCCGGCATATGACCGCGGAGGAAAATCCCATGCCCCGATTCACCCTGTTACGTGCCGTCGCCACCACGACGCTCATCGCCACCTTGGGCGTCGTCGGCGCGGCAAGCCAGGCGACGGCCACTCCCACCTCTGGAACGATGGCCGCGCCCGACCTCCAGCTGCCCTTCCCCTGTGGCCAGAAGTGGCGGCTGGACACCTGGGCGCACGCTCCCGCGCTGGACATGGTGAAGGAGCCGGACCAGCACGGCACCGACGGCGCCACCCTGGTCGCCCCCGCCGCCGGTACGGTCAGGCAGTCCTACACTCACGGCAACGCCGGCAACATGATCCAGATCGACCACGGTGGCCGCTACTTCACCACGTACATCCACCTGCAGTCGCGTGCCGTATCGGTCGGGGACCGGGTGCAGCGGGGAACGGTGATCGGCAAGGTCGGCAAGACCGGCGAGACCTCCAACGGCCACCCGCACCTGCACTTCGAGCTCGGCTACGACGCCAACGGCGACGGCTCGGCCTCCTGGGGCTTCGCCGGCTCGGAGCGGGTCAGGCCGACCTTCGACGGCGTCACCTACGGCCAGGCGAACAACCGGACCTGGCGCAACGTCACCAGTGGCAACTGTTCCAACCCCGCGCCTGAGGGGACCGCCTCGATCTACGGGGTGCTGCCGGACGGACGGCTCACGTACACGGCCGTCGACGCCGCCACGGGCCGGCGTACGCACGGCGCGGTGATCTCCACCGCCGCACTCGGCTTCAAGCCCAAGGCCATCGCCACCCTGAACTTCAACACCCTCCTGGTGACCAAGGAGGGCTCCGACGGCGAGCTCTACCGCGTCGACATCCGCACCAACGACGAGGAACTCATCTTCGAGACCCCCGTCCGGCTCGGCACCGGCTGGACCCATGACCTGCTCGCGTACGACGGCAAGAGCCACCTCTTCGGCATCGCCGGCGACACCCTGCGCCGCTACACCGTCACCGCCGCCAAACCGAGCCTGAGCAACATCACCGGCAACACCCAGATCGGCACCGGGTTCGCGCTCAAAACCCTCACCGCCACCGGACCCGACTGGATTCTCGGCACCACGACCGGCGGCCTGCTCATCTCCTACCGCGTCATCGGCGCCGGCAACTGGCAGCGCCACCAGCTCCGCGACAGCACCTGGCAGAACTTCGACAGCCTCCTGTCCCCCGGCGCGGGCGTCTACTTCGGCCACAACCCCGCCGGCGCCCTGTACCGCTACCACGACGGCAACCCCTACGACGGCCAAGGCGACGACCTGACCGGCCAGGGCACCGTCGACACCACCGGCTGGGCGCAGACCCTGCTGTCCGCCCAGCCTGGCACCGTCACCTGAGAACGGCCGGCTGACCTCACTTCGGACCTCGGGCAACCGGGGTCCGAAGTGCGTTTACGTGGGGGGGGCGCGGGCCGGCGATCTGCGGCACATGCGCCCGTCATACCTGGAACATACCCGCCCCGAACACAATGCCGATCGGGAGGTACACGATGTTCCAACTGTTGGGGCGCATGGCGGTGGTCGACGGCGGGGGCCGCGCGATCCACGTCCGGGCCGCGAAGCAGCAGGCGATCCTCGCCGTCCTCATGCTGCGGCCGGGTGGGGTGGTCAGCGTGGATCGGCTGATGACGGAGCTCTGGCCGGAGGAGCTGCCGGCCACGGCCAGGGCGAGCCTGCAGACGTACGTCTACCGCCTGCGGCGCACTCTGGCGCCGCTGGCCGCCAACGGCGTCGACCTGACCACTTTCGGGAACGGCTACACGCTGACGGTCCCGGACCGGGCCGTGGACGTCAGGGCGTTCGAGCGGTGTTTCGTACGGGGATCGGCGGCTCTGACCGCGGGCAGTCCCGTGCGGGCGGCCGAGTTGCTGCGGGAGGCGCTGGACATGTGGCACGGTCCGCTGGCGCCGGAGATCGACGTCGAGACCGTACGCCGCGAGCGCCGCCGCCTGGACGCCCTGCACGTGACCGCGTCCGAGCTGTGGGTGGAGGCGGAGCTGCGGCTCGGTCCGCACAACTGGGTCATCCCGGAGCTGGAGCGCCTCGTCGAGGCCCACCCCTTCCGCGAGTCCCTGTGGGAGCTGCTGCTGCGTGCCCTGGCCGGGCGCGGCCGCCGTGCCGAAGCGCTCGACGCCTACCGGCGCATGCGCGACATCCTCAGTACGGAGCTCGGCATCGAACCGGCCGACCACCTGCGCCGCCGGCACCAGGACATACTCCGGGGCGCGTCTCTGTAGAACAGGGAACTGCCCTCTGGCCGGCGCCGGCCAGAGGGCTATCCCTTTTGGTTACCTAAGCGCACTGCTTCCTGATGTAGACCGAGCAGTCGGTCCGCCAGCACTGGAACACCGAGCAGCAGATGCTGCCGGTGCAGGTCGTGCTCTGCAGAACGCAGCGTGCGGTGCAGGCAGCCTGCGCGTCGCCCGCCGGTACGACGAAGGCGACGATCCGGTCCGCCAGGGCGGTGATGGACTTCACCCTTCCCACCTTTCCACGCCGAGTCAGTCGCAGATGGTGACCGTGTGAGTGGAGCAGTCGCCATTGGTGCACCGCATCAGGTAGCACCCGGCGCTCGGCGTGCCGATCTGCACACACCTCGGCGTGCACGCGGCGTCGGCCTTGACCGTGGGAATCAACCGGTCGATGAGCTTGTCCAGCATTCTGTCTCACCTCCTTTCTCATCTCGGGGTTCACTGGGCGCGGACCTCACGGGAGCTCGTCTCGTGAAATCCGCGGGCTTGGAGGCGGAAGAGGCGGGCGTACGTGCCGTCCACCGCCATGAGGTCGTCGTGGCCGCCCCGCTCGGTGACGCGCCCGTCCTCCAGGACGACGATCAGGTCGGCGTCCCGCACCGTGTTGAGCCGGTGGGAGATGAGCAGGCTGGTCTGGCCGGCGCGGTGGTCGCGCATCCGGGCGTGCACGTCGGCCTCGGCCTCGGGGTCGAGGCCGGAGCTCGGCTCGTCGAGGATCATCAGGTCCCGCCCGTCGCGGAGGAAGGCCCTGGCCAGGGCGGTACGCTGCCACTGGCCGCCGGAGAGCTCGACGCCCGTCGAAGCGTCCTCCCGGTCCTCCTCGCTGCTGAACAGCCGGGTGAGCAGCGTGTCGTAGCCGCGCGGCAGGGCCGTCAGCAACTCGTCCACGCCGGCCCTTCGCGCGGCGGCGCGGATCCGGTCCAGGTCGTCGCGGACGCCGAGGTCTCCCACGCCGATGTTGTCGCGGGCGGAGAAGTCGTAGGCCATGTGGTCCTGGAAGACGCCGCTGATCCGCTCGCGCAGCGCGTCCGGGCGCACCTCGCGCAGGTCGGTACCGTCCCAGAGGATCGTGCCCCGGGTCGGGTCGTAGAACCGGCAGAGCAGTTTGACCAGCGTGCTCTTGCCCGCACCGTTGAGCCCGACCAGCGCGACTGCGGCGCCGTACGGGATGAACAGGTCCACGCCGCGCAGGATCCAGGGGTGGTCGTCGCTGTAGCGGAACCACACGTCGCGCAGTTCGATCCCCCGGCGCAGCGGCCCCGGGACGGCGGGGAGGACCACGAGGTCTGGCGCGGCCCTGACCACCGTCACGTAGTGGCCGAAGAGGCGCAGGTTGTGGTCGGTCATCGCGATGCCGTTGACCAGGTTGTCGAGCCCGCCCTGGACGGCGACGACGGCGGCGGCGAACATCGACACGTCCCCGACGGTGAGCGTCCCGGCGCGGGCCGCGGCTATGGCCCAGACGAGCCCGCCGCCGGCCACCACGGCGGACAGCAGGGCCAGCGCCCCCTCCGCGGACAACTCCCTGCGGTCCATCCGACGCTTGGCCGCGTGCGCCGTCGACAGCTCGGCCATGAGCCGGCCGCGCAGGAATCCGCCCAGGTTGAAGAGCCTGATCTCCTTGGCGGCCTCGATGGTGCTGAGCAGGGTGCTGTAGAAGAACTGCCGCCGCTCGGCCGGGCCGATCTCCTTCATCATGGCCGTACGCCGGCGCGACAGCTTGAGCTGCGCGACGAGTGCCGGTACGGCGGCGCACAACACGATCAGCGTCATGACCGGGCTGATCACCAGCAGGGAACCGACGAAGCCGAGCACGGTGGCGGAGGAGCGGATCAGGCCGAAGGACTCGGTGACGATGCCGTCGGCCCTGGACGTACCCTCCTGGGCCAGCCGCAGCCGGTCGAGGAAACGCGGGTCCTCGAACGGCCGCAGCCCGGGGAATCGGGCGGTGGCCGCGAACAGCCGGTCCGTCGTGGTGGCCGCCATCGCGCGGCCGATCTGGCCGCCGAGGTAGCGCGAGCAGTGCGGCAGAATCGCGGCGGCTACGCCGGTGCCGGCCAGCCCCCCGGCCAGGGCCAGCAGCTCGGCCAGGGTGGCGTCTCCGGTGAGGCCGTCGATGACCAGCTTGGTCAGCCAGGCCACCGCCACCGGCGCTGCGGCCGCGCCGAGCAGGGTGACCGCATACCCGATCATGGGTACGGCGGCGCCGCTCCAGGCGGTGGCCGCGGCCTCCCGCGCCGACACCACCAACCGCACCTCGCCGGCGGCCTCACGCGGCGACGCGGTCGGGCTCGCCTCGCCGGCGGTTGGGCGCTCCTCGTCAGCGGGCATGTTGCGGCTCCAGCTTTCTGAGGGCGACGGCCTGGAGGTCGTCGGCGTTGAAGAAGCCGTGCTCGCGGGAGTCGAAGCTGACCTCGGTGTTGTCGCCGATCAGGACGAACCTGCCGGCCGGGACGAGGTCGTCGGCGACGGCCGTCCGTGCCCAGTCGGGGACCGGATCACCCGGCAGGGCGGCGACGCGTTTGACCAGGAACCTGCTGCCGGTCGGGCGGGGGTTCAGCACGACGGCGATCTGCCCGTTGCGCAGTGCCGCCAGGCGTGTGCGCCGGGACAACAGCCGGTCTCCATGGTGCAGCGCCGGGGCCATGCTGTCGCCGCGGACGCGGATCACCAAGTACGTGGCGCGCAGCCATACGGCCAGCAGGGCCAGGCCCGCGAGCCCGCACACCGCGGCGAGGAACGCCCGGCTCACGGTGCCTCGCCCACTACGGGCGTGGTCCGGCCGCGACCGGCGACCGTGATGGCCGCGGGGCGGGCTGTGCCGCTGGGTGAGCGCGGCCCGGTCGGGACCTGGCACGCGACGAGCAGGAGTTCCACGATCCGGATATTTCACGATCCCGGTAGCCCGCCCCTCGCGCGCCGCTAGCCCGGCCGGGGTGGGTGGGGTGGCCGGGAAGAGCGGAAGGAGGAGCGGCCGGGGAGAGTGGCGGGGAGGGCGAGGTGGGCGGGTGTTGGTTACCAGGTTTGGTCGGCGGCGCGGACCAGCAGTTCGTTGACGGCGACCCGCCGCTCGCGCGTGACGATGTAGCTGATCGCGTCCGCGATGTCCTCCGGCCGCAGCGCCTCGATGCCGGCCACCTCCCGGCGGGCCGCGTCCCTGGTGGTGTCGCTGACGTGGTCCACCAGTTCGGTGTCCACGGTGCCGGGCTCCACCACGCTGACCCGGACACGTTCGCCGATCAGCTCCTGGCGAAGCGACTCGCTGAACGACCTCAGGCCGGACTTGGTCAGGCCGTACACGCTGCTGTCAGGCCGGGCGACGCGGCCGGCCGTCGAGCCGACGTTCACCAGGTCCGCCACCTGCCGCGGTGAGGTGGACGCCGCGTAGATCAGATGCGGCACGGCGGCGTGCGTGACGTGCAGCAGCGCCGCCACGTTGAGCGAGATCATCCGGTCCCACTCCTCGACGGTGGTGTGCAGCGCCGAGTTCAGCAACATGATGCCGGCGTTGTTGACCAGGATGTCCAGCCGCCCGTACCGATCCAGCGTGTCCTGCACCAGGTCGTCGGCGCGGCCGGGCTCGGTGAGGTCGGCCTCTGACACGACCGCCTCCCCGCCCAGTTTCACGATGTCGCTCGCGACCCGCTCCAGGCGGTCGCGGCGGCGGGCGGCCAGGGCCACCGCCGCGCCCTCGCGGGCCAGGCGGCGCGCGGTGGCGGCGCCGATCCCGCTGCTGGCCCCGGTGACGAGCGCGACGGCTCCGTCCAGCGACTGCTCGTACATGACTGCCTCCTCGGATCGAGGACGACGCGGCTCGCGCGCGTGGTCCGGTCCGCCGAGACTCGCGCAGCCGGCCGCCGGGTCGCACCCGTGAGTGTCACTGGTCGGCCCGGGCCAGGGCAGCTCCCCGGCCTGGGCCGCCCCAGGCGACGGGCGCGGCCACAGCCGCGTCAGGAAGGTTCGGTGCCGGAGAGTGCGTCGCCGAGTTGCCTGCGCGAGCTGATCCTGAGCTTGGCGAAGATCTTGCGCAGGTGCCACTCGACCGTGCGCGGGCTCAGGAAGAGCCGGGTTCCGACTTCCGGGTTGGACAGGCCGTCCCGCACGAGCAGCGCGATCTGCCGCTCCTGCGCCGTCAGCTCCTCGCTCGCCGAGGCGTCGTTCGTCCGCTTGCGCACGTTCTCCCCCGTGGCGAGCAACTCGCGCCGGGCCCGCTCGGCGAACGCCTCCATGCCGATCGACACGAACGTCTCGTACGCGGTCCGCAGGTGCGCCCGCGCCTCGGCCCGCTGCCGATCCCTGCGCAGCCACTCGCCGTACAGCAGGTGGGCGCGGGCCAGTTCGGGACGCAGGATCGTCCGGCCCAGCCGCTCGATCGCCTCGCGGTAGAGGTCCTCCGCGGCGGCTTCGTCGCTCAGCAGCGCGCGGCAGCGGGCCAGGATGCCCTGCGCCCAGTCCGTGTCGCACGGTTCCGCCGCGTCCGCGAGACCTTCGAGCGCCCCGCGCGCGGCTGTGTCGTCCCCGGCCCGCGCCGCCGCCTCGACCAGTTCGGGCAGCGCCCACTGGGAGACGATCACGTTGGCGCTGCGGGTGGTGGCCTGGGCGGCCGGCAGTGCCTGCCCGTAGCGGGCCAGGCCGTTGTACAGGACCGAGGCCGCCCAGTGGGCGGAGGCGACGCCGTTCAGCTGCCCGGCGGCGCCGGCCTCCTCGATCGTGGCGGCGATCAGCGCCGACGCCTCGGCCTCCTTGCCCTGCATCGCCGTCAGCAGCAGCTGGGTGTGCTGCGTCATGGGCACGCCGGTCGCGTCGGCGACGGCCTGGGACTGGGCGACGAGCGCGGCGGCGGCGGCGAACTCGCCGCTCAGCGAGATCGGCACGCCCAGCGCGTGCAGGTAGATGGGCAGCTCGGACAGGGCGCCGGCGGTACGCACCTCCTCGACCGCCCTGGTCGGCGTGTCGGGCATGATCCGGTCCTCCCAGAGGAGCGCGCTCACGCCACACGCCGCCCAGCCCCATTTGAGCAGGTCCTGTACGGGATGGTCCGCGAGCGCGGTCTTGGCCCTCCGCAAGATGGGCAGCGCGGCGCCGCGGCCGTCGGTGATGAGCAGCGCGTAGCCTTCGAGCACGAGATCGAGGGCACGCGGGCTGCCTTCGGGAGCGGGCAGTTCCCGCATCGCACGGGAGATGGCCAGGAGGCTGTCCCGGTTAGCGGCGCCGAACGACGCCGAGGCCCAGGCGATGAAGTACGTCTCCCGCGCCAGGTCCATGTCGAACGGCTCCAGCCGCCGCGCGGCGGTCAGCAACATCCGCGGCGCGTCGTTGTTGAAGCCGGCCGCGAACGTGATGTGACCGCGTGCCAGATGGGCCCGTACGCGCTGGAACTCGCTCTGCGCGTCCCGGTCCGCGAGGTCGGCGAACCGGCGCGCGGTCTCGATGTCGCCCGCCCGGAGGCTGGCGTCCGCGGCCGTCAGGGCGCGTTCGGCCCGCCGCGAGGTGTCGATGGTCAGCGCCACGGATCGTTGCAGGAATGCCGCAGCGGCGGCCAGCCCGCCACGCGCCTGCGCCCAGCCGGCGACTCGTTCCAGCTCGGCGGCCACGCTCTCGTCGGGCGCGGCCGTCGCGGAGGCGAGGTGCCAGGCGCGGCGGTCGGGGTCGGTCCGCGCGTCGGTGACCTCCGCCAGGGCGAGGTGGACGGCCCGGCGGTCCCCCTCCTTCGCCGACCCGTACACGGCCGACCGCACGAGCGGATGGCGGAAGATCACCCGTGCGCCGAACTCCAGCAGCCCGTCCGTCCCGCTCGCCAGGACGGTCGTCGGTGTGACGCCGAGCCGTTCGGCGGCGCTCCACACCAGCGCGGGGTCGCCGACCGGCTCGGCGGCGGCGATGAGCAGGAGCAGCCGGGTCTGCTCGGGCAGTTCCCCGATCCTGGCCAGGAAGCTCTGCTCGATCCGGCCGGGCAGCGTGTCGGCGTCCAGCAGGCCGAATCCGCTCGCCGTCCTGGACACGGCCAGCTCACGCGGCAGTTCCAGCAGGGCGAGCGGGTTGCCCCTGGTCTCGGCCACGAACCGGTCGCGGATGTCCTGGTCGATCCGTACGTGGGTCACCGAGCTGAGCAGCGCGTGCGCGTCGGCGGGCTTCAGCCCGGTGACCTCCAGCTCCGGCAGTCCGAGCAGGTCCCGGGCGCGCCGGCGGGAGCCGAAGACCAGGCCGACCGACTCCGCGAGCAGCCGCCGCGCGACGAAGCCCAGCACCTGCGCCGAGGCCCGGTCCATCCACTGCGCGTCGTCCACCACGCAGAGCAGCGGGGCCCCCTCCGAGGCGTCCGACAGCAGGGTAAGCACGGCCAGTCCGACCAGGAAACGTTCTGGCGGCGTGCCTCCGCGCATCCCGAACACCGTCTCCAGCGCGTCGCGCTGCGGCTCGGGAAGATGCTCCAGCCGATCCAGCAGCGGGACGCACAACTGGTGCAGGGTGGCGAAGGCGAGCTCCATCTCGGATTCGACGCCGCCCGCGCGCAACACCCGCATGCCGGTCGCCGCGTTCTCCGCGTACTCCAGCAGCGCCGACTTGCCGACTCCGGGCGCGCCGTGGACCACGAGCACGCGGCTCTCCCCCATGCGGACGGCCGCGATCAGCCGATCGAGGAGCGCGCACTCCGGTCCTCGTCCGAGTAAGCCCACGTTCTCACGCATCCGCTGCTTCACGCCCCCGCCCTCGTCAAGTGCCTGAATCTGCATACACCCAAGATCCCCGCCGGGCCAAATAACCGGTTCAGTAAAGAATTTCGCCGTAGCCGTCACAAGCGCGGAGGCTGTCCGGTCTTAGCTGGCGACCGGGTGGCAACGGAGATGGCCCGGAGGATGGAAGGGATCGCGATGAAGATCGTGGTAATCGGCGGTACGGGCCTGATCGGGTCGAAGCTGGTGACGAAGCTGACCGAGCACGGCCACGAGGCGGTGGCGGCCGCGCCGAACACCGGCGTCAACACGCTGACCGGCGAAGGGCTGGCCGAGGTGCTGGTGGGCGCGCAGGTCGTCATCGACGTGTCGAACTCGCCGTCGTTCGAGCGGGCGGCGGTGCTGAACTTCTTCGAGACCTCCACGCGCAACCTGCTCGAGGCGGAGGCGGAGGCGGGCGTGGGGCACCATGTCGCGGTGTCGATCGTCGGCACGGAGCGGATGCCGGACAACGGCTACTTCGCGGCGAAGATCGCGCAGGAGCAGCTGATCGAGAAGTCGGGCATCCCGTACTCGCTGGTGCACTCGACCCAGTTCTTCGAGTTCGCCCGCGGCATCGCCGACGAGGCCACGGTGGACGGCAAGGTGCACATCGCGCCCGTGTTGTTCCAGCCGATCGCGGGCGACGACGTGGCCAAGGCGATCGGCCTTACCGCGGTCGGATCGCCGCTGAACGGCCGGATCGAGATCGCCGGGCCCGAGCGGGTCCCGATGGATGAGTTCTTCCGCGCGGCGCTGACCGCGTGGGGCGACTCGCGCGAGGTGGTCACCGACCCGCACGCGCGCTACTTCGGCAGCGAGCTGAGCGAGAAGTCGCTGGTCCCGGTGGACGACCGCGCCTCGCTCGGCACGATCCGCTACCTCGACTGGCCCGGCCTGAACACGCCGCCCAAGAAGTAACCCCCTCAGCCGGCACCCGCGCCCGGCGCGGGTGCCGGCTGACCAGCCACGTTTGGGAGGAATGATGAGCGGTTCGATCGGCGACGACCACTCTCTGCACGAGCTCAAGGTCGAGATCGAGGCGGAGGTGACCCTGGTCGAGTCCAGTCACGTGGAGGAGAGCGTCAACCTGTCGGTCACCGAGTGGTTGTTCGATCCGACGGAGGCCGAGCGCGAGGAGATCGGCCTGCGGGGCCTGCACGACGCGGTCGAGGTGCTGGAGGACGGCTCCGGGCCGGGCGATCATGCCGCGTGAGGCGCGGATCGACTCTCTGGAAAGTCTGCGTGAGCATTTGCAGTGGGCGGTCGAGTTGGAGCACGCGACGCTGCCGCCGTACCTGTGCGCGTTGTACTCCCTGGACCCCGAACGCAACCCCGAGGCCGTGGAGGTCGTGGGCAGCGTCTTCGCCGAGGAGATGTTGCACCTGGCGCTGGCCGCGAACCTGCTGAACGCCGTCGGCGGCCGGCCGCGCCTCGACACGCCGGAGATGTTGCCGCCGCACCCTCGCGGGCTGCCGCACGGCGATCTGGAGTTGTCGCTGCTCCCGTTCGGCCCGCAGGCGCTGGAGATGTTCCTGCGCCTGGAACGGCCCGCGCCGCCCGGCGCCCCGGCCGAGAGCGACGCGTACGAGACGATCGGGCAGTTCTACGCCGCGATCGAAGAAGGACTGCGCCACCTGTGCGAACAGCTCGGGGAGAAGGAGGTCTTCGGCGGCGATCCGGCCCGCCAGGTGAGCGCCGCGCACTTCCGGCACACCGCCGGCCGGCTGATCGCGGTGGACGGCCTGGACTCCGCGCTGGCGGCGCTGGAGGAGATCGTCGAACAGGGCGAAGGCGCCGGCCGCGGCGAGGTCTGGGACGGCGACCGGAACATCTTCCACCCGGAACGCGACGAGGTCGCCCACTACTACCGCTTCCAGGAACTCAGACTCGGCCGCCGCTACCGGCGCGGAGACACCCCGCGGTCAGGACCCACGGGCGAAACCATCTTCGTGGACGCGGACGGGATACGCCCGATGCGGCCCAACCCGCGTCCGGCCGAGCCGGGCAGCGCGATCCGGGCGGCCCAGGACGAGTTCGACCACACCTACTGCGCGATCCTGCACCTGCTGGAGCGGGCGTTCAACGGCAGCCCGAGGCTGCTCGCCGTCGCCACCGGCACCATGTACGCGCTCAGGGCTCAGGCCGAGGCCCTGCTGCGGATGCCCGACGAGGACGGCGTCACGGCCGGGCCCACCTTCTCGTTCGTGCCGCCCGAGTCGCGCCGGTGGAGCGTCGGTGACGGGCAGCGGATCGTCGTGCTCCGCGACGGCCCGTACGTCGTGTACGGCGGCGTCCCGCTCAGACGCAAACGCAAACTCGTCTCCGCCGAGAACGACGCGCTGACCTGGAAGACCGGCGAACCTCTCGAAACCGAGGACACCTACGCGCTGTGCCGCTGCGGCCACTCGCGCGCCAAGCCGTTCTGCGACGGGACCCACGCCCTGATCGCATTCGACGGCACGGAGAGCCCGGTCATGCGCCCGTACCGGGAACTGCAGCACGTGCACGACGGCGTGGGCGTCTCGGCGCAGCGGGTGGGCGAGTTGTGCGTCCACGCCGCCTTCTGCATCGGCCGTACCAGGCCGATCGCCAAAATGCTGGCCGACACCGGCGACAGCGACGTGCGCTCGGAGGTCATGGGCCGCATCGGGAACTGCCCGTCCGGCTCCTACAGCTTCGCGATCGAACGCGGCGGCGAGACGATCGAGCCCGACCTCCCGCAGGCCGTCTCGGTCCTGGAGGAGGAGGACGGGCTGGCGAGCGCGCTCTGGGTGACCGGCCGGGTGCCGGTCGTACGGTCGGACGGCCTGCCGCTGGAGACCCGCAACAGGATGACGCTCTGCCGTTGCGGCCATTCCGGCAACAAACCGCTGTGCGACGGCACCCACCGGGAGATCGGCTTCCACGAGTAGCCCGCGCTGTCACGGATGGGAAAGCCGCCCTGTCTTAGAGGCGGAACGTACGTTTCGACGCGACAGGAGCGAGACCTTGCCACCACCCGGCGCCATGATCCGGATCCGCGTACGGATGAGCGCGCGCCCCATCGACGAACCGCACCGCGCCGCGAGCCAGCTCGAACTTCTGTTTGACCTCACGTTCGTGGTCGCGGTCGCGGCCGTCACCGCGCAGTTCGCGCACTTCATCGCCGACGATCACGCCCTGGCCGGGCTGGTGCCGTTCCTGCAGGTGTTCTTCGCGATCTGGTGGGCGTGGATGAACTTCACCTGGTTCGCCTCGTCCTACGACACCGACGATGTCGTCTACCGGCTGCTGACCATGGTGCAGATGGCCGGGGTACTGGTGCTGGCCGCCGGTGTGCCCGCCGCCATGGGCCACGCCGACTTCGGCGTCGTCTCGCTGGGCTACCTCATCATGCGGGTCGGGCTCGTCGCCCAGTGGCTGCGGGCCGGGCTCGAAGACCCGGAGCGCCGCCGGACCGCGTTCCGCTACGCGGGCGGCGTCGCCGTCTTGCAGGCGGGCTGGCTGTGGCTCGCCGTCGCGGACACAGGAGCCCCGCCCTCGGCGCTCGCCCTGCCGGTCTTCGTCTGCCTGGCCGCCCTGGAGCTCGCGGTGCCACGGTGGGCCGAGCGAGCCAGGCCCACCAACTGGCACCCGCACCACATCGCCGAGCGCTACGGCCTGTTCGCGATCATCCTGCTCGGGGAGAGCGTGCTGGCCGCGAGCAGAGGAGTCGCGGGCGCGCTCGAAGCGGGTGAGGTCAACGGTCCCTTCGTGGTCGTCGCCGGCTCCGGTCTCGTCCTGCTGTTCGCCCTGTGGTGGCTGTACTTTCTCGGGCCGGCGGGAGAAGGTCTCAGCGACCGCCGCCATCGCTCCTACCTGTGGGGATACGGTCACTACGGCATCTTCGCGGCCCTGGCCGCGCTCGGCGCGGGGCTCGAAGTGGCGGTGGAACAGAGCGGGCATCATGTCGCGGCCGCGCCGCTAATGCTCGGCTACGCGGTCGCCGTGCCCGTCGGTGTCTATCTTGTCCTGCTGTGGGCGGTACACGTGCTGGTCAGCGCGGAGCCCGTCATCGCGCCCGCCGCGGTACTCGGCTGCGTCGCCGTCGTCCTGACGCTGCCGCTCGCCGCGCCCCTGATCGGCGTGGCCGCCGTGGTCGCGGCGATCGCGGCCGTCTGCGTCCTGCTGGTCGCCGTCACGATCTGGGCGGCTGCCGTACGGAGTGCGCGCGCGTGATCGGCGCGGGTCCGGGGACGTCGCGGGGTTGACGCGCGTGATCGACGCCAGCGGCGAGCAGCTCCTCCAGTTGGGCGAGGTCGCCGGTCTCCGCGGCGGCGAGGAACGTGCGTACGAGGCGGCGGTGCGCGAGGCCGCTCACCGGCCGGCTCCGGCCAGTGGCTAGGTGGTCGCGGGCGCGCCGCACGAGTTGCCGCGCGTGGTCCTCGCCCAGGTGAAGGAGCTCGGAGATCCGGCGATAGGGGTAGTCGAAGGCCAACCGCAGCAGGTAGACCGCGCGCTCGGCGGGGGTCAGCCGCGCCAGCAGCAGCCGCATCGCGACGCCGATCGCCTCGCGCCGCTCCGCCGCCGTCTCAGGGCTGACGGAGCGGTCCGTCAGGTCGGGAAGCCAGGGGCCCGCGGCGGTCTCGTGCCGCCTGCGGGCGGACTGGGCGACGTTGATGGCCAGCCTGGTGGTGGTCAGCGCGAGAAAGGCGGGCGGGCTGGCGACCACCGAGCGGTCGGCGCGGGCCCATCGCAGCCACGTCTCCTGCACCACGTCCTCGGCCTCGCCCGCGTCGTGCAGCATGCGCAGGCCGATCGCGAAAAGGCGGGGCGTGGCGCTGACGAACGCCGAGACGGCCCCGTCGCCTCTGCCCGTCGGCCGGTCGTCGGTCCGCTGCGCGGATTCTCTGTGCGGCTCCAAAAGGTCAACAGTCACGATCTCGGCTCCGTTCACACCGCGGCATCCGGCGATGCCACTGCGATCACGATCGGTTGTCGAGCCCTTGCGTCGCGCCCTGGGAAAGCCTGGTCGGCACCCTGGCCCGGGCCACTGGGGTCCCCTGGTGACGACTACTGGGGACCTGGCGCCGGCCGCCTGACCTCGCAGATCAGCGGCACATACCCAGTTGTTGCTCCCGATCCCGGTGTCACGGAACCGGGCGCCCTCCGGTCTTAGAGGGCGAAGCAATCCTCCGACCGGAAGACGGAGCATTCAAGATGAAGGACAACATCCTTGAGCCGGCGGCGCAGGAGCTCGCCGACGCGACCTCCAAGCCCCCGTTCCTGTACGAGCTGGGCACCGACGGCGCCCGCAAGGTGCTCGACGACCTGCAGGCCGCCCCGGTCGGCAAGCCGGACGTGGACGAGAAGTGGATCACCGTCCCGGCCGGCGTCGGCGACGTGCGGGTACGCCTCGTCAAGCCGGCCGGGACGACGGGCGTGCTGCCCGCGATCCTGTACGTGCACGGCGGCGGCTGGGTGCTGGGCAACGCCGGCACACACGACCGGCTGGTGCGCGAGCTGTCGGTCGGGACGGGCGCGGCGGTGGTCTTCGTCGAGTACGACCGCTCGCCCGAGGCCCGCTACCCGGTCGCGATCGAGCAGGCGTACGCCACCGCCCAGTGGATCACCCGGCACGGCGCGGAGGAGGGGCTGGACGCCTCCCGGCTGGCGGTGGCCGGGGACTCGGTCGGCGGCAACATGACCGCCGCGCTGACCATCCTGGCCAAGCGGCGCGGCGACGTGACCTTCGTGCACCAGTCGTTGTACTACCCGGTCACCGACGCCGCCCAGGACACGGGCAGCTACCGCGAGTTCGCGGCCGGGCCGTACCTGACCGCCAGGGCGATGGCCTGGTTCTGGGACTCCTACACCACCGACCCGGCCCAGCGCGCCGAGATCACCGCCTCACCGCTGCGCGCCGGCCTGGACGAGCTGGCCGGGCTGCCGCCGGCGTTCGTCGTCGTGGACGAGTGCGACGTGCTGCGCGACGAGGGCGAGGCATATGCCCGCAGGCTCACCCAGGCCGGGGTCCCCACCACCAGCGTCCGCTACAACGGCACGCTGCACGACTTCATGATGCTCGACCCGCTGCGCGACACCCGCGCGGCGCGCGCCGCCACCGCCCAGGCCATCGAGGTCCTCAGGGCCGCACTGAACACCGCATAGGCGAGCCTGGTTTCCAGGTCGCGACGCCGAAGGCGGGAACCGGACCGGTTCCCGCCTTCGGCACGCCCACCGTGCGGTCATGACGCCCGGCGGTCGCGCCTGGCCTCCAGCTCTTCCGGGCTGACCACGGTCAGCATCGGCTGCCCAGGCGCGCAGAACATCGTCACCACGAAGGCCGACTCCTCGTCGTCCAGGTGGTTGCCGTCCTGGTAGTGGATCACGTCCCCGCCGGGCTCCCAGAACGCCTCGCCGGCCCGTACGACCCGGACCGGTTCGCCTTCGAGCTCGAAGTTGATGGCGCCCTTGATCACGTACCCGAACGCGGGCCCCGAGTGCCGGTGTGGCGGCGCGCCAGGGCTCCTCGGCGGCAACGTGACCCGGATCGTCATCGCCTCGGCCCCCGCCGGCGCGGGCGGCGCGCCCGGCACGGTGGCGACCACCTCGATGTTCGGCGGCGGACCGCTCTTGTCGGGATTGTCCAGGTGGTGCGTGTGATCGGTGCTCATCAGGCTTCCTTCGCGGTACGACGGCCGGTTCGGTCCGGCCCTGCACAGCTCAGACCGGACAGGGCCCCGTTCTGTGACACCTACCCGGCGGGGCGCAGGCGAACAGGAAGCCGCTGGTGACCGTTGCTGATGAGCGTGGGAATCGGCCGCAGCGCGTCGGCGGGTTCCGCCAGTTCCATGGCGGGGAAACGGTCGAAGAGCTGACGCAGCGCTTCGGCGACTTCGAGGCGGGCCAGCGGAGCGCCGAGGCAGAAGTGCACGCCGTAGCCGAACGCCAGGTGGTCCTTCGCTTTGCGGGCGACGTCGAAGGTGTCGGCGTCCCGGCCGTGCCAGTCCGGGTGGCGGTTGGCGGCGCCGTACGCGGCCAGGATGGGGGCTCCCTGGGCGATGACCTGGCCGTCGGGCAGCCTGATGTCGGTCACGGCGAAACGCAGCGGCAGGTACTTGATCGCGGGCTCGGCGCGCAGGGTCTCCTCCACCACGTCCGCCCAGGCGGCCCGGCCCGTACGGACGAGGTCGAGCTGCTCGGGAGACCGCAGCATGGCGAGGACGGCCTGGTCGATGACGTTGACGGTGGTCTCGTACCCGGCGTTGATCATCAGGATCATCGTGTCGCGCAGTTCGACGTCGGTGAAGCCGGTGCCGTCGCCCTCCTCGTCGCGGGTCGCGATGAGCAGGGAGGTCATGTCGTCGCCGGGGTCGCGGCGCTTGGTGGCGATCAACTGGTCAGTGGCCTTGAAGAGACGTGCGGCATTGGCCTGGGCCTCCTCGGGTGTGAGCGTGCTGTCGAAGACGTTGTCGACGATCTGCCGGAAGTCGCCCCGCTGGTCTTCCGGCACCCCCATCAGGTGGCCGATCACGGCGATCGGCAGCGGGTAGGCCAGGCGTTCGCGCAGGTCCACCACCTCGCCGGGGGGCAGCGCGGCCAGTTCGTCGATCAGCTCGGCGACCAGGGATTCGATGACCGGCTTCAGCCTGGCGATGCGGCGGGCGCTGAAGGCGGGCGCGACCATCCGGCGCAACCTGCGGTGGTCGGCGCCGTACGCGGTGAGCATGCTCTGCACCTCGATCCACAGGGCGAGCGGCCACGTGCGGATCGTCTGCTGGAAGTCCGGATAGTGGACACGGCCGTTCTTGGACACGTCGGGGCTGGTGAGCAGGGTCTTGAGCAGGGCGGGGTCGCTGACCGCCCAGGCGCGCAGGCCAAGGACGTCCACGGGGATGGCCGGGCCGCGGGCCCGCAGTGCCCGGTACTCAGCGTGCCGGTCGGCACCGGTGGGGTCGATGACGAACGGGGCGTTCTGGTACATGCGTCTTCTCCTTTTTCACGGGCACGCTGAGGCAAAAATGGCGGCTCTCACCCACGATTGACCGGGTAGCCGGGGGGATTTGTGACAGTTTGTGGCTGCGGTTCGGCACAATTGCTGATGTGCAAGTTGGACTGCTCGGGCCGTTCGAGGTCCGGAACCGCGATGAGGCCGTGCTGGACGTCCCCGGCGCCCGGCTGCGCGCGCTGCTGGCCGCGCTCGCCCTCGAACCTGGCCGGATCGTCACGCGTTCGAGGCTGGTGGACTGGATCTGGGGACAGCGGCCGCCCGCGGACGAGGTGAACGCCCTGCAGGCGCTGGTGTCCAGGCTGCGCAGGGTGTTGCCGGACGGCGTGATCGAGGCGGACGCCGGCGGGTACCGGCTGGCCGTGGCTCCCGACGCCGTGGACGTGTCCCGGTTCGAGCGCCTGGTCGCCCAGGCACGTACCGCCGAACCGGCGGAGCGGGCGGAGCTGCTGCGCTCGGCCCTGGCCCTGTGGCGCGGCACGGCCATGGCCGACATCGCGCTGCAGGACAGCGACGCCTTCGACAACGCGGTCGCGCGCCTGGACGAGCTGCACGTCACCGCGCTCGGCGATCGGGTGGACGCCGACATCCGGCTCGGCCACGGCTCCGAGATGGTCTCCGAGCTGACCGAGCTGGTGGCCGCGTACCCGCTGCGCGAGGGATTCGTGGCGGCCCTGATGCGGGCGCTGGCCGAGGCGGGGCGCGGGACCGAGGCGCTGACCGTCTACCAGCGCACCCGTGAGCGGCTCGCCGAGGAGCTGGGCGCCGACCCGTCGGCCGAGCTCTCCGCGCTGCACACCGCGCTGCTGCGGGGCGAGCTGGGCGAGGGGCCGGAGAACCGCAGGACGAACCTGCGCGCCGAGCTGACGAGTTTCGTCGGCAAGGACGAGGACGTCGCCGCGGTCGCCGCCCTGGCCCTCAAACACCGGTTGGTCACCCTGACGGGACCGGGCGGCTCGGGCAAGACCAGGCTGGCCACGGAGACCGCGCGGACGATGCTCGCCGAGCTGCCGGACGGGGCGTGGCTGGTCGAACTCGCCTCGGTACGGGCCGGCGGCGAGCTGGCGCAGGCCGCACTGACCGCGATCGGCCTGCGCGACCAGGCGCTGCTCGGCGCCCCGCGCGATGGCGAACCGATGGACCGGCTCATCGCCACGGTCAGGGAACGCGGCATCCTGCTGATCCTGGACAACTGCGAGCACGTGATCGAGGAGGCGGCGGACTTCGCCGACCGGCTGCTCGGGGGCTGCAGGCGGCTGCGCATCCTGGCCACGAGCAGGGAACCGCTCGGCATCACCGGGGAGGTGTTGTGGCAGGTCGAGCCGCTCGCGCTGCCCGCCCCTGGCGGCGACCCCGCCTCATCGCCCGCGGTGCGGCTGCTGCGCGACCGCGCGGAACTGGTGCGCAAGGACATCGGTTCCGACCCGCGAACCCTGTCGGCCATGGCGGGGATCTGCCGGGCGCTCGACGGGATCCCGCTGGCCATCGAGCTGGCCGCGGCGCGGCTGCGTACCATGTCGGTCGATCAGCTCGCGCGCCGGCTCGACGACCGGTTCCGCCTGCTGACCAGCGGCAGCCGTACGGCGCTGCCCCGGCACAAGACGTTGCGCGCGGTCGTGGACTGGAGCTGGGACCTGCTGACCGAGGCCGAACGCGGCGTGCTGCGGCGCCTGTCGGTGTTCTCCGGCGGGGCGAGCCTGGAGGCGGCGGAACGGGTGTGCGGCGGCGAGACGTTCGCCGGGGAACTCGTGCTGGACGTGCTCACCGCGCTGATCGAGAAGTCGCTGCTGATCGCCGACGGCGAGGGCACGCCGCGCTACCGGATGCTGGGCACCATCAAGGAGTACGCGACCGACCGGCTCATCGAGGCCGGGGAGGGCGAGCAGGTCTGCAGGGCGCACCTGGCCTACTTCACCGAGCTGGCCGAGAAGGCCGAGCCGCACCTGCGCCGGGCCGAGCAGCTGGAGTGGCTGGCCACACTGGAGGCCGAGCACGACAACCTCGGCGCGGCCCTGCGCGGGGCGATCGCCGAGGGCTGGGCCGAGGAGGCGATGCGGCTGGTCGGGGGCGCGGGCTGGTACTACTTCCTCAGCGGGCACCGGACCGAGGGCACCGAGCTGAGCATCGCGGCGGCCTCACTGCCCGGCGAGGTGTCCGACGACGTGCGGGCGCTGGCGTACGCCATCGTGACGGTGTTCGTGACCTCCGGGCCCGGCGGCGACCAGTACCAGGCGCAGGAGTGGATCCACGAGGCGTACCGGGTCACCAAGGACCGCGGGCACGGCCATCCCGTTCTGGGGTTCGTCGCGCTGTGGGAGCGGCTGCTGCGGGAGCCGACGGCGTTCATGTCCGTGTTCGACCCGCTCATCGCCGACGAGCACCCCTGGGTGCGCGCGCAGGCCAGGCTCACCCGTGGCCGGTTCCGGCTCACCCTCGACGGCGACGAGACCGACGTGGACATCGACGCCGAGATCGCCCTCGCCGAGTTCCGCGCGATGGGTGACCGGTGGGGCATCTCCTCGGCGCTGGCCTTCACGGCCGACCGGCTCGCGATGCGCGGCGAGTTCGCCCGTGCGTGCGAGCAGTGCGAGGAGGCCGTCGCGGCGCTGATCGAGGTGGGCGCGACCGAGGACGTCATCAGTCTGCGGGCGCGGCAGGCGCAGCTCTACTGGCTGCTCGGTGACGAGCGGTCCAGCGCCGCCGCCATGGCCGAGGCGCAGCGGTGGGCGGGCGGGCTGGCCTGGCCGGAGGTGCTGGCCGAGCTGACGCTGGCCAAGGCCCATCTGGCGCGCTGGCGCGGCGAGCCGGACGAGGCGTACCGGCACCTGGCCACGGTGCGGGAGATGCTGGTCAACGAGGGGCTGAGCGACATGGCCCGGGTCAGGGTGACGGACCTGTCCGGGTATCTCACCGATGATCTCGAACAGGCCCGCGCGTACCGGGCGGAGGCGTTCGGCGCGGCCGTGGAGACGACGTACCAGCCGCTGATCGCCGAGATGCTGATCGGGGTCGCGGATGTCGCGCTGCGTCAGGGACAGTACGAGCAGGCCGCGCGGCTGGTCGCGGCGAGCGACGGCGTGCGCGGCACGCCGGACCGTTCGCAGCGGGACGCGGCCGGGATCGCCGCGGAGACGCGCGAGCGCCTCGGCGACACCGCGTTCGCCGAGGCGACCCGTGACGGTCAGGCACGGGACTGGCGCGAGCTGGCCAAGCTCACGCTCACTCCGTGAACCGCCACCCGTGACGGTCAGGCACGGGACTGGCGCGAGCCGGCCAAGCTCACGCTCACTCCGTGAACCGCCGCCCGGTCACGCGTCCCAGGTGACCGGGAGGCTCTTGACCCCGTAGATGTCGGCGGCCTCCGGGCGCAGGGCGACCTCTTCCGCCGGTACGGCCAGCCGCAGCGTCGGGAAGCGGCCGAGCAGCGCCGGCAGCGCGACCCGCAGCTCGACGCGGGCCAGCTGCTGGCCCAGGCACTGGTGGATGCCGTGGCTGAAGGCCAGGTGGCCGCCCTCCTGACGCCGCAGGTCGAGGGTGTGCGGGTCGGTGAAGCGCTCGGGGTCGCGGTTGGCGGTGTTGTAGGACAGGATGAGCGTCGAGCCGGCCTTGATGGTGTGGCCGCCCAGCTCGACGTCCTCCAGCGCGACCCGCTGGAACTGCTTGGCGACGGTCAGGTACCGCAGCAGCTCCTCCACGGCCCCGTCGGTGAGCTCGGGGTCGGCGCGCAGCGCGGCCAACTGCTCGGGGTGCCGCAGCAGCGCGAACGTGCCCAGCGCCAGCATGTTCGCGGTGGTGTCGAACCCGGCCGACAGCAGGATCAGCGCGATGCCCTTCAGCTCCTCGTCGGTCAGGTCGCTGTCGAGCAGGTCGCTGAGCACGTCGTCGGTGGGGTTGGCGCGCTTGGCGGCCACCAGTTCGGCGAGGTACTGCTGGGTCGCGAGGTAGGCCGCGATCAGCTCCTCGTCACTGACCTCCCCGCCGAGGAACTTGTCGATGTTCTCCTGGAAACGGCCCCGGTCCTCGTACGGCACGCCCAGCAGCTCGCAGATGATGACGGCCGGGATCGGCTTGGCGAACGCGGTCACCAGATCAGCCGACGGCCCCGCCTTCTCCATCGCGTCCAGGTACTCGGCGGTGACCTGCTCGACCCGCTCGGTGAGCAGCCGCATCCGCCGGACGGTGAACTTGCCCACCAGCGGCTTGCGGTAGCGGCCGTGCTGCGGCTCGTCCATCAGCAGGAACTCACCGGGCGGGGCCGGCGGCACCTCGATGTCGCCGTAGTCGATCAGCGGGTGGTGCCGCATGAGCTCCTTGCGCGAGCTGAACCGCGGGTCGGCCAGCACCGACCGGAGCAGGTCGTACCCGGTGACCAGCCAGCCCTGGTGCCCGTCGGGGAAGGTGTAACGGCTGATCGGGCTCTGCTCGCGGGCCTCAAGCAGCTCCTTGGGCGGGTCGAAGGGGCAGCCGGCCTGACGGGTGGTCGGCATCGTGGTGACGGTGTGTTCCATGGTGATCCCCTTTCGCAGCCCCGAGGCCGCAATCGCTGCACCGTACATGGCGTCCACCATCGCGGACCGTCCTGACACGGGACCGTCACCGCGCTGACACGACGTACGGGGTGGGGTCCGGGGTCAGCGCTTGATCGCCACCCCGCAGGTCGCCGCCATCCCCGTGCCCAGGTCCAGCGCCGGAACCGTCTCGTCGGGACGCCATTCCGGCAGCGGCACCACTCCCGGCTCGACGAGCTCCAGACCGTCCAGGAACTCGGCGATCCGCTCCGGCGAGCGGAGCACGATCTCCGTCCCCGAGGCCCGGTAGAAGGTGGAGGCGTTCCTGAGCTCCGGGGTGTCGCCGATATGGCTGATCACCAGGTACGAGCCCGACGGCATCGGCTCCATCACCGTGCGGACGATCTCGTGGGCGTCCCCGTCCGGCATGAAGTGCAACATCGCCAGCATCAGCACCGCGACGGGCCGATCGAAGCCGATCAGCGACTCGGACTCCGCCAGGATCGGCTCAGGCCGGCGCAGGTCGCCTTCCACCACGTGCGTGTTGCCGGTCGTGGCCAGCAGCGCCCGCGCGTGCGTCAGCGCCACCGGGTCCTATGCTCTCGGGTAGTGTGCACGGTGTCAGGCCAGCACGTGGGAGGCTGGTCAGCACCGAAGAGGAGCGGACCGTGAGCCTAGGCGCAGCGTTCGTGAGGGTCAGCACGGGCAGTCAGGACGAGACGAGTCAGGTCAAGACGATCGAGGCCCACGCGGAGGATCGTGGGATCAGGATCGTTAAATGGTTCAAACTCCACGGCTACAGTGCCAGCCATGGCACGCAAGAGCCCGCGCTGCGTGAGGTGATCGCCGATATTGGGCGTGGCGACTACACGACTTTGATGGTCACGGAGTCGAGTCGGCTTGATCGGCGGGAGGATTTGGACGCGCAGGCTGAGATCTTGCTGGCGATCCGTTCCGCTGGCGGGGACATCATTTCGATAGGCGAGCCTCAGTTTGGGCGTACCGACTTCGCCGGACGTATCGTGACGCTGGTGGCGCAGCATGCGAACGCTGAGAAGTCTAAGACGGTGAAGCGGGATACGTACCGTGGAATCTCTATGATCATCGCTGCTAATGCGCATCATGGCCCGCTGCCGCCATTCTGGGCAGTTACAGGCGAGCGGTACGCGAAGCAGGCTTATTGCACGGATCCGGGAGCTGTCAGGGACGTTTTCGAGCGTGTCGCCAACGGTGAATCCCTGGCGGCTGTCGGTCGCAGCCACGATCTATATCCAGCATCGGTCAAAAGCCTTATCCGGTTCGCGGCGAATCACACCGGCGTTGAGGAGTGCCGGTACACGTATGAGGGTGTGACCCAGACATGGGCTCATGAGGTTACTCCGGTAGTCGATTCTCCGCTGTGGTGGCGCGCTAATAGCGTGCTGGTCGCTAATGTGACGGATGCAAGGGCAAACAAGGGTGGCCGTCCGGTGGCGTCGCCTGCCAACTGGATCAGCGGTGTTCTTGATTGCCCGGAATGCGGCGGCAAGCTTTATCTGAACGCTGGTATGACTCCGCAGGGCAACCCGCGTACGCCTAAGCTGCGCTGTGGCGGGGAGGCAAAGAAGCGTCTTTCCTGTGGGCGTTTCAAGGGCTGTGACGCAGAGCCTGTTCTTGACCTGATCACCGGCATGTTCGCCAGCGACACGACCGACATTCTCGCCTTCCAGCGGGTGGCGGGGAACGCTCACGAGCTGGAGGCGTTGAACGCTGAACTCCGAAAGATACAGGGCCGTCTGTCCGCCACCGAAGATGACGACGAGCTAGACGCGCTGGTCGCGCAACGGAGGGCGATGAAGGCGCGAATTGAGGGGTATGTCATTGTACCTGACACGTTCGACTACGCCCCCACAGGCCAAACTGTAGCCCAGATGTGGCGAGCCGGGAATGACGCCGTCAAACGTGGAATGGTGCGAGCGGTTAAGAAGTGCGGGGGAATCGCCCTCACCCACCACGAGGATCAGTGGACCATCGACGTCGGAATGGCCGAAGCCGCAGAAGGCGTAGGAGGCGTAGGAGGCGCGGACGGGATCGTAGACCTCGGCAATGGCTTGTGCTTCCGCCGTCAGGCCCAGTGAACCTGCCAGGCATTCGCCCGGGTACTGGCACCCCCGAGGAGGAGACCCGGTTCGTTAGAGCCCCAGCCCCCCCCTGATGCTCCGCCCTTCTAGATATCTCGCAAGCACACGCAAACATGCTCAAATAGGCATCAACCTCGCATTCGGACTTCCTATCGAAAGAGCATCGCGCCCTCCCCGCGGGGCTCCCAGCAGAGTAGGCTGCCCATTAAACGCGATCAGGGGTCGGCCTTTAATTACTTGAGACTCGACGGCAGTACCTAGTCGCGCTCAAGAAACGAAACGAGAGGGAGATTGAAAGTGGATTCTCAATTCAAATTCATTCAGCACGCCAGAGACGCACGGCGCCAATTGTCAGAATTACTTGCGCTTGTTATCGCTCTTTCGTTCGCGGTCAATCTTCTCAGCTCGGCCGTCTTCGATCTATGGGGAATCACCGGTGCGCTTGTCTCCGGAATTGCGATTATCGCTCTTTGCGCGGCATATTTCTATTTTACGCGATCCAGGGGCCGAAAATACTTCCTCGAAATTGGTGCCACATTCGCAGTATCGGCGGAGGATCGTGCCAAGATAATTCGGATGCCAGGTTATGCGTTCGGGAAATCCTTTGCCAATATAGCTCATGCGGTTTTCGAGGAAAACGAGGCGCTCAAAAGCCAGTGGGTCAACGGGGATTTCGTCACATACGAGCATATAAAAGGTATTAGTTGGAAGAGCGCTCCGGGCCCAGGGGTGAGATTAGCGCGCGAAATCGCCGAATACATAGTAATACATATGCTCGGCACTCATCTCACGGACTACTTTGCTAACTCTGAGCTTGATCGCAGTAGAGTGCACAATTACGAGCGCAAGGAGCTTCCACACGTACTCCTAAGTAACCGCGTTCTAGATCTTATTTCGCGAGACGTAGAAGATAGGCCAGGATTTGGGCCTGCCGAGCAGGGCGGGTGGAGGCTTGTTTATGGCGGTCCCGGAAAAAGGCTGTACTCCCACTTTCGGCTTAGCCTTCCCAAGGGTAGTTCGGTCACGAGAGAGGCGAGTGGGGACCTTCTTATCGACAGTCCGGCGATCCTCTTGAGGATATCTACAGATTTTCAGGGGTATGGGGCAGCTGTTCCATTCGACTACTGTCGATACCTGCTCAAATCAGATCCACTATCTGTTAAAAACTACCAGGTCAAGTTCACCATCTCGGCCGAAGTTAAGGATGCAATATTCCGCCGCCGTAGCCTATGGGCATACTACGGTTGGGTTGAGTCATTTATAGAAAAAATTCGCAATGACGTCGACTATGCTGAGTTCTTTCGCCGTACTAATTGGGAGGCGTCTGAACTGATCATTGAAGCAATCGAACAGATGCGTAAGGCCAACAACGACAAAGAGGAGAAGGAAGCGACTTAGTCTGTAGAGCCCGGCCGGATCAGGAGGAGAGCCAACAACCCTCACCCTTTCCAGCTGACCTTCCGCCACCTGGGCCGCTCCGATCGTGTTAGCCCTCCCCACAGCGGACTAACCGCATTCGGATGCGCACACTTCGCTCATGGGGACCGCTCTTGAGGGGCCAACCTCGTTGTTACCCCGGCCCAGCCTATGGGCATATCGAGCCCGGGTATGGGCTGGGGCGGCAGGCCATCGCGCCCAAGTGGCCCGCCTTGTCTCCCATCGCGCCAGGGGACGAGCGCAGCGGGCCCGAGAGCGCGCCTCTGTCATAGCTCAGGCGCTCGCAGACATCCGAGCCCGCATCGCCGCGTTGCGCGCCGATAGCCGCCTCACAGCCGACTAGAACGCGCTGTGCGTGACTGTACGGCGGTATGGCGAAGGGCTCGTCCCGGACGCGATGCCCGGGGCGAGCCTCTTTTATTGTCTTCGTGGTTAGGCGGATGGCGGGGGTTGTCGTGCAGGAACGACACGGACAACTCTTCCGGCTTCGATGTGGCTGAGCACTTCAGGGAGTCTGAAGTCTTGAGCCAGGATGATCACGATTTCTTTTTGTTGTTCTCTTTCGGTGCAGTCCGCCGTATAGGCGTTCACCTCTTCCGGTTTCGGTTGTTCGGTGGTCTGGTCTGTCGTGGGTCATCACCTCCCTTCGCTTCTGCGAGTGTGTCGGGACGGTGGGTGTTATCGGGTGCCGTCGCGGTGGAGTCTGCGGGCGTGGTTCCAGAGGCGGCGGCCGATCCGCAGGCGTAGGCCGGTGCCGTTGCAGCGGGGGCAGAAGCGCCAGCCTTGGCCGAACAGGTAGGGGATGCGGCCGGTGCCGTTGCAGCGGCGGTGTTCGCGGAAGGGGCGGGCGTAGCAGAGGCATACGTAACAGAGTGTGAGCAGGATCGGGAGCATGAGTGCTGCGGTAGCAGCGAGCGTGTCTAGGGTCACAACCGCCTCCTGAGCGGGTTTCGCGGGGTGCCGGCGTTCAGACTGCTACCTGCTACTGGCCTGGTCATCGGCTGTTTTGGAGTGCTAGCGGGGGTGCTACCGGTAGCAGGGGCGGCTGCTACCGGTAGCACCCTTGGTGGATCAGTTCACGCGGCCCTTTTGGTCACGTTCAGCGATTACGCTGGTGAGATCCGCGAAGCGGATGCCACGTCTGACCCGTTGTTTGCCGCCCCGGCGGCGGCCGATGTCACGAACCTTGACGCCGAAGGGCTTGAGGGCGCTGGTGAGTTGTTCGGACTGCCATCCGCCGTATACCTCGGGCCGGAGTTCGGCCAGCCGCGCGCACAAGGTTTCGTTCCACGCGGCGTCTTCCCCCGCTGGCCAGACGGTGGCAACATCGGCCAGCAGGTCATAGGCGGGGGATTCGGGCCGGGTCTGCGTGTCGGTGGCGGGCAGGGTGCCTGCCGCCATGCGCGCCTTGATCGCCCTGTCTATGACCTGTTCGGCCTGGTCGGCGTTGACCTCGAAGCTGCGGCGGGCACCGGGCTTGCCGACACCGACGACGACACCCCACCCGGCATCGCCGGGGCCGCTGTCGTTGCCCGGCTCGAACACGGTCGCCCGGTAGCCCGCCTTGTACATACCGGTACCAAGGATCATGTCGTTGGCGACTTGATCACGGACCGACATGCACACGCGCGTGTTGACATTGCGCGTGATCCCGGTGGGCAGGCTGTCTCTGTCCGGGATCTGGGTGTCGAGAAGCAGGATGATGCCCAGCGCACGCCCGAGCTTGATCACCTTCTCGCACAGCTCCCCCGCCTCGGCACCGTACTGGCGGTGCTGGAACAGCTCTTGTACCTCGCTGAGGAAGACCACGAGCGGATGCAGCCCGGACCCCTTGCGCGAGGCGAGCTCCGGCGTGACCTTGTTCTCCGGGGCCATGCCCAGCGCGTGATAGTGGGCGATCTTCGTGGCCCGCTGCTGGCATTCGCTGTGATACAGCCAACTGATCAGCGCGGCGGCCCTAGCGATCGTCTGGTCGTCCTGGCCATCGCCGTACTCGGCGCAGACCGGTTCGACCACCCGGAAGTCACCGACGCCCTTGAAGGAGTACCCGCGTAGCTCCGCGCGTGGGTCGAGACTGGCAGCGAGCACCAGCAGCCGCAACAGGAACGTCTTGCCCGATCCGGGCTGCCCGCCGATCAACCAGTTCCGGAAGATCAGCATGGCATTGACGGTCTCCATGCGGGGCGTGGTGAAGATCGGCAGCGAGGCGAACACGTTCACGCTGCCGCTCTTCAGCAGCGGCCAGGGCGGCGTTTGCATGGCGCTGGCCGGTTGGTAGCCGACCCACAGCGCCAGCCGTCCAGGATGGCCCTGGGCCGGTTCTGGCCATACCTGGTCGAGCGGTAGCCGCATCGCGGACGCCAGCCGTCCGCGCCGTGCGACCACCTCGGCGGCTTCCACCCCGTAGGGCAGATCGACGATGGCCAGATGTCCGGGGCCGTCGCGGGCGATGTCGGTCGGGAAGCTGATCGCGTGCTGGTCCTTGGCCACGGCCTGATTGATCGCCCCGACACCGATGGACAGCAGAGCGCGCCGCACCAGTTCGGCGGTGAGCTTGCGGTAGCGCGGCCCGTCACTTACCCGGTCGGTGATCGGCTTGTCCGCTGGACGTCCGGCGCGCGCCAGTAGCGGCACCGAGGCGGCCAGCAGCGCCCACCACGCCTGATCCGGGATGCTCACCTGCAAGGCGAGCACGGCCGCCACCGACGCCCCGGTGAGCAGGGCGGCCAGCAGCAGCACCGACCAGCGCCAGCGCGATTGCCGTTCGCGCTGCTTGTCCAGCCGTAGCCAGGTGGCGGGGTCGTTGTGGTCGGCGGCAGCCTGACGCAACGCCCGGTTGCCGTCCTCAGCGGTCGCCCAGCGCAGCACGCGGGCGATACTGGCGGCGAGCCCGACGGGCGCGTACACGGCCGTCTTGAGCAGGTACTTGGGCAAGCGGACCGTGTGATAGCCGAGCGCGTATCCGGCATCTCTGACCCACCAGGCGAGCATCGCACGCCGACCGGCCCGCGTGCGCGTCCACGCGGGCAGGATCGGGGCGCGCCCCTGACCGGTCTGCGACCGGTCAGGGGTAACGCCGTCGTCGTCGGGCCGATCGACCGGCGGCCCGATCGCCGGTCGATCAGCGGGAACCGACTCCCGGTCAAAGAACGTGTCTCTGTCCGCGTCCTGGTCGTCGGGGGCAGGGTTGGTGCCGGCGTCCTCGGGTTCGTCCTGCCAGGCCGCCCCGTCCGGTGGCGGCTGGGTCATGCGTAGCCCTTCCACCGTGCCGCTTGGGCCTGGTCGGCGAGTTCCTCCCGCAGGTAGGCAAGCGGGTCGTGCTCGCCATCGGCATGGGCGTTCAAGGTGGCGTTGATAGCGGCGAGGTAGTTCGCGCGGCTCAGGCGAAGGGCGGCGGCTTCGTCGTGGAGTCGGCGGATCTCCTGGACCAGTTCGGGGGTGTCGTGCAGGGCGGCGGTCACGTGCTGCCACAGGTCGCTGAGCGTCGAAGTGGAGCGGGCGAAGGTGGCAACGAGCTGTTGGGCGGTGCCGTTGCGGTCGATGACCTCCTGCAGATCGATGCGGGGGTAGGGGTGGCGAAGGGTCACTAGGACATCACCTCTTTCAGGTCGGTGGGCAGGTCAAGAGCCGGTGAGCCAGGACAGCAGGGCCTTGATGGCACGGTTGATGTCGGGAGCGAACGCGGTTGCGGCCAGCAGGAAGCCGAAGACGGCGCAGGCCGCTGCCATCCACAACCGCAGTTTGAGGAATCGCACGGCTACCAGGACGACGATCCCTAGCACGACGACCAGGGGAATCGATACGTTCATCAGCAGATCACCTCCTTCCCATGTACGAGTGGGGTGGTAGGAGGCGGGGGGTTAGATGCCGTCGTGACGGGACTTACGACGACGCCACCGGGCGCGGGCGCGGCACTTGTTGCAGCTCTTGCTGCCGGTCTCCACGGCAGCGCCACAGAGGCACCCACGAATGATCGGGAAAGTACGCAGCGTTGATCACCTACTTCTTGTTCGGTCGGAATGGGCGGAGGGGGCGGCGTTCTTGCGCCGGTTGGCGCTGCGGGCGTACAGGAGCACGCTTCGCGCCAGGTGTTCAGCGGTGTTGCGGGGGCGGTCGAGCGGGCTTTTGCGCTGGTCAGCGGTGCGGATGCCGCAGGCCAGCACCACGCACAACCCCAAAATGATCAGCGCTGCGATGAGAGCGAAAAGGACGATCATCATGGGGATGTCCACTCAAACCTCTGAGGGCGGGTCAGCAGAGTCGCGGCGGTCTCGTGCGGCCCGCGTGACGAGAATCGCCTCATAGGCGACTGTGCCGAAGTCCGCGCAGGCGACGTGCTGGCCGTACTCGGCTCTGGTCGTGACGCCCAGCAGGGCGGCGATCCGCTCGACTTCGGCGAGTGCTTCCGCCTCGGTCGTGGCGTTCGTGTCGTATCGCGGGTGGACTCGGACGCTCACCGGCCCGTACCGGGGAACGGGCAACTCCGGGTTCCTGGCCAGGAAATCGGCCAGGCCGCGAAGATCGGCGATGAGTCGGTCCCGATGGGCCGTGTCGGGAGTGTCGTGTGTCATGGGAGATCAGCTCCTTCCGAAGTGGGTGAGGAAGAGGGCCAGCACGTCCGGGCCGTTCTCCAGCGCGTCTGCCAGCGCGTGAAGCGCCATGATCGCCAGCAGCAGCGCCGTGGTGGCGAGCACGCTGGAAACCAGGCCATCAGCGCAGTTGTCCAGCAGTTCGGCCAGTGCGCGCATGACCGCGATCAGTCGGTTGGACTGTGCGCCCTTCAGGCCGTTCATCGCGATCACCTCCCGTTCGTGCGGTACCTCGATCGCAACTGTGCGCACTCAGTTGTGCGCACTCGCTTGCGTACACACAGGATGCACCCTCAACTGTGTGCGCGCAAGTGTGTATGCACAGATTGACGCATACAGATGTGTGCGCTAAGGTCGGAGGGCAAGTTCCAGCACGTGAAAGGGGGTGCGACGTGGCCACGAACGGCACCAGAGACGACGCACAGGCCGGCCAAGAGCAGGCGAAACCGCTCTACGAGATCATCCGTGACGAACTGATCGCAGACATCGACAGCGGCAAGTACCCCGTTGGAGCGCTCTTGCCATCGATCAGGGACATGTCCGTTCGGTGGACGGTGAGCACCACAACCGCCCGCCGCGTCCTGTCCGAACTGGTCAACGCCGGATACGCACGCCCTGAAGGCACACGTGGACACACGGCGCTCCGACCAACCCGAGAAGCGGCCGCTGGCACCCCAGAGGCATCGGCCTTGCCGGGATCGCCCCCCGGCGCGGGCAGACCCCATGACAAAGATCTGGTGGAGCGGCTAGAGCAGTGGCTTGACCGACTGGCGATCGATGCCGAGACGATCAGGAGACCTACCAGAACGCAAAGCGAATCAGCGGTCCCTATCCTTCGCACGGCCCAGGTCGTAACGACGCAAGGAGTAGTACACGCATCCCCCGCTAGCGTGAATGTGCGAAATGAGCCTGCGCCACCGGATGTAGCTATGGCTCTGCAACTTCCCGACCATGCCACACCCGTCCTAGTTCGGCGGCGTGTGACCTCGGACACCCAAGGGAGCCCTGTTCAATACCGCGCCAGCTACATTTCACCAAGAATTGCCACGAAAAACACACCACTGGCCTCTAGTGACGTAATTGCTGAACCGTGGCATGAAGCATTGGCGACATGTACGGGAGGTGCGATCAAGGTCGCAGAAAGCTATGTCTCTGCGCGTCATCCGAGCGACACAGAAGCGGCAATGCTCGCGCTTCCACTGGTGGCATGCGTGCTCATTCGGGTCGATCGAACGGTTGATGAGAACGATCAACCGGTGGATTGCACTGTGACCGTGTGGCCGGGGGATAGTACACGAATTCAGATCCCGAGCGGCTGATTCGACGGGCGCGCGTCAAATAGAAGGCCATCCCTTCTGGATTAAGGGATGGCCTTTTTATTATTCAGAGAGCTCGTAATCACCCCATTTGCATCCACCGGACCTATCGCGATGATCACTCTTGTGCTCACGTGGAAGTACACATCTGACAGTGAAAGCTTCCCAGGAATCCGGCTAAAGGGTTCTGTCTGCACAGATCTCGTCTGGTGGAACAGTGGTAAATCTGTCTGCCATCTACAGAGCCCCCTTAGTGCTCATGCTCCGAAAGAGTATGGAATCTAGGTGATCACGGATCGGAAGTGGAACTTATAGCGGTCAGCTCTGAAAATAATCTTTGCGACTTCTACCGCAACGTCAGCAGCCCAGAACGTCTGCCATATCTCAACTACCGGCACGTTCGCCGGCATGTGGAGCTGAACGGTTTCGTGCCGCTCGGGCATACGCACCCAGATAGCTTCCTCCTCCAATCCAACGTGAAGTCCGATCGCGTCGAACCGGGGCACGATGCCGCGACTGGCATACGGACCTTGATGCGGGAACTCGATTTCCGTACCACCGGTGATGTCGAGCGGTTCCCATGTAACGCTGACCGATACGAGTTCACCCTCCATGCGTATTTCGTATGCCGTCTCCGTAACCGGATTTCCTTCGTCGATACCGAGGCGTTGTGCCACCTCGGCGGGAGCCTCGACATGTTCGGTCTCGTGCGATACCTGAACTTCGACGTGTGAACGCGCTGCTTCGGTCTGATACGTAGGACGGTAATCAGGGCGGCGTCGCCAACGATCGGGAGCGATGCGAATAAGCGGGTGCTGAGCGGCCACGAGGTTGACTGCTCCTTTTGGAGTGTATATCAGTCCCTCATTTCGGAGATCGATCAACGCATGCCGCACAGTCCGGAGAGAGCAGTTCCATTGGGCGCATAGGTCGCGTTCGCTGGGAAGCTGTGCGTTTGGCATGAGTGCCCCGCTGTCGATCTTGTTTCGCACGTCGTTAGCGATCGAGAGGTACAGCGGCGTCTCGGAGGCATGCTCGCTCATGCGCGCATGCTCTCACACAACCCCTTGGCAGCCCACGGGCTTTGAGGCAGCAAAAAGGAGGCCCGCCCGGTAATTTATCCGGGCAAGACCCCCTTTTCGGACTGACGATACGTCGTGTCAGCAGTTCACCAGCGCTGGTGTCTGGTTGAGTAGCTGAGCTTCCGGCGTGGTGAACGACGCATAGGCTTCCTCTGCGCCCAGGTCGAACACCGCCACACGGTGGCAGTTCTGGAAGGCCAGCCGGACACCGAAGTGTGCTTCGAGAGCTTCGCGGATGGACGTGCTGGCCAGCGCTCGGAAGAGCTGCCCATAGGCCGCTTCGTCAGGCGGCGCGATCTGGTTGTCTACGAACACGGCCCCGCTCTGTTCGCGTTCGGCCGCGAGCCTGCTTACCAACGACCAGGCGTACGGGAGGGACTCACGAACGCAAGCGAGAAAATCGCTGCGATCGACCTTCCCATCCTGGGCCTGCTTGAGTAGCTCAGGGGACACTGTGAGTGACATTGCACCTCCTGGAGACTGACCCGAGGGTAGGCAGAGTTCCTGCCAATCGACAATGACCCCGACAGTAATGGATGACTTGGCGTCAAACGACGCCAATCTGGCGTTTACGGTCCTTCTGTCGTTGGCAGGGTGGACTCTGGCTCGATCTTGATTGGGTAATCCAGCTCGTAGCGATCAGAGTCCAGAATTATGTCGGCCGTCTCTATGGGGATGTCTCCTGCGAACGCCGTTCTGGTGATCACAAAAACTGGCGTACCTGGTCGCAGTTGAAGAGCATCTTTCTCAGAGGGGCGTGGCATGCGAGCACGAACGTGCTCATTTATTAGCGTGGGACGCATATCTATCGCAGTGAATCTTGCCACTATCCCAGCCGCGATATATGGGCCAGGATCTTCGGGGCGTTCAATTACGGTTCCGCCTGTGATAGCTAGAGGCTCATAGGAATGAACCAACATCATTGGCTCATCGTTGCCGTAGGATATGTAATCCGTGCGCAGGATCTCATCTCCAATGGAGATCTTGAGGCGCTGCGCCACCTCGATACTTGCCCGCTCCGGGTAGCTGTTGTGGCTGTACCGGGGAATGCGACCAGCAGCCAATGCCTCTTCCGCAAAGGGCGCTCCTGGGCTGCTTAGGTAATGCAACGCGGAGCGGCGTATTAGCGGCTCACGTCGCCGAACGAATGCACCCAAGCGCTGCGTTCGATCTATCAGTCCTTCATTCTCAAGAATATCCATTGCTTGACGAATGGCCATGCGGGATACGCCGAACTGCTCAACGAGGTCGTCCTGGCTTGGAAGGCGATCACCAGGCCCCAACTCTCCCATGATCATTTTGTCGCGAAGTACTGAGGCGATGCGTTCATACATGTGTTCGGGGCCGGCCACCGCGCTCCTCTTATCGATCCATCAGGACAATTGGGACCCTTTGGGACACTCTGCGAACCCGCTTGCCTTGGTATACCAAGGCTTGGTATACCCAGAATATCGCTGGCCCGCGATCCACGTCCAGCAAACACCAAGATCGCAGAGGTGGCCACCGCTTCGTGGCGTCACAAAAGATCCGAGAGGTGGAGACGGTTTCATGATCAAGGTCCTGGAGTCGTACCGGGATATGAAAAAGACTCTAGACGATCTTCAAGCTGACGATATGAGCGTGAGCGGCGAGATCCACAAGAAAGGGCATCCACGCTCCGGGATAGGTGAGTGACCCCATGCAAGCAATCCTGTCGGATCCCCCATACGCAGGGATCAAGGTATGGATGCTTCGGGAGCTTGATCATTCCACTGTGCTGCCGTGCTTGGCGCGTCGAGAGCTTCGGGGGTGGGTGGGAGATCATCCGGCGGTCGATGTTCTTGAGCTGATCGTGTCGGAGCTGGTCACGAATGCGGTGGTTCATGGGGGCGGCGGATGGGTGCGGCTGAGTCTGCGGCCGGCGGGGGTGGGAGAGCGGCGTTACTGGCGGGTGGCGGTGGTGGACCCGGGCGGGTCGGGCTCGGTTCCCATGCCCCGGATGGCCGGAGTAAGCGACATGTCGGGTCGGGGCTTGTGGTTGGTGGACGACCTCACGGGCGGCTGCTGGGGGACTGGGCTGACGCAGGTGGGCGAGCGCGTGGTGTGGGCGCTGCTGCCGCTGAATGGCCCGTCAGAGGAGCGTGTGCGGTGAGGGCGGTTGCCGGGACGTGGAGTGATGCGGGGCGGCTGGCGGGTGAACTGGCGGAAGGTCTGGGCCGTCACGGGGTCCGATCGGAGATCTTCGAGGCGCACGGGATCGCGCTGGTGGGGATTTGGTCGGTGCGCGTGACGGTGTGGTGCGAGTGGGAAAACGGCGCGTGGCGTTTCCGCTGGTCGCTGAGCGATGGCAGCGGGACGGGGCGGTGGGAGTACACGGTGTGCCCGTGCTCGGCGATGGAGACGGCGGTGGAGCGAATTTGGGATTTGTGCCAGGAGCGGTACGGGCGGATGTACGGGGCGGCGGGGCTGCGACCGTATCAAGGGCCATAGCGGCGAACGTCAGCGGACGTGTGCACCCGGACGGCGAGAAATCCTTGCAGGCGTAGAAGCGACGAAGGACGCGAAGAAGGAGACTCGAATGGCGGGACATAGAAAGGAATATGCGAGACCGAGTAACGCCAAGCTGCGGTCACTTTACGAGGAGCAACACGAGACGGTGGGGACGATCGCGAAGTCGTTGGACGTACCGCCCGGGCGGGTCAGAGAGTGGCTTGCCGAGGCTGGAATAGCAGTTCGGCAGGGCAATCAGAAGGTAGGCGTCAGCGCTGAGGAATGGGAGAAGAAGAAGGCGCGTGTGGTGGAGCTGTATCGAGAGCTGTCGCCGACGATAGGGGCTGCCGCGAAGTGGGCTGAGGTGAGCCCTGGGACCATGCGGGCGTGGCTGTCAGAGGCAGGAGTGGGAAAGTGCAAGACCGGGAAGCCGCGTATTGAAGTGGACATCAGCCCGGAGGAGCTTGCCAGGCTTTATGAACGTGAACGGTCGGTCGCCAGGGTGGGGGTGGCTCTGGGCGTGGGGGTAGCTGTTGCGCGGCGGCTGCTGAGGGAGTCAGGAATAAAAGTGCCGTGGGGAAAAGCCGGAAAGACAGAAAGGGAAGTATAAGCATTTCCAGGACTTCCGGGGGGAAAGGAGTGGCGGGAGAAGGGGACGCTGTGGATGGTGGCGTCGCAAGATAGAGGCGATGAACAAGGACGCTGATGAATGGAGCTGAATGGTGGGCAAGAGAAAGGGTTATGCGAGGCCGAGTAACGCCAGGCTGCGGTCGCTTTACGAGGAGCAACACAAGACGGTGATGGCGATCGCGACGTCGTTAGACGCACCACGCTGGCGGGTGAGGCAGTGGCTTGCCGAGGCAGGAATAGCAGTCCGGCGGGGCGGTGGTCAGAAAATAGGCGTTAGCGCTGAGGAGTGGGAGGACAGAAGGGCACGTGCGGTGAAGCTGTATCGAGAGGAGTCGCCGACGTTGGGGGAGGTTGCGAAATGGGTCGGGGTAAGCCGTGTGACGGTGCGGGCGTGGCTGTCAGATGCGGGAGTGGGGCGGTGCAAGGGTGGGAAGGCGCCCGTTGAGGTGGACGTCAGCCGGGAGGAGCTTGCCAGGCTTTATGAGCGTGAACGGTCGGTCGCCAGGGTGGGGGCGGCTCTGGGGGTGGGACGCGATGTTGCGCGACGGCTGTTAAGGGAGGCCGGAGTAAAAGTTCCTCGGGGAGCGAAATCCGAAAAGGAGAGGAAAGCAAGTATGAGCATTCCAAGTACTTCCGGGAGCGACGGAGGAATGGCCGTAAAGAGGGCTGGGGTGGCGGGGCTGGGAGCGCACGCTGGGGAGGGTGGCCGGGTGTGAGCGGCTACACGACGGTTCCGTACACGATCGCGTACGCGAATGAGGAGGTGACGGATCCGATTCTGTTTGAGTGGCGCAACCATGAGTACCGGCTGACCTACGCCAGGTCGCGCCGTGGTGATTGGCTGCATGGGATCTTGCTGGGGCGGGTGCGGGATCTGCGGGACAAGCCGGAGCGGCGGGGGCCGGAACGGATGCGGAAGCTGAACAGGCGGCGGCAACAGCGGTGCATGGGCCGGTTGTTGTGCCAGGTGTGCGGCGGTCCGGCTACCGATCCGGACACGGGGCGGATTCCGTGGCTGTTGGTGGAGTCAGCGTTCGAGGAGACGGGAGAGGCTTGCGGGCGCACCAACGCGCCGCCTACGTGCTGGTCGTGTGTTCCCAAGGCGATGGAGGAATGCCCGATGCTGCGGGAGAAGGGGACGCTGTGGACGGTGGCCTCGATCACGAGTGCCGGTGTGTTGGCGGATCTGTACGCGCCGGGGATCGATCCGCTGGGGGTTGTGTTGACCGACGAGAAGGTGTTCGTGGCGTGGGATGCGCACCGCTACCACGGCAGTGCGCTGGCGGGTGCTGAAGTGGTCGAACTGCACGGAATGGTGCGGATGTGAACGCTGGGATGGCTAGTTGGTTGCGCCAAGCGTTGCGATCTGTCAGCGGGCCGGCCTGTGATCTCGAACTGATGGCTTGCCCTGCCAGGGATGGTGGCCCCGGGCGGTCCCTTCGTGGTCAGTGGTGACGAAACGGAGGCCGCGTGAACGGGCAACGTGGACACTGATCGGCGACTCAAAGAGAGGAGGAGGGACAAGTGAGTAAGGTCGATTGGCTATGTGCGCGGCTGGGGTTTTCAAAGGAAGAGCAGGTTTTGGAGTGGGCGGATGCGGCGGAGTCGGTATCAAAGGCAGCGGAACAAGTGGGATGGTCGGCGACCGAGCTTGGGAACGTACTTGTAGTCATGGAGATAGCGAAGAGGAAGAGAGAAAACAGGGAAGGACGCCAGGCGAAGCTAGAGAGGGCGGCCAGGCGGGAGGAACTGGAAGAGAGGCATGCTCAGGAAGCAAGGAAGACGATGCGGGAGCAGCTAGAAAGGGGAGACAGAGAGGAGCAAACAAGGGAAAGAGCGCGGGTGGAGCGTAGAGTTCGAGAGGCTGAAAAGGATGGCATCGGGAGGAAGAGGAGCTTTTTTCTGCTGGCTATGGGAGGGCTGAAATATGATTGCCTGGTGCTGAACGAAGAGGAAACCACTGCGGAGACGATGGAAACGCTTTGCGGACAGAAGGGGGCGACACTGCGGAGACGGGGTGTCGTGCCGTTTGCGTGGTCACCAGGAGAGGATTATGTGCATGGAGAATGCAAGGAAGCAGCTGGGCGGCTTGCGGAGAAGTGGGCGAGCGGTCGTTAGAGAGATGATCTCAGATGCGGGTGAGTGTCGCTGCGGAACGGCCACAGTAGCCCGGGGGGACGGTCGATTAATGATTGGTGGGTGCGATGGAATTGAGACCGTATGAACAACACGATGCGGACACTGATCGTCGATTACTTAGAGCTGTTCCCTGACGGGGTTACGGTCGATGAGGTGCGGGCGCACTTCGATAACGTGCCTAGCCGCAACGAGGTGACGATATGGCTGCTGGCGCTGCTCAATGAAGGAGCGGTGGTCAGGGCTGAGTCGGCTCCGAATCGACTAGTGCCGGGCGGCTTTAGTCCTGGTCCGAGGAGACGTCGCAGATTTCGGCTAACCTAGAGGGCATCCGGGAGTCTTTACATTATAGCCTATCTTGAAATTGGCTCCAGCTAAGCTCATTGGCTACGAGTTGACGCACCTTCTCTGAAGAGGCATAAAAATCCACAAGTACTAGTATTGCAGATTGCGCGCCGTCGATACGATCTACGAGACTAGCTGGCTCACCAGGGCGGAACCTTGCGTCAGTCATCCCGCGCAGTCCTCGATTAATCTGCTTGGCCAATGCAACGGCATGGCGCTCGGCATATTTGCCAATAAGCGCTGGAGCGTCAACATCGAGATCTTCTCGCAGCCTCGCGGCGGCCTTTATCGCTTGCAGAGAAGCTCGTAGTTGAATTTCTGTCTCGTGGACGCTCCACTCTTGCCGCAGAGCAGATTTTTCGAGGAGAAGACGCTCAAAACGCTCATACGCCGAATTGGTGCGCTTAAAAGATTCGAGCTCGGCAAATATATCTTCGAGATCTTCTAGTCTGCTGAGGGTCGCTTCCAGCTCGTTCTGGGCTTTATGGCACTCGTCGGCATGCGCTTTTACTCTGCTCAAAAAGGGGGCTAACCGTTTAGCGAGACCGTCAAGTTCCGGATAGCCCAACTCGAAACCTTTAAGCGCCGCTTCTGCTCGCGCTTTTCTTCTATCGCTTGCGCGAGCTGCTAGTAGTGTGATTGCCGTTGTAATAATGGCCGTGACGCCGGTTGAAGTTGCTATAGTTATCCATAAAGACGAACTAGCCATTGCCATGATTCATGCTTAACCGTCCTGTGCTACTTCCAAACCTGATGAACAAAGTTAGGTAGGTGGCGGACGACCTCTCGATCAAGTCCAGTGGCCCCCGGTCCGCGCGCCCGGGGCACTGTCACGACCTCATCTGATCGGAGCAAGCGCAGCCCAACAAGCGTGTGCACAACCCAACTTGCAATGGTCCTCCAGCGACTCCGACTGTGAACGATCGACACAGCCGGACGGAACGATTGTGTAACAGGGGGCATCTGGATCTTGGCTGCGTTCTACACAGGAGAATGTGAGCAGTGGGTTGCGGGTGCTGGTCTCGATCGTGGGTGCGGTGGCGGTGGCCGTTGCGGTGGCCGCAGTCACGGATGGTAAACCGGTGCAGACCGTGCTCGGGGCCGTGCTGGGGGGTATTGTCTCGGCTTTCGGCCCGACCGTGCTCGATCGCTGGCGGGAGCGGGCTACGGCGCGTGACGCCGTTGAAGCGGCGGCCGAGTTGTTGCCGGATGGATCGAGTCCGGCGATGCTGCTGCACGCATCTCTGCGAGTGGTGCCGTTCGAGGGCCGGGAAGAGGAGCTAGAAGACCTGCTCGCCTGGTGCCATGAGCCACAAGCGGGGCGGTTACGGTTGCTGACGGGGCCTGGCGGGGTGGGTAAGTCGCGCTTAGCGGTGGAATTGGCGAACCGGCTGGGCTCGCAGTGGGGGACGGTGGAGGTGCGCGACGATGCTGAGGCCGATGCGCTGTCGCGGTGGCGAACGCTGAGCCAGCGTCAGGTGCTGATGGTGGTGGATTACGCCGAGACGCGTACGGGCCTGCCGGCGTTGTTGCACGACGTCGCCACCGATGAGGGGCGGGGGGTACGGGTGTTGCTGCTGGCACGCAGCGCCGGGGAGTGGTGGCAGCAGTTGGGGGCCGCGTCAGTGCGGGTGCGGCAGATGGTGGCCGCCGCTGGCGCCGAAGGCATAGCGCTGGCCGATCAAGTGGTCGCGGACAAGTCGGATCGAGAACTGGTGCTGGCGGCGGTGCCACACTTCGCCACCGCGCTGGGGGTGCCGGCGCCGGAACGCCTGGAGGTGAAGTTGGGCGAGGGACGCCAGCGCATCCTGGATCTGCACGCGGCGGCGCTGGTGGCGGTGCTGCGGTCGGCACGATCCGGTAGTGGGCCGGTCACCGTCCAGGTGACGGACGTGCTGGAGGAACTGCTGGGGCATGAGCGCCGCTACTGGGTTGGGACGGCGCAGGCACGCGGCTTGCAGGGCGCGAACGGGCTGAGCACTCAGGCCGTCGAGCAGACGGTGGCGGCGGGCACGCTGCTGGGGGCGGCCGATCGCACCCAGGCGGCCGAGGTGGTGGGGCGGGTCCCCAGTGGGGCGGCCCCGGTCCTGGTGGCGGACTGGTTGCGGGAGTTGTACCCGCCGGACGACGGCGAAGGCGGCCGGGAGTGGCTGGGCCGATTGCGCCCGGACCGGCTGGCAGAGCTGCATGCCACCCAGAAGCTGAGCGGCTCGCCTGAGCTACTGGAGGCGTGCCTGGCGAATCTGGATGAACGACAGGCGCGGCGGGCGCTGGTGACGCTGGCGCGGGCGGCGCAGGAGCTGGATGCGGCCGGGGAGATCTTGCAGCGGTTGCTTCCGGTGGTCGCCGGTGAGGTGGGGTCGATTCCCGCTCCGCGGGAGACTCTGGTGGCGTTGTACGAGGTGCTGCCGCATCCCTCGCTGGTGCTCGCCGAGGCGCATGCCCTCCTGGCACGGCGCATCTTGAACAGCACTCCAGCAGATGCCGAGGTCAGGGAACGCGCACGCTGGTTGTCCATGCTGGGCATGCACCTGGCCGAACTCGGTCGTCCGGCCGATGCGCTGCCGGTGGTTGAGGAGGCCGTGGCCATCCGCCGGGAGCTGGCGGCGGCCTACCCCGACCGCTACCGCCCCGACCTCGCCGGCTCCCTGTCCAACCTCGGCAACCGGTTCTGGGAGCTGGGCCGCCCGGCCGATGCGCTGCCGGTCGAGCAGGAGGCCGTGGCCATCCGCCGGGAGCTGGCGGCGGCCTACCCCGACCGCTACCGCCCCGACCTCGCCGGCTCCCTGTCCAACCTCGGCATCTGGTTCGCGGCGCTGGGCCGCCCGGCCGATGCGCTGCCGGTGGCTGAGGAGGCCGTGGCCATCCGCCGGGAGCTGGCGGCGGCCTACCCCGACCGCTACCGCCCCGACCTCGCTACCTCCCTGTCCAACCTCGGCCTGACCTTCTGGGAGCTGGGCCGCCCGGCCGATGCGCTGCCGGTGGCTGAGGAGGCCGTGGCCATTCGCCGGGAGCTGGCGATGGCCTACCCCGACCGCTACCGCCCCGGCCTCGCCGCCTCCCTGTCCAACCTCGGCGTGACCTTCGCGGAGCTGGGCCGCCCGGCCGATGCGCTGCCGGTGGCTGAGGAGGCCGTGGCCATCCGCCGGGAGCTGGCGATGGCCTACCCCGACCGCTACCGCCCCGACCTCGCCGCCTCCCTGTCCAACCTCGGCATCTGGTTCGCGGCGCTGGGCCGCCCGGCCGATGCGCTGCCGGTGGTTGAGGAGGCCGTGGCCATCCGCCGGGAGCTGGCGGCGGCCTACCCCGACCGCTACCGCCCCGACCTCGCCGCCTCTCTGTCCAACCTCGGCAACCGGTTCTGGGAGCTGGGCCGCCCGGCCGATGCGCTGCCGGTCGAGCAGGAGGCCGTGGCCATCCGCCGGGAGCTGGCGGCGGCCTACCCCGACCGCTACCGCCCCGACCTCGCCGCCTCCCTGTCCAACCTCGGCATCTGGTTCGCGGCGCTGGGCCGCCCGGCCGATGCGCTGCCGGTGGCTGAGGAGGCCGTGGCCATTCGCCGGGAGCTGGCGATGGCCTACCCCGACCGCTACCGCCCCGACCTCGCCGGCTCCCTGACCAACCTCGGCAACCGGTTCTTGGAGCTGGGCCGCCCGGCCGATGCGCTGCCGGTGGCTGAGGAAGCCGTGGCCATCCTCCGGGAGCTGGCGGCGGCCTACCCCGACCGCTACCGCCCCGACCTCGCCACCTCCCTGACCAACCTCGGCAACCGGTTCTTGGAGCTGGGCCGCCCGGCCGATGCGCTGCCGGTGGCTGAGGAAGCCGTGGCCATCCTCCGGGAGCTGGCGGCGGCCTACCCCGACCGCTACCGCCCCGACCTCGCCACCTCCCTGACCAACCTCGGCAACCGGTTCTTGGAGCTGGGCCGCCCGGCCGATGCGCTGCCGGTGGCTGAGGAAGCCGTGGCCATCCTCCGGGAGCTGGCGATGGCCTACCCCGACCGCTACCGCCCCGACCTCGCCGCCTCCCTGACCAACCTCGGCGTGACCTTCGCGGCGCTGGGCCGCCCGGCCGATGCGCTGCCGGTGGCTGAGGAGGCCGTGGCCATCCTCCGGGAGCTGGCGGCGGCCTACCCCGACCGCTACCGCCCCGACCTCGCCGCCTCCCTGACCAACCTCGGCGTGACCTTCGCGGCGCTGGGCCGCCCGGCCGATGCGCTGCC
>NZ_JBFAKB010000017.1:78717-279840 GCF_040655495.1 Nonomuraea sp. NPDC050404
CCGGTGGCTGAGGAAGCCGTGGCCATCCTCCGGGAGCTGGCGGCGGCCTACCCCGACCGCTACCGCCCCGACCTCGCCACCTCCCTGACCAACCTCGGCAACCGGTTCTTGGAGCTGGGCCGCCCGGCCGATGCGCTGCCGGTGGCTGAGGAGGCCGTGGCCATCCTCCGGGAGCTGGCGATGGCCTACCCCGACCGCTACCGCCCCGACCTCGCCACCTCCCTGACCAACCTCGGCGTGACCTTCGCGGAGCTCGGCCGCCCCGCCGAAGCAGAAGAGATGCAACGAGGAGCCGAACAGATCCGCGCGGATTATGGCGATTCCTGACGGCAGGTCTACAGACGATGGAGTACTACCGAGCAGGGCATCGACCTGGTGGGATGTTTGGGCTGTGCCTACGCGCCCGGTAGGCGTGCACACAACTCGACTTGTAATGGTCGTTGTCGACGTAGACGACCTCGGACTCGGGGCGCGCCTTCTGCGCCACCTCGTGGACGTTCTCCATCGTCGGCAGCCCGGCCCCCAGGTCCAGGAACCGCCCGATGCCGGCCTCGCCGGCCAGGAACCGCACCACCCGGCGCATGAACAGCCGGTTGTGGTACGCCATCAGCGGTATCTCGGGTACGACAGCCTTGACCCGGTCGCCCATCTCCCGGTCGGCCGCGAAATTGTCCTTGCCGCCGAGCCAATAGTCGTACACACGAGCGATACTCGGGACAGTGGGATCGACACCATTGGAGGGCTTCACATCGGGGTCCATGATCACGTACCCTAACAACCCTTTAGGCCGGTTGTGGCCGTTATGACTTGTTGAATTTCGCGGTCAAACCCCAAGATCTACACGTGCACATTCGATCGGACGGGGACGAGCGGCGGATGCCCGCCGGGTTGGTCGCGCTCGCGCTGGGCAGTTTCGGGATCGGCCTTACTGAGTTCGTGATCGCGGGCCTGCTGCCTCAGGTGAGCCAGAGCCTGGAGGTCTCCGAGGCCGCGGCCGGCTGGCTCATCTCGGGATATGCCCTGAGCGTCGCCATCGGCGCGATCCTGCTGACCGCCGCCACCAACCGCCTGCACCGCAAGACCGTCCTCGTCGCCCTGGTGGGCCTGTTCGTCCTGGGCAACCTGCTGTCCGCGATCGCGCCCACCTACGCCGTGGCGCTGCTCGGCCGCGTCATCGCCGCCCTGTGCCACGGCTCCTTCTTCGGCATCGGCTCGCTCGTCGCCCGCCGCATGGTGGCTCCCGAGCGGGCCTCGCGGGCAGTCGCGATGATGTTCGCCGGGCTGACGGTCGCCAACGTGCTGGGGGTTCCGTTCGGCGCCCTGGTCGGCGAGCGCTGGGGCTGGCGGGTCACCTTCTGGGCGATCGCCGGCATCGGCGTGCTGGCCCTGGCCGCCATCGCCGTGTGGGTCCCGGCCTGGGCGGGAACCGTGGACGAGGCTTCGCGGAGCACCGTGGACCCGGCTCGCCAGGGCACGGGCCTGCGCTCGCAGGTGCGTGCCTTCCGCTCCTGGCAGGTCTGGCTGACCCTCGCCGCCACCGCGCTCGGATACGGGGGCATGTTCGGCGCGTTCAGCTACATCGCCTACACCTTCACCGAGGTCACCGGCTTCTCCCGGGCCGACGTCGCCTGGCTGCTCGTCGTCTACGGCGCCGGCCTGGTGATCGGCAACGTCGCGGGAGGCCGGGCGGCCGACCGCGACCGGGACCGCACGTTGATCTGGTCCCTGGCGGGCCTGACCGCCACGCTGGCGGCGTTCGGGCTGCTGGCCGACGGTCGGGCCGCGTCGGTGGTCCTGGTCTTCCTGATGGGCGTCTTCGGGTTCGCCGCCGTCCCCGGCATGATCACCCGCGTCACGGACGCCGCCGGCGGCGCGCCGCTCGCCGCCAGCGCCAACGTCTCGGCCTCCAACGTCGGCAACGCCCTGGGCGCCTGGCTCGGCGGCCTGACGATCAGCGCGGGGCTGGGCTACACCTCACCGCTGTACGCGGGCGCGGTGATCGTGGCGCTCGGCCTCGCCGTGATGGTGATCGCCGCGCGCACCACTGATCGCACCCGCGAGGACGGGCTGGTGTCCAGGTAGCGCTCAGCCGTCCTCGAACGGCTGGGTGTCATCGGCGATGGCGCTGTCGTCGGGGATGCCTTCGTTGTCGGCCGTCTCCTCCTCGCCGGTGTCGATGTCGCCCGTGTCGATGTCCCCGGTGTCGATGTCGCCGTCCGGACTGGCGCAGGCAGGGTCGGCGGCGCAGTCCGGGGCGTCCCCGAGGTCGTCGCCGAGCTCCTCGGACGGATCCTTGGTCGGCTTGGGCGCCGGCTTGCGCACCAGGTCGTGCGTCTCACCGCCGAAGACGGGCGCGGGGAACGGTTCGACCGGCTTGCCCTCCATCGCGATCGCCATGAAGTCGCGCCAGATCTTGGTGGGCGTGCCGGCTCCCTCGATGCTGCCGAGGGAGACCTCCTTGTTCAGGGTGTAGCCGTTGGCGTCCTTGAGCACCTTCCCGGTCTTCGGGTTGGTCTGCGGGACCTCCTTGTACATCCCGACGGCCGAGGAGAGTTGCGGGGTGTAGCCGACGAACCAGGCTTCCTTGTTCTCGTTGTTGGTGCCGGTCTTGCCGGCGATCGGCCGCCCGCCGGGCAGCGCGGTGCCCCTGGCGGTGCCGGACCTGACCACCTGCTCCATCGCGTAGGTCGCGTCGGCGGCGGTGCCCGCGCTGATGACCGTCCTGCGCTGGCCGGCCTCCTTCATGACGGTCATCCCCTGGTACGTCTTCACCGACAGGACCACGTGCGCGTCGTGGTGCACGCCGCCGTTGGCGAAGATGCCGTACCCGTTGGCCTGCTCGACCGGGGTGACCAGGCCGGCGCCGATGGACATGCCGAACGCGTGGGTCCTGGTGGCCTGCTCCAGGTCCTTCGCGTCGATCCCGGCGCCCTCGGCGATCCTCTCGACCTCCTTCAGGCCGACCTCCTGCGCCATCGTGGCGAACGCCGTGTTCACCGACTCGGCGGTGGCCCGGTCGATCGTCACGGCCGCGCCCAGGTCGTGGGAGTTGCGGATCGGCTTGGTGCCCGGCAACTCGACCGGTCCCTTGCCGGAGACGTAGCTCTTGAGGCTGTAGCCCTTCTCCAGCCAGGCGGCCAGCACGTACGGCTTGAACGCCGACGCGGCCTGCTTGTTGGCGTCGAAGGCGTTGTTGGTGAAGCTCGTGAGATAGTCGCGGCCGCTGTAGAACGCGATCACCTGGCCGTTGCGCGGGTCCACGGCGGCCATGTTCGCGTGGATGCGCTTGTCCCCGAGGGCGGCGAGGTTGCTCTCGACCGTCTTCTTGGCGGCCCGCATCAGCTTCCTGTCGAACGTCGTGGTGACCTGGTAGCCGTTCTTGCGCAGGCTCTCCCTGCTGATCCCCCGCCGCTCCAGCTCACGCTGCACGATGTCGATCATGTAGCCGTTGATGCCCTTGAGCGTCTCCTTCTTGTCCAGCCTGGCGAGCTTGGGGAACTTCGCCGTCCTGGGCAGTTGCCCGTACGCCTTCGGGTCGACGATCGCCATGCCGCCTATGACGTACTCGAACCGCTCCTTGGTCGGAGCCCAGTTCTTCTTCGCCTCCGCCACGTCGAACTGGTCCGGGATCTGGACCCGGCCCGCCAGGTAGGCGCCCTCGGCGGGGGTCAGCTTGTCCACGTCCTTGTCGAAGAAGGCCTGGGCGGCGGCCTGGATGCCGTTCGCGCCCCGGCCGAAGTAGATCGTGTTCAGGTAGTTGGCCAGGATGTCGTCCTTCGACATCTCCTTGCCGGCGCGGATGGCCACGAAGATCTCCTTGACCTTCCGCTGGATCGTCCGCTCCTGGCTGAGGCCGTCGTAGTAGCCCCGGGCCATCTCCTGCGTGATCGTCGAGCCGCCCTGGACCTGCTGGCCGGTCACCGTGCTCCAGACCGCCCGCATGATGCCCGACACCGAGATGCCCGGGTCGGTGCGGAACGTGCGGTTCTCGGCGGCGATGAAGGCGTCCTGGACGTGCCTGGGGACCTTGGAGATCGGGACGATCTCGCGCTTGGTGCCGAGCCGGCCGATCTCGGTCTTGCCGTCCCGGTAGTAGATGACGCTGCCCTGCTCGACGGCGTGCCGCTGGGTCTCCACCGGTAACGGGGTGTTGGCGTACGCCACCATGATCATGCCGAACAGCCCCGCCACCAGGACCGTGCAGCCGACCAGCACGATCTTCCAGCCGGGGATGAAACGCTTCCAGCCGGTACGGCGGGAGCCGCCGCCCGGCCCGTCGGCGCCACTCCCCCGCCCGGCGGGACGTGGCTGCGGGGCCTGGGCTACAGGTACGGCGCGGCGGCGCCTCGGAGCACCGCTCCGGGAGCGGCGGGCGGGCAGTTCGGGGTCATGGCTGCTGGTACTCACGGGTCCTGGTTCACGTCATCGGCGGGCTTGCACCCCTAACGGTTAGCCAATAGATAGCGGTTAGCTGAGAGAGGTGTCAAACAAGGGGCCGCGCGCACCTCCACAACGTCCCGCATGCCGGGCGCACGGCGTCTACGGGCGCGGGCTCGCCGGGCTCCGGCCGGTGCCCTGCGTCGATCGCGCCGTGAACGACCACCTCGCGGGCGGCCCGTTGCCCCGCCGCGACCTCACCTGCTGACCCGTCGGCTCGCTCACAAGGGCGCCGCCTGTCCCAGCTTTGAAAGGTCGATGGACCCACTTGAGAGGCCCCAGTCCATGACGTGCCCTGTCCCGGCATCGATGAGGATCATCATGCGGGTGGCCAGCAGTGGCGCTGTTCTGAATCGGAGTCGCTTCTTGAAATGCCCGGCCATTTGGATCACGTACACGCTCGCGTCCCCGACCGGACGGGAGGCCCCGGTCGCGAACACCGCCTGCCGGGTGGATGCGACGAAGCGAATCTCGGTCGGGTTCTGCTCCTGGTGCGTGCGGGCCAGCTGCCGGGCGATGGCCATCATCTCGGCCCGCTGTTCATCGCTCGGCGCTCCAGGAGGGACCGCCTTCTGCGTGCTGAAAGGAGGCTTGCGGGTGGGGTCGGGGGGCGGTGGCGTGCTTCCGAGTCTGCGAACCGGTGGACGTGGGCGTTTGGGGGGCTCTGGTGGCTGCATGGACATCGCAACCTCCCTGTACCACGAGCGGGGTTGGTCCTCAGTCCAGGATAGGCGGCGTGCTCGTGGAGCCCCTGCCGTTTTTCTGGGTCGCACTGATCCGGACGGCCCGCGATGCGATCATCTTTTCTCATGACCGACGACCACAAACGGGACCGGCCGGGCGGCCTGGCGGACGCGGCACTCACACTCCGCCGGATGGCGGACCTGCCGGAGGAGGTGCCCGGACTGGCGGCACGGCTCGCGGAGCTCGACCTGGTGACACCGCTGACCCGGACGCTGCGGGCGGGGCCCTGTCGCCGCTGGCCGAACCGGGGCTGCGGCGGGGTCTGCTGGACGGCGCACAGCGGGCCGCGTCGGCCGACGAGAACGGCGCGCTGCTGCCGTTGCACATCACCATGCTTCATGGCGCCTGGGGCCGGTCCCATGCCGGTGCCGCCCGCCGCGACTGGCCGGCGGCGGGCTTGGATCGGGTGGGCCATGCGAGGTAGTCGACCGCCAGGAACGGCTCGGCGACCACGGTCGCGGGGGTCACGCCGGTGAACGCCATGACGTCTCGATGCAGGTGAGACTGGTCGGCATAGCCGGCGTCGGCCGCGACCCTGGCCGCATGCTCGCCCGCGACCAGGCGGTGGGCGGCATGGTCGAAGCGGACCAGCTTCACGGCCCGCTTCGGCCGCAGGCCGAGTTGCGCGCGGAACCGGGCCCACAGCCGCTTGCGGCTCCATCCGACCTCGGCCGCCAGCCCGTCCACCCGGACCAGGCCGTGGCTGGCGGCGATCCGGTCCCAGGCCCAGGCCACCTCCGGGTCCACCGGCGGCCCCGCCTCGTGGCGGCGGGCGAGCAGCGCGTCCAGCAGCACGAAACGCTCCTGCCACGACGGGACCTCACTCAGCCGCTCACGAATGCGCTCCGCCTCCCGGCCCCACAGGTCGTCGAGGGCCACCACGGCGCCGTCGAGGTCGGCTGGCGGGATGCCGAGGACCGCGCGGGCGATCGCCGGGGACAGCCGGATCTGCACGCACTCGACGTTCCGTCCCCGCGCCCACACCGCCCCGCCGGAGCCGATCCCCGGACCGGCGACGACACTGCCCCGCTGCCGCCGCCCGGCGCCGGTGTCCACGACGGGCGAGCCGGGCCCGAACTCCAGCAGCAGCGTCACGGCCGGGTGCGGGACCATCCGGAGCGCGTCCAGGTGGGGGACCCGGAAGCCGGCCATGGTGACACCGGCCAGCCGGCTGGGCCGCCGCGGGGACTCCACCTCCCAAACAGCCTCACCGTGTACGAACGTCGGCACCGTTCCATGGTAGCCAGCCGGGGCGAGGGGAACATTTGTCCAATACACCGGCGCCCACCGGCGGCGACAGTGGGCTCATGACTGATTCAGACGACCGCCTGCTGCCCCTGGACGGCGGCGACATCCACGTACGCCAGGACGGGCCGCGCGACGCCCCCGCGCTCCTGCTCATTCACGGGTCCGCCTCCTCGGCCCGATCGTGGGACTCACTGGTCCCGCTGCTGACCGGGTCCCATCGCGTCATCCGGATCGACCTGCTCGGGCACGGCCGGTCGGCCAAACCCGCAGGTCCCAGCTACGCGCTGCAGGACCAGGCGCGCAGGGTCGGCGCGGCGCTGGACCTGCTCGGCGTCGAACACGTCGTGGCGGTCGGCCACTCCAGCGGCGGCGCGGCCGTCACCGCCCTGGCCGAGGAGCGCCCCGACCTGGTGACCGCGCTCGTGCTCATCAACACGGGACCCAGTTTGGACGCCTTCATCGCCCCGGAGTCCGCCGCGATCTCGCCCGCGCAGTGGCCGCCGACCGACGAGCAGCTCCGCCAGTTCGCGAGCACCGGTTTCAACCCCGGCTACCAGGTGCCGCGAGAGCTCCTGGACGAGGTGCGCTTCATGACCTACCACTCGCTCACCGCGACGATGCAGGCCACCGCCGACTACCTGATGCGGCGGACGCTCCCGGACCGGCTGAAGGTCCTGGGCAAGCCGCTGCTGGTGATCTTCGGCGCGGACGACCGCAGGTGGCGATCCTCATCCGCCGCCGACTACCACGCCGTTCCCGGCGCGAAAGTCGAGTTGTTGCCGGGTCTCGGCCATTCGCCCATACTCGAGGATCCGCCGCGAACGGCCGCCCATCTCCTGGCCTTCACCGGGCACAACTAACGCCGAAGCCTCTGAATCTCGTCCCGGCCCTGGCGTCACCAGCCGGTCCAGATGCCGCCTGGTCGGCTGCGGCGGGAGCCCGGCCAGGGCGCCGGTCGCCGCCGCGCAGCCCAACAGGCGCCGGTGGACCGACGTGATATCGACGCCCAAAACCGGCCGGCGGACCGGTCGCGCAATGTCCGGCTAACGTCTAGCCGGTGCCCTGGTGCGGTTCCGAGCCGCTTGCGAGACTGCTGACGTGCCGATCAATGACAGTGATTTGGCGTTTGATCTGCTCGGGCCATTCGGAGTGCACGCACGGGGACGTACGGTAACGGTCAGTTCGCCCAAACATCGGGCGCTGCTGGCGGCGTTGTTGTTGCAGGCGGGCAGTCCCGTTTCCAACAACGAACTCGCGGTCGCGATCTGGGGTTCCGACCAGCCGGAGGCGCCTCGCCGTGCCGTGCAGTTGATCGTGGCGAGGCTGCGTGCGCTGCTGGGTACGGGGGTGATCGTCACCTGCGCGGACGGCTACCTGGTCGACGTCCGTCCCGAGCGCATCGACCTGGGGCGGTTCAGGTACTGGGTCAAGCAGGCGGAGCAGGCCGCCAGGCGGCCGGACCCGGCGATGGAGGCCGCCGCCCTGACCGAGGCCCTGTCCCAGTGGAAGGGGGAGCCTCTCGCTGACGTGCACTCGGACTTCCTCAGGCACCACGTGGCGCGGCTGGTGGAGCAGCGGCTGCAGGCGGTGGAGCGGCGCTTCGACGCGCACCTGCGCATCGGCCGCCATCAGGACGTCGTCGCCGAACTGCTGGAGGTGACCGGGCAGTATCCGCTGCGGGAGCGGTTCTGGACCCAGCTCATGACCGCGCTGCACCGCTGCGGGCGGCGGGCCGACGCGCTGACGGCCTTTCACACCGGAAGGCGGCATCTCGTCGAGGAGCTGGGCATCGATCCAGGTCAGGAGATGCGCCGGCTGCACGCGCTGATCCTCAACCATCCCCAGGGCGAGCCGGGGCTGCCCGCCGTGCCGCGGCAGTTGCCGCCGGCGGTGTCGGCGTTCGCAGGGAGGCGGCGGGAGATCACCGGCCTTGACGCGCTGATGCCGGGCGGCGAAGGGGATCCGCGCCCGACCGTGGTGATCAGCGGGACCGCGGGCGTGGGGAAGACCACGCTGGCGCTGCACTGGTCGCGGCGGATGGTCGATCATTTTCCCGATGGCCAGTTGTGGGTGAATCTGCGCGGGTACGACCACCGGCCGGTGATGAGCCCGCAGCGGGCGCTCAGGTTGTTCCTGCGGGCCCTGGGCGTACCGGAAAGGGCGCTCCCCGCCGATCTGGACGGTCAGAGCGCGCTGTACCGGTCGCTGATGGACGGTCGCCGCGCCCTCATCGTGCTCGACAACGCCTACAGCTCGGAACAGGTACGGCCGTTGCTTCCCGGCAGCCCCTGCAACACCGTCATCGTGACCAGCCGCACCCGGCTCACCGGCCTGATGGCCGCCAACGGCGCCCACAACCTGGCCCTGGACCTGTTCGGCGACAGGGACAGCCTCGAACTGCTGGCGAACAGGTTCGGCGCCCACCGGATCAACGCCGAACCCGTGGCCGCGCAGTTGATCGTGAACCGGTGCGCGCGGCTCCCCCTCGCGCTGGCCGTGGCCGCGGCCCGCGTGGTCCAGCAGCCCGCCCAGTCCCTGCGGGCGCTGGCGAACCGGCTGAACGCCGCGCGGTCGAGCCTGGACGAGTTCGCGGACGCCGACCTCGCCACCGACCTCCGCGCCGCCTTCTCCTGGTCCTACCGGACGCTCAGCGAGCCCGCGGCCCGGCTGTTCCGGCTGATCGGCGAGCAGCCCGGCACCGAGCTGACCGCGCCCGCCATGGCCCGCCTGTCCGCGGTGACCCTGGCCGAAGTAATTCCGCTGCTGGACGAGCTGACCAGCGCCCATCTCGCCACCGAGCACACCGCCGGCCGCTACAGGTTGCACGCTCTGCTGCACGCCTACGCCATCGAACTGGCGCGGAGCCACCAGGTCGTTCATGTCCCGCAAATGACCGGTTGATGACCTGGCTTGTGGCGATCCCGCCATGCATGCTCGGAGGTCCTGGAGCAGCAGGCGTACGGGGAACACGGGGCGGTTGGAACTGTGATCGGGGAGATCCATGTCAGCGACCGAGCGACCTTACCTCGACCCGATCCGGCCAGAGCGAGCGGCCTTGGGGAGGCTCTTGCGGGGCTGGCGGACGCGGTCACTACTTACTCAGGAGGAGCTGGCCGTGCGGTCCGGGCTGCACGCGCGGACCATCAGCCGGCTCGAAAGCGGCATCATGCTGCGGCCCCGCGCGACGTCGATCAAGGTACTGGCGGACGCTCTGGAGTTGAGCGATGAGGAGCAGCGGATCCTGGCCGCCGCCGTACGTGGGCTGTCGGCTGCGCAGGAGGCCGGCACCACCCCGGGTACGGCACCGAGCCGCGTGCCGGTCCTCCGGCAGCTGCCCGCGGACGTGCCCGTGTTCGTGGGACGAACAGCCGAGCTGACGACGCTGGCCGGGACGGCGGTCATTACGACGATCGACGGGATGGCGGGGATCGGCAAGACCACGCTGGCCGTTCACGCGGCCCATGCGCTGGCCGCGCGGTTCCCCGACGGGCAGCTGTTCATGGATTTGCACGGGCACTCCCCGGCGATCAGACCGGTCGGCCCGGCGGAGGCGCTCGAACGGATGTTGCGCGCGTGGGGCGTGGAGCCCGAGGACGTTCCCCGGCACGTGGACGATCGTGCCGCGCTGTACCGCAGCCTGCTGGCCGATCGGCGGGTGCTGATCGTGCTGGACAACGCCGCCGACGAGGACCAGGTACGGCCCCTGCTGCCGGGCAGTGCGGGCTGCCGGGTGCTGATCACCGGCAGGCGGCGGCTGGACGGGCTGGACGGCGCGCGCACGGTGTCGCTCGGGGTGTTGCCGGTGGCCGACGCGGTGGACCTGTTCGCCGGAACCGCCGGCGCGGAACGGCTGGCCGGCACGCCGTCCCGGCTGGTGCGGGAGGTGGTGGAGTTGTGCGGGCTGCTGCCGCTGCAGATCCGGCTGGCCGCGGCCCGGCTGCGCTCGCATCCGCGCTGGACGGTCGCCCACGTCGTGGAGCTGATGCGGGAGCACGACGGCAACGCGCTGGAGACCGGGCAGCGCGGCCTGAGCGAGGCGCTGGAGTTGTCGCGGCGCGAGCTGAACGGCGCCCAGCAGCGGGCCTACCGGCTGCTGGGCCTGCATCCCGGCAGGGACATCTCCGTCCAGGCGGCGGCGGCTCTGGTGGGCACGAGCGTGATCGTGGTCAGGCCGCTCGTGCAACAGCTCGCCGACCTGCATCTGCTGGAGGAGACCGAGCCGGGCCGCTACCGCTTCCACGTCCTGGTACGCGAACACGCCCGCCGTACGGCGTTGCGCGAGGAGAGCCCGGCCGATCGCCGCACCGCGCTGAACCGGCTGCGGGACCACTACAGCCGCACCATCGGCATACCCAAGAGCGCTACGCGCGCCCGTCGCCCGGCGTGACCAGCCCGGCCTCGTAGGCGACGATCACCGCCTGGGCGCGGTCACGGATGCCGAGCTTGGCGAACAGGTCGCTCACCCGGTTCTTGACCGTCGAGATCGACAGGCCCAGCTCCTGCGCGATCTGCGCGTTGGACAGGCCGCTGGCGATGAGCTCCAGCACCCGCAGCTCGCGCTCGCTCAGCACGGACAGTTCCGCGGACGGCGGCGCGACCGTGCGCGGGCGCGCCGGGCGTACGAAGGTGCCGATCAGGCCGAGCAGCAGCCGGGGCGCCACCGTCGCGTCGCCCCGGTGCACGATCCGGATGCCGTCGATCAGCTCCTCCGGCGACACGTCCTTGGGCAGGAACCCGGACGCCCCGGCCCGCAGCGCCGCGACCACGTGCTCCTGCAGGTCGAACGTGCTCAGCGCGAGCACCCTGGCCTCCGGCAGCTCGGCGGTGATCCGCTCGGTGGCGGCCACCCCGTCCAGGCCCGGCAGGTGCAGGTCCATCAGCACGACGTCGGGGCGCAGCTCGTGGCTGAGGCGGATCGCGTCGAGCCCGTCGGCCGCCTCGCCGACCGTGCTCAGGTCGGGCGTGGTGTCGAGCAGCAGGCGCAGCCCCGTACGGACCACGGCGTGATCGTCCACGAGCAGTACTCTGATCACATCTTCTCCGGCAGCGGAATACGGGCGGACACGGTGAAGCCTCCCCCAGGAGAGGGCCCGGCGCGAAACTCGCCGCCGCACAACGACACCCGCTCGGCCATCCCCGCCAGCCCGAACCCGGATCCGGTGACCCCGGAACGCGCCCGCCCGTCGTCATCGACCCGCACCTCCACCAGCTCGGCCTGGTACGCCAGCCGCACCCGGGCCCTGGCCCCGGCCGCGTGCTTGCGCGTGTTGGTGAGCGCCTCCTGCACGATGCGGTAGACCGCGTGGTCCACGGTCGTCGGCAGCTCGACGGCCTCGCCGGAGACCTCCAGCGTCGCGTTGCCCGACTCCCCGACCAGCGCCGGCAGCCCCGCCACCCCGACCTCCGCCTGGTTCTCGATCGGCTCGCCGTCGGTACGCAGCACGTCCAGCAGCCGGCGCATCTCCAGCATCGCCCGGCGGGCGGTGTCCTCGCCGGTGCGCAGGGCGAGCTGGGCGCCTTCCGGATCGGTGGGGATCGTCCGCCTGGCCACGCCCATGTAAAGGCCGACCACGCTGACGTGGTGGGCGATCACGTCGTGCAGCTCACGGGCGATGCGGCGGCGCTCCTCGCGTACCGCGTCCTCGGCGATCTGCTGCTCGCGCCGCTGGGACAACTCCGCCCGCAGGCGTAAGACGTAGCCGGCCGCCACCGGCAACGCCGGGGTCGCCACGAGGAGCAGGAGGGATATCTCGGGCTGGTCCATCACCCACGACAGGCCGCTGAGCACCCAGTGGGCGATCATGGTCAGTACCGCGGTGACGAGCGCGGGCAGTGCGGCGGCGTACCTGCCCGCGCTGTAGAGGGCGATGAGCATGGCGCTGACCGGCGTGTCGTAGAAGGACGGCTGTGCGCTCGCCACGTAGAGCGCGCCGACGAGCCCGACCACGACGATCGGATACCGCCGCCGCAGGAACATCAGCGCCGCGGCCACCACCGCGACCAGCACCACCCGGAGGTCCACCCCCCACTTGGGGTAGCCGAACAGCTCCGCCGCCAGCACCACCAGGGCTGCCGCGGCATCCCAGAACCAGGGACGGCGCCGCCAGATCGTGGCGATCATTCCTCCAAAGCGTCACCGGGTTCAGGGCTTCGGCGAGCGTAGTCGCCGTTCCCTCGGCCGGGCCAGCGCCACCAGGGCGATCAGCGTCACCGCGCAGAGCGGCAGCCAGGCGAGCCGCGACACCGGCCAGGCCGGGCCGACCGGTGGGCTGGTGAGCCCGGCGATCGGCCCGAACCGGACCGTGACCAGCGAGACGAGCGCGAGAGCCGTCTGGTGCCACAGGTAGAGCGGGACGGCCGCGCCACTGATCGCGACCGCGAGTCGGGAGCCGCCGGGCCGGTCGCTCACGATTTTGGAAGCGACAGCGCGGCGGCCGGGCCGGACGTTCGCCAGCAGTGCCACGAGCCCGCACTGCGCGCAGGCGAAGGCGAGCAGTGCCACGGTCGGTGGCGCGAGGTTCGACATCGGCGCGCCGGGCACGTTCACCATGCTCACCGGATAAGGGCCGAAGGCGGTCAGCGCCGCCGCCAGGATGCCGCCTCCGCCGAGCAGCCACGCACCGTTGACGCCACCCTGCCTCCAGGCCAGCCCCAGCAGGAACGGCACCGCCCAGGCCAAGATCGCGTTGCCGGCGCCCAGCCATGCGAACTGAGGCCAGGTGAAGCGGACAAGGTCCACCAGAACCACGCAGACGCCCGGGACAAGGGCCGCCTTCCAGCCGTACCGGAGCACCACCTGACGCAACCATGGCGCGACCGCGGTCAGCAGCAGATACGGCAGCACGAACCACAGCGGTTCGAGCGCGGGGCCGAGGATCCGCCGGACGGCCGCGAGGGAGAACCCGTTGACCGCCAGGACGGCCAGACCAACGCCCCAGGCGAGCAGGAAGGCCGGCAGCCACGACGCTGCCGGGCGCGACGCTGCCGGGCGCGACGCTGCTGAGTGCGACGCTGCTGGACGCGCCTGCCCGCCGTGTGCGTATCCGCTCGCGAAGAACAGGACAGGCACGGTCTGCAACAACAACGTGACGGGGGCCCACTGCGGCAGGGCCGTGAGCGGGCTCGCCACGTGGAGGTCGTCCGTGACGACGTACGTGGTGAGGAGCCATTGCCCGGCTATGCCGACCGTGACGGCCCCGGCGACCAGCAGCTCACGCCGCACGCGCGACCCCCGTCACCGCGATGTGGGCGATCCGTTTCAGGGTCTGGGAGCCGGGCCGGAGGTAGGTGTGGTGGCGGGCGTCGCCGCCATCGACGACCCGCGCCCCGAACCCGGTGCTCACCGGGTCGGTGCCGAACCCGAACGGCCCGATCAGCAGCCCGGCCCGCAGCACGTCGTCATTGCTGCCGAGCGCCGCCCAGACCCGCGCCGAGGTACGCAGCTCCGACACCTTCCTGACCCCGAGTCCCGGGCTGCCGGTGACGACGAGGTCATGGACCGGCAGCCCGGAGACGGCACGAGCGCAGACCACGGACCCGTAGCTGTGGCAGACCAGGCTGATCCGCGAGGCCGGCGGCAGCGCGGAGACGAAGGACCTCAGCCGGCGGGCGCCCCTGTCGGCCGCCCAGACGGTGGCGACCTCCGGGTTGATGAGGTCCGGCGTGTCGTAGCCGAGCCAGCCGATCACCGCGGTCCCCGGCCCCATCGTGGCGGCCTCGTCGTAGAGCGCGCGGGCCGCTCGCCCGGGGCTCTCCGGTGACCCGTCGAACGAGGCCAGGCTCTGCCCCGAGCCGGGCACGTACACGATGACCCGCCGCGCGTTCGCCAGATCCCCGATGACCTCGATCGCCTGGCCGTCGCCGGTGCGGTCCCACGCCAGGAACTGGCGGCCCGACCCGGCGTGCAGGGCGTAGCGCTCCTGGAGCGCGCGGGCGGTGAGCGCGGGAGGAGGAGGCAGCTCGGCCGCCGCCGGCCGCCCCGCGGCGGCCGTCCCCACGGCGAGCACCACGGCGGGCAGCAGCACTCGCAGGAGTGGCACGCGGGGGCGGGAGTCGCTTCGGCCGGGCTCGGCACGCGGGAACCGGCCCTGCACGGAGGAGGGAAGGAGAGGGACGGTGTTGGAGAAAGTCCGGTGCAGGTGATCGCGGATCCTGGACATGCCTTCCAGCCTGCTGATGTTCGCGCTCCGGTTCATCGACGCCAGGAACGATCTCTGACCAAGACCACGCTCCTGGCTCCGTGGTGTCCTTAGGACTTCAGGACCAGGACTCGGGCACCGTCTTCACAGCCGACTGTCCTCACAGACGGCCGTCTTCACGGCCGGCCGACTTCACACCGGCCGCCTTCACGGCCAACCGACTTCACAATCGGCCGACTCCACAGCCAGCCGTCTTCACAACCAGCCGCGTTCTGCGGCGCGCAGGCCGGCCTCGAAGCGGCTGCGGGCGCCCATGCGGCCCATGATGTCGGCCATGATGCGGCGTACGGTGCGCGGGGCCAGCCCCAGTTGGCGGCCCGCGCCCTCGTCGGTCATGCCCTCGGCGAGCAGCCGCAGGAGCTGGCGTTCCTGCGGGGACAGGCCGTCGCCGTCACGGACCGGGGGCGAGCCGATGGGGGTGCCGGTGGTCCAGATCTGCTCGAACAGCGCCAGGACCAGCGAGACGATGCCGGGACTGGTGAGATGCACGGCGCCGGCCCTGGTGTTGGCCGGGTCGAGCGGGACCAGGGCGGTCCGGCGGTCGTAGATGATCGTGCGGGCGGGCAGGCTGGGCACGGTACGGACCTGGGCGCCGATGCCGACCAGCCAGTAGGCGAAGGCCAGCGTGGGGCCGTCGCGCCGCAGGCAGTCCAGGCCCACGGTGCGGATCGCCACGCCCCGCTCGCGTACCTGCTGGTCGAGCGGCTTGGCGGCCTCGATCATGTCCGGGTCCTGCGGGCCGCCCGGCATCAGGGTGGCGACCTCGATGCGGGACCTGGCGGCCAGGGCCTCGATGCGGGACCTGATGGCGTCCAGGCCGATCAGCCGTTCCGCGTCGGGGTGCCCGTCGCCGGGGCGCAGGTCCGCGTACTGGCTGACCAGGGCGGTGATCGCGGCCTGGCTCTCGACGATGCTCTGCTGCTGGCGGAGCAGGTCCGCCTGGCGGCGCTGCAACAACATCTGGAGTCCGGCTTCCGGGTTGACCGCGCGCATGACGCCGGGCGTCTCCCAGGAGGGCCGCAGCAACGCCAGGTCGGCGAGTTGTTCCAGGGCCTGCCGGATCTGGTCGGCACTGGCTCCCAACTGCGCGGCCATGGCTTCCGCGTCGAGTTCCTGCCCGGTCAGCATCGACCGGTAGACACACTCGGCCAGCCTGCTCAGGCCCAGCGATTCGAGCCTGCCGTGTGCCGGCTTCATCCGGCCGGGACTGCAGGCCGCCACCACGTTGGATGCCCTCTCATGTGCCCGCTACGCATGAGTTTTGCTCCTTTCGTCCCGACTTAGTCGAGTTCGGCCGTGGTCGATTCGGCCGAGACCGGCCGACGGATGAGTCGCGGTCGCGACTTCCGCCCATAAACCGCGGGAGTGCCTAAATAGGTCAGGCCGCTTCAGGAGGCGGGCGAAACCTTTCTGCCGGACAGCAGGCCGACGCAGACTCGGGAACGCCGGGGAACGCCGCCGGGCGCACCCGAGCCGAGCGCGTCATCCCACGATCGCCAGCGGACACTCGCTGATCTCAAGGAGCAACACATGAACCCCGTATCTCGCGTCGCCATGCTGGGCATCGCCACCGCCTTCCTGATCGTCGCCTCGCCCGCCGCCGCTTCCGCGCAGATCGTCGCGGACGGCGTACCCCTCCCTCCCCCGACCGGTCTCGTGGACAGCAACATCTGGGGCTGACCGGCAGACGATCCCGACCACCACCCGGCCTGCCGCACGAGGCGGCGCGGCAGGCCACCACCAGCGAGGAGACGCGCAGTGCGCGACGAAGATCTGGGCTACCTGCTCCGCTCCTACCGGCATCGCGCCCGGCTGTCCCAGCAGGCCCTGGCGGACCTCAGCGCGGTCAGCGTCCGCGCCATCCGCGACCTCGAATCCGGCCGGGTCAAGAACCCGCGAAGGGAGACGGTGAAGCTGCTGGCCGACGGGCTGCGCGTCGAAGGGTCGCGGCGCGCCGCGCTGGAGGCCGCCACCGGTCCGCCGGACGTCGCCGGCGAGCCTTGGGCGCTCCGGACCGTCACCCGGGTTCCCGTGCCCACCAGCGAACTGGTCGGGCGCGGCGCGGAACGCGAGTTGCTGCGCGAGCTGGTCGGCTCCGGTGAGCGGCTGGTGGCGGTGGTCGGGCTGGGCGGGGTGGGCAAGACCCGGCTGGTCATGGAGGTGGCCAACGAGTTGCGGGGCGGCGAGCGGGCGGTGTTGTGGGCCGCGGGGCGCACGGCGGCCGACCTGCTCGACACGGAGGTGTCCGCGCTGGCGAGCGCCATCGGACAGCAGCCCACCGTGCTGGTACTCGACGGCTACGACACTCCCGGCGACCCCGCTGCTGCCGCGCACGCTCCTGGCGCACGCACTCCCGGCGCGCACGCTCCCGGCGCGCACACTCCCGGGCGCCACGCTGGCGTCGGGCACACTCCCGGCGATCACACTGACGCCGTGCACGCTCTCGGCGACCACGCTGACGCCGTGCACACCCTTCTGCATCGGTGCCGGCGGTTATGTGTGCTGGTGACGGCGCGGCGGCCGCATCACGCGTCGGGGTGGCGGTTGCTGCCGCTCGCGCCGCTGCGCGTACCGGCTGAGGCGGAGAGCGCCGTCCCCGAGCAGTCCGAGGCCGGGCGGCTGCTGGCCCGCCACCTCAGGCACGCGCGTCCGGGCTTCACCCTCGACGCCACGAACGCGACGATGATCGCCGACCTCTGCCGGCAGGCCGACGGCATTCCCGCGGCCCTGGAGATGGTCGCCCAGTGGAGTGTGGTGCACCGGCTCGAAGAGTTGCGGGAGGAGTTGTCGCGTGACCCCGCCGCGCTGTCCACCTGGCCGGCGTCCGAAGGCGGCGGGCAGGGGCCGGCCGATGCCATCCGGCAGGCGATCGGCTGGCTGGACCCGCCCACCTGGGAGCTGCTGGCGGGCGTCGCGCACCTGGCCGCGCCCTGGTCGGTCAGGGACGTCTCGATCGCGCTGAACCGGCCGGTCAGCAACGTCGCCAGGCAGGTGCACACCCTGCTGATGCTCGGGCTGGTCCGGCGCAGGGAGACACCCGGCGGCGTGTGCTTCGAGGCCCTCGGGAACACCCGCCGCCTGCTGATGGCCGGCCTCAGAGGGTGAGCCCGCCGCCAGCTGAGGGTGCCGACCTCAGAGGCTGAGCCCGCCGCCTGCTGAGGGTGCCGGCCTCAGAGGGTGAGCCCGCTGCCAGCTGAGGGTGCCGGCCTCAGAGGGTGAATCCGCCGCCGCACACGACGACCTGGCCGCTGATGTAGTCGGATTCGGGCGTACACAGCAGATAGACCGCGCCCGCGGCCTCCTGCGGCGTGCCCGCCCGGCCCAGCGGGATGTTGCCCTTCATCGCCTCCAGCAACTCGGCGCTGACGCCGATCCTGATCTGCCTGCCGTTCATGGTGATGGTGGCGCCCGCGTCCGCGGGCGTCTCGGTCAGCCGGGTGGCGATCAGCCCGAACGCCACCGCGTTGACGTTGACCCGATGCCGCCCCCACTCCTTGGCCAGGGTCTTGGTCAGCCCGACCACGCCGGCCTTGGCCGCCGCGTAGTTCGCCTGCCCCGCGTTGCCGCCCAGGCCGGCCACCGAGGAGATGTTGACCACCTTGCGGTGGTGCCCGGCCGGATGGGCCTTGATGTACGGCAACGCGGCCCGCAGGATCCTGAAAGGTGCCTTCAGGTGAAGGTCGAGAATGGTGTCCCACTGCTCGTCGGACATCTTGTGCACGATCGCGTCCCACGTGTAGCCGGCGTTGTTGACGATGATGTCCAGACCGCCGAAGGAGTCCACCGCCGTACGCACGAAGCGGGAGGCGAAGCCGGGCTCGGTCACGTCGCCCACGCAGGACACCGCCTCACCGCCCGCCGACTTGACCGCGGCGACGGTCTCCTCGGCCGCCTCCGGGTCGAGGCCGTTGACGACCACACCCGCCCCTTCGGCGGCCAGCTTCAGCGCGACCGCCCTGCCGATGCCGCGACCCGCGCCGGAGACGATCGCCACCCGTCCCGACAACTTGTCCACGTCGCCGCCTCCGCTCAGTACCAGCGCAGGATCGTGGCGCCCGCGCACATGCCGGAGCCCGCGGCGGCGAGCAGGATGCGCTCGCCGCGCCGCAGCGGCTGGAGCCGGTGCGACTCGTGCAGGGTGAACGGGATCGAGGCGCCGCCGATGTTGCCGTGGCGTCGCGTGGTGAGCGGCACCCGGTCCAGCCCGATGCCGAGATCGGCCGCCAGCCCCTCCAGCATCCGCCCGTTCGCCTGGTGGAAGACGAACCTGCTGATGTCGCCCAGGTCCAGGCCGCAGTCGTCGAGCACCTCCTCCACGAGCTTGCGCAGGGTCGGCAGCACCCAGTTCCTGACCGCCCTGCCGTCCATGTGCAGGTAGTGCTTGCCGCCCGCCCTGGCCTCCTCGTCGAGCGCCATCCGGGTGCCGCCCGCCTCCACGCCGACGACGTGGTGGTACTCGCCGTCGGTGAGCATCCGCGTGGTCAGGAAGCCGTACCCGTCGGGCACCTCGCCGAGCAGCATGGCGCCCGCGCCGTCGCCGAAGAGGCTGACGGTGCGGCGGTCCTTCCTGTTCGTGATCGTGGACAGGATGTCCGCGCCGACGACCAGCGCCCGGCCGCCCGGGTGGCGCACCTTGAGCAGGCCCTCGGCGACCGCCAGCGAGAACAGGAAGCCGCCGCAGGCCGCGTTCACGTCGAACGCGGGCACCGACTTCAGGTTCAGCTTGTGCTGCAGGATCGCGGCCGTGGCCGGCAGCGGCACGTCGGGCGTCGTGGTGGCCACGACGAGCACGCCGAGCCGTTCGCGGGCGTCATGCTCGCCGTCCAGCGCCTCGTTGGCCGCGACCATGGCCAGGTCGGAGGTGACCGTGCCCGCCGTGGCGTACCGCCGCTCGACGATCCCGGTCCGCTCCTCCACCCACTCTTCCGACATGCCGGTCCAGCGGCTGATGTGCGCGTTGGTGATCACTCGTTCCGGCGTGTACGCGCCGAGTCCCACTACTCCAACAGCCATCTCACAGTCCCCTTCCTCGTACGAGCGGCTCCTCGGCGACCAGTGCGGCCAGCCGGCGGTACTGCTTCGGGTAGTCGGCCGCGGCCGGCAACAGCACCAGCAGGTCGGCCCCGGCGGAGGTGAACGCGGCCAGCGCCTTGGCGACCTCGGCACTCGTGCCCGCGACGAGGTGACGCCGCGCCCCGGCCGCCGCCCCGCCGTACTGGACGTCCAGGAAGCGGGCGGCCTCGGCCCTGGCGTGCTCGGGGTCGCGGTCGTCCACGTGCACGAACACGATGACGCCGGCCTGCGGCTCGGGCCTGCCCAGCGCGCCGGCGCGGGCGTGCAGGGCGTCGCGCCGTACGGCGAAACGGTCCGGGTCGAACCACAGGCCGAGCCAGCCGTCGCCGTGCCGCGCGGCCCGCTCGATCGCCGCCGCCGAGCGGCCGCCGATCCAGACCGGCGGCATCGCCCCGGTGGGTGCCAGCGCGGGCACCTCGGCCTCCCATGGGGCGGGCAGCCGGGCCGGACGCCCGCCGAGCAGCGCGGGCAACGCGCCGAGCAGGGCGTCGGTGCGCAACCCGCGCTGCCACACGGGTACGCCGGCGGCGGCCCACTCGGCCGGGTTCTCGCCGCCCACGCCGATCCCGAGCAGGATGCGATCGCCGGAGAGCACCTGCAGGGAGGCGAGTTGCTTGGCCGTCCAGGCGGGGTTGCGCAGTGCGGCCAGCAGCACGCCGGTCCCGAGCCCGACCCGCTCGGTCACGGCGGCCGCGGCGGCCAGGACGGTGACGGGTTCGAGCATCCCGGTGTGGAAGGCGAGGTGGTCGCTGGCCCAGATCGAGTCGAAGGCCAGCTCCTCGGCCAGCCCGGCCGCCGCCACCACGCCGTACCGGCCCGAGTCGCCCGCGCCGGATGACGGCAGCACGATGCCCACGTCGGTCATGAGGTTCCTCCGCTCAGCCGTGCCACGTGGGCGGCCAGGTCGCGCAGCCGTGGGTGGCGGTAGACGTCCTTGGTGGGCAAGACGACGCCGAAGTGGTCGCGTACCCGGGAGACCACCTTGAGCGCCACCAGCGAGTGGCCGCCGAGGGCGAAGAAGTCGTCGTCGGCCAGCACCCGGTCGAGCCCGAGCACCCCCGACCACACCTTCGCGATCAACTCCTCCACCGGCCCTTCGACCGGCGGCCCCCCGACGCTCTCGACACCCGGCAGCGCGTCGGTGTCCAGCTTTCCGCTGACCGTGCGCGGGAACTCGGGCACCCAGGCGAACGCGGCGGGCAACATGTACGCGGGCAACCGGCGGGCCAGGTGCTCGCGCAGCTCATGAGCGGGCGTCTCGGTCCCGGTGTAGTACGCCACCAGCGCGTCGCCGCGCGTAACGACCACGGCGCGCGTCACCTCGGGCAACCCGGCCAGCACCGCCTCGATCTCGCCCGGCTCGATCCGGTGACCACGCACCTTGACCTGCCGGTCCAGCCGGCCCAGGAAGACCAGGTTGCCGTCGGCGTCCCACCGGACATGATCACCGGTCCGGTACATGCGCGAACCGTCCCGCGCCACGACGTCGGGCAGGAACCGCTGGGCGGTCAGGCCGGGCCGGTTGACGTAGCCGTGCGCCACCCCGGGGCCGGCGACGAACAACTCGCCGTCCTCCACCGGGCGCAGGCGCGGGTCCAGCACGTAGGCGCGGACGCCGGGCAGCGGGCGCCCGATGTGCGGCCGGGGTCCCGCGACGGTCGCGGCGGTGGCATCCACGGTGCACTCGCTGGGGCCGTACAGGTTCACCGCGGGCGGGCCGCTCGCCAGCTCGCGCCACATGTCGCCGGGGATCGGCTCGCCGCCCATCAGCAGCCGTGGCCGGCCGTGTCCGAGGTCGTCGCGCAGTGCGGCCCAGTGCGAGGGCGTCACGTCCAGCTCGGTGAGGTCATGGTCGCGTACGAACGCCGCCAGCGCCGGCGGGTCGGCCCGCAGCTGTTCCCCTAGCAGCACGATCGTGTCGCCCCGGCACACGCGGATCAGCTGCTGCACCGAGGCGTCGAAGGACATGCTGGCGTTCCAGCCGACCCGGGCCGGCTCGGCCGGGTAGACGCCCGCCCGCTCCAGGGAGGCCAGCAGCGCCGCCACCCCTCCCCTGCTGACCACGACCCCTTTGGGGCTGCCGGTCGAGCCCGAGGTGTAGAGCACATAGGCGACGTCGTGCTCGCCCACGGGAACGGGCGTGGTGCTGCCTTCCCCGTCCGGCGGGACGGTCACGACGGCCGGCGCCCAGCCGAGTTCCGGCCGGTCGGTGTAGACCACTTGCACACCGGCGTCGGCGACCGTGAACGCCAGCCGATGGGCCGGATGGACGGGATCGAGCGCGACATAGGCCGCGCCCAGCCGCCAGATCGCCAGCAGCGCCACGGGCAGTTCGGCCGAGCGCGGCAGGCAGACCCCGACCCGGGAGCCACGCCCGACACCGGCCACCCGCAACACCCGCGCCACCACGTCAACCCGAGCGTCCAGCTCGGCGAAGGTCAGCTCGCCGTCCACCGCCACCACGGCGGCCCGACCGGGATGAGCCACCACCGCCAGCCGGAACCGCCCCATCACGTCAACAGGCTCGGGGGTGGGAATCATCTTGGGGCTCCGTGGCGGAGAGGTGGGGTCGGGTGGCAGTCGTGGAGTGCGACCGGCTCGCCCATCGCCACGACGATCCGCCGGTCGCCACGGAAGGCGTCCCGGCCGTGCGCGGCCAGCAGGTTGTCCACGATCAGCAGGTCCCCCGCCTGCCACGACCTGCGCAGGACGGCCGCGTCGTAGGCGGCGTTCATGGCGCGCACGTCGTCCGCGCTGAGCGCCGTGCCGTCGCCGAACCCTGTTGTGAAGGGCAGACCGTCCCGTCCCAGCTCGTCCACGAGCACGTCCCTGACCTCGGGGTCCAGCGAGTGCTCGCTCCAGAAGGCGGCGTGGTTGAACCACACCTCCTCCCCGGTCCAGGGATGCCTGATGATCGCGGGACGTACCTGCGTGGTGCGCAGGGTGTCGTTCTCGCCCCAGCGGCAGTCGATCAGGTTGTCCGCGCAGTACCTCTCGACCTCCTCGCGCGAGTCGGTGCCGAACGCGGTGCGCCAGCCGAGCGAGATGCGCTCGCCGTAGTTGCGCCGTAGCAGCCAGCCAGTCACACGGAATCGTTCGACCAGGTCGGTCGGCAGGTTGCGGAGCACCTCACGGCAGTCGGCGACGGGCGTGGCGCCGCCGGTGTGCGGGGCGGTCAGGCAGCAGAAGAGCAGCACGCCGGGGAAGGTCAGCGTGTAGCTGTTCTCGTTGTGCAGCTTGATGGCCTGCGAAGGCGGCAGGTCGGTCGAGGAGTAGACGTCGTCGCCGAAATGGGTGCGGGGGGTGGCCTTCTCGCGGTAGGCCGCCCGCTCGGCGAGCACGACGTCCCGTACGGCGGCGAAGCCGGCGGCGTCGCGGATCGGCAGGCCGCGCAGGTAGAGCGCGCCGTGCTCGGCCAGCAGGTCGCGGATGCGCGGCAGGCGCCCGGCCAGCCAGGCGCGGGCGTCCTCGACGGTGGCGAGGCCGGTCACCGTGGCGGTCGCCGGTTCGCCGGCGGTGAGCCTGCGTTCGAGGTCGGGAGTTGTCACGTCCATGGGGTCCCTCACAGCGCATCGATGTGCGCGGGTAGCGCGCGCCAGACGTCGGGGGTGTAGAAGTGCCCGCCGGGCAGGGAGTCGCAGCGGAAGTCGCCGTCGCAGACCTGCCGCCACTGCTCGGCCACGGCCGGCTCGATGACCTGGTCGTCGCGGCCCCACAACACCTGTACGGGCACGCCGGTGGTGGCGCCCGGGGTGTAGCGGTAGGTGTCGCGAACCCTGATGTCGGCGCGCATGAGCTCGTAGGCCATCTCCAGCAGCCCGGGATCCGCCCGTACATAAGCGGGCAGCAGGCCGATCGTCTTCATCCAGTCCAGCAGCGCGGAGTCGGAGTCGGCGAAGGAGGGGAACCGGTCGCGCTCGGTCAGACCCCGGTTCGGCGCGTTGCAGGAGGAGACGACCAGCGCGTACGGAAGGGGACCGCCGCGCCGCTCGATCCGGGTCACCACGTCGAAGGCCATCCAGCCGCCCATGCTGTGCCCGAAGAGCAGGTAGGGCCGGTCGGCGGCGGACAACACGGCCTCCGTCGCGTCCTCGACGAGCTCGTCCCAGGTGCGGGCGAACCGCTCGGCGAACCTGCCCTCCCTGCCGGGGTAGCAGACGAGCGCGAGGTCGGTGCCCTGGTCGAGAACCGAGGTCCACGCCCGGTACGGCCCGGTGCCGCCGCCGCAGAATCCGAGGCAGACGAGTTGCCTGGTGGCCGCCGGCCGGGGGGCGGGCCGGATGACCGTCGTGTCCTGTACTCGTTGCGCGGTCACGTCAGGTCTTGATCTGGTCCATCTGGACCCGCAGGCTCTTCGGGCGCATGTCGACCCAGTGCCGCTCGATGTGCTCCAGGCACGACTGCCGGCTCTCCGGCCCGTGCACGACCGTCCAGCCGTCCGGCACGTCGATGAACGAGGGCCACAGGGAATGTTGCTCCTCGTCATTGACCAGCACGAGGAATATGCCATTCTCGTCGTCGAAGGGATTGCTCACCATGACCTCCGGTTATTCTTTCTTTCGGAAAAATCGTAGGTTCGGGAATTCAACTCGACCGGCAGTTGTCCAGGCAGCCGACCGGCGATTCAGAGGACGCTTCTGACCGACCACAATTCGGGAAAGAAGCGGTGTTCCGCCGCCCGGCGCAACCACTGCACGCCGCTGGTGCCGCCGGTGCCCGGTTTGCCGCCGAGCACCCGCTCGACCACCAGCAGGTGGGTGGCCCGCCACTTGCCGAACTCGTAGGCCACATCGACCAGCGCCTCGGCCAGCCGGTGCAGCGGGTGGTGACGCAGCGGGTCCTCATACACCTGGCGCCAGACCTGCTCGACCTCGGCGCGCGGCCGGTAGGGCGCCGCCAGGTCGCGCTCCAGGCAGTCGGCGGGGACCGCGAACCCGTTCCTGGCCAGCAGGCCGAGCGCCGCGTCGTACAGGCTCGGCCCGGTCAGGTCGCGCACCAGGTCGGCGTGCACGCGGGCGTCGCCCTCGTACGGCCGGATCATGGCGGCGTCCTTGTGGCCGAGCACGAACTCCCACCTGCGGTAGGCCGACGACTGGAAGCCCGACCCGCCGGCGAGCTGGTCGCGGAACTCGCGGTACTCGGCCGGGCTGAGCGCGCCGAACAACTCCCACGACGCGACCATCAGGCCCTGCACCAGGCGCAGCCGCCGCAGGGTGCGCAGCGCGGCGTCCACGTCGTCGGCGTCGAGCTGGTCACGCGCGCGGGTCGCCTCGACGTGGCCGAGCTTGAACATCAGCTCCATGAGCTGGGTGCCGATGAGGAAGGCGGGCTCGGCGGCCGACTTGGTGCGAAACTCCTGGAGGGACAGCAGCACCTCGGGGTGCACGTACCCGGCGAACGGGGTGCTGCCGTCGAACTCCAGGATCGGCTGGCCGCCGGTGGCTCGTGCCCGCTCTGTGCGCTCGTCGTCGCTCTGCATCCGGTACGCCGAACGATCGTAGTTTCCGGCCGTCATCGTCCCTCCTCGCGTATGACCTGGCTGATCGTGGCCAGCCCGGCGGACAGGACCCCGGTGGGCCCGCCGAAGCCGACGCGCATCCTGTCGGGATGGCCGAAGCAGAGGCCGGGCACGACCAGCACGCCCAGGGCCTCCAGCGCCTGGCAGATCTCGTGTGCGTCGGTGACGCCGCGTATGGCGGGGAAGGCGCAGACGCCGCCGGGCGGCACGGTCAGGTCGATGACCTCCCGGTTCCTGGCCGCCCAGCCCCGGAGGATCTCGCGGTTGCGCCTGGCCTGGCCGAGCCGCTCGGCGACGATCCGGTCGCCGTTCGAGAGCACCGCCGTGGCCAGGAACTCCGCCAGCGGCGAGGTGCTGATCGAGACGTAGTCCCGTACCCTCACCATCGCCCTGAGCAGGTCCGGCGGCGCCAGGCACCAGCCGACGCGCAGCCCCGGCAGCCCGTACGCCTTGGACAGGGTGCCGACGGAGATGGCACGTTCCAGGAAGGCGCGCGGATCGGGCAGCGGGTCACCGTCGTAGACGAGTTCGCTGAACGCGCCGTCCCACAGCAGGTGGCAGTCCCGCGCCGCGATGAGGTCCAGGAACTCGGCGTAGCCGGCGGGCGTCAGCGTGGCGCCCGTGGGGTTGTGCGGGAAGTTCACCAGCACCGCGCGGGTGCGGTCGGTGAGCAGGTCGCGCAGCCGGTCGAGGTCGGGGGCGAAGCCGTCTGCCGGGTCCAGCCGCCAGACCTTCAGCCGGGCGCCGAGCACCTCCGCGATCGAGTGCAGCGAGTGGTAGACCGGGTGCAGGACCACGATCTCGTCGCCCGGCCGCACGATCGCCGCCAGGACGAGGAAGAGCGCCTCGGTCGAACCATGGGTCACCATCACCGAGTCCGGCCGGCCGCCGAACCTGCGCGCGATCACCTCGCGCAGCTCGCGGGCGCCCACCGACGGGCTGTCGCGGAAGGCGATCTCGTCGAGCGCCCGCTGCGGGATCCCGAGCAGCTCCCTCAGGTGGCCGAGTGAGTAGGTCTCCACGCCGGAGCTGGAGATGTCCACGGGCAGGGTGAAGTACCGCTCGCGCAGCCAGTCCTCCAGCAGCGCCGGGGAGATCTCCCCGATGGTGCGGTGGTCAGCCGATCCGACGGTCATCGCCGCTTCTCCTGCCCGGTCTGGTACGCCTGAGGTCCACGGCCACGTTGACCCGCCGCAACCACCGGTCGCGGCCGTCGTAGCGGGCCAGGAAGGGACGCCGGCCGTGCACGACGTTCCGGTTGTCCACGAAGATCGCGTCGCCGGGGGTGAGCGCGAAGTCGTACAGGCCGGCGTCGAGCTGGCCGAAGATCAGCTCCAGCGCCTGCCTGGCCTCCTCGTCGCCCGGCACGGCGGAGGTGCAGTCGCGGTCGATGCGCAGCACGGCGGCGTCGGGCGGCCCGGTCAGCACCGGCCCGATCTCCGGCCTGGCCAGGTCCGGGTCGTGGGCGTCGTCGGGCAGGGTCAGGAAGCGGGGCTCGGTCAGCGCCTCGCGCGCCCAGCCGGGCAGCGCCGACGGGTCGGCGGCGGCCAGCGTCGTGGGGGTTCTGTCCGGGTTGCGCAGGCAGTACAGGCCCACGTAGTCGGCGCGGAACGGCGAGAACGCGTCCTCGGTGTGCCAGCTCAGCTCCTTGCGGCTGCTGGAGCTGACGGTCGTCTGCTCGTGCCCGGCCACCGGCAGCACATCGGTGAGGATGCGGCCCTCCTGCTGGGTGGTCCACCCGATGGCGTCGCCGAGCAGCGCGGCCCAGAGCATCAGCGTGAAGCCGGCCAGCCCGGCCTCCTCGCTCTGCGGGTCGCGCCAGTGGGCGGGGGTGTCGTCCAGCAAGTCGTCGCGCACGATGTTGCCGGTGACGAGCACGGCGTGCTTGGCGTCGTCGAGCCGCGCCCGGTTGACGGCCAGCCTTGGCGCGACCGGCAGTTCATGCGCGATGACATTGACCTCGGCGAGAAAGTCGGGGCTGTCCGCGGCGGCATATTCGTCGGCGCAGTTCCGGGCGAGCGCCCTGGCCAGTTTGGCCTCCTCGCGATCCAGGGAAATTCTGGTCACGGGCGTGCTGATGAGCATTTCTGATACCACTTGGTAAACCTCCGTGGGAACCTGATTCAGGGGGCGTCGAGCGCCCGGACGAGCACTTCGGCGATTTCACTGAGCGGCGCCGGGCGGGTCATGTCGAGGTGTTCGCAGTCGATGGGGTGATCGATGATCTGCCCCTCGACGAAGTCGGCCCAGTCGCCGCACGACTGCTCGTCCGGATCGCGGCCCTGGAGCGCGGTGAAGAACACCAGGTCGCCGCGGAAACGCCCGGGGGTCTGGCCGAACATCAGCTCCAGGTTGCGCATGGAGGCCGCGTACAGCTCCTCGATCAATGCGGGGTCGAGGTTGAGCTGCCCCGCGCCCTCGCGCTCCATGAGCATGGCCACCCAGTTGCCATCGGGCATCCCCTCCCGCCAGGTGTCCTCCGGCGGGTAGGCGTCCATCATGGCCAGCAGGGCGACCTCCTCCCCCTGCTCCTGCAGGCGGCAGGCGATCGCGTGCGAGATTCCGCCGCCGAGCGACCAGCCGAGCAGGTGGTAGGGGCCGGTGGGCTGCACCTGCCGGATGTGGGCGAGGTAGTCGTCGACCAGTTCGGCCAGGGAGGAGTGCCGTACGGTGTCGGTGCCCAGGCCGCGGGTCTGCACGCCGTACACCGGCCGGTCGGCGCCCAGGTGCTGCAGCAGCCCGGTGTAGCACCACGCCAGGCCGGTGGCCGGGTGCACGCAGAACAGCGGCGGTTTGCTCCCTCTCGTCCGCAGCGGGAGCAGGATGCCGCTCGGGCGCACACTGCCGGCCTGCCTGGCGTCGGCCAGCTCGCAGATCCCGGCGACGGTGGGCGCGTGGAACAACTCCTGCAGGCTGACCTCGATGCCCAGCATGGCCTTCATGCCGGCGGTCACCCGGGTGGCCGACAGCGAGTGGCCGCCCAGGTCGAAGAAGTTGTCGTCGATGCCCACGTGGCTCAACCCGAGCACCTCGGCGAACAGCCCGCAGAGCAGTTGCTCGCGGGAGTCGCGCGGGCCACGGCCGTCGGCCGCGCCGGCGAACTCGGGGGCGGGCAGCGCCCGGCGGTCCAGTTTGCCGTTGATCGTCAGCGGCAAAGACTCCAGCGGCACGAACGCCGCCGGCACCATGTACTCGGGCAACGACGCGGCCACGTGCGCCCGCAGCTCCGCGGCGTCCGGCAGCTCCTCGACCGGCACCAGGTAGGCCACCAGGCGATGGTCGTCCGGGCGGTCCTCTCTGGCGATCACGGCCGCCTGGGCCACCTGCGGATGGGCGGACAGCGCCGCCTCGACCTCGCCCAGCTCGATCCGGAAGCCGCGGATCTTGACCTGGTCGTCGCCGCGCCCGACGAACTCCAGCACGCCGTCCGCCCGCCATCGGGCCAGGTCGCCGGTCCGGTACATCCGCTCACCCGGATCGAACGGGCTGGCCACGAACCGGCTCGCGGTGAGCTCGGGCCGGCCGAGATAGCCCCGGGCCTGGCCGTCGCCCGCCACGTACAGCTCCCCCGTCACCCCGACGGGCACCGGGCGCAGGCCGCCGCCCAGCACGTAGGTGCGGTAGTTGGGCAACGACCGGCCGGCGCCCACCCTGTCGTGCCGCCTGACCTGCGACCACTCCAGGTCGTGGGAGGTGACGTGGACGGTGGTCTCGGTGATGCCGTACATGTTGACGAGCCGGGTCGTGGCGGCGGGGAACGACTCGTACCAGCCGCGCACGTGGTCCCGCTTGAGCGCCTCGCCGCCGAAGATCACCACTCGGAGGTCGGGCAGCGGCTCGCCGCCGCCCGCCGTGCGCAGGAGCTCGCGGAAGCTGGACGGCGTCTGGCTCAGCACCGTGACGCCGCGCTCCCGCATGAGCCGCCAGAACGCCTCCGGCTGGTGGATCACCTCGGAGGAGACGACCACCACCCGCCCGCCGGTGGCCAGCGCGCCCCACAACTCCCAGACGGAGAAGTCGAAGGCGTAGGAGTGGAACATCGTCCACGCGTCGCCGGGCCCCAGGCCGAGCTGCTCGCAGGCGGTCCACAGGAGGTTGACCACGCTGCGGTGCGCGACGACCACGCCCTTGGGCCGTCCGGTGGAGCCGGAGGTGTAGATGACGTAGGCGGGATGGTCGGCCGAGGCCCGGCGGCCCGGGTCGGTGTCCGGGTACGCGCCCAACGAAGGATCATCAAGGAGCAGCGTCGGCACCGCCGTGTGCTCGGACAGGGCCAGCAACAACACGGGCCGGGCGTTCTCCAGCAGGTACGCCACACGCGAGGCGGGATAGCCGAGGTCGATGGGCAGGTACGCGCCACCGGCCTTGAGCACCGCCAGCAGCGCCACGACCAGCTCCCCGGACCTGGGCAGCGCGACCGCGACCAGGGACTCGGGCCCGACGCCGAGCGAGATCAGCCGGTGGGCGAGCCGGTTCGCGCGGGCGTTCAGCTCGCCGTAACTCAGCTCCCGCCCGTCCGCCACGACCGCCACCGCCTCCGGCGCACCGGCGGCCCGCGCCTCGACCAGCTCGGTGAGCGTGACCTCGGGAACCGGCCACGGCGTGCCGTTCCACGTCGTCAGCAGAGTCTCGCGCTCCTGCGCCGAGAGCAGGTCCACCTCCTCGATGCGGCGGCCGGGATCGGCCACCATGGACCGGAGCATGCGCTGGAAGCGCAGCGCGAACCCGTCCACGGTCTCGTGGTCGAACAGGTCGGTGTCGAACTCGATGACGCCGGGCAGGCCGGCGGGCGTGCCGTCGTCCGCGTGCTGCTCGCTCAGCATGAACCCGAGGTCGAACTGGACGACCTCCAGCGCCACCTCTTCGAAGGAGGTGCGCAACCCGGCCAGCGGCAGGACGGACTCGCCGTCGTTGTGCAGCGTGAGGAGGGTCTGGAAGAGCGGGTGGTGGTTGCCGCGCGCCGGGTTGAGCTCCTCGACCAGCCGTTCGAAGGGCAGGTCCTGGTGCTCGTACGCGGCCAGGTCGGTCGCCCGGACCCGCTCGATCAACTCCTCGAACGTGGGATCCCCCGAGGTGTCGGTACGCAGCACCAGCGTGTTGACGAAGAACCCGACGAGATCGTCCAGCGCGTCGTCCAGCCGCCCGGCGACCGGGGTGCCGATCGGGATGTCGTTCCCGGCGCCCAGCCTGGACAACAACGCCGCGAGCGCCGCCTGAACCACCATGAAGAGGGTCGCTCCGCTGCGCCGGGCCAACGCCATCAACTCGCCGTGCAGTTCCGCCGGCACATCGAACCGCACATGACCGCCCTGGAAGCTGGGCACCGCCGGACGCGGCCGATCGACCGGCAGCACAAGCTGGTCAGGAAGACCCGCGAGCTTTTCCGACCAGAACTCCAGCTGTCCCTCCAGAGGCAACTCCCGCTGCCACAACGCGTAGTCGGCGTACTGAACCGGCAGGGGCGCCCAGTCCGGCGCCCGCCCTTCGACCCGAGCCTCATAGGCCATCGACAGATCCCGGCAGAACGGGCCCATCGACCAGCCGTCTGCCGCGATGTGGTGGATGACCAGCAGCAACACGTGCTCCTGCGGCCCCAGCCCGAACAGCCGGGCCCTGAGGGGAATCTCCCCGGCCAGGTCGAACGGCTGGTTCGCGGCCTCGATCACCGCCTGGCGCAGCTCCGCCTCGGTGACGTCGGTCTGCTCGACGTCCGGCCGAACCGCGTCGATGATCCGCTGGTAGGGCACGCCGCCGTCGGCGGGGAAGACCGTACGCAGCGCTTCGTGCCGTCCTGCGACGTCGGCGATCGCGTCGGTCAGCGCGGCGAAGTCCACCTCACCCCGCAGGCGGATGGCCATCGGCACGTTGTAGCTCGCGTTCGAGCCCTCCCACTGGTTGAGGAACCACAACCGCTGCTGCGCGTAGGACAGCGGGATCCGCTCCGGCCGGGCGACGGGCACCGGTGCGGGCCGTACCGGGCCCCGCTGCCGGGGGGAGGAGGGGTCCGGCGCGCGGAGCCGGGCGATGCCGGCCACGGTCGGGTCGGCGAACAACTGCCGCACGCTCACCTCCACGCCCAGCACCGACCTGATCCTGGAGATCAGCCGGATGGCCAGCAGAGAGTGCCCACCCAACTCGAAGAAGTCGTCGTCGGCGCCCACCTGGCTCACGCCGAGCACCTCGGCGAACAACCCGCACAACACCTCCTCACGCGGATCGCGCGGCCCCCGGCCCGCGGGCGGCCCGTCGAAGGAGGGCGCGGGCAACGCCCGGCGGTCCACCTTGCCGTTCGAGGTGAGCGGCAACGACGTCAGGGGTACGAACGCCGCCGGAATCATGTGGTCCGGCAGCACCATGGCCAGCGCCGCGCGCACGGCGGCCGGCTCGACGTCGCCGACCGGGTAACCGACCAGGCGGGCGACCCCGGAGGCGTCGTGGTGCAGACCGGCCGCGGCGCCCCGAACGCCGGGCACGTTCCGCATCGCCGCCTCCACCTCGCTCAGCTCGATGCGGAAGCCACGGATCTTGACCTGGTCGTCGGCGCGCCCGAGGAACTCCAGCACGCCGTCCGCCCGCGCCCTGACCGTGTCGCCCATCCGGTACATTCGCGTCCCCGCGGGTCCGAACGGGTCGGCCACGAACCGGCCCGCGGTCAGTCCCGGGCTGCCGATGTAGCCGCGCGCCACCCCGGCGCCCGCCACGTACAACTCGCCCGCGACGCCCGGTGGCACCACGTTCAGGTCCTGGTCCAGGACGTAGACCCGGACGTCGGGCAGCGGTCTGCCGATGGGCACGAACCGATCGCCGGTGGGCTCCGCCGCGAAGGCGGTGGCGTCCACGGTGACCTCGGTGGAGCCGTAGGCGTTGACCGCCGGCGATCCCGGTCGCAGCACCTCGAGGAGTTCCCGGCAGTCGGTGACCGGCCAGCCTTCCGATCCGACCGTGAGGTGGCGCAGCGGCGGGAACGTACGGCCCTGCCGCCTGACCTCCGCCACCAGCGTCCGCAGCAGCGAGGGGACGATCTCCAGGCTGGTCGCCGCCGAGCCGTCCAGGAGATCGAGCAGCCTGGCCGGATCGAGGGTGACCTCGATCGGGCTGATCGTGAGCGTCCCGCCGAAGAAGATCGACCTCATCAGGTCGGCGAAGAACAGGTCCACGGAGACCCCGGACACCGAGACGAACCTGGGCCGCAGCTCGGCGAGCCCGTACTGGACGTCGTAGCTGTGCGCGATCCCGAGCAGGTTGCCGTGCTCGACCATCACGCCCTTGGGGCGGCCGGTGGTGCCGGAGGTGTGGATCACGTAGGCGAGGTCGCCGGGGAGCACGCTGACCTGGGGGCTTCCGACGGGTTCCGCCGCGATGGCGGGCCGGTCGGCGTCCAGCAGGACCATCGGCGGGCCGGGCAGCGCGGCGGCGTGCCCCGAGCGGGTCACCACCAGGGACGCGCCGGTGTCGGCGAGCAGGAACGCCAGCCGGTCCGCCGGCAGGTCCGGGTCCAGCGGCACGTACGCGGCGCCCGCCTTGAGCACGGCCAGCAGCGCCACGACCAGGTCCACGCCGCGCTCCAGGTGGACGCCGACGACATGGCCGCGGCCGGCCCCCTTGCCCACGAGGTGGTGGGCGAGCCGGTTGGCCCGCCGGTTCAGCTCCGCGTAGGTGAGGGTGTCCTGGCCGCACACCACGGCCACCGCGTGCGGGGTCCTGCGCGCCTGGTGGTCGAACAGCTCGTGGACGGCCTGGTGGGTGGGTCGGTCGCCGGTGGCGGTGTCGTTCCACTCGACGAGGATGCGCCGCCGTTCGGTCTCCGCCAGCAGGTCAGGGCGGCCGATGGGCTGTCCCGGGTCGGCGGTCATCGCTTCGAGCAGCCTGAGGAAGCGCCCGATCATGGCCGCGACGGTGCCGGCGTCGAACAGGTCCTCGCCGTACTCGACCGTGCCGCGCAACCCCGCCGCCCGGCCGTCGTCGTCGCGCTCCTCGATCAGGTCGAAGGAGAGGTCGAACTTGGCCCCGCCACCGGCCGAGGGCACGAACGAGGCGCGCACGCCGGGCAGCTCGAACTCGCCCGTGCGGACGCTGCGCTCCACGCTGAGCATGGTCTGGAACAGCGGGTGGTGGCCGCCCGCGCGGTCGGGGTTGAGCTCTTCGACGATCCGCTCGAAGGGCAGGTCCTGATGCTCGTACGCGGCCAGGTCGGCGGCGCGTACCCGGTCGATCAGCTCACGGAAGGTGGGCCGGCCGCCGGTGTCCACACGCAGCACCAGCGTGTTGACGAAGAATCCGATGGCGGCGTCCAGCGCGTCCTCGTCGCGGCCCGCCACCGGGGTGCCGATCGGGATGTCCGTGCCCGCGCCCAGCCGGGTCAGCAGCGCGGCCAGTGCCGCGTGCAGCACCATGAACAGCGTCGCGTGCGAGTCGCGGCCCAGTTCCAGGAGCCGGGCGTGCAGGTCCGCCGGGATCGTGATGGGCAGCCGCGCTCCCCGGTGGCTGGGCTGGGACGGGGGTGGGCGGTCGGCCGGCAGCGTGATCCGGTGGGGCAGGCCGGCCAGTTCGGCCGACCAGAAGGCGAGCTGTCCCTCCAGGGGCAGGCGCCGCTGCCACAGCGCGTAGTCGGCGTACTGGACGGGCAGCGGGGCCCAGTCCGGTGCCCGGCCGCCGGCGCGGGCCGCGTACGCGCGGGCCAGGTCGTGTCCCAGCGGGGTCATCGACCAGCCGTCGGCGGCGATGTGGTGCAGCAGGATGAGCAGGACGTGTTCCCGCTCGTCCAGCGCGAACAGCCGCACTCTGACCGGCGGCTCGGCGGCCAGGTCGAAGGGCTGTCCGGCGGCCTGCTCGATCCGCTCGGCCAGGTCCTCCTCCGTGCAGGAGACGACCTCGACGTCCGGCCGGGTCTCGACGACCTGCTGGTACGGCACGCCGTCCACGGCGGGGTAGACGGTGCGCAGGCTCTCGTGCCGGTCGGCCAGGTCGCCGACCGCCTCGATCAGCGCCTGCCTGTCGAGGGTTCCCGACCAGCGCACCGCGACCGGGATCGTGTAGGCGGGGCTGGGTCCCTCCCATTCATGCAGGAACCACAGCCGCTGCTGCGCGTAGGAGAGCGGCACGGTCTCGGGGCGGGGAACCGCCGTCAGGGCCGGACGGGTCGTTCCCGCCACCGCGCGACGGGCGATGCCCGCCACCGTCGGGTCCGCGAACAACTCCCGCACGCTCAGCTCGACGCCCAGCACCGACCTGATCTTCGAGATCAGCCGGGTGGCCAGCAGGGAGTGCCCGCCCAGGTCGAAGAAGTCGTCATCGACGCTCACCCGGCTCACGCCGAGCACCTCGGCGAACAACCCGCACAGGATCTCCTCGCGCGGATCGCGCGGCCCCCGGCCTGCGGGCAGCCCGTCGAAGGCAGGCGCGGGCAGCGCGCGCCGGTCGAGTTTCCCGGTCCTGGTCAGTGGCAGCGCGTCCATCAGCACGAACGCCGCCGGCACCATGTACTCGGGCAGCACCGCCGCCACATGCGCCCGCAACTCCGCGACCTCAGGAATCCCATCGGCCGTCACGTAGGCCACCAGGCGCCGCTCGCCCGAGCCGTCCTCGGCCACCACGACGACCGCCTGCGCCACCTGCGGATGGGTGGCCAGCACGGCCTCGACCTCGCCGGGCTCGATGCGGAAGCCACGCAGCTTGACCTGGTCGTCGGCCCGGCCGACGAACTCCAGCACCCCGTCCGCCCGCCACCGGGCCACGTCGCCCGTACGGTACATCCGCGCACCAGGGTCGAACGGGCAGGCCACGAACCGTTCCGCGGTCAGCCCCGGACGGCCCGCGTACCCGCGGGCCAGCCCGTGACCGCCCAGGTACAGCTCTCCCGCCACCCCCACGGGCACCGGCCGCAGCCCGGCGTCCAGCACGAAGGCGCGGACGTTCGGCAGCGGCCGTCCGATGGGCAGCGACCGGTCGTCCCGGGTGAGTTCGTGCACGGTGGACGTGCAGGTCGCCTCGGTCAGGCCGTAGACGTTGAACAGCCGGGCCGTGCCGAGGGGCCGCCACCGCTGCAGGTGGTCGGGCGAGACCCGCTCGCCGCCGATGATGACGAACCTGAGCGACTCCGGCAGCCGCCGCCCTTCACGCGTGAGAGTGTCGACCCATTCGTGCCAGTACGGCGTGGTCACCTCGAAGCCGGTGACGCGCTGCGTCTCCAGATGTCCGGCCAGGTCGGCCACGTCGGTCAGCCCGGCGGTCCCCGGCAGGACCAGGCACGCGCCGGCCAGCAGCGTCGGCAGCACCTCTTCCACGATCACGTCGAACGAGACGCCGGCCACCTGGAGTATGCGGTCCTCGGGCGTGAGTTCCAGGACGCCGGACATCGCCAGGGCAAACCCGGCCAGCTCCCCGTGCACGAACATGGAGCCCTTCGGCCGCCCGGTGGAGCCCGACGTGAAGAAGACGCAGGCCAGTGCGGCCGGATCGAGCGCGGGAAGCGGCGAGGCGGTGACGGGGGCGCCATCGACGTACAGGACGGGGAGGTCCACGCCGTCCAGCCCGGCCGCCGCCTCAGGCATGGTGATCACGGCTTCGGCGGCGGCGTCGCGCAACATCGCCTCCACCCGTGGGGCCGGAGTAGCGGGGTCGAGCAGGAGGAACGCCTTGCCTGCCAGCATGACGCCCAGCATCGCGACGACGAGTTCCGGCCGCTGCCGCGTCATCACGGCGACGACCTGCTCGGGCGAGGTGCTCAGGCGGCGTAGCCGGTGGGCCAGCCGCTCGGCGCGGTCGACCAGTTCGGCGTAGCCGACCTGGCTGCCCTCGCAGCTCAGCGCGGGAGCGTCGGGTGTCAGTGCGGCGCGCGACCGGATCAGGTCGGCGACGTTGGCGTCCGTGTGGCCGGTCCGCTCGCCGTGCCACTCGACGAGGAGCCGGTGGCGTTCCCCGTCGCCGAGCACGTCGAGGTCGCCGATCCGGCGATCCGGGTCGGCCGTGACCGCGTCGAGCAGCCGGAGCAGGCGCTCGGCCATCGACCGCGCGGTGTCCTCGTCGAACAGGTCGGCGCTGTACTCCAGGCCGCCGCGCAGACCCTGCGGGCTGCCGTCGTCGCCGTAGCTCTCGGCGAGCCCGAGCGTGAGGTCGAACTTGGCGACCCGGAAGCCGACCGGGAAGTCCGCGACCCGCACGCCGGGCAGCTCGAACGGGGGCGGGTCGTCGTTCCGCAGCACCAGCATGACCTGGAAGAGCGGGTGGTGCGCGGCGGAACGGGCCGGGTTGAGCGCCTCGACCAGCCGCTCGAACGGCAGGTCCTGGTGCGCGAAGGCGTCCAGGTCGGTCTCGCGCACACCGGCCAGCAACTCGCGGAACGTCGGGTCGCCCGAGGTGTCGGTGCGCAACACCAGCGTGTTGACGAAGAACCCGACGAGGTCGTCCAGCGCGTCGTCGGTGCGCCCGGCCACCGGCGTGCCGATCGGGAGGTCGGTCCCGGCCCCGAGACGGGTCAGCAGCGCCGCGAGTGCGGCCTGCAGGACCATGAAGACGGTGCTGCCGTTCTGCCTGGCCAGCGCGACCAGCCTCGCGTGCAGTCCGCCGTCCACCTCCAGCTCGACCAGCGCGCCGGTATGACTGGGGGCGGCGGGACGGGCGCGGTCGGCGGGCAGGTCCAGCTCGTCGGGCAGCCCGGCCAGCCTGTCGGACCAGTGGGCGAGCTGGCGGGACAGGACACTGTCCGGATCGCCGTCACCGCCGAGCAGCCCGTGCTGCCACAGGGCGTAGTCCGCGTACTGCACGGGCAGCGGCGACCAGCCGGGGGCCCGGCCCTCGCGGCGCGCGGTGTAGGCGGCGGCGAGGTCGCGGCAGAGCACGTCGAGCGACCATCCGTCGGCGGCGATGTGGTGCACGACCAGCACCAGGACGTGCTCGTCCGGCGCGGTCGCGAACAACCACGCCCGGATCGGCGACTCGGCGGCCAGGTCGAAGACGTGACCGGCGGCCTCGTCCACAGCCGCCGGCAGTTCCTCCGGCGCGCAGGCGTGAACCGAGAACGACGGCCCGGCGTCCACGATCTCCTGGCGGGCCACGCCGCCCGTGGCGGGCAGCCGGGTGCGCAGGCTCTCGTGCCGGCCGACGACGTCGTTCAGCGCGCTGGTCAGCGCGTCCACGTCGAGCCGCCCGTACAGGCGGAAGGCCATCGGGATGTTGTAGGTCGCGCTGGGGCCCTCCCACTCGCGCAGGAACCACAACCGCTGCTGGGCGTAGGAGAGCGGCAGCACGTCGGGGCGTGGCACGGGCACGAGGGCGGGACGCGGGTCGCCGCCGACGTCCAGGCTCGCCGCGAGGGCCGCCACGGTGGGCGCGGCGAACAGTTCCCTGACGTTCGCCTCGACGCCGAGCGTCGAGCGGATGCGCGAGATCAGCCGGGTGGCCAGCAGCGAGTAGCCGCCCAGGGCGAAGAAGTTGTCGTCGATGCCGACCGAGGGCAGCCCGAGCACGTCCGCGAAGAGCCGGCACAGGATCTCCTCGCGGGGGCCGCGCGGGCCACGACCGGCCGGTTCCTCGGATTCGGGAAGCTCGGGGGCCTCGGGAGTCCACGCCGGCACGTCCACCGGCCCGATGGAGGTCGCGGGGTCGGCGACCATCGTTTCGATCGTGCTCAGGAATCGGTGCCCCATCCAGCGGACGGTCTCCTCGTCGAACAGGTCCGTGGCGTAGCCGATGACGATCTGGTGCTCGGTGACGGCGAAAGTGAGGTCGAACTTCGAGACGGGCAGCTCGACCGGCTGCTCGGTGGCCGTGACGCCGGGGAGGTCGAGGTCGTGCGCGGTGGCGTCGTCGACGATGAGGGAGACCTGGAAGAGGGGGTGGTGGTTGCCGCGCGCCGGGTTGAGCTCCTCGACCAGCCGTTCGAAGGGCAGGTCCTGGTGCTCGTACGCGGCCAGGTCGGTGGCCCGGACCCGATCGATCAACTTCTCGAACGTCGGATCGTCCGAGGTGTCGGTGCGCAACACCAGCGTGTTGACGAAGAACCCGACGAGATCGTCCAGCGCGTCGTCGGTGCGTCCGGCCACCGGCGTGCCGATCGGCACGTCGGTCCCGGCGCCCAGCCTGGACAACAACGCCGCCAGCGCCGCCTGGACCACCATGAACAACGTGGCTCCAGTGCGCCGGGCCAGCGCCACCAGCTCACCGTGCAGCTCCGCCGGCACCTCGAACCGCACATGGCCGCCCCGGAAGCTGGGCGTCGCCGGACGCGGCCGATCGACCGGCAGCACCAGCTGGCCGGGAAGGTCCGCCAGTTCCTCCGACCAGAACGCCAGTTGCCCCTCCAGAGGCAACTCCCGCTGCCACAACGCGTAGTCGGCGTACTGCACGGGCAACGACGGCCACATCGGCGCCCGCCCTTCGAGGCGAGCCCCATACGCGACCGACAGATCCCGGCAGAACGGACCCATCGACCAGCCATCCGCGGCAATGTGATGCATGACCAGCAACAGCACATGCTCCTGTTCGGCGAGCCGGCACAGCAGCCCCCGGACCGGCAGGTCGGTCGCCAGGTCGAAGGCGTGGCCGACGGCCCGCCCGATCCGCGCCGCCAACTCCTCCGCCGTGCAGGAGACGACCTCCACGACGGGCCGGGCCTCGACGACCCGCTGGTACGGCACGCCGTCCACGGCCGGGAAGACGGTGCGCAGGCTCTCGTGCCGATCGGCCACGTCACCGATCGCCGCGATGAGGGCCTCCTGATCCAGCGGACCTGCCAGCCTCAAAGCGATCGGGATGTTGTAGGTGGCGCTGGGGCCCTCCCACTCGTGCAGGAACCACAGCCGCTGCTGCGCGTAGGAGAGCGGCACCGCCTCGGGCCGGGGAGCCGCCGTCAGCATCGGACGGGTCGTCCCCGTCACGGCGCGCCGCGCGACGCCCGCGACGGTCGGGGCGGCGAACAGCTCCCGCACGCTCAGCTCCACTCCGAGCACCGACCTGATCCTGGAGATCAGCCGGGTGGCCAGCAACGAATGCCCGCCCAGGTCGAAGAAGCCGTCGTCGATGCTCACCCGGCTCACGCCGAGCACCTCGGCGAACAACCCGCACAACACCTCTTCGCGCGGGTTGCGCGGGCTGCGGCCGCCGACCGTCTCGAAGGCAGGCGCGGGCAGGGCTCGCCGGTCCACCTTGCCGTTCGGGCTCAGCGGCAGCGCGTCCAGCCGTACGAAGACCGCCGGCACCATGTACTCGGGCAGCAGCGCGGCGACGTGCGCCCGCAACTCCCGGGTGCCGGGCCCCGCGCCCTTGACCGTCAGGTACGCCACCAGCCGCCGCTCACCGGAGTCGTCCGCGTGCACCACGACCGCCGCGTGCCCGACCAGCGGATGCGCGACCACCGCCGCCTCGACCTCGCCCGGCTCCAGCCGGAGGCCGCGCAGCTTGACCTGGTCATCCGCCCGTCCGACGAACTCCAGCACGCCGTCCGCCCGCCACCGGGCCACGTCGCCCGTACGGTACATCCGCGCGGCCGGTTCGAACGGGCAGGCCACGAACCGGTCCGCGGTCAGCCCGGGCTGGCCCGCGTACCCGCGAGCCAGCCCGTCGCCACCCAGATACAGCTCCCCCGCCACTCCGGCGGGCACCGGCCGCAGCCCGGAGTCCAGCAGGTAGACGCTCTTGCCGATCAGCGGAGTGCCGATGGGCACCGGGTTCGGGGCGCGGCCGGGCTCGCACTCCCACATGGTCGCGCCGATCGTGGCCTCGGTCGGGCCGTAGCCGTTGAACAGCCTGCGGCCGACCGACCAGGTCGCCGCGAGCGCCGGGGCGCACGCCTCGCCGGTCACCGTCACCGCGAGGCCGGCGGGCAGCCCGTTGGCGGGCAGGTCCGCCACCACGGCCGGCGGGATCGCGACATGGGTGATCCCGTGGTCGGCGGCGAAGTCGATCAGGTCCTGGCCGAGCGGCCGCTCACCGGCGGGGATGACGAGCGTCCCGCCCGAGAGCACCGCGCCGAACACGTCCCACAGGGCCGCGTCGAAACTGGTGGACACGAGTTGCAGCACGCGGCTGCCGGGTCCCACCGCCTGGCGGTGCACCTGGCCCGCCACGAGGTCCCCCACGCCCGCGTGCGCCACCACCACGCCCTTCGGCCGGCCGCTCGACCCCGATGTGTAGACGACGTAGGCGGCGTTGCCGAGTTGCACGGGCAGGTGAGGGTCGCTCGCGTCGGCGTGCCGGTTCAGGTCGTCGAGCAGCAGCCGGGGCGTGCCGTCCGCCGGCAGAGTGTGTTCGGCAGTGGTCAGCACGAGCGCCGGGGCGCAGTCGGCGAGCATGTACCGGATGCGTTCGGCCGGATAACCGGGATCGATCGGTACGAACGCCGCACCGGCCTTGAGCACCGCGAGGAGCGCGATCACCCACAGGTCACCGCTCGGCAGGGCGATCGCCACCCGGTCCTCCAGCCGGATCCCGCGCTCGATGAGAAGGTGGGCCAGGCGGTTGGCGTGCGTGTTCAGCTCGGCATAGGTGAGCGTGCGCTCGCCGCAGGTCAGGGCGGTGGCGTCAGGAGTGGCACGGACCTGCTGTTCGAACAGGGTGTGGACGCAGGCCGGGTGGCCGTTGTCGGGTGTGGTGTTCCAGTCCTGCAGGATGAGGCGGCGTTCGTCCGGGGCTAGCAGGTCGGGTGTGCTGATGGGGCGGCCGGGGTCGGTTGTCATGGATTCGAGCATGCGCAGGAAGCGGTACGCGAGTCGTTCGACGGTTTCGCGGTCGAACAGGTCGCCGGCGTACTCGATCACGCCGCTCATCCCGCCCTGCTGCTCGGCCAGGGCTACGCCGAGGTCGAACTTGGCGGTGTGGTAGGTGATCGGCTGTTCGGTGGCCGTGACGCCGGTGAGGTCCAGGTGGTGGCCGGTGACGTTGTTCAGGGCGAGGGAGACCTGGAAGAGGGGGTGGTGGTTGCCGCGCGCCGGGTTGAGCGCCTCCACCAGCCGTTCGAAGGGCAGGTCCTGGTGGTCGTACGCGGCCAGGTCGGTGGCCCGGACCCGCTCGATCAGCTCCTCGAAGGTCGGATCGTTCGAGGTGTCGGTGCGCAGCACCAGTGTGTTGACGAAGAACCCGACGAGATCGTCCAGCGCGTCGTCCAGCCGCCCGGCGACCGGTGTGCCGATCGGGATGTCGGTTCCGGCGCCCAGCCTGGACAACAACGCCGCCAGCGCCGCCTGCACCACCATGAACAACGTGGCCCCGCTGCGCCGGGCCAGCGCCACCAGCTCACCGTGCAGCTCCACCGGCATGGCGAACCGCACCTGGCCGCCCCGGAAACTGGGCGTCGCCGGGCGCGGCCGATCCACCGGCAGCTCCAACTGGTCAGGAAGGTCCGCCAGCTCGGCCGACCAGAACTCCAGTTGCCCTTCCAGAGGCAACTCCCGCTGCCACAACGCGTAGTCGGCGTACTGCACGGGCAACGGCGCCCAGTCCGGCACCCGCCCCTCGGCCCGGGCCGCGTAAGCCACCGACAGATCCCGGCAGAACGGACCCATCGACCAGCCATCCGCGGCAATGTGGTGCATGACCAGCAACAGCACATGCTCCTGCGGCCCCAGCCCGAACAGCCGGGCCCTGATCGGAATCTCCCCGGCCAGGTCGAACGGCCGATTCGCGGCCTCCATCACCGCCTGGCGCAACTCCGCCTCAGTGACATCGGCCCGTTCCACCTCCGGCCGAACCGCGTCGATGATCCGCTGGTAGGGCACGCCACCGTCGGCGGGGAAGACCGTACGCAGCGCTTCGTGCCGTCCCGCGACGTCGGCGATCGCCTCAGTCAGCGCGGCGAAGTCCAGCCCACCCCGCAGGCGGATGGCCATCGGCACGTTGTAGCTCGCGTTCGAGCCCTCCCACTGGTTGAGGAACCACAACCGCTGCTGCGCGTAGGACAGCGGGATCCGCTCCGGCCGGGCAACGGCCACCGGCGCGGCCCTGACCGAGCCCCGCGACCTGAGAGACGAAGGGTCCGGCGCGCGCAGCCGGGCGATGCCGGCCACGGTCGGGTCGGCGAACAACTGCCGCACGCTCACCTCCACACCCAGCACCGACCGGATCCTGGAGATCAGCCGGATGGCCAGCAGAGAGTGCCCACCCAACTCGAAGAAGTCGTCGTCGAGGCCCACCCGGCTCACGCCGAGCACCTCGGCGAACAGCCCGCACAACACCTCCTCGCGCGGGTCACGCGGGCTGCGACCGCCGGCCGTTTCGAAGGCAGGCGCGGGCAACGCCCGGCGGTCCACCTTGCCGTTGGGGGTCAACGGCAAAGCGTCCAACGTGACGTACGCGGAAGGCACCATGTACTCGGGCAACACAGCCCCCAGCCCGGCCCGCACGGCACCCGCCTCGGCGTCGCCCACCAGGTAGGCCACCAGCCGACGACTGCCCGTGGCGTCCTCGGCCGCGGTGACGGCGGCGTCGCTCACGCCCGGCACGGCGCGCAGCGCGGACTCCACCTCACCAAGTTCGACCCGGAAACCGCGCACCTTCACCTGGTCATCCGCCCGGCCGACGAACTCCAGCACCCCGTCCGCCCGCCACCGCACCAGATCGCCCGTACGGTACATCCGCGCACCCGGCTCGAACGGGCAAGCCACGAACCGTTCCGCGGTCAGCCCGGGACGGCCCGCGTAACCGCGAGCCAGGCCGCCGCCGGACACGTACAACTCGCCCACCACACCCACGGGCACCACGCCCAGCCGCTGGTCGAGCACCAGAACGCCCTTGCCGGCCAGGGGCGTGCCGATCGGGATCGAGGCCCGCTCGGTGTCGGCCTCGACGACCTGGTGGCACGTGGTGAATCCCATGCTCTCCACCGGCCCGTAGCCGTTGAGCACGGTCAGGCCGGGGAAGCGCCGCAGCGCACGGCGCACGTGCGCGACCGAGGCGGCCTCGCCCGCCGTCATGGCCACCCGCAGCCCGGCGAAGACCTCGGGACGCTCGTCGAGCAGCGCGTTGAACAGGCCGGCCGACAGTTGCAGCACTGTCACGCCGTGCCCGGCGACCAGTCGCGCGATCTCGTCCGGGTCGAGCCGCTGACCCGACGGCAGGACACAGGTCCCGCCGTGCAGCAACGCGCCGAAGACCTCCAGCGCGAACGCGTCCCACGACATCGGCGAGGACTGCAACCACACATGCCCCGGACCGAAGTCCATATAGTTCTGGGCAAGAAAAGTGGTGGTCATCGCCCCGTGCGGCGCCACGACACCCTTGGGACGACCGGTGGACCCCGACGTGAACATGACACAGGCGACGTCACCGGGCCCCATGGAAAGCCCCGGACTCGACATGGGATCCCCAACGATCGCGCCCTCATCGACGAGCACGACGCGCGGCCCGTGCGGCCCGTGCGGCCCGGTCAGGCTGCCCGCGAGTTCCTCCGTGGTCACGACCGCCTCCGCGGCGACGTCACCGAGCATCAGCGCACGCCGCTCAGCGGGAAACGCCGGATCAAGCAGGGCATAACCCGCCCCCGCCTTCAGCACACCGAGCAACGCGGCGACCAGACCCACCCCACGCTCCAGACACACACCCACCACCGACCCAGGACGCACACCCGCCGCCACCAGATCACGCGCCACCCGACTCGCCCACCCGTCCAGATCCGCATAACGAACCCGCCGCTCCCCGAAGACGAGCGCCACGGCGTCAGGAGTGGCACGCGCCTGCCGTTCGAACAGGGTGTGGACGCAGGCCGGGTGGCCGGTGTCGGGTGTGGTGTTCCAGTCCTGGAGGATGAGGCGGCGTTCGTCCGGGGCGAGCAGGTCGGGTGTGCTGATGGGGCGGTCGGGGTCGGCTGTCATGGATTCGAGCATGCGCAGGAAGCGGAACGCGAGCCGTTCCACGGTTTCGCGGTCGAACAGGTCGCCGGCGTACTCGATCACGCCGCTCATCCCGCCCTGCTGCTCGGCCAGGATTACGCCGAGGTCGAACTTGGCGGTGTGGTAGGTGATCGGCTGTTCGGTGGCCGTGACGCCGGTGAGGTCCAGGTCGTGGCCGGTGACGTTGTTCAGGGCGAGGGAGACCTGGAAGAGGGGATGGTGGTTGCCGCGCGCCGGGTTGAGCGCCTCGACCAGCCGTTCGAAGGGCAGGTCCTGGTGGTCGTACGCGGCCAGGTCGGTCGCCCGGACCCGCTCGATCAGCTCCTCGAACGTGGGATCCCCCGAGGTGTCGGTCCGCAACACCAGCGTGTTGACGAAGAACCCCACGAGATCATCCAGCGCGTCGTCCAGCCGCCCGGCGACCGGGGTGCCGATCGGGATGTCGGTCCCGGCGCCCAGCCTGGACAACAACGCCGCCAGCGCCGCCTGCACCACCATGAACAAGGTGGCCCCGCTGCGCCGGGCCAACGCCACCAGCTCACCGTGCAGCTCCACTGGCACCTCGAACCGCACATGACCGCCCCGGAAACTGGGCGTCGCCGGGCGCGGCCGATCCACCGGCAGCACAAGCTGGCCGGGAAGGTCCGCCAGTTCCTCCGACCAGAACTCCAGCTGCCCGTCCAGAGGCAACTCCCGCTGCCACAACGCGTAGTCGGCGTACTGCACGGGCAACGACGGCCACACCGGCGCCCGCCCTTCGAGGCGAGCCCCATACGCGACCGACAGGTCACGGCAGAGCACTCCCATGGACCAGCCGTCCGTGGCGATGTGATGCATGACCAGCAGCAGCACGTGCTCCTCGGGCCCCAGCCGGCAGATCCGGCCACGGATCGGCAGGTCGGCCGACAGGTCGAAGGCCTGGCCGGCGGCCTGCTGGATCACCGCCGCCAATTCCTCCTCCGTGCAGGCGACGACCTCGACGTCCGGCCGGGCCTCGACGACCTGCTGATACGGCACGCCGTCCACGGCCGGGAAGACGGTCCGCAAGCTCTCATGCCGATCGGCCACGTCACCGATCGCCGCGACAAGGGCGCTCTGTTTCAACGGACCGCGCAGGCGCAGGCCGAGGGGCACGTTGTAGGCGGCGCTCGGCCCTTCCCACTCGCGCAGGAACCACAACCGTCGTTGCGCGTACGACAACGGCATCCTGTCCGGCCTGGGCACGGCCCACAAACGCGGGTTCGCGCGCCCGCGCCGGTTCGCCGACGCGGCGAGGGCCGCCACGGTCGGCGACGCGAACAGCTCCTGAAGGCTCACCTCGGTGCTCAGCACCGACCGGATCCTGGAGATCAGCCGGATGGCCAGCAGGGAGTGCCCACCCAACTCGAAGAAGTCGTCGTCGAGGCCCACCCGGCCCACACCGAGCACCTCGGCGAACAGCCCGCACAACACCTCCTCGCGCGGATCGCGCGGCCCCCGGCCTGCGGGCGGCCCGTCGAAGGAGGGCGCGGGCAGCGCCCGGCGGTCCACCTTGCCGTTGGGGGTCAGCGGCAACGACGGCAGCGGCACGAACACCGACGGCACCATGTACTCGGGCAGCACAGCCTCCAGCCCGGCCCGCACGGCACCCGGCTCGACGTCGCCCACCAGGTAGGCCACCAGCCGACGACTGCCCGTGGCGTCCTCGGCCGCGGTGACGGCGGCGTCGCTCACGCCCGGTACGGCGCGCAGCGCGGACTCCACCTCACCAAGTTCGACGCGGAAACCGCGCACCTTCACCTGCTCGTCAGCGCGACCGAGGTACTCCAGCACCCCGTCAGCCCGCCACCGCACCAGATCGCCCGTACGGTACATCCGCGCACCAGGGTCGAACGGGCAGGCCACGAACCGTTCCGCGGTCAGCCCGGGACGACCCGCGTAACCGCGCGCCAGGCCGCCGCCGGACACGTACAACTCGCCCACCACACCCACGGGCACCACGCCCAGCCGCTGGTCGAGCACCAGAACGCCCCTGGTGGCCAAGGGCGTGCCGATCGGGATCGAGGCCCGCTCGGTGTCGGCCTCGACGATCCGGTGACACGTGGTGAACACCATGCTCTCCACCGGCCCGTAGCCGTTGACCACGACCAGCTCGGGGAAGCGCCGCAGCGCACGGCGCACGTGCGCGACCGAGGCCACCTCGCCCACCGTCATCGCCACCCGCAACCCGGCGAAGACCTCGGGACGCTCGTCGAGCAGCACGTTGAACAGGCCGGCCGACAGCACCAGCACCGTCACGCCGTGCCCGGTCACCAAGCGCGCGATCTCGTCCGGATCGAGCCGCTGACCCGACGGCAGGACACAGGTCCCGCCGTGCAGCAACGCGCCGAAGACCTCCAGCGCGAACGCGTCCCACGACATCGGCGAGGACTGCAACCACACATGTCCCGGACCGAAGTCCACATAGTTCTGGGCAAGGAAAGTGGTGGTCATCGCCCCGTGCGGCGCCACGACACCCTTGGGACGACCGGTGGACCCCGACGTGAACATGACACAGGCGACGTCACCGGGCCGGACGGAGAGCCCGGGGCTCGGCGGGGCGGAATCATCCTCACGCATGAACACCAGGGGTCCGCTCAGCCCGTCCGCGAGTTCCTCCGTGGTCACGACCGCCTCCGCGACGACGTCACCGAGCATCAGCGCATGCCGCTCAGCGGGAAACGCCGGATCGAGCAGGGCGTAACCGGCCCCCGCCTTCAGCACACCGAGCAACGCGGCGACCAGACCCACCCCACGCTCCAGACACACACCCACCACCGACCCAGGACGCACACCCGCCGCCACCAGATCACGCGCCACCCGGCTCGCCCGCCCATCCAGATCCGCATAACGAACCCGCCGCTCCCCGGAGACGAGCGCTACAGCGTCAGGAGTGGCACGCGCCTGCCGTTCGAACAGGGTGTGGATCCCCTCTTCCGCCGGATGCCCGGCCGGGCCCGCACTGAGCGCGCGCATCTGCTCGCCCGCGGCCGGGCTCAGCAGTTCGATGTCTCCGATCCGCCGATCGGCCGCGGAGCCGAGCAACGAGCGCAGAAAGATCAGGAAATTGCGTCCGACGGCGTTGAAGTCCGCGACGTCGTACGCGTCCGGGCTCGCGTCGAAGTCGATGCGCAGCCCGTCGTCGCCGCTCCGGCCGTCCACCACGACCTCGACGTCCTCGACCCGCCCTGTCATGAAGTGGTGCATCGTACTCGGCCGGTCGCCGAACCGGACCTGCTGCCGGAACCGCATGATGTTGATCAGGGAGCCGAAGAACGTCATCTGCCCGCCGGGCAGCGAGAGGTGCCTGCGCATCTCCTCCACGCGGTAGCGCTGGTGGGCCAGCACGTCGTCGACCTCGGCGGCCACCCGTGCGACGAGTTCGCGCAACGTCAGGTCCGGATGGACGGCCACCCGGAACGGCACGACCTTGGACATCATGCACGGCACGTTCAGCGCCGTGGGCGTGGTGCGCCCGGTGACGGGCAGGCTCATCACCACGTCCTCGGTCCCGCTGACACGGTGCAGGTAGGCCACCATGATCGCGACGAGCAGCCGGGACCACTTGACGCCCAGTCCGCCGGCCAGCTCGCGCAGCCGGTCGTACTCGTACCTCGTCAGATGGTGGGTGCGGCGCAGGATCCTGATCGTGCCCTTGGCCGTCGGGCGGCCGAGCGTGACGGGAACCGGGTTGCCGGACAGCCGCTCGCGCCAGAAGTCGCGGTCGCGGTCGATCTCGGGCGAGGTCAGGTAACGCCGGTCCTCCTCCAGCAGTTCGGCCAGCGAGCCGAACGGCGCGGCGGGGACCTGTTCGCCGCGCTCCATGGCCGTGTACACCTCGGCCACCCGCCGCACGAACATCGCGTGCCCGAACCCATCGATGACCAGGTGGTGGAAGCGCCAGTACCAGAAGTACCGGTCCTCCTCGATCCTGAACAGCACCTCGTTGAACAGCACGTCCCTGCCGAGGTCGACGGCCTGCTCGACATCGGCCCGCATCCACGCCACGGCCGCCGCGGCCGGGTCGTCCCGGCCGGACAGATCGTGGAAGGCGAAGGGCAGCGGGCGGTCCCGCTCCACCACCTGGTACGGCTCACCGTCCGCGGCCACGGCGAAGCGAAGGTTCAGCGCATCGGTCTCGCGCACCGCCTGACGCAACGCGGACTCGAACAGCGCCACCTCGACGGCTCCGTGAATCTCCAGGTACTCGGCTGCGTTCCACTGCTCGTTCGACGAGCCGAACTGACAGGCGAACCAGACGCCCCACTGTGAGTTCGACAACGGCAGTCGTGACATCTCGCACTCCATCCGATCCGGTCAGCCGTTGAGCTGCTTGAGGTAGGCGTGACAACTCGGCAGCTCCTCGATGAGCTGCCCGGCCCTGCGCGGGACGCTGTCCAGCAGGGCCATGGCCTGGGCGGGGTCCGCGTGCGCGAGGGCCGGCAGCGGCGCGCCCGGCTGGGCGCCGAGGCCGATCAGCATGACCCGCCACGAGTACGGCTCGAACCCGTGGAACTGCGGCTGGATGCTCGCCGCGTCGGGCAACATCGAGCGCCACCCCGCCAGGCGCCGCTCCAGCCCGTACGGCACGGCCCGGGTCTTGGCCGCCTTCCAGTACGGCGTGTCGTCCCTGGCGGCGGCCCGGTAGTGCAGCACGAGGAACTCGCGCACGCCGTCCATCACCCCGGCCACCCGGGCGTTGTAGGCGTCGGCGAGCCCCTGGTCCCACCTGGCGTCGGGGAAACAGTTGACGAGCTGCTCCACACCGTGCTGGATGAAGAAGATCCCGGTGGACTCCAGCGGCTCGACGAACCCGCTGGACAGGCCGATGGCCACGCAGTTGTGCACCCAGGAGCGGCGGTTGCGGCCGATCCGCATCCTGATGTGGTTGGCCTCCAGCTCCGGCATACCGGGCGCGGCGAACGCGCGCAGCGTCGCCTCGGCCTCATCCGGTGAGCAGAACCGGTCGGAGTACACGTAACCGGTGCCGACCCGGCCGAACAGCGGGATCGTCCAGATCCAGCCCGCGTCCATCGCCGTGGCGGTCGTGTACGGGTCGATGCCGTGCTTGTCGAGGTCGCGCGGCACCCTCAGCGCGACCGCGCGGTTGTTCGGCAGGACGTCCTCGAAGGACAGGAACTCCTCACCGAGCACCTTGTTGATCAGCAGGCCGCGGAAGCCCGTGCAGTCGATGAACAGGTCGCCGTGGATCTTCCCGTGCTCGCCGGTGACCAGGTGGCTGATCCAGCCCCGCTCGTCCTGCCTGATCTCCGTCACGTCGTCCAGGACGTGGTGCACGCCCCTGGCTGTGCCGAGCCTGGTCAGGTACCTGGCCAGCAGCGCGGCGTCGAAGTGGTAGGCGTAGGGGAACTGGGTGCCCTGTTCGAGGGTGCCGGTCAGGAGTTCGCCGTCGAGGCGGCGCGGCGCCCGTTGCGCGTCGCAGATCGCCGGCATGACCAGGCAGCGCCGGTCGAACTCGGCCACCTTGCCGTCGAGGTGCAGCCACCAGTCGGCCAGGTCGAACCCGCCGGCGACGGGCAGCCGCTCGAAGGGGTGGTAGAAGGAGGTGCCCGGTTCGCGCCAGTTCTGGAACTTGATGGCCAGCTTGTAGCTGCCCGCGCACTCCGGCATCCAGTCGTGTTCCTCCACCCCCAGGTAGGCGAAGAAGTGGCGGATGGTGCTGAAGGTGGCCTCACCCACGCCGATGGTGGGCACCCGGGCCGACTCGACCACCGTCACCGTCACCGAGTCGCCGAACGCCCGGTTGAGGTGGGTGGCCGTCATCCAGCCGGCCGTGCCGCCGCCGACGATGACGACGTTGCGGATCATTGCGGTCCTCCTGCGGGTACGGGGTACGGCTCCGGCCAGGACGCGTAGCGGCGCCGGCCGTACAGCAGCGGGGTCGTCTCCGAGGTGCGGGTGACGTGCGAGACGCGGCCGATGACCACGACGTGATCACCGATCGTCCTGCTCTCGGTCAGCGCGCAGTCGGCGATCATGTGGGCGGCGGCGTCCAGGTGGGGGCCGCCGCAGCCCGGCGGAACGCTCCAAGCCACCCGGTCGAACCGGTCGGCCGTCCCGGAGGCGAACAGCTCGGCCGTCGGCCGCGCGTCGCGGTGCAGCAGGTTGACGGCGAAGGTACGCACGTTCAGCAGTGCCGCCAGGGTCGGGCTGGTCTCGCGCAGGCACACGAGCAGGGTCGGCGGGGTCAGCGTGACGCTGCACATGGAGGTGCACGTCATGCCCCACGGCCGCCGGTGGTCGGCCAGGGCGGTGACGATCGCCACGCCCGTCGGGAACTCGGTCATGAACGGGCGCAGGTCGATGGGGTGCGCGCCGTTGCGGGGTGTGTGCTTCACGGAAGTCGTGCGCCTTTCGTGCTCAGGCTCTTGGGGGGCAACGTGATCCTGATGGCCGCCAAGGCGGTCACGACCCGGCTCCCCGGCCCCGGCCGGCGTCCGGACCCGAGCCGGCGCCCGGGGGGCCGCCCTCCGGATCCGAGCCGACGTCCGGGGCCCAGCCGCCCTCCGGATCCCAGATGTCCTCGGGGCCCAGCCGATCGGGGGTGTACTTGCCCAGTGCGCTGATCAGCATCCGCATCTCGAAGGCCAGGCATTCGACCAGGCTGACCAGGCCGTTCTCCGGGTCCTCATCGGCCGCGACGAGCGCGGCGCGGCCCAGTCCGACGGCCGTGGCCCCCAGCGCCAGGCACTTGACCGCGCGGGCGCCTTCCCACATCCGCCCGGACACCAGCACGCACGACGGCGGCGGGCCGAGGCGGCGCAGGCACTCGGCCAGCGGCAGGCCCACCTGCCGCAGGAAGACGAGCGGCGCCCAGCCGGTGCCCGCCTCGCCGCCGTCCACCGTGACCGAGTCCGCGCCCGCCGCCCACGCGGTGTGCGCGGCCGCCCGGACGTCACGTACCGGCGGCAGCTTCACCCACACCCGGGCGCGCGGGTAGTTGTTGCGCATGAGACGGACCTGCTGGCCGAGGATCTCCTCGGTGAAGGTGCCCGGGCAGCCGCTCCGCAGCAGCGCGGCGCCCGGGCCGATCGTGGTGTCCAGAACATAGCGCCCGGCCACGCGGGCGGCGTCGGCGGGATCCAGAACGGTCATGCCGCCGAGTCCCGGCTTGGCCCCCTGCCCGGCCTTCAGCTCGAACGCCAGCCGTCCGGAGTCGAGCAGGTCCGCCACGGCCGGGTCGCTGTACACGAGGTTCCACACCTCGGAGTCGGCGTCCTCGGTGCTCTGCTGGACGACGATCCCGCCGTACCCGTCCCGCAGCTCCGCGAGGTAGGTCTTGATCCGTAAGAGCAGGCCGGCGGCGGTCTCCGTGTCGCGGTAGCCGTCCATCGAGGCCACGTTCTCGCCGATGACCAGCGGCACGCCGAGCCGCGCGGCCTGCCTGATCACCGCCAGGCCCAGTACGGAGCCGGCCACTTCGGTGGAGCCCAGCGCCGACACGTACACGGGCAGGCGCGAGGGCAGGCCGCCGATCGCCGTCGCCAGCTCCACGTCCGCGTAGGTCGGCTCGCGGCCGAGCTCGATCAGCTTCTCCAGCCGTTGTGGCATGAAGATCGGGGGCGCCAGGCGCATGCGGTCGAGGAGGTCGTCGCCGGGCTCGGCGCCGAAGACCGCGCGCCCGTACTCGCTCCAGTACGGGAACGCCGCCGCCTCGCCCGTCCTGGCCCTGGCCCTGATCGGCTCCTCGGGAAAGCCGGGGGCGTGCAGGCGGGTCACGGGGACATCACCCCCGCCAGCTTCGGGAACGGCGTGACCTGCCAGATCTCGCCGAGTCCCGTGATGTACCGGACGAGCCGCTCCAGCCCGAGGCCGAAGCCCGCGCTCGGCCGCAGGCCCTCCCTGGCCAGCTCCAGGTACCAGGCGTACTTGGCCGGGTTCTCGCCGGTCTCGCGCATCCGGGTCACCAGCCTGGCGTACTCGGACTCGCGCTCGCTGCCGCTGGACAACTCGCCGTACCCCTCGGGGGCGATCAGGTCGAAGTTGCGCAGCACACCGGCGGACGTACGGCTCTCGCGGTCGTAGAAGCCCCGCGAGCCCTTGGGATAGTCGATGACGAAGAACGGCCGGGTGGCCTTGCCCGACAACACCCGCTCCCCCGACCAGGCCAGCTCGGCGGCGCCCCGCTGCGGATGTCCCGCGCTTTCCAGGCGCTGCACCGCCTCGGTGTGCGAGATCCGGTCGAAGGGCTGGTCGAGCAGTTCGGCGAAGGCTCCGGTGTCGCGGCCGAGCGCCTCCAGCTCCCCGGCCAGGTTGCGGATCACGACGGAGACCGCGTGGGCGACCAGCCCTTCCAGTACGGCCATCGCCTCCTCGCGCGACGCCTCGGCCATCTCCACGTCGATCTGGTGGAACTCGACGAGGTGCCGCCCTGTCGAGGCCGTCTCCGGCGGTTCCAGGCGGACGTTGGGCGCGACGCAGAAGATCCGGTCGCAGGCCAGCAGCGCGGCCTGCTTGTACAGGATCGCGCTGGACATCAGCTTGTAGCGGGCACCGTAGTAGTCGATGTCCACCTGCTTGGCACCGCGTACGCCCGGGTCGGTCACCGGCCCGATGATCGGCGCCTGCAACTCGGTGAACCCACGGGCGTTGAGGAAACCGCGCACCGCGCCGAGCGTCTCCTGCTGGACCCGCAGCGCGGTCCTGGTGACCGGGGAGATCAGGTGGTCCCGCAGCGGGCCGGGCAGCCGGGGCTCATCAACGATCATGTGCTCACCTCGATCGGGTCGTATTTCCTGCGCACCCGGGTCAGGCACTCCAGCAGGTCCGCCGTGCCGAAGTGACGCCCTGCGGCGCGGCGGGGCTCCGCGACCGGCAACCGGCCGGTGTCCCGCCAGCGCAACCGGTCGTCGTGGTCGAGATAGCTGCTGGTACGCCCGGCGTTGTCCGGATGCGGGCAGTAGGGGATGTCCAGGTAGCCACGGCGGAAGGCGCGCTCCATGGCCTTGCCGACGTCATCGTCGAGATCGAGCACCGCCTCCACGATGGCGGTCGCCTCCGCCAGCACTCCGGTGTCGGACGCCGGGGGCGCGACGACTCGGGCATTCTGCGCGACGGACGCGGCAGCGTCGTACACGGCAGCGTCGTACATGACGGACGTGGCAGCGTCGTGGGCGGCGGACGCGGCGTGGCGGAGTGCGGCGACGTTCTCGGCGATGGTCGGGATGCGCGCCGACTCCGCCGTGGTCTTCACGATCAGCCGCGTCGCGCCGCCCCGGACGGCCAGCCCGGCGGCGTCGGCGAGCAGCGCCTCCGCGCCGGAGCGGGTCCTGGGGTAGAGGCCCATGTAGGCGTACAGGACGATGTGCCAGTCCAGGCCGGACAGGAAGCGGTCGCCGAGGTGCCGCAGGGCGTGCAACGCCTCGTGGTCCTGGGCGGGGCTGGCCTGCTGGGCGTAGCTGAGCGAGACGCTGCGCAGGCCGTACCGGCGGAAGAACAGCGCCTCCAGCACGCTGATCGCGACGAGCAGGCCGGGCGGGCAGAGCTGCCCGAGCATGCAGCCGCCGAACGTCTCCAGATGCGGCTCCACCCCGCTCTCGCCCGTGTCGGCGAGCATCCGGCAGCAGCGCTCCCAGCTCCGCCTGCTCTCGCGCAACGGCGTCCGGCCGTAGGGCAGGCAGTACGACACCGGGCCGCCCTCGGTCGCGGTCAGGCCCAGGTCGCACAACCTGCGGAACAGCCGGTCAGGCGTTGGCGAGCCGTGCCGCACCTGCACGGGGAAAGCGTCGTCGCGGATCCCGTCCAGCATGGCCAGCGTGGTGCCGGCGTCGTGGGCCACGATCGGGTACCCGTTGAGCTCCACCCCTGCCGCCAGCATCCGCCGCGCGCCGTCGTGGTCGCCCAGCCTGGTGTAGCTGTCCAGCGTGATGGTGCCCACCGTGGCCGGCGCGGCCGTCTTCGTCGCGGCCAGACCGCGGCGCATGTGCGCGGCGTCGCCGAAACCCATCCGCGGTTGCAACACGAGCCGGCCCGCCGCGCGGACGTCCGCCACGAACCGTCCGAACGCGGTCAATTTCCCACCCTTACCGAGACGGAATTCTCCAGAAAGGCTTCGAACAGCAATAAGTCAATGTCGGTGTCCCCGAAAACAGCGGTGAAACCGGCGGCGAGCAACGCCTGCGTATCCTTCGCCCGATCGGATCCGGCAATTCCGAGTTTCCCCCCGATGACAATGGGGACGTCCCGCAGGAGCAGTTCCCGGCGCAACAGCCGCACCGCTCGCGCCCCGTCGGCCAGTCCGTGCCCGTTGACGGTGCTCATCACGACGAGGTCGGGCTCCAGCCGGACGGCCTCACGGAGCAGCAGGTCATCCGGTACGCAGCAGCCCAGATTGCGGACGTCGTGGCCCAGCTCCTGAATGAACAGGTGCATATAGGCCAGGTTCCAGACATGCGAATCCGACGACGTACCGGTCAGCAGAACTTCAAATCGGGACCTGTTGATGGGAACCTCCACCGTTAAGTGTCTGGAATCAACGAGGGAAGGCTACTTCCGGCCGTTGTACCGGACCGGCAGTTGTGTCCGGCAGCATGCAGGCAGTTGCCGGTCACGCCCGGAAAGGCCGTCCGGAATGACGCCAGAATGCTGGAAGTTCACGCAGCCCAGGCGATCCGATCGGACGGGATTCATGGAAATCGACCGCGCGACGCCCGCCATCACCCGCGACCTCGGCCGGTACTTCGCGCTCTTATGGTTCGGGCACGCCACCAGCAAGCTCGGCAGCGCCGTGACCACCGTCGTCATGCCGCTGATCGCGATCAGCGTGCTGGGTTCGAGCACCTTCATGATCACCGTGCTGGAGGCGTCGGTCTGGCTGCCGTGGTTGCTCATCGGGCTGCCCGCCGGCGCGTGGGTCGATCGCATGCGCCGTCGCCGGACCATGATGACCTGCGACGCCGTCGCGGCGCTGGCGCTGGCCACCGTGCCGGTCGCCGCCTGGTTCGGCGTGCTGACGATGACCCACCTGATCGCCGTCGCCCTGGTACTCGGCACGGCGGCCGTCTTCTTCGCCACGGCCGCCCAGGCGGTCCTGCCCGCGCTGCTGCCGAAGGAGCGACTGCCGGGCGCGAACGCCAAGCTGCAGGGCACCGACGCCGGCGCGCTCATCCTGGGCCCGGCCGTCGGCGGCGCCATCGCCCAGGCCGCCGGGGCGGTGAGCGGCCTGCTCATCGACGCGTTCAGCTTCGTCGTCTCCGCGCTGTGCCTGCGTGGCATCCCGGTGCCGGAGTCACACCTGAACGAGCGCGCGCGACGCACCACGACGCTGCGCGAGGAGATCGGCGAGGGGATGAGGTTCGTGTGGCGCGATCCGTACCTGCGCGTCTTCACGATTCACGCGGGCGTCAGCAACCTGCCCGCCGCGGCGCTGCAGGCCATTCTGATCGTGTTCATGGTCCGCGAGGTCGGGCTGTCACAGGGGCTGGTGGGGCTGGTGCTGGGGGCGGTGAGCGTGGGCGGGGTCATCGGCGCGCTCATCGTGACCGCCCTGGCCGCGCGGGTCGGCACCGCTCGTACCATTCTGGCGGCCGAGCTCGGCGTCACGCCGCTGGCCCTGCTCGTCCCGCTGACCACCGACGGCTGGGGCCTGGTCTTCCTGCTGGTGGGCGGCCTCACAGTGAGCGTGGCCATCGTGGCCAGCAACGTGCTCATCGGCAGCTTCACCCAGGCCTACACGCCGGCCCCCCTGATGGGCAGGGTCGCGGCCAGCCAGCACTTCGTCAACTTCAGCACGCTGCCGATCGGCGCCGTGCTGGGCGGGGCGGTGGCCGAGTTGGCCGGGCTGCGCACCACCATGTGGATCATCACTTCGATGGCGGTGCTGAGCGGCCTCATCCTGCTCGCCGGGCCGCTGCGCAAGAACAAGTTCCTGCCCACCGAACCCGCCGCTGTTCCGCCTGCCGAACCCCCTGCTGGTCCGCCTGCCAATCTCCCCGAGGGTCCGCCTACCGTGCCCCCGGCAGTTCGGTGATGACGATCCGGCCGGCGGAGGCGTGCGCGGCGATCTCCGGCGCGACGCTGCCGTCCACGACCACCGTGACCTCGGCGGTCGCCCGGTTGTTGCTGACGACCGAGCTCTCCACCAGCGCGCTCTGCGCCAGCACCCGGTAGCCCTGCCCGGTCGCGCCGGTGCCCCCGCTCTGGACCAGGACGACCTGTACCCGCTGGCCGGCCTGCACCGCGTTGGGCATCTGGCCGGGCTTCAGCGCCAGGCCGACGCGCGCCTTGCCGGGCACGAGCTCCTGGTTCCAGGCCACGGTCATGTCCGTCGTGACCACGGTGCCCGGCAGCAGGGTGGCCGCGGCGACCGTCCGTGACACCTGCTCGCGGTGCGCCCACAACTCGTACGTCACCCCGTCCTCGACGACCCGCGTCTCCCGCATCGACCCCGGGTCGAGCGCCTGCCCGGCGCCGATCCGCTTGGTGATGAGGATGGCCGAGACCCGCTCGTCCGCCCGCATGATCAGGACCATGGTGGCCAGCGCGCCCCCGAGGATCAGCAGCACCGCGAGCGCGGCCAGCGCCGGCTTGCGCTCCCGGGCGGGACTCGGCAACCCTCGCGAGGCCACGGTGGTCAACCTGTCGGCCGGGCTCGCGGCGCCCGCGTCCTGAGAGCCACGTGCGGGGCCGTCTTTCGTCCACATGAACGCAGAGCTTGCCGCAGGTCACGTCCGCGCAAGCGCTGATCGGCCGATGGAACTCCAGGTAATCCGTCAACCGTCGCGGCGGGCCGTGATGGCGGTGCTCCTGGCCAGCAGGGCGAGCAGGAGAACCGTGATCGCGGCGAGGACGACCTGGCCGACGCGGTCGAAGGTGGTCTGCGCGAAGACGTAAACGGCCACGACGGAATGGGACATGAGCGCGCCGCCCGCCGCCCAGATCCGGTGCTGATCGCTCCAGCCCTCGGTGACCGTCCAGCGCAGGAAGTGCCGCCCCGCAGCGACCGCGATGACCGCCGCCAGAATCATCGGCACCAGGGACCACGCGCCCTCACCGAAGGCGGGCGGATCGCCTGCCGGGATCAGCAGGCCCAGGAAGGCGAGGGTGGCCAGCAGGGCGAACAGGCCGGACACGGCGGGCCGGGGCACCTCGCGCACCGGGGCCAGTGACGGCGTACGGCCCGGGAGCACGCGCAGGGCGAGCACGGCCAGGACCGCGACCGCGAGCAGGATGCCCGCGATGACCACCAGGGGCGCCTGATAACCGGGATCCTGCGAGGGCGGCACGGTCACGCGCACCATCCCCACCCCGAGCACCGCGAGCACGGCGACGCCGATGAGCCCGCCGCGCCGCAGGTAGGGGCGGTCGCGGTGGGCCGGGAACAGGAGGTCCACGAGCATGATCGGGATCAGCACGCTGAAGACGACGTGGTATCCGGCCTGCGCCTCCCAGTAGCCGGTGTTGATGCCGAGCACGCGCGGGCCCCACTCGGCGGCCCGGTACAGGTTGGGGCTCGACAGTGCCTGCAGCCCGATGCCGTCCTCGACCAGCTCGTACGCCAGCCCGAGCAGCAGCAGGCTCGGCCAGCCGCCCTTGAAGCGGCGCACCAGTTCCCGCACCAGCAGCACGCCCGCCCCGTACATCGGGATCAGGACCGGCAGCACGAACCACGCCATGTGCAGCGGTATCGCGCCGAAACTCAGCTCGGCGCACGCGGGCACCACCAGGGCCAGGGTCAGCGCGGCACGCCGCCGGCCTTTCAGCGGTGTCGTGGTGTCGATCATGCGGGTCCCCCTTGAGTCTTACTTAGCGAAGTAAAAATTACCTAGAGCAAGTAAAAAGCGCAACGTCACGACGGGGTGACCGACCGCCATTGACGGTGATTGCGTGTCCCCGACCAGCCTCGATACGATTACCTGTGCGAGTAAATCCAGAGGTTCAGCACACCTTCACGGCGAACGCCCGGCGCGCGCAGATCATCGCCGCCACCATCGACACGATCGTCGACCTCGGCTACGGTCAGGCCACGTTCGCCCGGATCGCCGAGCGCGCCGGCCTGAGCAGCACCCGCCTGATCTCCTACCATTTCGCGGGCAAGGCCGAGTTGATGCGGGCCGTCGTGGGCGAGGTCTACGGGCTGCTCGGCCGGTTCGCCGCCGAACGGCTGACCGACCGGCCTGACGCGCGCAGCGAGCTCAGGGCGTACATCACGGGTGTGGTCGAGTTCATCGCGGAGCACCGCGTCCAGATGCAGGCGCTGATGTCGATCTTCCTGAACTTCCGTGACGCCGACGCCGAGGCCGGCAGCACCTACGGCCCCGGCGACGACCGCGCCGCCCTCGGCCCCGTCGAGGTCATCCTGCGCAAGGGCCAGGCCAGCGGGGAGTTCCGCGACTTCGACACCTTCGTGATGGCCGCGACCATCCAGCGCAGCGTCGATGGCCTGCCCTTCCTGCTGCAGACCGCGCCCGACCTCGACCTGGACGGCTACGCCCGCGAGCTGACGACCCTGTTCGACCTGGCCACCCGCGCCCGGGGGTAGCCGCGCCAGGTGATGACGAGGTGAGAGCGATCTGGGAGCGGCCTCTGGTGTGCTCTGTGATGACACGCCACAGAATGTGCGCATCCGAGAGGAGAAAGATCGTGCTGCAGACATCCGGGGAACAGCTCAGCTGCGGAACCCGCGTGACGGCACCGACTGCCGGCACCCGCGTGACGTGACCACGGTAGCGCCCCACCCCGCCTGACAGTTGTGGCGGCGGCAGTGCTTGGACGGCCCGCGTGGCGACAGGAGAGCCGCCGGCGCGGAGTCGGGAGGGGCATCGAGTGGTCACTTGACCGTGCGAGCATGGGCAGGTGACCACTCGATGGCGGGGACGCGCCGATGCCGGATGAGGTGGCCGAGTGGCTGCAGCACGCCGATCTCGGGCAGACCATGATCGCCGCCCGGGACCGCCACATGGCCGAGAACACCGGCCTGCTCGCGGCGGAGCCCGGTGCGCGGATCGTCCTGTGGGCGCACAACGGCCATGTCATGAAAAGTCACTACACCGGCAGTACGGTCCCCGCGACGGGCCGCCACCTGGCCGACACGTACGGGGACGCCTACTACGCGATGGGGCTGCTGTTCGGGGCGGGCGAGTTCCGCGCCCGCCCGTCACGGTTCGGCAGGATCCTGCGAGGACGGTCACCCGTGCGCATCCGCGTCCCGGCCGCCTCCGCGCCGCGCATCGTGGAGGCGCGCCTGGCCGCCGCCCACCCCGGGGACTACGTGGTGGACCTCCGGGGCGGCGGGCGGCCCGAGGCCGTGGCCGCCTGGCTGGGCGAGCGCACCTTCACCCGCGGCTTCGGGGCGGTGGCCGGGCGGTTCATCGCGAAGACCGCCTTCTCGCCCGCGGTGCTCGGGGAGATGTACGACGGGCTCACGTTCGTGCCCCGCACAACCTGCTCCACACCGCTATAGCACCGCCCCTCCACAGCACCCCTTCGACAGCACCGCCCTTCCACAGCACCGCCCTTCCACAGCACCGCGCCTTCACAGCGCCGCCTTCACAGCGCCGCCCTTTAGCCCTTCATGGCGGCGCCCTTCTTGTCCGGTGCGGGCTCAGGACCACGCTCCGGTCGCGGCGACCCGGGCCGCGTAGTCCGCGAAGGCGATCGGGTCGCGTCCCAGGGCCCGGCGCACCCCATCGGCCGGATCGGCGCTGATCCCGGCCCGATGCAGCTCGAACTGGGCGTTCAACGCCTCCACGGCGGCCTCCGGATAACCCTCCGCGAGCAGTTCGTCCCGATACTGCTCAGGAGTCAGCTCCACGTACTCGATCGAGCGGCCCGCCGCCCTGGCCATGACCTCGACGGCCGAGGCGAAGGTCAGCCGGTCGGGACCGGCCAGGTCGTACACGTGGCCCGCGTGCCCGTCCCGCGCCAGCGCGGCGGCGGCGACCGCGGCCACGTCGTCGGCGTCCACGAACGGCTCGGGCACCTGCCCGATCGGCAGGGCCAGCCGTCCCGCCCGCAGGGGCGCGTGCCACAGGCCCTCGTCGAAGTTCTGGTTGAAGTTGTTCGGCCGCAGAATCGTCCACTCCGCGCCAGAATCGCGTACGGCCTTTTCCGCGGACGCCATTCCGGCCCCGAAGCCGTTGTCGACCAGGTCCATGCCCCTCCCGGACAACACCACGAAACGCCGCACACCGGTCGCGTCCTGGACGAACTTCCGCACGGGGGCGGGGTCGTCGGGCGCCACGAGGTAGACGGCTTCGGCGGCGCCCACCGCCTCCCGCCAGGTCTCCGGGGCCGTCCAGTCGAAGCGCAGGCGGCTGGAGCGGGAAGCGGGCCGTACCCGCTCGCCCTGGGCCTGCAGCAGACTCACCACACGGCGGCCGGTCTTGCCGGTCGCGCCCAAAACAAGGATCTCGTTCATGTGGTCCAGCCAACCGTGACAACAGCGGGACGGACATGGGTGAGCGTACGCGGCACCTGTGCGATCGTCCGCCGGGATGGCCGTGCACTGTCCGAGCCGGAGAGGAGCACGCCATGAGACCCTTGCCGATCACCCAGATCAGCCGGACCATCTGCCCGAAGGCGTGGCAAGCCCCCGTCATCCGCCCGCCGATGAGCGGCGAAGGACACATGAGGCGAGCGAAGGGGGCTGCCATGGGAGGGTGGCCGTTCGTCGGACGGGAAGCCGAGCTGGATCGCGTCCGTTCAGGTCTGTCCGCGGGAGAGGCGATCGGGGTGGTCATCTCGGGGGAGGCCGGGCTCGGCAAGACCCGGCTGGCCCGCGAGATCCTGGCCGAACAGGCGGCCGGCGGGTGCGCGACGGGCTGGGTCGCCTCGACCAGGGCGCTGGCCTCCGTGCCGTTCGGCGCGGTCGCGGCGCTGCTGCCCGCAGAACGGATCCCGCACGAGCCTGGCCTGTCGATGTTGCCGCTGGTCGCCGCACGAGTACGCGAGCAGGGCGGCGGCCGGCGCCTGGTGCTCGGGTTCGACGACGCCCACCTGCTCGACGAGGGCTCGGCCGCCGTGCTCGGGCACCTGGTCGCGCAGGGGCTCATCGTGCCGGTGGTGACCGTACGCGGCGGTGAGCCGGTGCCCGACGCGGTCGTCGCCCTGTGGAAGGACGGTCCCGCCGTGTGGCTGGACCTCGACCCGCTGCCGCCGACGGCCGTCGATCGGCTGCTCGGGCACGAACTGCCCGGCGACATCGAGGGCGCGACGCGTACCCGGCTGCACGGCCTGGCCGCGGGCAACCCGCTGGCGCTGCGCGAACTGCTGTCGGGCGCGCTCGCGGACGGGACGTTGCGCAGGGCGTACGGGGTGTGGCACTTCAGCGGCGGAGCCCGGCTGCGCGGCGGCGTGCGGCGGCTGCTGCTCAACCGGCTGCGCCCGCTGGACCGGCCCACCAGGCTCGTGCTCGAACTCCTGGCCTGCGGGGAGCCGCTGCAGCCCGCGCTCCTGGAGGGGCTGGCCGGCGCGGCGGCGGTCGAGGCGGCCGAGGACTGCGGGCTGGCGGTGTCGGAGCGGGCGGGCGCCCGCGTACAACTCCGGCTCGCCCATCCGCTCTACGGCGAGTTGTTGCGCGCGGAGTTGCCGGCCGCGCGGGCCAGGCTGCTGGCGGGCCGCCTGGCCGGCGCCGCGCTGGCCGCGCCGCTGCGCCGCCGCGACGACGCGCTGCGCGCCGGGATCTGGCAGCTCGAAGGCGGCCGCGTGACCAGGCCCGACATCGTACGCCTCGGCGCGCGGCAGGCCGTCGAACGCGCGGACCTGGCGCTGGCGGAACGGCTGGCGCGGGCGGCGCGCGACGCGGAGCCTGGCACCACGGGCGACGCCCTGCTGTCGGAGATCCTCGAATACCGCGGCTTCAGCTCGGAGGCCGTCGCCGTGTTGTCCGACGTGCCCCCGGCGGGCCCGGAACGTACGCGGTGGGCGCTGGCCCGCTCCGACACCCTCTACTTCGGCGCCGGAGACGTCCCCGCCGCCCTGCGCGTGCTGGACCTGGCCGACGAGGACCCGGGCAGGGACATGATCGAGGGCAACAGGTCGTGGATCTACCTGTTCGACGGGCGGTGCGCCGCCGCGATCGAGTCGGCCAGGCGGCTGCTGGCGTGGCGGTCGGCGAACCCCCAGGCGGTCATGTGGTCAACGGTGGCGGGCACGCTGGCGTCCGGGTTCCTGGGCAAGCCCGCGGAGTCGGCCTACTTCCACGACCGGGGGCAGGCGCTGATCGCCGAGCATGGGGAGACGTACCCGTGGAGCGTGGTGCAGCACAGCCTCGCCCGCTGCCTGGCCTACCTGGCCATCGGCGACCTGGTCACGGCCTGGGAGGAGGCCGAGGAGGGCTACCGCGCGATCCTGGCCGGGCCCGCGCCGCTCATGTCGGCGGGCTCGGTGGGCTTCCGCGGGCTCGTCGAGTGCGCCCAGGGGCGGCCCGTCACCGCCACGCGGTCGTTGTGCGAGGCCGTGGCCGCTCTCCAGGACCGCGACACCATGCGGATGACCGGCGCTTTCATGGCCGGGCTCGGCACGGCGAGCGCGTTGTGCGGTGACGCGTCCGGCGCGCGGGAGTGGGTCCAGCGCACCGTGTGGCGGGACAACGGCGCCAACCGGCTGTTCACGCCCTGGGCCGTGCTCGCGGACGCCTGGGCGCACGCCGCCGCCGGGGAGCTGACCGACGCCACCGCCTGCGCGGGCCGCGCCACCGCGCTGGCCAGGGACATCGGCCTGCCCGCCGTGGAGTGCCAGGCCGGCTACGACGTGGCCCGGCTGGGCGGGGCGGCGGACCTGGACCGCATGGACGAACTCGGCGCGGCGCTCGGCACCCCGTTCAGCCGGGCGGTGGCGACGGCCGCGCACGGGCTCGCGGAACCCGACGGCGACGCGCTCTGCGAGGCGGCCACCGTCTTCGCCCGGCTCGGCCACGACCTCCTGGCGGCCGAGGCCACCACCGTCGCGGCCCGCTCGTACCGCGAGGCCGGGCTGCCGGCCAAGGCGTCGCTCGCGGCCGAGCGCGCGGCCCGGCTCCGCGACCGCTGCGAGGGGGCCGTGACGCCGCTGCTGGAACACGAGCACACCGCCGTGCTCACCCGCAGGGAACGCGAGATCGCCGTCATGGCGGCCCGGCACAGCAGCAGGCGCGTCGCCGAACGGCTCGGGCTCACGGTGGCCACCGTGAACAACAACCTGGCCAGGGTGTACGCCAAGCTCGGCATCTCCAGCAGGGGCGAGCTGGCCGCGCTGGTGGATGGCGACGACCGGCCCTGACCCCGGCCGTCACACGGTGACCACGACCTTGCCCCTGGCGTGCCCCCTTTCGAGGTACCGGATGGCCTCGGCGGCCTCGTCCAGCGGGTAGGTGCGGTCGATGACCGGTTTGACCTTGCCTGCCTCGATGAGCCGGCTGACGGCGGCCAGGTCGTCGCCGCTGACGCGGCACAGGAAGAAGGCCACGCGAGGCGTCAGGGCGGTCTTGGCCATGCCGAGCACCGGGCCGAGCCAGTCGCCGGGAGACGGCGCGCACTCCACCATCACGCCACCGGGCGCGAGCACGCGCCGGTTGGCGATGACGCCGTGGTTGGCGACCAGGTCGAGCAGCACGTCGTAGCGCCTGCCGCCGCGCGTGTAGTCCTCCTTGGTGTAGTCGATGACGTGGTCGGCGCCGAGCGAGCGGACCAGCTCCGTGTTGGGCGTGCTGCACACCCCGGTCACCTCGGCGGCGCCCAGGGCCTTGGCGATCTGGATCGCGAACGTGCCCACGCCGCCCGCCGCCCCGTTGACCAGCACCCGGTGCCCGGCCCTGACGCGGCCCTTGTCGCGCAGGGGTTGCAGGGCGCTGAGTGCCGCCACCGGCACGGCCGCGGCCTGCTCGAACGTCAGGCCGGCCGGGATCTTGCGCAGCATGGCGTCCTGGCGCAGGCAGGCGTACTCGGCCAGGCCGGTGGTGCCGAGGGTGAGGTCCGTGCCGCAGCCGCCGTACACCTCATCGCCGGGACGGAAGCGGGTGACGTTGCCGCCCACCGCTTCGACGGTGCCCGCCAGGTCCCCGCCCAGCGCGGACATTTTGGGCCGGAACAGGCCCATGTCGAGGCGGGCGACGTACGGCTTGCCTCTCATGTTGTGCCAGTCCAGCGGGTTGACCGAGGCCGCGCGCACGCGGATCAGCACGTCGTCGTCCCCCACCTCTGGCGTGGGGGTGTCCTCCAGGCGCAGGACCTCCGGAGGCCCGTACGCGTGGTAGCGAATCGCCTTCATCACCATGCGTCCAGCGTGCGATCCGGCGCGGGCACGGCGGAATCACGAGAATTCGTGATTGGCGGGCGGGAACGAACGCCCGGGGCGGTAGTAGTGTCCGAGCCACCATGGCCAGACCCCCGCACCGCTCGGGCAATCTGCCCGAAGAGGTGAGCAGTTTCGTCGGCCGCCGTCGTGAGCTCGCCGCGGTCAGGAGCAGGCTCGCCGAGTCCCGCCTGGTGAGCCTGGTCGGGCCGGGCGGGGTCGGCAAGACGCGCCTGGCGCTGCGGGCGGCGGCCGGGCTCTGGCGCGCGTTTCCCGGCGGCGCGTGGCTGGTCGAGCTGGCGGAGGTACGCGATGCCGCGCTGGTCGGCGACGCCTTCATGGCAGCCCTGGATCTGCGGGCGCAGACGCCGGCCGAGCCGTCCGCGGTGCTGCTGCCGTACTTGCGGGATCGCAGGTTGTTGCTGGTGGTGGACAACTGCGAGCACCTGCTCGCGGCGGTCGCCGGGCTCGTCGCGGACGTGCTGCGGGCCGCGCCGGGCGTGCGGGTGATCGCGACCAGCCGGGAGCCGCTGTCGGCGCCGGGCGAGCACGTGGTGCCGGTGCCGCCGCTCGACCTGCCTGACGACCGCCTCTCGCCGGCGAAGCTGCGGCAGAACGAGGCGGTCGCGCTGTTCACCGAGCGGGCCGCGGCGGCGTCGGGCACGTTCGAGCTGACCGCGGCGAACCAGGCGGCGGTGGCCGGGTTGTGCCGCCGCCTCGACGGGCTGCCGCTGGCGATCGAGCTGGCGGCCGTACGGACGCGGGTGTTGTCCGCCGAACAGCTCCTCGACCGCCTCGACGACCGGTTCGGGCTGCTCACCGAGGGTGTACGGCTCCCCCGCCACCAGACGCTGCGCACCACCATCGACTGGAGCCACGACCTGCTGGACCCCGCGGAGCGCACGTTGCTGCGGCGGTTGTGCGTGTTCGCGGGCAGGTTCACGCTGGAGGACGTCGAGTCGGTCTGCGCGCAGGAGGGCGTCCCCGCGCTGGGCCCGCTGTCGTCGCTGGTCGACAAGTCCCTGGTGACGAAGGAGGAGGCCGGGGGCCTGGCCTGCTACCGCCTGCACGAGACGATGCGCGAGTACGCCGCGCTCAGGCTGCGCGAGGCCGGCGAGGAGGAGGCGCTCGGCCGCCGGTTCACCGGCTACTACACCGCGCGCTGCCTGCGGGTCGCACCGCAGGTCAGGCAGCGGCTGGCCGAGTGGCTCCGGTGGATGGACCTGGAGATCGACAACGTGCGCGCGGTCCTGAGGTCCTGCCTGAACGGCGGGGACGGCGGGGACGGCGGGGACAGCGGGGACAGCGGGGACAGCGGGGACAGCGGGGACAGCGGGGACAGCGGGGACAGCGGGGACAGCGGGGACAGCGGGGACAGCGGGGACGGCGGGGACGGCGGGGACGGCGGGGACGGCGGGGACGTGGCGCGCGGGATGAACCTGATCTACGCCGTCGGCTACTACTGGATCACCCGCGCGCCGAGCGAGGGCGTCCGGTGGATCGACGAGCTGCTCGCCTGCGCGGGCGGCGGGCCGCAGGCGCGGGCCAGGGCCTGCTTCATGCGCGGCTTCCTGGCGGTGTTGCAGTCGGACGCGCCCAGCGCCGGTCCGGTGCTGGCGCAGGCGGTGGACGCGGCGCGGACGGCGGGGCTGCCGGCCGTGCTGGCGCAGTCGCTGGCGCTGGCCTCGATGGCGGCGAGCATGTCGGGTGACCGGCAGGCGGCGCAGCGACTGGGCGAGCGAGCCCGCGCCGTCGCCGAACAGGCCGGGGACGACCAGGCCACGCTCATGGTCCTGCAGTCGCGCGCGCTCAACGGCCTGTCCGAGGGCGACCTGGACGCGGTCGAGGAGGCGGCGGCGCAGGGCGTGCGCCTGGCCAGGGAGACGGGCGACCTCTACAGCCTCGACATGATGCTGCTGAACCTGGGCTCGGCCAGGCTGATCGCCGGGGCGCTCGACGAGGCCGGGCCGCTGCTGGCGGAGGCGCTGCGGGTGGCGTACCGGATCGACGACCGGGTGGGTCAGTACGTGCTGCTCGACGCCCTGGGCTGCCACGCGGCGGGCTCCGGCCGGGCGCGGCAGGCGGCGCGGCTGCTGGGGGCGGCCGAGACGGTACGCGCGCAGGCCGGCGCCCGGATGTTGCCCTTCCTGCCGCCCCTGCTGGCCGGGGCCGGGGAGGCGGCCAGGGCGGAGCTCGGGGCGGCGGCGTTCGAGAGCGAGTTCGCCGACGGCAGGCGCATGGGCAGGGACGAGGCGATCGGGCTGGCGCTCGGCGAGCCGGCCGAGGCCGGGCAGGGACTCCAGGAGGAGGTGGCCGCGCCGCTCGGCAGGCGGGAGGCGCAGGTCGCCGTGCTGGTCGCCGAGGGGCTCAGCAACAGGCAGATCGGGGCGCGGCTGTTCATCTCCGAGCACACCGTGGACAGCCACGTACGCGCGATCATGAACAAGCTCGGCGTCAACTCGCGCGCACAGATCGCCGCCTGGATGGCCGCGCCCAGGCCGTAGCGGGACTCCCGACTTTATCCGCGTCGTATAGTCATACTCCTAAAGTGCTAGGAGACTAGATAAATGGAGGAACCGTTGATCGAGTTCCACCTGGACAGCAGGTCGGGCCTCTCGCCGTACCTGCAGCTGGTCCAGCAAGTACGCCACGCGCTCCGGCTCGGCCTGCTGCGCGAGGGCGACCAGTTGCCCACCGTCAAGGAGGTCGTGGCGCAACTGGCGATCAACGCCAACACCGTTCTCAAGGCGTACCGGGAGCTCGAACACGAGGGCCTGGTCGCCGCCCGGCCGGGCGTGGGCACGTTCGTGACCGCGCGGCTCGCCGACACCTCGCTGGCCGCGCACGGCCCGCTGCGGCTGGAGCTGCGGCGCTGGCTGGCCAAGGCCCGCCGGGCCGGCCTCGACGACGAGAGCATCGAGGCCCTGTTCATCACCACTTTTCGAAGCGCCGCTGAGGAGGACATAGCGTGACCTCTGTCCTGGAAGCCCAGGGACTGGGCAAGCAGTACGGCAGACGCTGGGCTTTACGCGACTGCACCATCGACATCCCGGCCGGCCACGTCGTCGGGCTGGTCGGCCCCAACGGCGCCGGCAAGACCACGCTGCTCAAGCTGGCCTGCGGCCAATCGCGGCCGACCACGGGCGGCATCACCGTACTGGGCGGCCGTCCCGCCGGCGACGCCGTGCAACTCGCCAAAGTCGGCTTCGTCGCCCAGGACACCCCCGTCTACTCGGGGCTGAGCATCGCCGACCACCTGCGGCTGGGCGCCCGGCTCAACCCCCGCTGGGACGCCGCGATGGCGAGCGACCGGATCGCGTCGCTCGGCCTCGATCCCGCACAGCGCGGCGGCAGGCTGTCCGGCGGCGAGCGCGCGCAACTCGCCCTCACCCTCGGTCTGGCCAAGCGGCCGGAGCTGCTGATCCTGGACGAGCCGGTCGCCTCGCTCGACCCGCTGGCCCGCAGGGAGTTCCTGCAAGGGCTGATGGAGGCCACGGTCGAGCACGGGTTCAGCGTCCTGCTCTCCTCCCACCTGGTCTCCGACCTGGAGCGGGTCTGCGACTTCCTGATCGTGCTCGTCGACTCCCGCGTCCAGGTGGCCGGGGAGGTCGACCAGTTGCTGGCCACCCATCACCGGCTCACCGGGCCGCGCCGCGAGCCCGATCGACTGCCCGCCGACCAGCACGTGGTCTCGGGGCGGCACACCGACCGGCAGAGCACGTACGTGGTGTGTACCGACGCCCCCATCCACGACCCCGCCTGGATGGTCTCCCAGCTCAGCATGGAGGACCTCGTGCTGGCCTACATGGACAAACGCACCGAGGACAACCGGCGGGTCGCTCTGGAGGTGCGGCGATGATCTGGCTCACCTGGCGTCAGTTCCGCGGCTCGGCCGCGATGATGGCCGCGTTGCTCGTCGTCCTGGCCGTCACCCTGGCCCTGACCGGCCCTGACCTGGCCGCCGGTTTCTCGGCCGGGCTCGCCGACTGCGTCCCGAACAACACCTGCGACCGCTTCTACGACGTGTTCCTCGACACGTACCAGACCCCGTTCATGGCGCTCAGCCTCGTCGTGCTGCTCCTGCCCGGCCTGGCCGGGCTCTTCTGGGGGGCGCCGCTGGTCACCCGCGAGCTGGAGACGGGCACGCACCTGATGGTGTGGAACCAGAGCATCAGCCGCGGGCGCTGGCTGGCGGTCAAGCTCGCGCTGATCGGCCTGGCCACCGTGGCCGTCGCCGGCCTGTGCGGCCTCATGGTGACCTGGTGGTCCAGTCCCCTGGACAGGTCGGCCGTCGAGGACCTGGCGCTGATGGCTCCCCTGGTGTTCGGCGCGCGCGGCATCGCACCCATGGGGTACGCGGCCTTCGCGTTCGTCCTGGGCGTCACCATGGGCATCCTGGTACGCCGCACGCTGCCCGCCATGGCGCTCACGCTGGCCGTCTTCGCCGCGCTCCAGCTCGCCATGCCGCTGGCGGTCCGCGCCCACCTGATGCCCCCGATCACCGCGACCTTCGAGCTCAGCAGGGCGAACCTGGAAGGCATCAACATCCCGCGCGACGGCGGCCAGTATCCGCAGATCGGGCTGAAAGATGCCGTTCCAGGACACGCCGGCGCCTGGGTCCTGACCAGTAACCTGCTCGATCCTTCCGGACGGGTGGTCTCCGGCAACGACCAGGGATCCTATGTCCGGGTCTCCAGCACGTCGGGGCCCTGCGCGCCATCGAGCGGGGCGGGCGACGGGTGCCTGGTGGAGATCAACCGGCTCGGCTACCGGCAGCAGGCGACGTACCAGCCGCTTGAGCGCTTCTGGCCCTTCCAGTGGATCGAGACCGGCATCTACGCCCTGCTCACCCTCGGCCTCACGGGGCTGGCCTTCTGGGCCATGCGCAGGCGGCTGTCATGAGCGCCGCCAGGAGCGCGGCCGCCGGGATGGCCCTTCTCCTGGCGGCGGCCTGCACGGCGCCGGCGCCGCCGCGCGGCGGGACGGGCCCGGAGTCCGGTGCGGTCTGCGCGGCGCCGCAGGGAAGGCCGCCGGCGGAGACGCCCACCACGATCGACGTCGTCGAGCAGGGGTACTTCTGCATCCTCGGCAACTACTACAGCGGCGCCACGCTGGATGCCCGCTCGCTGCTGATCGCCGGGTTCGTCGCGCTGACGCAGGAGCTCAACCGCAACGGGCGCGACGTGCCGGAAGCCGTCATGCCGCCGCTGAAAGGTGACCGCAAAGCCGACTGGACCGCCTTCGAGGCCGTCTTCCGCAAGACCACCGCCCGGGTGCCCGACCTGAGCACCAAGCTGGCCATCGTCACGCTGGAGGGCATGGTGGCCGCGCTCAACGACAATCACGCCTCCTGGAGGCACGAGGCCAACAGCTCGAAGCGGCACCCCGACCACTACGACGGCGACGGTTACGGCCTGGGCTTCAAGGCGAACGCCGAGGGTGACCGCAACCTGGACGTCGCCGTCCCTCCGCTGTTCGTCACCACCGTGGAGGGCGGCGCGGCGCGGAAGGCCGGGCTGCGCCCCGGCGACATCATCGAATCGATCAACGGCATGCCGCCCTTCCTCGACGGGAAGGCCACGCCCGCGATCGCCGCCCTCGACCCGGAGTACCCGGAGGCGCGCCCGGTCCGCCTGCGGCTGTTGCGGCAGAGCACCGGCCGCCGCTGGAACGTGTCGCTCAAACCCGGCCTCTACCCGCGGGACCTGGCCTCCCTGCAGGTGGTGCAGTCGAAGCTGCTGGACGACAGCATCGCCTACGTACGGGTGCGCGGGTTCGCTCCCGACGCGGCGGACCGGGCGTTCAAGGCGATCTCCAGGCTGCGTACCGGCCGGACGCTCACCGGCGTCGTGCTGGACCTGCGCGGCAACAACGGCGGCCTCGTCACCGAGTCGACCCGGCTGCTGAGCGCGTTCGTGCACGGCAAGGTCACCCACCACCTGTGCACAGTGGACGACAAGTGCGAGAGCCTGCGGACCGACGACACCGTCGAACTGGTCGGCCTGCCACTGATCGTGCTCACCGACCGCGGCTGCGCCTCGGCCTGCGAGCACGTCAGCTCCACGGTCAAGGACCTGCGCCTCGGCCGGCTGGTCGGCACCAGGACCGCCGGGGTCATGTCGGGCCCGGCCCAGTCGTTCCTGCTCGGCAACAACACCGTCCTGGCCTTCCCGGCGCGGCACGGCCTGGGAACCGATCGGGAGGAGATCAACCTGATCGGGGTGCCGCCCGACCACCACGTGCCCCCGACCCCGCAGGACGCGGCGGCCGGCCGCGACGCCGCCCTGGCCAAGGCGCTCGCCCTGCTGAACGGACCTCCCCGATGAGACAGATCCTGGCGGTGGCCGCCGGACTGGCCGTCCTCGCCGTGTCCGCCTGCTCCGCGCCTACGCCGCCCCGCTCCGCCGTCCCGTCGCCCACCCCGGCCGGACCCGCCACCCTGCCCGCCCCCACCGGCCCTCACCCCGTCGGCAGCACTGTCCTGCACCTGACGGACACCTCCCGCCCCGACCCCTGGAACCTCGACGTGGACGCCAGGGAACTCAGGGTCACCCTGTGGTACCCGACCGAGCAGCGGGACGGGGAACGGGCGCCGTACATGACGCCGAAGGAGTCGGAGTTGTTCCTGCGGGCGAGGTCGATCGGCGGCGTGCCGGGCGACATCCTCAGCAAGACCCGGACGAACGCCGTCAAGGACGCCGAACCCACCGGCCGCAAACTCCCACTGGTCGTGCTCTCCCCCGGCTTCACCCGATCCGTGAACGCGCTCACCTCACTGGCCGAGGACCTGGCCAGCCGCGGGTACGTCGTGGCCGGCATCGACCACACCTACGAGAACTACGCCACGACTCTGGCCGACGGGCGGATCGCGGAGTGCCTGGCCTGCGACAGCGACAGCGACTCGGGCTTCGGTACGGGGGTCGTCGAGGTGCGGGCGGCCGACGTGTCCTTCGTCCTCGACCAGTTGCCGGGCAAATGGGATGGCTCCGACCGGATCGACCCGTCCAGGATCGCGATGGCGGGCCAGTCGATGGGCGGGGCCGGCGCCGTCGCGGCCATGGTGAAGGACTCCCGCGTACGCGCCGGGATCGACATGGACGGCACCACCTACGCCCGGATCCCCAAGGGCGGGTTCTCCCGGCCGTTCATGTTCATCGGCTCGGCGCAGCACGTCCCCGGCGCCGGCACCGCCGAGTGGGCGCGCGACTGGAAGTTGCTGACCGGGTACAAGCGCTGGCTCGTGATGTCCGGCATGGAACACCACTCCTTCACCGACGTCCCGCTGCTGGCGGACACCCTCGGCATCACGCCCACCCACGGCACGGTGCCCGCGGCGCGCGCCGCCGAGCTCACCCGCACGTACGTGGCCGCCTTCCTCGACCGGCACCTGCGGTCCGGGCGCAGCCCGCTCCTGGACGAGCCGTCCTCGCGCTACCCCGAGGTCAAGCTCTGCGCGCCGCCCGGCTGCGCCTGAGCCCGGTCCCGCCGCGGCAACAGGGGCGCCGCGGCGCACATCAGGGCCGCCGCCGCGTACAGCGTGACGCGGCTGTCGGCCCAGGTGGCGACGAGGCCACCGAGCAGGATGAACAGCGGCTGGGTGACCGTCGTCGCGAACGACCACAACGCGCCCACCCTGGCCATCAGCTCGTCGGGGGTCTGCTGCTGGCGGTAGGAGGTCATGGTGGAGTTGGCCGCGCCGGCGAACAGCAGCACCATGCCGAAGCCGAACCCGCACATCAGCAGGCCGGGCGTGCCGGGCACGGCCAGGGGAATCAGGAAGTACCACGGGCCGCGCAACATGCTCGCCCACCACAGGGCGCGTACGGAGCCCAGCCTGGCCACCAGCCGTGGTGCCAGGTGGGCCCCGGCGAAGCCGCCCAGCGACGGGACGCCCATGATCAGCCCGTACTGCCAGGCGTCGAAACCGAGGTCGCGCAGGTAGAAGACGGCCGACACCGAGGCCGCCATGGAGCTCGCCCCCGCGAACATCACCCAGCTCACCAGCATCGGGCGCAGCGCCGGATGCCGCCAGGCGAACCCCAGCCCGGCGAACAGCTCCGCGCGCCGCGACGCCTTCGGCTCGCGTACCGGCGGCTCGGGCTCCGGGGTGCGCAGGGCCCGCACGGCCAGCCCACTGAACACGAAGGACACCGCGTCGATCACCAGCGCTCCCACCGGCCCGAGCACGCCGATCAGCCCACCGGCGGCCGACGGGCCGACCGAGATGCCGAGCCAGCGGGTCGACTCCAGGCGGCTGTTGGCCTCGACCAGGCCGGGGCCGGAGACCAGCGCCTTGAGGTGGGACTGGGCGGCGGCGTTGTAGGCGATCTGGCAGGAGGCGTTCACGACGGCGATCACGCACAGCTGCGCGAAGGTCAGCACGCTCAGGGCCGCCGCCATCGGTACGCTCGCCAGGCTCACGCACCTGACGACGTCCGTCGTGATCATGATGGGTCGTTTGCGCCTGAACTCGACGTGCGTGCCCAGCGGGAAGGCCAGCAGGGCGGTGGTGACCGCGGTGAGCGCGGCCAGCAGGGCGACCTGGAAGGCGGAGGCGTCGATGACGGTGACGGCGACCACGGGCAGGGCCACCATGCCTACGGCGGAGCCGAGCTGACTGACGGTCGTACCCGTCCACAACAACCGGAAGTCCCGCCGCTCGTGGGCGTTGGCTCGGGGGGAGATCACCATGCCCATTGTGCCGCCGCGCCACGATCAACCAGGCGCGTCCGCGCACAGCTCGGCGAAACGGTCGGCGTCGATGTTGCCGCCGGAGACGATCATGCCGACCCGGGGCGGCAGGTCGGGGATCCGCCCGGACAGCAGCGCGGCCAGCGGACTGGCCCCGCTGGGCTCGATGACGATCTTCATGCGCTCGAACGCCCACCGCATCGCCACCCGCAGGTCGTCGTCGCTCACCAGGGCGATGTCGTCCACCAGACGCCGGTTGACGGAGAACGTCAGCTCCCCGGGGATCTCGGCGGCCTGGCCGTCGGCGATCGTACGGGGGATGGGGATCCGTACCCGCTCACCCGCCGCCAGCGACCGCTTGGTGTCGTCGCCCGCCTCGGGCTCCACGCCGATCACCCGGATCCCGGGAAGCAGCCCCTTGGCCGCCGTGGCACAACCCGCGATGAGCCCGCCGCCGCCGACCGGCACCAGCAACGCCCCGAGGTCCTTCACCTCCTCGATGAGCTCCAGTGCGGCGGTGCCCTGACCGGCGATGATGTGCGGGTGCTCGTACGGCGGGATCAACGTCAGCCCCCGCTCCGCGGCCAGCGCCTCGCCGATGGCCACCCGGTCGCCGGTGTAGCGGTCGTAGGTGACGATCTCCGCGCCGTAGCCGGCGGTGGCCTCCTTCTTGGAGCGCGGGGCGTCCTCGGGCATGACGATCACCGCCGTGCTGCCCAGCTCGCGCGCGGCCAGGGCGGTGGCCTGGGCATGGTTGCCGGAGGAGTACGAGGCGATGCCCCTGGCCAGTTGCTCGGGGGTGAGGCGGGAGACGGCGTTGTAGGCTCCGCGGAACTTGAACGCCCCGATGCGCTGGAAGTTCTCGCACTTGACGAAGACCTCTGTGCCGGCCAGGGCGTTGAGGGTGCGCGAGCGCAGGACGGGCGTACGGTGGGCGACGCCCTTGATCCGCGCGGCGGCGTCGTGGACGTCGTCGAGGGTTACCGGCAGTGCGTTCGTCATGCTTACTGCTCCTCCGAATTGCGTGCCTGGGAGCAATGGTGTCAAACCGCACGCACCGAGGGGCATCAGCGTCCCATGGGCGGATTGCCCGCAACCCCGCAGATCGGGAATCATTGGTCCATAGGCTCACAACAGACTTATGAGGCGATATGAGCGAGAATGACCATGTGGAACGAGTTGTACCGCACGGAATCGACCCCACCAAACCCAGCATCGCCCGCGTGTACGACTATTTTCTCGGCGGCAAGGACAATTACGAAGTCGACCGCAGGGTGGCCGAGGAAGCCCTGAGGATCGCCCCTGACGCCCGCGAGGCGGGCCGGGCCAACCGTACCTTTCTTCGCCGGGCCGTGCGTCACATGGCGGCCGAGGGAGGCATCCGGCAGTTTCTCGATCTCGGCTCCGGGCTGCCCACGCGGGGCAACGTCCATGAGGTCGCGCAGGCGGTGGCGCCCGAGGCGCGCGTGGTCTACGTGGACAACGACCCGGTCGTTCTGGCCCACGGCCGCGCGCTGCTGGCCACCGACGACGTCACCACGGTCGTACCGGGCGACGTCCGCCGCCCCGCGGAGATCCTGGAGCACCCCGAAGTCCTGAAATTTCTTGACTTCAGCCAGCCGCTGGGGCTGCTGTTCGTCTCGGTCCTGCACCACGTCAATGACGACGAGGACCCCGACGGCGTGATGGAACGGTTCCGTTCGGTCCTCGCCCCCGGCAGTCACCTGGCCATCGTGCATTTCCACAATCCCGGCGACGAGCATCCGGAGGCGTCGAAGATCGCCGTGGAGGCGGAGCGGAACTTCAACCAGAACCTGGGGACCGGGCGCTGGCGTACGCGAGCGGAGATCGGGTCCTACTTCGGCGACCTGGAGCTCATCGAGCCGGGCCTGGTGCCGCTGGCCGAGTGGCGCGCCGAACCGGAAGACCTCATCCGCCAGAACCTGACCCACTACAACGTACTGGCCGGCGTCGCCCGCAAACCCTGAGATAATCCAACTTTTCCCGCCATTCCCACTATATTCCCCCCTTTCCGCGCTGCGCGAACAATGGCCGCCATTGGCCAGCCGGTGGATTACCACACGACCATCTCGGCAAAATACCGTTTGGCGTTCCTTGCCTGCCCGGCCGTCGAAACGAGGAGATGGTGTAGAGATGAGCGAGGAGAAGGCGCTCAATGTCGGCCCGTGCAAAATCGAGATGGCGTACGAGCGCTTCGGCGACCCCGAGGCGCCGCCCGTGCTGCTCGTGATGGGCGGCGGCGGCCAGCTCATCCACTGGCCCGAGGGCTTCTGCGCCGAACTCGTGGCCAGGGGCTGCCACGTGATCCGCTTCGACAACCGCGACGCCGGCCTGTCCACGCACTTCCACGACGCACCCCCGCCCGACCTGCGGGCGGCGATGGCCGGCGACACCTCCTCGGCCTCCTACACGCTGTCCGACATGGCATCCGACACCGTCGGGCTCCTCGACGTACTCGGCCTGGACAGCGTCCACTGCATCGGCGCGTCGATGGGCGGCATGATCGCCCAACTCCTGGCCATCGAACACCCCTCCCGGGTCCGCTCCCTGACCTCAATGATGTCCACCACGGGCGCCCCCGACGTCGGCCGACCAGACCCCGCAGCCCTATCCCTGGTCACAGAACCACCACCCACCACCAACCGGGAGCACGCAACCGAGCGGGTGGCGGGGTCGTCGCCCACCGACCGGGAGGAGGTCATCGAGCGCTGGGTCAGGGCCTTTCAGGTCGTCGGGTCGCCCGGATATCCCGTGGAGGAGGCCGAGATCCGCGAGAACGCGCGGATCGCCTACGACCGGGCCTACGATCCCGTCGGCGCGTCACGGCAGGGGGTCGCCGCCCTCGCCTCGGGCGACCGTACCGCCGGGCTGCGCTCGATCACCGTGCCGACGCTGGTGATCCACGGCGCCGACGACCCGATCTGCGACCGCAGCGGAGGCGAGGCGACGGCCGAGGTCATCCCGGGGGCCGAGCTCGTGATCATCGACGGCATGGGCCACAACCTCCCCAGAGGGCTGTGGCCCCAACTAGCCTCCCTCATCGCCACCTTCGTCCAACGCACCGAGTCCGCCATGGTCACCGGCCGGAGTCATCCGCGATGACTCGGGAACACCGCACGACCTGACCACCGGACGACCCCGCAAGCGGGCCTTGCGAACGACCCGGCCGTGCGAGCGCCGACCCCGCGATCGGCCAGCACTCGCTAGCGTGCACGTACGGCCATGCCCCCGCGTCGGCGTGCGGGACCGACCGTCGGACGGCTCAGGAGGAGTGCCTCGTGAACGACTTGCAAGAGCGACTGCAGAAGGCGGCTGATGAGCTTGTGGGCAACGGTGCCGAGCGCGGGCTGCAGATCGCCGTCTATCGGAACGGCGAGCAGGCCGTCGATGTCGTGGCCGGGGTCGCCGACGCCGACACTGGTCGGCCGGTTACACCGGACACGCCGTTTCATGTCTTCTCGGCGGGCAAGGGTATGGCGGCTGCCCTCGTACACGTGCTCGCCGAACGCGGCATGCTCGACTACGGGACCCCGATCGCGGACATCTGGCCGGAGTTCGGCGCGCACGGCAAGGAGTCCGCCACGATCAGGGACGCCCTGACGCATGCCACGGGCGTACCGGGGCTGCCTGAGGATCTCACTCCTGAAGATCTGTGCGACCGGGACAGGATGTGCGCGGTGATCGCGGATGCCCGGCCGTGGTGGGAACCGGGCACGGGCACCGGCTACCACTCCTACACCTTCGGCCCGATCATCGGCGAGATCGTCCGGCGGGTCACTGGCGCGCCCGTCTCCCAGGTCTTCAGGGAGGAGGTCGCCGCTCCGATCGGGATGGCCGATGAGCTGTTCCTCGGCGTGCCACAGAGCGAGTTGGGCCGGCTCGCCCGCCTGGAGGAGGTTCCGGGGCAGGCCGATGCGCCCGATGGCTCGCCTTCGCTCGCGGTCGCTCCTCGGGGTGTGCGGCCGACGGCTGCGTTCGGCAACCGCGCCGACGTGCTGACGACGGCCTTCCCTGCGGCGGGCCAGTTCACCGCCCGCGCCGCTGCCCGCATGTACGCCGCACTCCTCGGCCCGGTGGACGGTGTCCGGCTGATCTCCGCCGAACGGCTCCGCGCGGTGACCCGACCGGTGGTGGACGACGTGGACAGGGTCTTCGGCAATCGCGCGGTGTTGTCGAACGGCTACGCCCTCGGCCGCCTCGGCGCCGATCCCGACGACACGCCGACGGTATTCGGCTGGCCGGGCAGCGGCGGCTCCTGCGCCTTCGCCGACACCGCGACCGGCGTGGCTTTCGCGGTGGCCAAGAACCGACTCGCCGCCAACTTCACCACCGCACAAACGCTCGCCACCATCGTCGCGGAATCCGGCATCTAGCCAGCCACCCAGCCACGACCTCCCAACCGAAGGCCCTCCATGGCGGCAACCCCTCAGAGCGGCAGCCCCTCAGGGTGGCAGACCCTCAGCGCAGGGCAGACCCTCAGCGCAGGGCAGACCCTCAGCGTGGCAGCGTCCTTCAGGGTGGCGGTCCCCAGGGCAGCGGGGCTTCGAAGCCTCGCCTGTGCGGGCGCGTGGCTCTGCACGCGCCCGATCGAACTGGCTGTCCGGGAGTGCGGCGCCCGGGTCGGTCGGGTCGCCGCCTCAGTCTCGCTCCCGCTGGGGTCGGTCCTCCGTCTCGGTCGCGCTGGGGTCGGTCCTCCGTCTCGCTCCCGCTGGGGTTGGTCGGGTCGTCGCCTCTTCCGTTTCGGTCCCGGGTTAGAGGCAGGCGAGCCGTAGCGGGCCGGCCACCATGGCCAGGTCACCTGTCGTGTTGCCTCTGCCTGTGTCGGTGATCTCCACCATCGCCAATCCGCTGCTGATGGTGGCGGTGACCGGGGCGAGAACCCATTTGCCCTGGCGCATGCGCTGGTCGAGGGTGAACTCCGCGACCGTGCGTGCGTCCTTGTCGAAGCCGTCGGTGACGGTGTACCAGACTCGCTGGCCCGCGAATCCGGTCTTGGGCACGTACACGCCCACGTAGCACTGATGCCTTCCGTCCAGACCCGTCGTGAAGCGCCACTGGAAGCTGTTGCGCAGTTGGGTGTCTCTGCTCGGGTCGTTGGTCAGCTCGGAGAACAGGAATCCGTCGCCGCAGCCCGCGCCCTTCCAGCCGGGGGCGCTGGCGTCCTTCCAGCCGTTGCGGCCCGGCAGGCCGTTGATGCGCACGCTCCTCCTATCGTCCCGAGGGCAGCCGGGGCCGGCCACCGCCACGAAAGCGGGCGTGTCGGAGGCGGCTGTCGTTCCTCCTGGAGCTGGGCGCTCGGACGGCGCCGAACGCCCGGACGGCGCGTTGTCGGCCGACGGTGTGTTGTCGGCGGGTGGCGCGGTGTTGGCGGACGGCGCGGTGTTGGCGGACGTCTCCTGGCGATCCGCGGCAGGCACGGCCGCCGGAAGCAGATTCTGATAGATCAGCACCGCCGTGAGCACCGCGATCTGCGCGAGCACCCCGACGATCACCCACGTCCTGATGGAGGCGCGCTTCCCGGCGACCGGCTGCGGCACCGGGGCCACGGCCGGAGCTGGGGCGAGGGCGGAGGCCGGGGCCAGAGCTGCGGCCGGAGCCGAGGCCGGGGCCAGAGCTGGCGCTGGGGCCGGAGCCAAGGCTGAGGTCGGAGTCCGGGTCGGAGCCGAAGCTGCGGTCGGGGCCGGGGCCGGAGCCAGGGCTGAGGCCGGTGTCCGGGTCGGAGCCGGGCCTGAGGCCGGGGCCAGGGCTGAGCCCGGAGTCGGTGTCCGGGTCGGAGTCGGGGTTAGGGCTGGGGCGACGCGTGGGTACTCGATTGTCTCGTATGCCCGGTCGCTGTCACGTACCCGCAACAGGGTGTTGAGTACGTGCCATCTCCGCGTCCACTCCCGCTGGTCGCCGCCGCACGCCGCCACGAACGCCTGCGTGACCTCCAGGCTCGGCAGGGTGTCCCCCGACACCGCCGCCGACAGGTCGGCCGTCGAGCGTCCCGTCCTACGCCTCATAGTGCGGCGGCCGGGATTCCCGGCGGCCGCCCGCAGATCGCGGAGACCGCGGGCGAACTCCGCCAGCGGATCGGGTGCCGCGGGCCGCGCGTGTCGTCCCCGCCGCCTGCTGCCGCGCGGTAATTCCCGGATCGTGTCTCTGCTCGTCATCGTGCCCCCTAGCGCTTGTCCGTCCGTCTGATCACGGGCATGAGAGCCGGACCGGCCCGGCTGCCATGGCCTGGTTTCCTGTGGTGTTGTCGCGGCCGGTGTCGGTGATCTCCACCGTGACCAGGCCGCTGGTGACGATCAGGGGAACCGGGGCCGAAACCCACCTGCCCTGCCATACGCGCTGATCGAGGGTGAACTCCCCGACCGTACGCGCCTCTTCGTCGAAGCCGTCGCGCACCGTGTACCAGACGCGCTGTCCCGCCAGTCCCGACTTCGGGACGTAGACCATCAGCGTGCACTGGCGAGGCCCGCGCAGCCCCGTGGTGAATCGCCACTGGAAGGCGTTGCGCGCCTGCGTCTCGGCCCGCGCGTCGTAGGCCAGCTCCGAGAACAGGAAGCTGTCCTTGCACCCCGCGCCGGTCCAGCCGGAGGAACGGGCGTCCTTCCAGCCGTTCCGGCCCGACATGCCCTCGATGCGTACACTCCGCGTCGTGTCGCGCGGGCAACTCGGCCCGGCGACCGCGTTGAAGGCGGCCCCCGGCGGGCGCCCCCGCTTCGTCTCGCCGGCCGTGCTCGCGGCGGGCTGGAACAGCACACCCTCGCGGAACAAGCCGAGCGTTGCGGCCCCCGTCACGCCGAGTGCGACGAGGAGCGCGGAGAACCTGAGAACGCGGCGGTTCAGCCGCACCCGGGGCGGGCGGCGCCCGGGTGCCTGGCCGTCGTGGGTTTTGTTGTCCAGGTCCGCTCTCAGCGCGTTCCACGTGATGGTCCACGCCTCCTGGTCACCACCGCACGCCCCCACGTACGCCTTCGTGAGCGCCAGACTCGGCAGCCGGTCCCCCGACGCGGCCGCGGACAGCGCCGACGACGAATATCCCGCCTTTCTTTCCATGGCCCGGTAACTTGGATTTCCGGCGCTCGACCGCAGGTCACGGAGCCCTTGCGCGAACTCCTGGAGCGGGCCGGGCGCGACAGGTCGTTCCCGTCTGCCCCGGGTGGTGGTGCCTTGGTTGTTCATCGTGCCCCCTGGCATTCAACTGTCGGCCCACTCGTATTCGTCATCACCCGCCCAGACGGACTGATCATTTAGGCTCCGATATCGACGATGACCGGAGAGATCTTGCCCTCTGGTCAACATGACGGCGGGTGGCCCCCGGTGGGGAGCCACCCGCGCGCACGGCGAGCCGGAAAGTTCTCGGCTATCGCCTCCTGACCTTGCCAAGGACGTCCACGACCGGCTCGTTGCAGGTGTTGACGTACCGGGCGATCACGGTGTACTTGACGCCCCTCTTCAGGAAGTCCGTGGAGTACCTGCGGTCGTCCAGGGTCAGGTTCCTGTTGACCCGGGGCTGCGGGCGGAGGACCTCGGCGTCCTTCTTCGACAGGAACACGAAGTTGACCGCGCTGAACCTCTTCAGCTTCTTGCCAGACGGGACCAGGAACGAGTTCCGGCCGACGACGAGCGTCCTGCCCAGGTTGTCGTCGCCGATGAAGCTCCGCGGCGTGAACCGGCCCCTGCCGACCGTCGTACCGAACAGGCGGACGCTGCCGGGGGTACGGCAGAACTGCCGCTGCAGCTCCGCCCGGAAGTACCGGTCCGGCTCCCTGAACGAGCCGAATCCCTTGCGCTTGTCTCCCGGCTGCCGCTTGACCAGCCAGTCCACGAAGCTGATCCCGGCCTCACGCAGCACCCTGTCGATCGTTTCCGGGATGCGCTTGCCCGCGCTGGTGGTGCTGGGCAACTGCTGGGTCAGACCCAGGTCGTCGGACCCTACGGTGCCGTCTCCCGGTGAGGTGCCGGGCAGGGTCTGGTTCGGCAGGGTCGTGTTGGGCTGGGTGTTGCCGCCGTTGTCCCGGTTGCGGTTGCGGTTGAGCAGCTCGTCAATGGCCCGGTTGCCGAGCTGCTTGCCCAGGTCCTTGCCCAGGTCCTTGAAGAAGTCGCCGAGCCCGCCGGAGCCGGAGCTGCCGGGGGTGGTCGGCTGCGGCTGGGTGAGCCCGAAGTCGAACGAGCCCCCCGACGAACCGCCGCCGAAGTCGAACGAACCGCCCGGCGAACCGCCGCCGAAGCCGAACGGGTCGGCTGCTTGCGCCTGCGCCGTCCCCGCGATGAGGCCGCCGCCGGCCAGCACACCGCCGACCGTCAGCCCGGCCACCGCGAGACGAAGCTTGGAAGGTGCTCTCATGCTGTTTCCCCTTCTCGTGAAGACGCGATCGGCGGGCGGCGCTCTCCTTCGGGAGCGGCCCGGGTGCCGAAGCGCGTCCGGATGTTCCAGCCATTCCTGAGTACGGGCCCCGTCGATGACCAGCCAGGTGAGGACGATGTCCACGGCCACCAACCTTTGGCCATCAAGGGACTCTGCGCGGTCGGGGATGGCTCGCGCTTGCGTCTGTGTGTCCGCCGCCGCCTCAGGTCCGGGACGACGCTTCCGGAACCCCCGCCTCGGGTACGGGACGACGCTTCCGAAGCCCGCAGCCTCGGGTACGGGACGACGCCTCCGGAGCCCGCCCCCTGATGTTCCGGCCCCCACTCGTGAGGTTCACGCCCCGGCGGCCCGGGAAGCCGACCGTGACTCTTCTCCACCGTGGCGAGGCGGGGCACTGGCACGGGGCAGAGGCCACAGGGCACAAGCGGAAGGTGGTGGCGGCGGGCAACGAAGGCTGCGGGCACAAAAATAGTGCCCGGGTTTCGGTGGAAACCCGGGCACTGGACAGCCCCTGCGACAGGGCTCAGTGGAGGAACCTCAGCACTTGTTACGCAGCATCGCGGCATCCTGATCGAACCGGATCTTGTTGCCGCCCTGCCCGCGCTTGGCGGCGACCCTGCCGAACGTCTCCAGCCGCTTGGCCGCCGCCTCATAGTTCGCGCTGCTGAGGGACTGCTTCTTGGCCGTGGCCGCCTGGCTCGCCAGGTTGACCTCGTCGGCGATGTCGTTGATGTTGCCCGGCCGCATGTACGCCACGTCGATCAAGGCAGCCTGCACGGCCCGCGGCATCTTGTCGAAGCTCTCGATGCCCCGGCGCGTGACCAGGTCCTTGGCCTCCTCGTAGGAGACCTCGAACAACATCGACACCTGCTCTTCCGTCAGCTCCGTCACCCCGGCCTTGAGGTCGTCGAACGCCTTGCCGGACTTGATGTCGGCCTGCTCGGACTGCGGGCTGGTCTCGCTGAGGATGCGGTTGACGATGGTTCGCGCGTCACCGCGGCTCATGTTGAAGCCGATGCCGATGGTGACGATCTTCCGGTCCTTGCCCCTCTTCGTCTTCTCACCGGCGTTGTACGCCTTCGTCCGCGCGCCACCTTCCCGCTTGGTCAGCATCTGCTTGACGCTGCCCTGGTAGATCGTGGTGAACGGGCAGCGGGCCTGCTCCGCGGTGAGCTCGGCGGTGGCCTGCTCCTCCTCGGCATCCGTCGTGTCGGTGACCTCCTCACCCTCGACGGCCTCGAGGTCGGCCTCCTCCGAGGGCTCGGCCTCCTCGGCGCCCTCCGACTCGGACTCGTCCGACTCTTCGCCGTCCTCGGGCTCGGACTCGGACTCGGTCTCGGAGTCGGACTCGGACTCGGTACCGGTCTCCTCCTCGCCGGTCTCCTCCTCGCCGGTCTCCGAGGAGGACTCCTCGGTTCCTTCCGCGTCGTCCGCCTCGTCCGCGACGCTGATCTCCTCCGACTCGCCATCCTCCGCCGGGTCGGCCTTCTTCGGGGTGGCGGCGGCCGGCATCGAGCCGTCCTTCTCCGCGGCGGCCTCCTCGACCATGGTCAGGCCCGGGTCCTCCTTGTCGGGCTGCGCCGTCGCGACTCCTATGGTGAGCCCCGTTCCGCCGAGCGCGAGCACGCCGGCCAGAGCGGCGTACGTGATTCGTCGCCTTGAGCGAATATCCATGAGTGCCTCCGTGTGGGACTTGGGTCCGATGGACCTTCCTGGAGGACTGCTTATTGCGCCGGAAAATGTCTAGCCAGGGGTGTTTTGTCCGAGATCATCCACTGGCCGCCCACCCCACGCCGGAGGATGGCAACAAAGATCGTCCGGCCTCACCGCGAGCAGGGCGGACACCCCTTCGCAAGGCAGGACAAACCACCGCCATACAAAGGGCGGCCGCCGGGTTCAGCCGATGGTCAGGCTGCTGTCGCCGTCGATGAAGTAGAAGAAGTCGCCGTCCCCGCCGACCGAGGCGTCCGTGTAGTCCCCACTGTGCGACCATGCGCCGCCGTCGTCCGCGACCGGTTCACTATCGGGTACGGCCCCCGCGTCCCAGCCCTGGTCCCAGCCCTCTCCCCAGCCGGCCGCCGCATCCTCGGCACCGACCTCAACGCCTTCGGAGGTGGCGGCCAGGGCGGCGGCGGCGCCAAGAGCGACGACGGCCGGAACCCAGAAGCGGGTCTCCGACGCCTCCCCCGTGTAGGCGCGCGACTCCGCACGCACCCGATCGAACTGGCTGCTGAACAGGGTCATGATCGACCTCCGCAAAAGGGGTCAGAAGTCCACGAAGCGCGGCGTCCGTACGGCCTCACGGGCGGCACGCAGGTGATCGGCGATCTCGCCGCGCCGCAGCCGTACCCCGGAACCGCCCGGATAACGGCGCATCACGTCCAGCACGGCCAGGCGGCGCGCCACGGCCCGCAACACCGGCGGGCGCGCGGCCGGCGGGGCGGCGGCGAGCTCCTGGCCGATGCGCCGCGCGCTCTCCCACCGCAGGCCGAACACGTTCTCGGTCAGCACGTACGCCAGCACCGGCAACGACGTGCCGACCAGCGCGTTCCACCGCTCCAGCACGACCACCCAGCCGCGCTCGGCCGCGGCGGTCACCTGTGCCTTGCGCTGCTCGCCCTGGGCGTGCGACGAGTACGCCTGCGAGATGCCCGACACCGCGAACACCGGATTCAGCAGCGCGGCGGCACCCAGCGACAACGCCGCCCCCGCGTAGCTGACCTTCGGCAGCGCCTCGGGGTCGAGGTCCATCACGCGGGAGAGCTGCGCGGCCAGTTGCCCGGTCTCGGCGGCGGCGCGCTGCGCGGGGGCGAGCGCGGCCCGCAGCCGCGACTCACCGGCCTTCAGCCAGTCCGGCTCGGCGCCGCCCGTGACGGCCGACAGCAGCTGGGCGTCGCGGTGCCGCAGGAAGGCGGGCAGGACGGAGGAGACCTGGTCGAGGTGGGTCTGCAGCTCGTTGAGCCCGACCTGCAGGACGGTGGCCACGCGGGAGCGTTCGTCGCCGGTCTCGGGCAGCGTGAGCGGGGCGCCGAGCCCGTCCGCGCCGACGTCGCCGAGCAGCGCCGCGTGCAGCTCGTAGAAGGGGCCGAACACGGTGTAGAGAAGGTAGTCCTCCTCCAGCCCGACGGCCGCGCGCAACATGCCGGGCACCTGCGCCGCGCTCGCCCGCGCGTTGCTCCACGCCCTGACCTCGGTGTGCAGCGCCTGCACCAGCTCGGGCTGGGCGACGACCCGCAGGTCGGTGCGCTCGGTCTGCAGCCGCAGCTCGGCTCGCGGCAGTGCCGGCCGCCCCTCGACCGTCTTGATCGCCTCGTACGGGATCCGCACGTTGACCCCGCCGCCCTTGACGCGCATGCCGTCGGGCGCGAACGCGCACGCGACCGGCCGCCCGTCGGCCAGCTCGGCCGGCAGCACCCCGGAGCCCAGCGTGCGCTCGGCGGCGGCCCTGACCTCGGTGTTGCCGTGCAGCCGCCGCCCGAAGGGCTCGGAGTCGCACTCCACCGCCACCGGCCCGTGGGCGGGGCTGAAGACGACGAACCGCTCGGCCGTACCGGCGATGCGCAGTTGGCGGTCGCCCAGGTCGAAGTGCGCGAGCACCCGTTGTGTGTCGGCTGCCTGGAACTCCAGCGCGTGCTCGCTCAGCACGCAGTCGGCCTTGGCCGTCCCCGCGCCGCCCAGCCCGCGCAGCGACACCGGCGCGGAGGTGCCCACAGTGCGCGCCTGCGGCCCCGCCGACCTCATGACGGCCAGGAACGCCTTCCTGACCTGGGCGGTCACGAGGTGCAGGGTCACCCCGGTGAGGAAGTGCCCGCCGAGCAGGGCGCCGCCCCGCAGCTCGACCGCGCTCGGCCCGGCGGGGGTAACGGTGACCCGGTTCACGGGCCATTCCAGCGGGATGCGGCCGCGGCTGCGCAACTGCAGGCGGCCACCCGCGACCACGACGTACGCGGCCAGCTCGGCGGGGGCGCTCTCGTCGTCCGCGCCGGGCTCGGCCTCGTACCGTGGGGTGATGGAGACCGCGCACGGGCTGATGAAGTCCGTCGCGTCGGCGCCCGGCATGAGCCTGCCGCGCAGGCCGGTCAGTGCGGCCAGCGCGGGCGGGAGCAGTACGCCGGAGGTGAGCTCGACGGTCCGGCCCTGGGGCAGCCGGAGGTCGGCCACGAGCCTGGTGCTGGCGTCGACCAGCTCGATCGTGGCGTCGGGGTCGGCCGCCGGGTCCAGCTTGGTGACGACCGGGTTACCGAGCCCGCCGGTGTCGTGCACGTACACGGCGGGCTGGTCGGTCAGCAGCAGCGAGCGGGTGCCCGTCCAGGAGAATCCGGACGACTGCCGCTCCATGAACATCTGCTGCTGGGTGCTGTCGAAGACGACCTTTCCTCGTACCGCTCCCCATGCCACCGCCATCTCGGCTCACCTCCCCCTCAGGATGGTGCTCTCCAAGAGGGCGAGCGAACAGGGAGAAATACATACGGTTCAGACGCGCAGCGGCTGCAGCGCGGTGCCCCAGGCGTGGACCTGGTCGAGGACGAGGTTCAGCCGGTCCTCGTGGTGGTCGGCGGGCTTGAAGCCGTCCGCGAAGTCGGTGTGGATCGACAACCCGACCTGGTTCGACACGGTGGCCACGCTGAGCAGGCCCAGGACGTGGCGCAGGTGCGAGATCGCCCGGGGCGCGCCGTCCACGCCGTAGCCCACGAAGCCGGCCACCTTGTTGTTCCACTCCGTGTACAGGAAGTCCAGGGCGTTCTTGAGCCCGCCGGGGTAGGAGTTGTTGTACTCCGGGGTCACGATCAGGAACGCGTCCAGCGACGAGATCTTGGCCGACCACCGCTTGGTGCGCTCGTGCTCGTAGATGCCCGTGGCGGGGTGCTGGGGCTCGTCCAGGTTGCCCAGCTCGAAGTCCTTCAGGTCGACGATCTCGTACTCGGCGTCGCCCCGCTTGACCGCCAGGTCCCGGACCCAGTTCGCCACGACCTCGCCGTTGCGGCCGGGACGGGTGCTGCCCAGGATGATGCCTATCTTCAGCATGTCAATGCTCCCTCAATCGGTTACTGGAACCAACCGTAGGGAGACTGGATGAGATATTGAATGCGCTACTGTCCAACATTTATAAGCCAGCGTCTCAGGGCATAGACTCGTCGCATGGACTTGCTGAGCGACGTGGTGGCCTTCATGCGGTGCGGGCGTCCCACCTCCGCCCGCGTCTCCTGGCGGGCGCCCTGGGGGGTGTCGTTCCCCGTGGCGCCCGGGTCCGCCGGTTTCCAGATGGTGCTGCGCGGGTCCTGCTGGCTCCTGCCCCCGGAGGGCGAGCCCGTGGCGCTCAGCGTGGGCGACCTGGTGTTCCTGCCGCACGGCGACGCGTTCGGGCTGGCCGACGATCCCACGCGGACGCTGGTCGAGTCCGACTGCGACGCGCACTCCGAGTTGTTCACCTCGGCCGGTTCCGGCGGCGACGGCGCCGAGACCGTGATCCTGTCCTGCGGCTACCGGCTCGACCTCGACAGGACGCACCCGATCCTGGACTCGCTGCCCGGCGTGATCCACCTGCCCGCGACGCTCGGCCGCCATCCTGAGTTGCGGGCCGCCGTCGAACTGCTGGCCGCCGAGATCGACACCCCGCGTCCCGGCACGGACACCGTCGTGTCGTCCCTGCTCGACATGTTGCAGCTGTACGTGCTGCGCGCCTACTTCGACACCCAGGAAGAGCCCTGCACGCTGTCCGGCTGGGCCGCCGCGCTGGCCGATCCCGGCATCGGCCGCGCGCTCGACGCCATCCACCGCGAGCCGGCCCGCCGCTGGACGGTCGAGTCGCTCGGCTCTCACGCGGGCATGTCGCGCGCCGGCTTCGCCCGCCGCTTCACGGGGCTGGTCGGGCAGCCGCCGCTGGCGTACCTGACCTGGTGGCGGCTGATGGCGGGGGCCCGCATGTTGCGCGAGTCCGACGTGTCGGTGGCGCAGGTGGCCGAGCGGGTGGGGTACGGGTCGGAGTTCGCCTTCGGCAACGCCTTCAAGCGGCAGTTCGGGCTGGCGCCGGGCCGGTGGCGGCGCCGGTACGTCGCGGTCGCCTAAGCCCAGTTGGTCACGCGGCGCAGGACGTACTCGATCGGGCCATAGCGGTGGGTACGCAGCCAGCGTGCGCTCAGCCAGAGCAGGAGCGTGTAGATCGCCAGGGCCACGCCCATCACGGCGATCGGCGCGAGTTTGCCCGCCAGCGCCAGGCCGTATCCGGTGAAGATCAGGCAGGCCAGCAGCGACTGCCCGACGTAGTTGGAGGCCGCCACCCGGCCGGCCGGGGCCAGGGCGCGCCCGGCGGCCGGGAAGCGCCTGACCACCCGCAGCAGGGTCACCACGTACGCGGCGGCCAGCAACACCGAGGTGGCCGTGCTCACCGCCAGTCCCACCAGCTCCCACACCCCGGGGACATTGGCCGTCATCGTGAGCAGGATGCCGCCGGGCAGGCCCAGGCCGAAGCCGATCCACTGGATCCGCGGCGCGAGACGCCACCACCGCCCGGTCTCCTCCAGCAGCCTGGACTTGCCCGCCGCCAGCCCGAACAGGAACATCGCCAGCGCTATCGGCCCCTGGAAGGCCCAGATCATCGCCATGAGCGACGGATAGGTCTCCACCTGCAGGGTCAGGAAGTCCAGCGGCCCGCCGGTGGCCAGGGCCAGGGCGCGAGTTGCCGCCGCGGTGTCGGCGGGAGGGGGCTGGGCGAGCGACGGGTCGAGGGTGGACAACCACGCCAGCGCGGCCATCAGCAGGCTCAGCACGCCGATGATGGTCGAGCCGATGATGACGGCGGTTCTCGGGCGGATGTTGCGCATGGCGAGCAGGATCAGGCCGAGCACGGCGTACAGGGTGAGGATGTCTCCTATCCACAGCAGGAGGCCGTGCACCACGCCGATCACGAACAGCCCCAGGCACCTGCGCAGGGTCCTGGCGGTCACGCTCGCGCCCGCCCGTTCGGCCGAGCGCATCTGCAGCGTGAAGGAGTAGCCGAACAGGAACGAGAAGATGACGTAGAACTTGGTCAGCACGAGGGCGGTGATGGCCGTGGCCACCGGGCCTTCCGGGAGGGTCATGGTGCCGTTGACGGCGTATCCGGGATCGGCGAAGTAGCCGATGTTCGCGACCAGGATTCCCGCCAGGGCGAAGCCGCGTACCACGTCTATCTCGTGGACTCGGGTGGCGGGCGGCGTGAGCAGTTCCGTCATGTGGCCGAACGTACGGCTCCGCGTACGGGGGCGGCATCAGACCTTGGTAGCTGTTGGGCTTACCTTCGTCGATGACCTTATGTGGGGGTATTTGAGGCAGAAGGTAATGGCCTACACCACAATGGGGGAATGGCATACCCTCCGCAGCCGACGCAACCCCAGCCCCACGAGCCAGGGCCGTGGGACGGCGGCGCACAGGGGCGGGGGTACGGACCCGGACAGGGTTACGGACCGCCGCCGGGTCAGGGGGCGCCGCCACAGCAGGGGTACGGGCCCGCACAGGGGTACGGCCCACCCCAGAATCACGGCCAGCCCCAGGGCTACGGCCCGCCTCAAGGCCCACACCAAAGCCCGCACCAGACCCCGCCTCAAGGCCCACTTCAGAGCCCGCCCCAGGGCCCCCGCCAGAGCCCGCCTCAGGGTTACGGCGGCCAGCCCCAGAATTACGGTCCGCCTCAGGGCCAGGGGCCTACGCAGCCCGGGCAAGGGCCGTTCGCACCGACGGGCTACCCACCCAAACCTCCCGCCAAGAAGAACACCGGGCTGATCGTCGGCCTGGCCGCTGGGCTGACCGTGCTCGTCGTGGGCGGCGGCGCGGCGGCCTACGCCTATCTGAGCGCCCCGGGCCCCGCCCCAACAGTCGCCCTGCCCAGCACCTCCCCCAGCACCTCGTCCCCCAGCGAGTCGGCCTCACCGCCGCAGGCCCCTACGACGGCCCCACCCCAGTCCACCCCGCCCGAGTCCACCTCGCCCACCAACACCCAGCCCACCTCGACACCGGCCCAGTCCGGCACTCCGATCACCCACAACGAGTTCGACGACTGGACCTTCACCCAGGGCGGCGTCAAGTTCGAGGCCGATAAGGTCGCCGGCTGGACCTACAGCTCCTGCAAGGGTTTGGACAGCCAGGGCGTGCTGGTCAAGAACAGGTGCCAGCGGGCCGTGCAGCTCGCCTACTCCGCCTACGGCGGCCATCTCAAGGCGGTCCAGCTCGTCATGTCCTTCCCCAACGACCAGGCCGCCAAGATCACGGCCGACCGCCTGGCCACGCTGTCGTCGAACGCCGTCAAGTGGCGCCAGGACAAGGCGCTGCCCAGCTACGCCTACGGCAAGATCCTCTCGGGCTCCGCCAAGCGGTACGTGGTCATGACGATCGTCACCGCGGACAAGTCGGCTCGTACAAAGGCCCCGAACTTCCACGCCTACCTGCAGACCGACCGCGCCACCTCCATCCTCTCGCGCGGCCAGACCCTGACAAGCTGACCCACCGAGGCCCTGGCGGCGGCCTGGGTGCGGAAGGTCAGGGCAGCAGCCCTCACCGACCGGTGGCGGTGGTCAAGGCAGCAGCCCTCACCGACCGGTGGCGGTGGTCAAGGCAGCAGCCCTCACCGACCGGTGGCGGTGGTCAGGGCAGTAGGCCCTGGCGGCGGGCTGTGGCGGCGGCCTGGGTGCGGGTGGAGACTTCGAGTTTGCCCAGGATGTTGGAGACGTGCACGCTCACCGTCTTCTGCGCGATGAACAGCCGCTCAGCGATCTCCCGGTTGGTCAGCCCCTCGGCGACCAGCCGCAACACCTCGACCTCTCTGGCCGTCAGCCCACCGCCACCCGCTGACCCGGCCCCACCACCGGAACCGGCGTCGGCGCGGGCGGTGCCCGCAGGGCCGCTGCCGAAGCGGGCGCGGCGGCCGAAGTCCAGCAGGGCGTTCTCCAGCGGCACGGCGCGCAGCTTGCCCGCCGTCTCCCTGGCCAGCTCCCACTCCGCCTGCGCCGCCCCCCGGTCCCCGGCCGCCAGCAGCGCCTCGGCCAGACGCCATCGGGCCCGCGCCGCCTCGTACACGAACCCGAAGTCGAACGCCTCGACCACCCGCCGCCACGACGGCACGTCCAGCCGCCCGTGCACGCGTTGCCACTCGGCCTCCACCCGCAGCGCCCAGCCCAGCCCTTCGGGGCCCAGATGCCCGCCGTCGCCAGTGACACCGGCCTCGACGGCCAGGCGGGCGCGGGCGAGCAGGTCGTCGGCGCCCTCGGTGGTGCCCAGGTCGGCCAGCGCCCACAGCCCGACGGCGGCCATGCGCACGTTGCCGGGGTCGCCGTCGAGTTGCTCGGCGATGACCGCCCGCACGTGGTCGAGCGCGGTCGCCGGGTCGCCGTGCCACAACGCGTGCTCGGCCGCCAGACCCCTGGACATGTAGGAGACCAGCTCGTCGGACCAGAAGGGCCGCAACCAGCCCAGCCTGCCCTCGACCGCGGGCAACCCCCGCGCCACCTCGATGAACAGCGCGAACGACGACAGCGTGGCCTCCGGCACCGTGCCCACCCGCGCGCCGAAACCCGCCGCCACCGCCTCGGCCTGGTCCCACTCACCGGCCACGTAGTGGACGAGGAAGCGCAGGAAGCGCAGGTCGGTGCCGTAGGTGCTCCACTTGAGCCCGGTCTCCGACGCCACCCGGATGCCCTCGTCGGCCGCCTCGGCGGCCGGCGCAAGCAGCCCCTGCTCGTACTGGATGCGGGCGTGCTGGAAGCGGGCCCGCAGGTCCATCGCCAGGTTGCCGCTGGGCAGCGACTTGGCGGCGGTCTCGATCAGCTCGCGGGCCCTGTCCAGCTCGCCGCGCCGCTCGACGAACGTGCCCAGCGTGAGCAGCGCGCCCACTTCGGCGTCCCTGGCCCCGGCCGCGCGGGCGGTCTCCAGTGCCCTGGCGCACATGGACTCGACCTCCTGGTGGCGCGGGCTCCACAGCAGCGCGCGGCCGTAGCTGGCCAGCGCGCGGGCCAGCATGGCCGGCTCTTCCGCGCTGTCGACCGCCTGCTGGGCGGCGGCGATCGCGCCTTCCCTGTCGTCGAGCTCGTAGAGGTAGTACGCCAGCCGCTCACTCACCTCGGACGTCTGCGGCAACACGCGTAGCTGGGCGGCGGCCCGGTGGTTGTCGCCGCTGTCGGCGGCCATGACGGCACTGCGGAAGGCCAGCTCCGCGCGGCTCTCCCCGGCCAGCCCTGCGGCGTCGTCCACCCGCTCCCACAGGCTGAGCGCGCGGTCGTAGTGGCTGTGCGCCTCGGCGGGCGCCCCGACCCGCTCGGCCGCCCGGCCCGCCTCGGCGGAGGCGGCGAGCGCCCCCGGCAGGTCGTGGCCCGCCAGGTGGTGGTGGGCCAGCTCGGCCGGGGAGGTCAGCAGGCGGGCGAAGGCGGCGTGCAGCCTGGTGCGTTCGCCGGGCAGCAGGTCGGTGTAGACGGCCTCCTGGAGCAGGGCGTGGCGGAAGGCGTAGCCGTGACCCCTGACCTTGAGCAGCCCGCGCGAGACGATCTCCCTGACCGCCTCCTCGAACTCGGCCAGCGGCAGCCCCGCCACCTCCCGCAGCAGCTCGTCCTCCACCCTGCGCCCGGCCACGGCGGCGGCCCGCAGCACCCGCTGCCCGGCCTCCGACAACACCTCGACCCTGGACAGCAGCAGGCTGGCCAGCCCGTCGGGCAGGCTGTCGCCCTCGGCCATGGCCGCGAACAGCTCTTCGGCGTAGAAGGGGTTGCCGTCGGCGCGGGAGACGATGAGGCCGAGCCCCTGGGCGTCGACGTCGCCCAGACTGGCGATGTAGTCGGACATCGCGCCCGAGGCCAGCGGCCCCAGCTCGACGTTGGTCACGGTGGGCAGGCGCTTCAGCTCGGCCAGCACGGACCGCAGCGGATGGCGGCGGTGCAGGTCGTCGGTGCGGTAGGTGCCGACGACGCAGACCCGCTCGCTCTGCACCATGCGGCTGAGGAAGACCAGCAGGTCGCGGGTGGATCGGTCGGCCCAGTGCAGGTCCTCGATCACGAACAGCACCGGCTGCACGTCGGCGAGCAGCCCGAGCAGCGAGCCGAACAGCCGCTGCTGGGTGAGCCCGGTGGAGGGCGCGCTCTCCGTGCCCGGCAGGAGCTGGCCCAGCATGGGGTGGGCGGCGGCGGCCTCGCGCACGGCGGGCTCCGCGCCGCGCAGCGCGTCGGCCAGCGGCAGGTAGGGCAGCGCGTCGCCGAGCTCGGCGCACTGGCCGACCAGCACGTTGAAGCCGCGCTCGCGGGCCTCGCCGACCAGCTCGGTGATCAGCCGGGTCTTGCCGATCCCGGCGTCCCCGCCGACGAGCGCCACCCCGGCCAGGCCCCCGGCGGCGGAGGCGAGCGCCCGCACCAGCCCGGCCAGCTCCGCGGAGCGCCCGACGAGAAGACCGTTCACGCTGGAAACTATGCCATGCTCCGCTGACAGAAAATTGGACCGGAAACCGGGCCCTGGATTGGCTCTCTTCGACATACCAAAACCATTCTACGCTGCTGGTTTGTGATACCTCCCACGACTTTCGCCCTCTTTGTGATGGCCTCGCTCACGCTCGTGCTGATTCCTGGCCCGAACCACCTCTACATCGCCGCCAGGGGCCTGGCCCAGGGCCGGGCGGCGGGCCTGGCCAGCGCGTTCGGGGTGGAGACCGGCACACTCGTGCACATCGCCGCGGCCGCCGCGGGCCTGTCGTACGTGATCGCGCAGTCGGCCACGCTGTTCGCCATCATCAAGTGGGCCGGCGTCGCCTACCTCGTCTACCTGGGCATCCGCGCCTTCACCGGCAAGGACGCGGAGGCGGGCAGCCCGATCCCGCAACCACTGGGCAAGGTGTACCTCGAAGGTGTGCTGGTCAACCTGCTCAACCCCAAGATGGCGCTGTTCTTCCTGGCGTTCCTGCCGCACTTCGTGGACCCGGACGCGGGCTCGCCCGCGCTGCAGGTGACGCTGTTCGGCCTCACACTGCTGGTCCTGGGCCTGATCTCTGACCTCGTGTACGCCTTCACCGCCGGCGCCCTGGCCGGCCGCCTGAGCCGCGGGGCCACCACGCTCCGGTACGTCAGCGGCGTCGTCTACCTCGGCCTGGGTGTGGCCACGGCGTTCGCGGGATCCGGCAGAAGGTGACCGTTTTTATGACGGTCGGCATCGGTACTATCACCAGTCATTCCCGCAGAGCATTGATGGCCCTTACCGCCTGTGCGAAGGTCGCGGCACCGAGTCGACCCACCCCAGGAGGATCCATGCAGCTCGGGCAGCTCATCCGACGCCTCACCGCCGTGGGGGCCGGGATCGTGACGGCCGCCGCACTCCTGACCGTGCCGGCCGCTCCCGCGTACGCGGCCCCAGGAGGCTCAGGCCCCTATCCCGCCGACTACGAGACCACCCTGCGCCTGCCCCGCCACACGATCTACCGGCCGGCCACCCTGCCCACCGGCTTACAACTGCCCATCGTGGCCTGGGGCAACGGCGCCTGCCGGGCCGACGGCACCTGGTTCGAGCTCTTCCTGAAGGAGCTGGCCTCGCACGGCTTCCTGGTCATCGCCAACGGCCGCCCCGGCGGCACCGGCAGCACCGACTCGGACATGCTGATCGACGCCATCGACTGGGCCATCGCCGAGAACGGCCGCACGACCAGCAGGTTGCGCGGCCGGATCGACACCACGAAGGTCGCGGTCATGGGACAGTCGTGCGGCGGCATCGAGGCGTACGAAGTGTCGGACGACCCCCGCGTCGACACCACCGGCATCTGGAACAGCGGCTTCATGAGCGCACGGGACAAGGCGCAGCTCGCCCGCCTGCGCGCGCCGATCGGCTACTTCATCGGCGGCCCGAGCGACATCGCCTACGAGAACGCGATCGACGACTGGAACCGCCTGCCCGCAGCGCTGCCCGCGTTCATGGGCAACCTGGACGTGGGCCACTACGGCACCTACGCCCAGCCCAACGGCGGCGAGTTCGGCCGGGTCGGCGCGGCCTGGCTGAAGTGGCAGCTCAAGGACGACGCCGCGGCCAAGGCCATGTTCGTCGGCCCGGGTTGCGGGCTGTGCGCGGGCCCGTGGCAGGTCAGGCAGAAGAACCTGAATTAGATCGGCTACGACGAGAGTGCGGCCGGGATGCGGTCGAGGACCGGGTGCGGCACCAGCCCGTACGCGTAGAAGTCCACCGCCAGCGCCCCGGCCGCCTTCGCCCCGCGAGCCTTGGCCACCAGCCGGTCGGCGGAGTCGCTGTCGGGATGACCGGGCCGCAGCACGGCCCGCACCTCGCGGTCCTTGCCGACCGACCGCAGGTAGGCCCCCACGTCGTCGGCCACCCGCGCCGCGTCACGCGCGTAGGCCAGCACCCCGAACGCGGGCACGAGGTCTCCCAGCGCCACCAGGTCCACCCCGAGCTGCCAGGCGTCGTGCGCGGCCAGGCCCGGCGTCGGCAGCCCGTCGGTGTAGCCCTTGACCGCGCCGGTCGAGTCGACGAACACCAGCTTGGAGCCCTCATCGGCGACCGCGGACGCCACCTCCGACACCAGCGTGGTGACGGTCTCGGAGCGGGCTCGGGCGTAGGCCACCACGTCGGGCCCCGCGTACGCGGTCAGCGCCGCCCTGGTCACCTCGCCCTGCGCCGGAGGATCGCCGTCGAAGACCCCGCCCACGATCCGTGCGCACTCCTCCCGCGCCACCTCGGCGTTGACCCCCAGGTCGGTGGCCCGGCGCAGGCAGTAGTCGCAGAAGCAGAGCCCGAACAGGTAGTGGTCCATCGGTCCGAGCGGCACGAACGAGCGCTGCGGCTTGAGCGGCCTGAAGTGCAGCGACTCGGCCACCACGCTGTCCACGCCGAGCCTGGCCACCGCCCTGGCCAGCGCGACCGCGTACTCGCGGGCGTCGGGGTGGGCGGGGCACAGGTCGGTGAGCGAGCCGCGGTCGCCGAAGCAGTCGCGCACGGTCACGTCCGGGTGCCGGGTGCCGAGCGTGGCGTTGCGCAGGAAGACCGTCCAGCCGTGCAGCTTCATGGACCGCTTCGCGCACTCCTCGGCGAGCCCGTCGAAGGCGTCGGGGAAGCCGGGCACGGGCGTCAGCCTGAGCCCGTCGAACAGGCCGGGTGACGGGGTGAAGTGCGCCCCGTCGTGGCGCAGGGTCAGCCTGGACAGCCCGTGCGGGGTGACGTCGCGGGAGGCGTGGTGCACGGCGCCGACGGTGATGCCGGAGACGCCGTACCCGCTGATCCTGTCGAGCACCCGCTCGACGCCCTCGCCGCGCAGGTCCTCGACGAAGACGTACACCGAACTGTCCACAGCACGACCTTAAGCGCTCTTGTGCGCGACGAAGTCGATCTCCACCAGGATGTCCATCAGCTCCGACCCCACGGTCGTGCGCACCGGGAAGGGCTGGTTGAAGTACGACTTGTACACCTCGTTGTACGCGGCGAAGTCCCGCTTGAGGTGCTGCAGGTGGACCGTGGCCTTGACCACGTCGTCGAAACCGAGGCCGTGGGCGGCCAGGATGGCGCCGAGGTTGCGCATGACCTGGTGCGTCTGGGTGGCGACGTCGTCACCGACGACCTCGCCGGTCTGCGGGTCGAGCGGCCCCGCGCCGGAGGTGTAGACGAAGTCGCCCACGACGAGCCCCTGCGAGTAGGCGCCGATGGGCGCCGCGCCCTCCGAAGTCCTGAGCTCCTTTTTCACGAAATCTCCCTAAAAATCGGTGCGTATCGTGCCAACGACACGGTAGTCCCGGTCCACCAGCGGCAGAGAGCGCCACTTGTCGAACGCCGTGCACGGATGGGAGATGCCGAAGGCCAGCAGGTCGCCGGGCTTGAGCCCGGTCGCGCGGACCACGGTGTGCTGATCCTGCATCTTCATGATCGTGACGCCGCCGCGGCGCGGGATCGGCAACCCCTCGTCGTAGGGGGCGTCCCGCTTGCCCATGCCCACGATGGCCAGGCCCGGCTCGGGCACGGACAACACGTGCGCCCACACCTCCAGCGCCGGGCGCAGCTCCCCGTCGATGCGGTTGAACGGCGTGCGCTCACGGTAGTAGCCGTCGTCGTGGGTGACGTAGGCGCCGCTCCGCAGCAGGATCCTGGCCTGGGTCGCGACCAGTTCGCGGCCGATCACGTCGAACCACTGGCTGCCGCCCACGGTCAGGATGGGGTTCCTGACCCGGACGTACTCGACGGCCTCCCGCAACGAGTCCAGATATTTCCGGACCTCTTCGGCCGTACGGAGCCCGCCCTCGTAACCCGCGACCCCGGCCAGCTCGACGCCCGGCGTCCCCTGCGCGTGCGCGGCCACCCTCATCAGCCCGTCGAGGGTCCTGCACCCGGCCCGCCCGCCCTCGTGCCCCAGCTCCACCAGCACCCGGAACGGCCGGGAGCCGGCGTGCGCGGCGAGGATGTCCACCCCGGCGACGGAGTCGGCGAAGCTCAGGAACTCGAACGCGGGGTCGGCCTCCAGCTCGTGCGCGGCCCAGGTGAGCCCGGCTGGATCGACGACCTGGTTGGCCACCAAGATCCGGCGGGCCCCGAAGCCCCTGGCCGCCTCCGCCTGCCGGGGTGTCGCCGCGGTGAGCCCCCAGGCGCCCGCCGCGAGCTGCATCGCCGCGATCTCGGGGGACATGTGCGTCTTGGCGTGGGGCGCGAGCTCCATGCCGTGGTCGCGGACGAAGGCCGCCATCGTCGCGACGTTGTGCTGCAGCGCGTCCCTGTGCACGACCATCGCGGGAAATTCGAGGCCGCCGTCGAAGACCGACTGACCGAGAATCGCCGGCACAACACCCCCTTCGTCCGGTCCGACCCTATCGCTCACGACGGTCGCAGCGCGCGTCCCGGAGTGGCGCCGGTCAGCTCACCGCCGGCCAGCACCCGCACGCCGGAGACCAGCACCTCGTCGATGCCCTCCGCGAGCGCGCGCGGAGCCGCGTACGTGGCCGCGTCCGCCACCACGGCCGGGTCGATCACCACCACGTCGGCGGCGAACCCGCGCCGCAGCAGCCCCCGGTCCGCCAGCCCGAACCGCCTGGCGGGATGCGCGGCCAGGTGTGTCACGGCCTGCTCCCACGTCCAGTCGCCCAGCTCCCTGACGTGCCTGCCGAGATACCTGGCGAACGCCCCGAACCCGCGCGGGTGCGGATGCCCGCCCACGTAGATGCCGTCGGAGCCGCCGGTCTGCGAGGGGTGGCGGAGCATCGCGCGTACGGACTCCTCGCCCCGCGGTCCCTCGTCGGGACGGGCGATGACGACCCCCGCCTCCAGCCGCGTCCGCGTCAGCAGGTCGCGGCAGAACGCGGCCGGCTCGGCGCCCGCCCGCTCGGCCGCCGCCACCATGCTCAGCCCCTCGGCCCATTCCAGGCCGGGCGCGTGCGAGACGGTCAGCCTGGGCCAGACCTGGGCCTGCGTCGGCCACCAGTCGTCCAGCGCGTCGGAGGCGATCATCTCCAGCGCGGCCTCCGTGTCCGCGCCCGGCACGGACGGCGGCAGCACCACCATCGCCAGAATCGTGTTGCCGCGCAGGTAGGGATAGGTGTCGAAGGTGAGGTCCACGCCCTTGCCGAGCGCCTCCTCGACCAGCGGCAGCAACACGCCCGCCGGCCCGTGCAGGTGCGAGACGTGCACGGCCGCGCCTGAACGCTGCGCGATCTCCACCACCTCGGCCATGCCCACGCCGGCCCGCTCGCCGTAGGCGCGCATGTGGGTGACGTACGGCAGGCCGCCGAGCGGCGCGCACAGGGCGGCCAGCTCCTCGGCGTCGGCGTAACGGCCCGGCAGGTACTCCAGCCCGCTCGACAACCCGGCCGCGCCCTCCGACAGGCCCCGCTCGACGCGGCGCAACATCCCGGCCACCTCGCCCGGCTCGGCCCGGTCGGGCGAGGGACCCATGACGTCGTAGCGGATGGTGCCGTGGGGCAGCAGGTACGCGGTGTTCAGCGCGACCGCGCCGTCGTACCCGTCGAGCAGTTCCGCCACCGTCAGCGGCCCGTCGGTCAGTGCCCCGTTGACGGCCGCGAAGTACCGGGAGGCGTAGGCGACGGTCGCGGCGGAGCCCGGCGCGAAGGACAGCCCGTCCTGCCCGAGCACGAACGTCGTGACCCCCTGCCGCAACGCCGCCCGCTGCACGCCGGGGTCGAACACGGCGGCGTCGCCGTGGGCGTGGCAGTCCACGAAGCCCGGCGCGACGAACCGCCCGCCCGCGTCGATCACCGTGCCCGCCCCGGCGCCGTCCAGCCTGCCGACCGCCGCGACCCGATCGCCGGAGATCCCCACGTCCGCCCGGTACGGCGGGGCGCCCGTACCGTCGAGCACCCGGCCGCCGCTGATCACTATGTCGAAGGTCACGCCTGCGATTTAATCAGGGACCGGCGTGGCCCTCTCCGAACACTCGAGCCCCTCTCGCACGGGTCGCTCGGCCAGCACGTCGCGGGCCAGGGAGCGGGCCAGGTTCCAGCCGTTCCACGGGTCTGGCCGGTCCAGCCCGTTCGCCCTGACCACGCCCGAGAGCACGCAACTGCGCTGCGGCTCGGGCAGCCGGTCGAGGGCCGGCACCGCCTCCGCGCCGAGGTCGCCGAGGTAGTCGGAGTCCATGTTGGTGACGCCGCGCACCTGCACCTGCGTCTCGGCGACCCGCAGGTCGGGGTTGACGAACGCGAACAGGCTCAGGCTCAGCCCGGTGACCAGCACGATCGTACGGGGCAACCATCCGGAGCCGCGCCCGGTCAGCCGCGCCGCGCCCGCCAGCAGCACCAGCGCGAACAGCGCGCCCAGCCACCAGACCGTGGCCTGCACCGACAGGCGCAGCCGGGACAGTCCGTAGGCGTCGGTGTAGAGGTTCATCCGGTGCAGCGCGGAGGCCAGGATCACCATGGTCAGCCCGCACAACACGCCGAGCAGCGCGGCCAGCAGCCAGCGCTCGCCCCGCTCCACCCTGAGCACCCCGGCCACGATCGCCACGATGGCCAGCACGAACACGCTGACCACCACGAGCTGGAAGAAGCCCTGCCTGGCGTACTCGGCGTAGGTCAGCCCCGCCGTCTTCAGCACCAGCGTGTTGCCGCCGAACAGCGCCGTGATCTGCACCGCCACGAACGAGGCGAACAGCAGGTTCACCGCCGTGAGCGGCACCAGCCAGATGCTCCTGTTCACCCGGAACTTCGTGTCGGGGCCCACCGGGTCCACGACCGGCCGCAACGCGACCAGCACCGTCGCCACCAGCAGCACGCCGAACAGCGCGAACAGGAAGATCCGTCCCGGGATCGACTCCGCCCAGTCCGGCGTGGTGGTCAGCCGCTCCACGTACGTGGCGAACACCGCGTCCGCCGAGGCGAACAGCAGCCCGAACACCAGCAGCAGCACCGCCGTGATGCCCAGCGCGGCCACCATCGGCAACACGCTGCGCCGCGCCGTCAGCCGCTTGACCGGCCTGGCCAGGAACCACGGCGCCGGCCCGAGCGCGAGCAGCACGGACGCGCCACCCCTGATCACGCCCAGCCAACCGGCGCCCGCCCCGGAGACGGCCAGCGCGCCCAGTCCGGCCCCCGCCACGAGCAGGATCGCGACCAGCCAGTCGGCGTCGCGCACCGCCGCCATGGAGACCAGCAGGTACGCCGTCGCCCCGAACGCCACCGTCCACGGCGTCATCCGCCGCATCACGGCGGGCAGGGCCGCCGCGCCCAGCACCATCGCGACCAGCACGATGCCCAGCCCGATCTGCGCCTCGGGCAGCGCGACCGCCGCGAACACGCCCGCCCCGGCGGCGGCCGGCAGCAGCCAGCGGGGCGGCTCGGGCAGGTCCGGCCTGGGGAAGAGCGGCGGCGGCACGTAGGGCGGCGGCGGACCCGCCTGGTTCCTGGTCGGCGCCCCCGCCTGGTACGCCGCGGCCGCCGCCCGCCGTCCCGAACCCGCGCCCAGGGCGGCGCCGACCGCTCCCATGAGCGCGGTACAGCCGATGAGCGTGACCAGGGCCATCTCGTCGCCGATGGTCACGCTGGCGATGACGGCGGCGAACATGCCCGTCATGAACCCGATCAGCACCCCGATGACCCCGCCGGCGATCATCTTGGCCAGGCTGCCGGCCGGGGACGGCGCCCGCGGCACGTAAGGACCGGTCGGGACGGCGGGCGGAGCAATTCCGCCCGGACCGACACCAGGCGGGACAACACCGGCACCGGGCGCAACAGGACCGCCCACACCAACGCCGGTCGCAGCTTGCGCGCCCACACCCACACCGGCACCGGCACCGGCACCGGCACCGGGCGGGGCAACACCGGTCGCGGCGGGAGCGCTCGCGCCGACGCCGTTCAGCTCGGGACCGCTACCACTACCGGCGGCGTCCGCGCCGGTCGCGGCGGCTGCCACGTCCGCCGGGGCGCCGCCCGAGGCGGTGCCGACCGCGACAGGGGCGCTCGCCGCGAGGTCCGCGGCCTTCTCACCCCGTACGTCCTGCGGCTCGGGCCGCTCGTCATTCCCCGTGCCAAGCTCTGGCGTCAATGGCACGTCAGCCATCGTCGTCCTCCCAGGTAATTCGACGACCATCCGGCACCCGGCACAGTCGTCGATGTGAATGGATCCCCCGTGCAGTTCGACGATCTCCTTCACGATGGCCAGCCCAAGCCCGGCGCCCCCGGAGTCGGCCGCCCGCCCCGCGTCCAGCCGGGAGAAACGCTCGAACACGCGCCCCCTGGCCGAGGCGGGAATCCCGGGCCCCTGGTCGGCGACCGCGAGCCGTACCCCGTCGCCGTCGGCCACGCAGCCGACGCTCACCACCCCGCCGGGCGGGCTGTGGCGTACCGCGTTGTCCAGGAGGTTCGCCAGGATCTGGGACAGCAGGTCGGGGTCGGCGCGCACCCCCAGGTCGTCGGGGATGGACGGCCGGATCGCCACGTCCTCGCGGGCCAGCGCCGCCTCCCTGACCGCCTGCTCGATGAGCGGCGCCAGCTCCACCGGCTCGGCCTCGATCAGGCGGGTGCCCGAGTCCAGCCGCGACAGGTCCAGGAGCTGGGCGACGAGGCGGCCGAGGCGTTCCGTCTGGGCCAGCGCGGTGCGCATGGTGACCGGGTCGGGGGCGGAGACGCCGTCCACGACGTTCTCCAGGACCGCGCGCAGGCCGGTGATGGGGGTGCGCAGCTCGTGGCTGACGTTCGCGACGAGTTCGCGGCGCTGCCGGTCCACCTCGCCGAGGTCGGCCGCCATCGCGTTGAACGCCCTGGCCAGCTCGCCCACCTCGTCCCGCGAGGTGGCGCCGACGCGCAGGGTGTAGCTGCCCTTGGCGATGGTCTGGGCGGCGCTGGCCATCTGGCGCAGCGGCTTGGTCATGCCCATGGCCAGCACCTGCACCATGATCAGCGCCAGGATCACCGCGACCGCGATGCGCACCTCGCGCGACCAGCCGGAGTTGATGCCGACCTCGTTCACCACGAACGCCGTGCCCACGGCCAGCACGATCACGATGCCGAGCTTGACCTTGATCCGGCCGAGGAAGTCGAGCGGGTTCATCGCCGTACCAGGGCGTAGCCCACGCCGTGCACCGTGCGTACGACGTCGGAGCCCAGCTTGCGGCGCAGCGCGCGCACGTGGCTGTCCACGGTCCTGGTGGCCGCCGCCTCGGAGAAGCCCCAGACGTCGGACAGCAGCCGGTCGCGCTCGAAGACCTGTCCTGGGCGTTCGGCCAGGCGGCGCAGCAGGTCGAACTCGGTCCTGGTGAGCTGCGCCTCCGCGCCGCGCACGAACACTCGGCGGGCGGCGGTGTCGATCTCGACCTCGCCGACCCTGATCACCGTGTCCTCGGCCGCGAGCTGGGCCGCCCGCTCCACGCGCCGCAGCAGCGCGTGGATCCTGGCCACCAGCTCCCGCATGCTGAACGGCTTGGCCAGGTAGTCGTCGGCCCCGACCCCCAGCCCGACCAGCACGTCGGTCTCCTCGCCGAGCGCGGTCAGCATGAGGACCGGCACCGGCCTGGCCGCCTGCATCCTGCGGCACACCTCCAGCCCGTCGAGACCGGGCAACAACCGGTCGAGGATCACCAGGTCCGGTTCCGCGTTGCCGTACTGGACGAGGGCGTCGTGCCCGTCGCCCGCCACTCTGACGTCGAAGCCCTCGGCCGCCAGCCTGTTCCGTACGGCAAGCGCGATCGTCACGTCGTCCTCGACCACGAGGATGCGTCGCTGCTCTGCCACGTACGAAAGACTAGAAGCGGGCTGTGCAGACGACACTCCCAAATTCGTGCATATACGGTGCAGACTTGGCGGGTGAACACCGCCGCATACCTCCGCCGTCTCGGCCTGCCCGCTTCAGGGGACGCTCCCATCAGCGCGGAAGCGCTGCACGCGCTGCACTCCGCGCATGTCGAGAAGGTCTCGTACGAGGCGCTGGAGATCTGGCTCGGCCGCCCGACCACCGTCGATCCCGTGGAGTCGGCCGGGCGCATCATCGGGGGCCGTGGCGGCTACTGCTACCACCTCAACGGCGCGTTCTCGCAGCTCCTGCTCTCGCTGGGCTATGAGGTGACCCGGCACGTCGGCGGGGTGCAGAGCCGCGGCAAGGAGCCGGGCATCAGCGGCAACCACCTGGTGCTGACCGTGCGCGGCCTGCCATCGGAGGCCAACCCGGGCGGCGAGTGGCTGGTGGACGTCGGCCTCGGCGACGCCCTGCACCTGCCATTGCCCCTGGTCGCGGGCTCCTACCGGCAGGGCCCTTTCGGGTACGCGCTGCGCCCGTCGGAGGTCGCGCGCGGCGGGTGGCGATTCGATCACGATCCTGGCGGTTCGTTCGACGGCATGGATTTCGGCCCCGAGCCGACGGAAATGTCAGCTTTTGCCGAGATGCATCGCCATCTGACCACGTCCCCCGAGTCCGGGTTCGTACGCGTGTGCGCGGTGCAGCGGCGCGACGCGTACGGGACGGACAGCCTGCGCGGGCTGGTGCTCTCCCGGCTGGGGAACGGCGCGCACTCGGTGACATTGGACACGGCGCGGGACTACTACGCGGCGCTGGCCGACGTCTTCCTGCTGCCGCTGGACGACGTCAGCGCCGATGAGAAGGACAAGCTCTGGCGCAAGGTGTACCGGGCCCACGAAAGCTGGCTGGCTGGTGGGTCCGCGTGATGGCCCTCTGCCTGGTCCCGGCTATATCTTGCCCTCGACATGGGTGAGATCAGGAAGCTGAACGGTCGCTACCGGCTGCTGAACCCCCTGGGCGCCGGATCCGTACGCCTGGCCTTCGACGAGACGGAGCACCGTGACGTCGCGGTCAGGCGCCTGCGCGTGCCTCCGGAGTTGCGCGACGCCGCCCTGTTCGAGGCGCGCAGGGCCGCCGCGCTGCACCATCCCTCCGTGGCACGGGTGCTCGACGTGCTGATCGAGGGCGGCGCGCCGTGGCTGGTCATGGAGTTCGTCTCCGGGGCCTCGCTGGAGCAGACCGTGCGCTCGCGCGGCCCGCTGCCGATCCCGCAGGCGGCCAGGGCGGGCGTCTGCGTCCTGTCGGCGCTGAGCGCGGCGCACGAGGCGGGGATCGTGCACGGGCGGGTCGATCCAGGCAACGTGCTGCTCACCGAGACCGGGCGGGCGGTGCTCACCGGGTTCGGCTCCCCCAGTCTCAGCACGTTGCCGTCGGCGGACCTGTGGTCGCTGGCCGCCACGCTGCACTTCGCGGTCGAGGGCCGGCCGCCCGGCCAGGTTCCCGCCGGAGGGCCCGATCCGTTCAGGTCGCTGATCAGGGCGGTGCTGCATCCGGCGGGGCCGCCGGCGCTGGAGGTCGTGCGCGAGACGCTCGACCTGCTGGCCGTGGACCGGCCGCTGGACGCGGTGGTCTCGGCCTCCGGGCCGCTGCCGCCCGGCCAGGTGGCCGCGATCGGGCTGGCCGTGCTCGACCGGCTGGAGGCGCTGGGCGAGTTCCACGGCGGGGTGCAGCCGGGCAACGTGCTCATCGACGACTCGGGGCGGGCGCGGCTGACGCCGCTGGCGAGGTCGGGGACGTTGCCCGCGTACACGGCCCCGGAGGGCGCCCCGACCAGGGCCGCCGATCTGTGGTCGCTGGGCGCCACGCTCTTCGCCGCCGTCGAGGGCCGGCCGCCCGCGCCCGGCGCGGCGCTGAGCAGGGCGGGCGCGCTGGCTCCCGTGTTGTTCCTGCTGCTGTCGGGCGACCCGTTGGAACGTCCCACGATGGACCGGCTGCGCCGGGATCTGCTCGCCATCGCGCGGCCCTGACCACCGCCTGGTTTGCGATACATCGCGAATGGAACCATGGCGGTGGGTTCACACGTTGGTCAGGAGAAGCAGAATGTGGGAGAGGCGGGGCGCGCGCTCCGCGTTCGGAGGAATACTCAGGATGTCGCCAATACAGAAGTACGCCATCGGCGCAGGCGCCGCGGTTCTGCTCTCGCTGATCATCTTCGGATGGGGCTGGATCACCACGCTGGTGGTGCTCGGCGTGATCGCCGCCCCGGTGGTCGGCTACCTGATGCTCGACCCGTCGCAGCGCGAGCGGCTCAAGAGGTCCCGCAGGCGCGGGATCGGCCACTGAACCACCACTGACCTCCCGGCGGCGGGGGCCTCAGGCCTCCGCCGCGGCCGGCGCGCCCTGCACGCGCCGGGTCACCCGTCGTTCGACGTAGAAGGACAGGAAGGGCACCGTGCCGCCGAGCATGACGCCCAGCATGTACGGCCACGCCCAGCGTGCCCTCATGCCCAGATTCATGACCGCGACCAGGTAGAGCATGTAGAGCCCGCCGTGGATGGGCGCGATGATCTTCGACAGCTCGGGCTGCCCGAAGCCGTAACGCAGCACCATGCCCACGCAGAGCACGAGGAGCATGACGCCGACCACGTAGGCCAGCGCCCGGAAGGGCTTGAGAGCCGACTGCACGGTTAACCTTCCAGAACCATCTCGGGGGACGACGACTTTTCGCGGTCCCGGTCGCTCCGTACGGCGTCGCGTACGAAGTGGAACCACATGAAGACGGCGAATCCAGCAAAAATCCACCAGTTGGCGGCATATGCCAGATTACGCCAGGTCAGCGTGCCGCCTACCACCGGCGGAGCCACCTTCACCTGCGTCAGCGAGCCCGAGGGCGGCTGCGCCACGACGTAACCGGTACGCACCTGCTGCCCGGTCCACAGGTTGATCAGCTCACCCGTGGAGATCGTCTGCACCTGCCCGGCGGGCAGGCCCTCCGCGCGCCGCTGGACGCTGTCGGTGCCCTGCTGCGGCCGTAGCCGCCCGGCCACCGTGACCCGGCCCTGCGGCACGGCCGCCACGGCGGGATCGTCGGCCTTGGCCACCCAGCCGCGCACGATCGGGACGAGCGTGCCGTCGTCGAGCCTGATCGGCGTGAGCACCCAGTAGCCGTGGTCGCGCGAGACGTTGCCGCCGGGGGCGTCCACGTCGGCGCGCCGGTCGGCGACCAGGAGCTGGCGGCCGGCCTCGTACACGCCCTCGGCCGTGACCTGGCGGCCCACCGCCTCACCGCTCATCTGGGCGCCCGTCCTGGCGAGCGTGGCGACCGGGACCGGCGCGGGGTCGGTGGCGGAGTGCGGCTTTCCCGAATCCTGGAAAACGCCGAGCTGCCAGCGGCCCAGCAGGATGAACGCGACCAGGACCCCGATCGTGAGCAGGTGCAGCCCCAAGAGGCGAGGCGAGAACAGGGTCCTGAGCATGCACCAAAGCTATCCGCCGGGTGGGGTGGTCCCCTAATCACCCCATCCCTATAGATCCCACCAAACAACCCAAACGGCACACGGGATCACGCTAGGCTGCTGCCCATGTCTGACCAGCCTCATATCGACCCGGCGGGCAACACCCAGGCTTTCCGCGCGTTCGCCAACGCGCGGGAGCAGGAGTCCGCTGCGGCCAAGCCCAAGAAGTCGCCCCTCCTGCCCATCCTCGCGGTCGTCCTCGCCGTCGTGATCATCGGCGTCGCCGCCTTCCTGCTGCTCCAGTAGAGCGCCGGCAGATCACCCGCCGCGGAGGCCGTGGCGGGTCTTCGTCGTTCCCGGGGGCGCTCTGGATTCAGTGCGGGACACTGACTACATTGGACCAAATGTCCAATAAGCGCCACCCCGGGAGGTACGGTGAGCGAGCCAGGGATAGTGATCGTCGGGTCCGGGTTCGCCGGGATCTGCATGGGCATCAAGCTCAAACAGGCCGGATACCACGACTTCGTCATCTTGGAGAAGGCCGCCGAACCGGGCGGCACGTGGCGGGACAACACCTACCCGGGCTGCTCGTGCGACGTGCCCTCGCACATGTACTCCTACTCCTTCGAGTTGAACCCCGGCTGGTCGCGGATGTTCGCGCCGCGCCGGGAGATCCAGGACTACCTGCGCGCCTGCGTCGCCAAATACGGCCTGACCCCCCACATCCGGTACGGCAGGCACGTCGTGGCCCTGGAGTACGACGACACCGCCCGCACCTGGACCCTGACCACGCAGAACGGCGACACCCTGCGCCCCAAGGCGGTGATCTCGGCCATCGGCGCCCTCCATATACCGAAATTTCCTGAAATAGCGGGGCGCGAATCGTTCGCCGGCCCCGCCTTCCACACCGCCGAGTGGGACCATTCGGCCGACCTGACCGGCAAGCGCGTCGCCGTCATCGGCACCGGCGCCTCCGCCGCCCAGTTCGTCCCCCGGCTCGCCCCCAAGGCGCGCCACCTGACGGTCTTCCAGCGCACCGCCCCCTGGCTGCACCCCAAGCCGGACTTCGCCTTCTCCCCCGCCGCGCGACGGCTCCTGCGCCTGCCCGGCACGGCCAGGGCCCTGCGCGGCGCCATCTACGGCGCCCTGGAGAGCCGCGCCCTGGGCTTCGCCGTGGACCCGCGGCTGATGAAGGCCCACGAACGGCTCGCGCTGCGGCACCTGCGCGCCCAGGTCCCCGACCCGGACCTGCGCCGCGCCCTGACCCCCGACTACGTGATCGGCTGCAAGCGCGTCATCATCTCCAGCGACTACTACCCGGCCCTGACCAGGGAGAATGTCTCACTGGTCACCGACGGGATCACCGAGATCCGGGAGCGCTCGCTCGTGGACGCCACCGGGGCCGAGCACGAGGCCGACGCGATCGTCTACGGCACCGGCTTCCGGGTCACCGAGGCCCTGACCGACCTGCGGATCTCCGGCAGGGACGGCCTGAAGCTCCAGGACGCCTGGCGGGACGGCGTCGAGGCGTACCACGGCATCGCCACCGCCGGCTTCCCGAACCTGTTCTTCCTGCTCGGCCCCAACACCGGGCTCGGGCACAACTCGGTCGTCTTCATGATCGAGTCGCAGGTGCACTACATCATCGAGTGCCTGCGCCTGCTCTCCAGGACCCAGGCCAGGGCCGTGGACGTGCGGCCCGGGGCGCAGCGGGCCTTCAACGAACGGCTGCACGCACGGCTCGACCCCCTGGTCTGGAACGCGGGCGGCTGCCGGTCCTGGTACCTGGACGAGCACGGCGTGAACCGGACGATCTGGCCGGGCTTCAGCTTCGAGTACTGGGCGCGTACCCGGAGGGTGAAGCCCGGCGCGTACGAGCTCATCTACTAGTCGAGACCACCATCGCGCTGCCGCCACCGCGCCTGGACGGCTCGGCCACGGCCTGGATCCGGCCCCTGCCCAGGAACTCCAGCGCCGTGGCCGCGCCGATCTCCGGGTTGGGCGCGAAGCTGTGCCCCTTGGCCGCCAGTTCGGCCTGGTGCGCGGCCAGGAACGCCGGCTCGGCCTGCGTCTGCGCGGTGTTGCGCTGGGTGGCGCGCGGCGCGGCTAGCGCCTCGGGCAGGCCCATGCCGAACTCGTACCGGTTGAGCAGGATCTGCAGCACGGTCGTGATGATCGTGGAGCCGCCGGGCGAGCCGGCCGCCAGCACCGGCCTGCCGTCGTCGAACACCAGCGTCGGCGCCATCGACGAGCGCGGCCGCTTGCCGGGGCCCGGCAGGTTCGGGTCGCCGGGGGCCGGGCCGAAGGTGAAGTCGGTCAACTCGTTGTTGAGCAGCACGCCACGGCCCGGCACCACGATGCCGTTGCCGCCGGTGGACTCGATGGTCAGGTTGTAGGCGATCACGTTGCCCCAGCGGTCGGCCACCACCAGGTGAGTGGTCTCCGGGCCTTCCTGGGCCACCGGGGTGGAGGCGCCGGTGGGCGGGGCGCACGGCCCGTAGGAGCCGTCGGGTTCGCCCGGCGCGGCCGGGTGCGGCATGGCCGTCTCACCGATCTGGCAGGCCCGCTCCTTGGCGAAGCCGTCGGACAACAACTGCCTGAGCGGCACGCCGGGCAGGTCGCCGACGTACGCGCCGCGGTCGGCGAAGGCCAGCCTGGACGCCTCCAGGTACTCGTGCAGGCCCACCTGCGGCAACGACTCCAGGATGTTGAGCGCCTCGCCGACCGTTGAGCCGCCGGAGGAGGGCGGTGCCATGCCGTACACGTCCAGGCCGTTGTAGGAGATCTTGGTGGGCTCGCGCATGATGGCGCGGTAGGCGCGCAGGTCGGACTGCTCCATCAGGCCGGGGCGGACGTTGCGGGTGCTGCCCGGGGTCACCGGCGGGTTCTTGACCGTGGCCACGATCTCCCTGCCGAGCCGACCCTCGTACAGCCAGCTGGGGCCGCGTTTGCCCAGCTCACGGTAGGTGTCGGCGAGCTCGGGGTTCCTGAAGACCGAGCCGACGGGCGGTGGGGCGCCGTTCGGCAGGTAGAGCTTGGCGGTGGTGGCGATGTCCTTGAAGCGGGCGGCGTTGGCGGCGGTCTGGTCGTGGAAGGTCTGGTCCACCACGAAGCCCTTGGACGCCACCTCGATCGCCGGCTGGAGCGCCTGCCTGAGCGAGATCGTGCCGAACCTGCGCAGGGCCAGGTCCCAGTTCGCGACCGTGCCCGGCACGCCCGCGGACAGGCCGCTGGTGACGCCCTCCTCGAACGGGATGCCCTCCAGCGAGGTGGCGGTCATGGCCCGGGGGGCGGTCTCGCGGCCGTCGATCGTGAAGACCTTCCGCTTCTTGGCGTCGTAGTAGACCATGAAGCCGCCACCGGCCAGACCCGACGAGTACGGCTCCGTGACCCCCAGCACCGCCCCCGCGGCGACGGCCGCGTCCATGGCGTTGCCGCCCTTCCTGAGCACGGCGATGGCGGCCTTGCTGGCATCGAGGTCGACGGTGGCCACGGCGCCGCCGTATCCTTCGGCGACGGGGACCTTCTGTTGTGGCTGGGCCAGCGCGGCGGGCGCGGGCACGAGCGCGACGAGGACTGCTGCTGCGGGAATGATCGCACGGCGCATGGTTCCCACGATGGCCCAGGTACGCCCCTCGTGGTAGGCCCTCCTCACACATAGGGGTGATGCGCTGGTCAGAGGGGTGATCTAGCGTGGGTGTCGTGCGCAGGAAGTATGGTTTCGACCCGTACCTCGCCCTGATCGTGGCGGTCGCCCAACTGGTGATCGCCAAGGGCGCCACGTACGGGCAGCAGGAATTCCGGGCGGCCCTCTCCCTCTACGCGTATGTCCTGCTGCTCCTCGGGCCGCTGCTCATCCTGCTGCACCGGCGCTTCCCCCTGCTCACGACCGCCGGCGCGCTGGCCACGTCCGAACTGTTCCTGATCGGCGGGTACGCCTACGGCCCCACCTTCATCAGCCCCGCCGTCATGCTGGTCCTCCTGGTGCTGCGCGGCAGGAGGCTGCTGGCCTGGTCGATGGCCGGGGTGACGCTGCTGTCGTTCCTGGCCTACGCCTGGATGGTCGGCAACCGCAACATCTTCCACAGCGTGTGGATCCTGACCTCCATCATGCTGCTGATGGTGGTGGCCGAGCTGGTCAGGGTGGTCAAGGAGCGCAGGGCCGAGCGGGAGCGGATCGCCGAGGAGGAGGCCAGGCGGCAGGCCAGCGAGGAGCGCCTGACCATGGCGCAGGAACTGCACGACGTGCTGGCGCACAACATCTCGCTCATCCACGTACAGGCCTCGACCGCGCTGCATCTCATCGACGCCAACCCCGAGCAGGCCAGGACCGCGCTGGCCACGATCAAGTCGGCCTCCAAGGAGGTGCTCGGCGAGATGCGCTCGGTCCTGAACGTGCTGCGCGAGGGCGCGCCGCGCTCCCCCACCGCCGGGCTCGACCGCCTCGACGACCTGATCGAGCGCTCCGGGCTGCGGGTGACGCTCAAACGTGTCGGCAGCCGGCCGCTGCCGTCACCCGTGGAGCGGGCCGCGTACCGGATCGTGCAGGAGTCACTCACCAACGCCGCCCGGCACGCGCCGGGCGCGGAGGTGCGCGTGCGCCTGGAATACGGCGAGAGCGAGCTGGCCGTACGGGTGAGCGACACGGGCGCCACCACCCCCGCCGTGATGTCCGAGTCGGGCAGCGGCAACGGCATTCCCGGCATGCGCGAACGGGCTTCCGCGCTTGGCGGCACGCTGGTCGCCGGCCCCTGCGACACCGGCTTCCGAGTCGAGGCCCGGCTGCCCCTACCCGAGGAGACTTCATGATCAACGTTCTGCTGGCGGACGACCAGGCGCTGGTCCGTGCGGGCTTCAAGGCGCTGCTCGACGCCCAGCCGGACATGACCGTGGTGGCCGAGGCGTCCGACGGCGCGGAAGCGGTCCGGCTGGCCGGCGAGCACCGGCCGGACGTCGTGCTCATGGACATCCGCATGCCGGGCACCGACGGCCTGACCGCCACCCGCGAGATGCCGCCGGGACCGCACATCATCATCCTGACGACGTTCGAGCTGGACGAGTACGTCTTCGAGGCGCTGCGCGGCGGGGCCAGCGGCTTCCTGGTCAAGGACACCGAGCCGGCCGAGCTGATCCAGGCGGTGCGGGTGGTGGCGGCCGGCGAGGCGCTGCTGTCGCCCAGCGTGACCCGCCGGCTGATCGCCGAGTACGCCTCCCGCGCCAAGGAGCCCGTCGCCGCCGAGGGCCTCGACCAGCTCACCGAACGCGAACGCGAGGTCCTGGCCCTGGTCGGAACCGGAATGACGAACGACGAGATCGCGGCCAAGCTGTTCATGTCGCCGGCCACGGCCAAGACTCATGTGAGCCGCGCCATGATGAAACTACACGCCCGCGACCGGGCTCAGCTCGTGGTGATCGCGTACGAGTCGGGGCTGGTCAAGCCGGGCTGGCTCTGATCCTTAGCCAAAATCCAGTTAGCCTAACTGGATTTTGGCTAATCTTACGAGGTGGACGTCATCAAGCCCGGCGAGGTGTTCGATCGCACCTACGAATGGGACGACCTGGTGCGCTTCGCCAATGATCGCGGCCCCGGGGTGCGCATCGGCATCGTTCGCGGACGCCGCAGACATGGCAAGTCCTTCCTTCTCGAACACCTGTGTGCGGCGATGGACGGGATCTACACCGTGGCCCTCAGGCAGAGCAGGGCCACGGCACTGGCGCGATTCTCCGATTCCCTGTCGCAAGCCCTGGGCTACCGACTGGGCAGCTTTCCCGACTGGGTGACGGCGCTGGACTCAGCGGTGGAGGCGCTGTCCCACAGATCCGGCGGCCATCCTCCGTTGCTGGTCCTGGACGAGTTCCCGTACCTGACCGACCACTCTCCGGAGCTTCCTTCAGTTATTCAGGCGCTCTACGACCGGCGGGGTCCACGTAAGGGGTATCCGCCTTTCAAGCTTATTCTGTGCGGCTCGGCGATCTCCATCATGTCGTCCCTCCTGGCCGGCGACCAGGCGCTGCGCGGACGCGCGGTACTCGACCTGCGGATAGGGCCTTTTCGCTTCCGCGACGCGGCCGACTACTGGGAAGCACCGCCAGAAACCGCCTTCCTGGTCGACTCTGTGCTGGGCGGCGCTCCCGGCTACCGCGACATCGTGGGTGACGCGCCGAAGCCGGGCACGGAGGGATTGTTCCGGTGGCTGGAACGCGGCATCCTCAACCCCTCCCACATCCTGTTCACCGAACCCGACTACCTCCTCGCCGAGGACCCTCGCATCCACGACCGCGCCATCTACAACGCGATCTGGTGGGCGGTCGCCATGGGAGCGACGTCGCCCACCCAGATCGGCGGCCTGGTCGGCATGGACGCAAAGGCGCTCACCTATCATCTGAACATCATGAGAGACGGCGGCTTCATTCGCCACGAGCAGGATCTCCTCCGGCAACGCCGTCCCACGATCACCATCGCCGACCCCGCGGTGCGTTTTCACAACTTGATCGTCCAGCCGAATGTCAGCGCCCTGGAACTGCGTCATGCGCGAGAGGTGTGGGACCGCTCACGTAAAACCTTCTCCGACAAGATCCTGGGACCGCACTTCGAAGAGGCCGCCCGCGCCTGGGTCCGTTGGCACGGCTCCGAGGCCGGGTTCGACGACGTCGGTCACGTGGGCACGACCGAGGTCGCCTGCCGCGAACACCGTGGTCACGAGGTGGACATCGTGGCCATCAGCCGGACCGCTCAGGCCAGGTCGAAAGGCGCGCGCATCACCGTTCTCGGCGAGGCCAAATGCACCAACAAGGCCCGTACGATGGCCGACCTCCAGCGGCTGGAGCACATCCGAGCTCTTCTTACGGATCTCGGCTGGGACGCCGAGCACGCCTCGCCGGCCCTGTTCTCCAGAACGCCATTCCCGGCCGAACTGACGGCGGCTGCCGCCGATGGACGGGTCCATCTCGTCGATCTCGAATCCATGTACGCGCCTCACTGAGGCTTGTTTCAGGGCCGGTCAGGCGTGAACCAGGTGGACACGGCTTCGGGCATGCCCGGCGTGCCCGCCCAGGCCACGTAGCCGTCGGGGCGGATCAGCAGGGCGTCGGCGGGTGGGGCGTCGCAGTGGGCGCGGACCACCTCGACCCAGCCGCCGGTCAGGTCGTCAGGTCCTTCATTGGCATCGGTCAGGTGGAGGAGGACGGGGCGGGCGGCGTGCATCAGGTCGGCCACCCGGCCTCCGCCTGTCAGTGCCAGGTCGGGCACGAACCTGCCGACCAGCGGGTGGCCGGGGAGGCCGTCCGGACTGCCGTACGGGGTGGGCGGGTCGGCCGGGGTGCCGTGCGAGGTGGTCGGTGGGTGGCCGGGTGGGCCGTAGCGGAGGGCGGAGTCGTGCAGGAGGGTGGCCAGGTGGCGGGCCGGGTCCGGGAAGGCGAACACCTCGGCGAGCAGTTCGCGCAGTGCGGTACCGTGCTCGCCCTCCACCCCGTCGATGGCCGCCTGGGCGCGGCTGTGCATGAGTGTGCGCTCGCCGATGGGCCGGCGTTCGGACTCGTAGGTGTTGAGCAGGGACTCTGAGGCCCGCCCCCGCAGGACCCCGGCCAGCTTCCACGCGAGGTTGACCGCGTCCGTCATGCCCACGTTGAGTGCCGAGCCGCCCGCGGGGAACAGGTGGGCCGCGTCGCCCGCCACGAACACCCGCCCGGCCCGGTAGCGGGCGGCCAGCCGGGCCTGGGCGACCGTACTGGACAACCAGATCGGCTCGCCGAGTGGCAGGTCCTCGTCCCTGTCCAGCACGCGGCGCACCGCCGCGTGGAAGTCGGCGAGGGTGACCTCGCCCTCCGGGGTCTGGGACCGCTCCGTCACGCCGGCGATGAGCACGCCGTCCTGCAGCGAGGTGAGCAGCACGCGGCCGTTCGGGGTGCGGTTCCAGCCCGGTTGCAGGCCGTCGCCCTCCAGGGACTCGAACACCTTGATCTCTGCCTTGAAGTGGCCGATGAGCAGCCTTTCCTCGTCGGTGGTGCCGGGGAAGGCGATCCCGGCCCACTCGCGTACGCCGCTGCGCGGGCCGTCGCAGCCGACCACGTACCTGACCCGGAGGTGGGAGTCACCGGCCTCCAGGGTCACCCCTTCCTCGTCCTGGGTGAGCGAGCGCGCCTCGTACCCGCGCCTGATCTCGACGCCGAGTTCCAGCGCCCGTTCGGTGAGCAGTCGCTCCAGCCGGGGCTGCTGGATGAGCAGCAGCCGCAGCGGGATGTCGTCGATGCCCTCGAAGCTCAGCGGCACCCCGGCGAACGGGAAGCCGGCCGCCCGGCCCGAGAACGGGCTGCCGGCGCTGAAGCGCTCCAGCAGCCCCCGGTGGTCGAGTAATTCGACGATCTGGCCGCCCAGCCCGTTGGCCTTGGGCAGGTCGCTGGGCTCGGCCCTCTTCTCCAGCACGATCGGGCGGATTCCGGCCAGGCTCAGCTCGCACGCGAGCATCAGCCCGACGGGGCCCGCCCCCACGATCAGCACATCTTCCATGCCTGTCAGGCTAGATTGACAAAATCGGCGTTGTCAAGCTAGCCTGACAACGTGGACGTTACAGAGCTGAGCGAGCGGATCCGGTCGGGCGACCCGGCGATGGGCCTGCGGGCGGTCGGGGCGCTGCACCGGCTGGCCGAGCAGGTCGAGGCGGTGTCCGTGGCGCTGGCCAGGGAGCAGGGCTGGACCTGGGAGCAGATCGGCGACGCGCTCGGCATGTCGCGGCAGTCGGTGCACGCCAAATACGGGAAGTGAGGGGATGGGGATGTTCGGCAGGCAGAAGAGCCCGATGTGGATCGTGATCAAGGCCGCCATGGAGGAGGCCCGGTTGCGCGGCGACCGGCGGATGGGCACCGAGCACATGTTGCTCGGCCTCCTGCACCACGAAGAGCTGGCCCGCGCACTCGGCGTGGACCTGGCCACCGCCCGTGCCGCGCTGGACGAGCTCGACCGTGCCGCGCTGCGCATGCTCGGCCTGGAGGTCGGCAACCTGCCCAAGACGCCGCGCAAACATCCGCGGATCCCCGACACCGCGCTCTCCTCCAGCGCCCGCGCCGTGCTCAACCAGGCGGTCAAGGCCACGACCATCAAGACGAGGGACACGCAGGCCCCGAAGCACATGGTGCTGAGCCTCATGGCGCAACGACGGCCCGACCCGGTGGCACAGCTCATCGACCAGCTCGGGATCGACCGCGCGGCCGTACGCAGCCGCATCGCCTGACCAGGGCCGGCCACTCGGCCGTACGCCGCCGAATCGCAGGACGAAAATTGGTTGATCGCGGGCGAGGCCGCTGCCAAGGTCGAAGGATGGGGCGTACGTACGACGACCTGGTGGAAGAGGCCGCCACCGTCTCCGTGGACGGATGGGACTTCTCTTGGCTCGACGGCCGGGCCACCGAAGAGCGGCCCTCCTGGGGCTACTCCCGGCTGCTCGGCGAACGGATGGCGCGGGCGCGGGCCGCGCTCGACATCCAGACCGGCGGAGGCGAGATCCTGGCGGGGCTGCCGACGCTGCCGCCCGTGACCGTGGCCACCGAGTCGTGGCCGCCCAACCTGGCGCTGGCCGCCGCCCGGCTGCGCCCGCTCGGCGCCCGGGTGGTGGCCGACGACGAGGAGCCGCGCCTGCCGTTCGCCGACGCGACCTTCGACCTCGTCTCCAGCCGCCATCCGGTCCAAACGTGGTGGGAGGAGATCGCCCGGGTGCTGGCACCCGGCGGCTCCTACTTCTCCCAGCAGGTCGGCGCGTGGAGCGTGGTCGAGCTGGCCGAATACTTCCTGGGGCCGCTGAAGGGCAACCAGCGCCGGCCGGAGGACGCCGCGGCGGCGGCCGAGGCCGCGGGGCTGCGGGTCGTGGACCTGCGTTCGGCGCGGCTGCGGATGGAGTTCTACGACATCGGGGCGGTGATCTACTTCCTGCGGAAGGTGATCTGGACCGTGGCCGACTTCTCGGTTGAGCGCTACGCCGGCCGGCTTCGTGAACTGCACGAGCAGATCGAGTCCGAAGGGCCGTTCGTGGCCCATTCTTCCCGGTTCCTCATCGAAGCGAGGCGGCCCGATGGCCAGACTGCATGACGTCGTGGTGGACTGCCGGCATCCGGCCTCGCTGGCCAGGTTCTGGGCGGCGGCGCTCGACGGGTTCGCGGTGGCGCCCTACGACGAGGCCGAGCTGGCCCGGCTGCGGGAGCTGGGCGTGTACGACCCCGAGGACGACCCGACCGTGCTGGTCGAGGGCGGGCCCGTGCGGATGTTCTTCCAGCGGGTGCCGGAACGCAAGATCGTCAAGAACCGGCTCCACCTCGACCTGCGCGCCGACGACGCCGACGCCGAGATCGACCGGCTGATCGGGCTCGGCGCCAAGCTGCTGACCACGCACGACGACTGGACGGTGCTGGCCGACCCCGAGGGCAACGAGTTCTGCCTGGCCTAGCCGAAGTCGGCGGCGTGGTCGGCCGCCCATTGTGCGAATGTACGTGCGGGGCTTGCGGTGATCTCCTCGACGGTTCTCGTGACGACCGGCGGCGGGCTGTCGAGCAGTTGGGCGTAACCGTCGAGCAGCGCGTCCACGAACGAGTCGGGGAAGCCGTCGTCGGCCAGCAGCCGCCGCCTCTCCTCCTCGCGGGTGAGCTCCTGCCAGCGCAGCGGGCGTCCGAGTGCCTCGCCGAGGATCCGTACCTGCTCGATCTGGGTCAGCGCCTGCGGGCCCGTCAGTGTATGGCGGGCCCCCTCGTGCCCGGCCGAGGTGAGGGCGCGGACGGCGACGGCGGCGATGTCGTGTTCGTGCAGCATCGCCATGGGCAGCGCGCCGAAGGCGCCGCGCACGGTGTTCCCCGCGCGAATCTGGTCGGCCCACCACAACGAGTTGGCGGCGAACGTGCTGGGCCAGAGCATGGTCCAGGCCAGTCCCGACTGCTCCACGCGCCGCTCCAGCTCGTGGTGGGACCGGCCGACGGCTGAGTCGGGCTGGTCGCGTACCGCGCCCGAGGAGAGCAGGACGACGCGGGTGGCGTGGCGGGCGATGGCCTGTACGACGGCGGGGGCGGCGTCGGCGGTGTGGAAGGGCCACATGAGGAAGACCGACTCCACACCCTCCAGGCACTGGTCGATGGAGCCGAGGTCGCCCTTGATCACCTGCACCGGCTCGGGGAGGCGGGCGGTGGCCGGGTTCCTGGTCATGGCGCGTACGGGGTGGCCCGCCGCGAGGAGTTGGTGAACGACCTGGCGGCCGACGTTGCCGGTGGCTCCTGTCACGAGAATCATGCGGACAAGGCTCGTCCGGCCCGATGCCAGTAGTCCATTTTTCCCGAAATATCGGTAGATTTCCTCCAACTGACTACGCTGATGGCATGGAATCCGCCGCACTGGACGCCACCGACCGGGGGTTGCTGCACGCGCTGCAGCTCGACGGCCGCGCGCCCTTCGCCAGGATCGCGGGCGTGCTGGGCGTCTCCGAGCAGACGGTGGCCCGCCGCTATCGCAGGCTCGTGGGTGGCGGCGTGATCAGGGTCGTGGGCGGTCTGGACGGCGCGCTGCTCGGGTACGAGCCGTGGACCATCCGCCTGCGCTGCACCCCCGACGCCGGTACGGCCATCGCCGAGGCCCTGGCCAGGCGGGACGACACTTACTGGGTACACCTGCTGTCCGGCGGCACCGAGATCTCCTGCTTCAGCCAGTCCCCCGACGCGGTACTGCTGGAGAAGCTGCCCAGGACGAGCCGGGTCCTGGACATCGCCGCGCATTCCCTCCTGGGCGGCTTCGCGCTGCCCGACGGCTGGCAGGGGCTGTCGGCGCTGACCCCCGAACAGGCCGCCGAGTTGCGCCCGCCGCCCACCGAACGGGCCGAGGTCCTCCTTCGGGAGGAGGACCACCACCTCATCGACGCGCTGGCCGGGGACGGCCGGGCCGGGTACGCGGAGCTGGCCAAGGCCACCGGATGGTCGGAGGCCACTGTCAAGCGCCGGCTCGCCCAGCTCAGGACCTCGGGCGCGCTGCACATCCAGCTCGACTACTCCCCCAGGCTGCTCGGTTACCGTGCCGAGGCCCGGCTGTGGATGTCCGTACGCCCTTCCGAACTGCTCCACGTGGCCCGGACGCTGGCGGGACATCCGGAGATTGTCTTCGCCGCCGTCACCACCGGCCCGACGAACCTCCTGGCCGCCGCCGTCTGCCGCGACAGCGCCGACCTGTACCGCTACCTCACCGAGCGGGTGAGCGCCCTGGACGCCGTCCAGAGGCTGGAGACCGCCCCCGTCATGAGGACGATGAAACGCACCGGCTCTCTACCCCCGCTGTCGTACGCCCGTCCGGCCTGAACACTCCCGCGGGCGCAGCGCGGACAGGGCCCTGCGTGCGATTCGCCGCGCGCGCCTTCGGCGGACCCTTGAGGTACACGTCAAGGAGGAGAAATGAACGCTCTCATGATGGCGGGGCCGCACTGGGGCGCCGCCGGTGGCATAGCACCTGTCTTTCCGATCATCTGGGGCCTGTTCTGGGCCGGTTTCATCGCGCTGGCCGTCGTGGGCTGGCGCAGAGGCTGGTGGGGGGCGCACCGGGCGCAGGCCGCCGCCGGTCCCGCCGCCTCCCCCACGGCCTCCGCGGAGCGGATTCTCGCCGAGCGGTACGCCCGGGGCGAGATGACCGACGACGAGTACTTCGAAAGGGTGTCCGTGCTCAAGGGCGGGTCGCACTAAACGTCACCATCGGTTCGACAACTGTCACTGGTCGCAGTCAAGAGGTCGCGTTACTTTTCGAGTACCGCCCTCAAGAGAATGGGGATGCCCATGCGGTCCATCGCCAAGACTCGCGGCCAGTGCAGTTGCGGTTGTCCCCACGGCCGGGCGCTGCTCCGCTGAGCGCGCAGGCCGCCGCCCTGCTGGCCGGCGGGGTCACCGCCGGGCTGGTCGCCGGGACCGCCACCTGTACGGCGGCGCAGGGCGGGCTGCTGATGGGCCTCGTCGAGGGCTGTCACGGGCGTGATCGTGCGCTGGTCGGGTGGTTTCTGGCGGGGCGGCTGGTCTCCTATACGGCGGCGGGGGCGCTGCTCGGGCTGCTCGGCTCGGCCGTCAGCCTGCCGCCCCAGGCCAGGGCGGTCCTGCTGGTGGTGGCCGGGCTCACCGTCGTGGGCTTCGCGGTCCGGCTCATGCGACGCGGACGCACAGGTTGCCCACCGCAACCCACAACACCGCACCCCCAAGCACCGCAACCCCAAGTACCGCAATCCCAAGTACCGCAATCCCAAGCGTCCGGGCTTGAAGCGTCCGGGCCCAAGGCGTCCCGGCTCGGGGCAGCCCCGTTCGTGGGGTCCCGGTTCAAGGCGCCGCTGCTGGGTGCGGCCACCATCCTGGTGCCGTGCGGTGTGACGCTCGGCATGGAGATGGTGGCCGTCTCCAGCGGATCGCCGCTGGCGGGCGCGGCGGCCATGGCGGGGTTCGTCGCCGGCACCGCCCCGGCGTTCGCGCTGCTCGGGTACGTGCTGCGGCGCGTCTCCCGCACCCGGCTGGCCCGGCTGACCGGGGTCGCGGCCATCGCCGCCGGCCTGTGGACCGCCGGGGCCGGCGTCAACCTGGGCGGCTGGCTGGCCGCCCCCGCCGCCCCGGCGGTGTCGGACCCGGCGGCGACCTCGGTCACCGTGTGGGCCACGCGTGAGGGTTACCGGCCGTCCATGGTGACGGTGCGGGCCGGCGTACCGGTCGAGGTGGTGTTCAAGCTCGTGGACCGGAGCTGCGCCGACACGGTGGTGATCGGGGGACGCGATGTCGCGCTGCCGGCCACCGTTCGGCTGCCGCCGCAGCGGCCGGGCTCGCTGCGCTACGTCTGCGGCATGGGCATGTACTCCGGCTTCATCCATTTCTCCTAAGAAACTTGTAGCCGATTACGGTTCGCAATTGGGTGATCACATGCCAGTCTGTCGCCATGTCCTGGCAAGAGGAGGAGGCGCTGCCGTCCGTACCGGCGCCGCGCGTGGGAGACGAGCCCGAGTTGCTGCCCGCCGCGCAGGCGGGCGACGCGCAGGCCGCGCACCGGCTCGGCAAGTTCTACGCCCAGTACGGCGACCGCGCGTCGGCCAGACACTGGTGGGAGCGGGCCGCCGCGGGCGGCAACGTCGACAGCGCCTACAACCTGGGCATCTGGCACGAGAAGCACGGCAACCTGGATGACGCCGTCACCTGGTACGAGGCCGCCGCGAGCACCGGCGACGCCGAGGCCGCCACGAACCTGGGCCTGCTCCTGCTGGAGCAGCGCGGGGACGCCGGGGCGGCCAGGGTCTGGTTCGAGAGCGCGGCCACGGCCGGGTCCAGGACGGCCGCCCGCAGGCTGGCGCTGATGTGCGAGGAGGCCGGCGAGCTGGGCGCGGCGCGCGAGTGGCACCGCAGGGCGGCCTTCGGCGGCGACGCGGCCTCCGCGCACGACCTGGGCTTCCTGGCCTACTGCGCGGGTGACGAGGCCGAGGCTCTGCGCTGGTGGGAGTGCGCGGCCAGGGAGGGCCATGCCGAGTCGGCATACTGCCTGGGCCTGATCCTGCACGCCAGCCGCGATCCGGAGGGCGCGGAGGCGTACTATCGGCTGGCGGCCAGGAACGAGCACCTGGGCGCGGCCTCGCGGCTGGGCGGCGTGGCGCTGTCCAGGGGCGACCTGCGTACGGCGCGGGCCTGGTTCGAGCAGGCGGCGGGCGGCGGGCGGGCCTACGACCTGCGGATGGCCGGGTTCGTGTGCGTGGAGCTGGGCGATACCGCGGCGGCCAGCCACTGGTTCGGCAGGGCGGCGGCCGGCGGGGACGCCGAGTCGGCCTTCGACTACGGGCTGCTGCTCATCGCCGAGTTCGGCGACCTGGCGGGCGGCCAGCACTGGTTCAGGCAGGCGGCACAGGCAGGCCACCACGCCGCTGCCGTCGAGCTGGGCGGGCTGCTGTCGGTGGCCGGGGAGCTCGGGGAGGCGCAGGAGTGGTTGTCGGATCCGCCGCCGCCCTCCTGGGGCCGTCCCGCCGAGCCGGAGCTGACCGCCCGCGCCGAGCTGGCGGCGGCGGCCACCGGGCGCAGGGGCGAGGCCGAGCTGAAGGTGGCGGACCTGGCCGAGGTGCTGTCCACCTGGGACCTGATGACCAGGCCGCTGCACGACCATTCCAACGTGCTGGCCTGGCTGGTCGAGCGGAGCGGGGCGCACGCCAGCGCGGTCGAGCACCTGGCGTCGGTACGTGGCGCCCTGGTGCGGCCGGGCAGCGCGCCATGGCCGAGCCCCGGCGAACTCCAGCACGTGCTGGTGACGGCACGCGACCTGCGGTGGCGGCTCGGCATCCGCTGACCCGCGGCCTCCACCCAAGATGGGCCGGCCGGCTGACGCTGATCCTCAGGTCAGCGCTGGCCCAGGTGGAACAGGTTGCCGTCGTCGTCCTTGAAGACGGCCGTCCAGCCCCAGGGCTCGTGCGAGGGCGCCTGCGTGAACTCCACGCCGCGCCCCACCAGCTCCTCGTGCGTCTTGACGATGTCGTCGGCCTGGAACAGCACGTAGTTGGGCATGTCCTTGACCAGCGCGGGCCACTTGGGGTCGGCCTGGTGGATGACCAGGTGGACGCCGCCGCCCGGCGGTGCGACCTCGATCCAGCGGCTCTCGCCGTACGGCTGGTCGCTGGTGACCTCGAAGCCGACCTTGGCGGTCCAGAAGTCGACCGCCCGCTGCTGGTCCTCGACGTAGATGGTGACCTGGCTGATGCTGAGCGCCATTGCTACCTCCAAGAGGGTACGGTGGCGCCCACCGTACCTTCCGGCTACGACATTCAGATGAACCCGGCGCGCGGGCGCGAGCCCCTGGCGCCGGTGCGCGGCACGCTTATCCGGCATTCCCTGACCAGCCCCCTCACATACGGGATGATCGGTATGGTGGAGGACCATGGGGACTGAAGCGGGCATGAAATTCGGCCCAATGGGCAAGCTGGCCGATGAGGTGGACGGCGCGCGCACCGCCGTGGAGAAGGGGCGCAAGTCACTCTCCGAGAGCCCGGGAGCCGTCACCTACGTGCCGGTGCCGGGCGTGCCCGGGTCGAACTCGTTCGGCAACACGTCGAAGGCCACGACGGCCGGCTCGGCGCACGCGTCCGTCCAGTCCTCCGCCGAAAGTCTCGCCGAGATCCTCGTCGCGGTGCTCGACTCCGACGGCGACCGGCTGCGCAAGGTCATCAAGGCGTTCAAGGAGCTGGACGACGACATCGCCGACCGGTTGTTCGCCAAGGCCGCCAAGGGCTTCGACGTGTACAGCGCCCACGTGCACAGCCACGGGCTGCACGAGTACGACGACTACGTGCGCACGGGCCAGATCGACCGCCTGCACGAGGCCATGAACGGCGGCCCGTCACTGATGGGCGGCGACCTCAACGTGGTCACCAACAACGGGGTCAACCCGAAGAACACCACGTCCGGCGACGCCATCGGTGACATGAGCCGCGAGGGCTACACGGTCTACTCGGGCGCGACGAACGACGACGGCCGCGTCGTCGGCACCTCGCCCAGCGGCACCCGCATCGACCACGTGGCCGGCTCGCCCGCCTTCGGCATGGGCGAGCAGCCCACCCTGATGGACGGCGCCACCTCCGACCACGACGGCCAGGTCGTCGACGTGCAGGTGCCCGACTGGTAGGTCACATGTGCAGGGGTGCCCGGTCGGTAGGTAGGCCGGGCACCGCCGACCTGGTCACCGCTGGTTGATCTGCACCTCCGTACGGGCGGCGGAGCGGCCCTCGCCGTCCTCGATGCTGTGGTCGCCCGCGCCCGGCTGGTTGGCCGGCAGGTCGATGACGTGGCTGCCCTCGACGTCGAGCTTGATGTTGCCGGTGCCTTCCGAGCCCGAGATGACGTCACCTTCGCGCACGAGCACGGCGTTGCCGAACGAGGCGTTCATGATGTCGCCGAGGATGGGAATGTCGTCGTCGGCGTGGTACTTGGAGCTCGCCTCCGCGTACCGGAGGTCCCAGTTGTCGCCGGTACGGCTCTCCAGCTCCTCTTCCAGGTCGGCCATGTCGTGCCCGAATGCCTCCTGGATCGTGGCGATGTCGGCGTTCTGGTCCGTGATGGCTTGGGCGATGTTGTCGATGTCCTCGGAGTCGGTGCCGGCGTCGTTGCCTGGGGAGTTTCCGGCGCCCTGGCCGATGTTGAGGTTGACCATGCGGACCGACCGGGGCTTCCACTGCTTGGCGATCAGGTCGAACTGCTCGCGGTAGAAGTCGAGATCCCGCCGCTTCTCCTCCAGCACCGTGTCGACGCGGCCGCGGATCTCTTTGGCCGTGCGTATCGCGGTGTTGACCAAGGTGGTCTGCCCGGCGGTCTCGGGCCGGAAGGTCAGGGTGTCGGTGCCGGTGTCGGCGGGCACCGACTTGAGCTTGTCGCGCTCGTCGTCGAGGAGTCCCTGCTGCACCCGGAGCGTCGTGGCGGTCAGGTCGAGCGTGCGCCCGATGTTGTCGGCCCACGCCGCGGCCCGTTCGATGTCGGCGGTCAGGCGCTTGCGGTAGCCGTTGAACGAGTCGGCGGTGTCGCCCGTCCAGTATTCCTTGGAGAAGACGTCCTTGGCGGCGTCGTTGATCTTCCCCTCCGCGGAGCGCGCCCCGGAGCCGAGGGCACGCCATGCCTTGCCCAGGAGCTCCAGCCGACCCGGGTCGGCACGCAGGTCCCAGAGGTCGTCGGTGGTGATGGCTGCCTGGCTCTTGTCAATCGGCTCGGTTGCCATGGTGCATTACCTCTATACCAGTCCGTCTTGAGCTGCAAGATCGCCGGTTGGGATGGGGGTCACTCGATCGTCCAGGTGACCGTGCGCTTGAGTGTTCCGCGCGTGTCGTACGACCTGGCCCAGCCGAGTTCCTCGAAGCGACCGTTCTCCGAGGTGAACCAGTGGCCGTCGTTGTTGAAGTTGTAACGGTCGTAGGCGTGGACGGTGACGTCCATCGTGGCCTGGTTGCCCTCGACCCGGACGTCGCCGCTGCCCCAGATGGAGTGCTTGCCGAGGGCGAACTCCCAGTTCTTGGTGTCGGTCCTGTCGATGTCGACCGGCTCTCCCGTCATCTGGAACTGCCGCTGCCCGGTCTCCTGGAAGAGGCGCTCGGCGTTCGCCTGCGCGCGGCGGATCTCCTGGTCCACACCGTCGCGGATCAGCTTGTCGTCCTTGTACGCCTGCTCGTAGTCGATGGCGTAGTCCTTGCCCGAGCCGCTGAGGTAGTGCCGGTAGGTGTCCGCCGCCTCGTCGAAACCGGGCGTGGCGTCCTCGGCGTCCTGGAAGGCCTGCCACTTGTACCAGTTCGCGTGGTCGGCGGCGGACGGGTCGGAGTCGGGGTCCAGCGGCCACGGATTGTCGAAGGGGATTCCCGGATCCTTCGCCGGGCCCAGGTCGTACTTGCCGTCGCGCGGGCCCTTCTCGGGGGACTCGGCCTGGGGGCCCAGGTTCCGTACCGGCGAGTTCCGCGACATCTGCCACCCGGTTGCGCCCGCGGTCGCCAGCATGCCGGTCCTGGCCAGCGCGGCGCGCATGCCGCCCTTCTGCACGGCGGGGAACTTGGGCGCCTTCGCCCCGAGCATGGTGCGCAGCCGGCGTTCGACGGCCCTGACGATCGCCTGTCCGAAGTAGCGCTCCAGTTTCTGGCGCAGGGTGGCGACGGCCTTCCTGGCGAACAGGCGCAACATGCCGACCACGGCCCGTCCCTTGAGGACGGAGGCTCCCCCCGAGATCGCCGCCGCGGCCAAGGCCCACGCCAGGACGAACAGGACATAGGTGGCCAGGACGATCAGGAAGAGTTTGACGACCTCCACAAGCTTCGCGTAGAGGTCCTGCCCGTCGGCGAGCGCGCGCATCGACATGGACAGGCTCCGCAGGTGCCCGTCCTGCTTCTCGGGGTCGTGGTAGCCGGCCCACGACGTGTTGAGTGCGTCGATGTGCTCGCCGGCGTTGTTGGTGGAGGCGTGCGCGACGGCGCCGGACGCGCCGCGGACGACCTCGCCGTCCAGGGTGTCGGCGAAGGCGCGCATGGTGGACGACGACAGCCGGATGTGATCCTCGTTCTCGCTGGGCCACTCCACGCCCAGCATGTCGAACGGCGCATGCAGACGCTCGGGGAGGATGATCGCCATCTGGTCAGGTGTCCCGCAGAGACTCGTCGGTCACAGCGTCCATAAGTATCATGAATGGTTCTTATGGACACAAAGTTGGCCTTGGTTCACGAGATCAGCGGGAGCCCTTAACCGCATCCGTGATACTGATCGGTGTTGTGAGCCAATTGTTCCTCTTCGACCACTCGACCCTGGGCAGTGCGGGGCGGCACTTCACGGACGCCGCGGAGGCGTTCCAGCGCCACACCGACCGGCTGGTCACCTCCGTACGGGGCACCGGCTCCACCGCCTGGGGCTCCTCTGGCACGGGCGAGCTCATGGACGGGCTGACCAGGCTGCTCGAAGAGACCTGCGGTCACCTGGGCGGCAACATGAAGGAGTTCGGCGCGGGCATGCGGCGGATGGCCGAGGACCTCAAGCAGACCGAGCTCGACACCGGCGCCATGGTCGATCAGGTCCGCTCGCCGAACGGCACGTACCAGGCCTGATCCGATGTCGATGGCCGCCCTCGGCACGTCGTGAACCGAGGCGGCTCGGCCGGGCCAAGTCCTTCGACGCCCACGTGGGACCCGCGGAAGCCGAAGGACTGACCCCGCCGCGACGTCAGACCAGCTCGGCGACCGGCGTGTACGGCAGCCCGAGCGCCTGGGCGACCGGCTCGTTCGTGAGCTTGCCGGCGTGCGTGTTGAGCCCGCCCGCCAGCCCAGCGTCGGACTTGATCGCGTCGCGCCAGCCCAGGTTGGCCAGCTTGACCGCGTACGGCAGGGTGGCGTTGGTCAGGGCGTAGGTCGAGGTGTTGGCCACCGAGCCCGGCATGTTGGCCACGCAGTAGAAGACCGAGTCGTGCACCTTGTACGTCGGCTCGGCGTGCGTGGTCGGGCGCGAGTCCTCGAAGCAGCCGCCCTGGTCGATGGCGATGTCGACCAGCACGGAGCCGGGCTTCATGCGCGAGACCAGGTCGTTGGAGACCAGCGTCGGGGCCTTGGCGCCGGGGATCAGCACCGCGCCGATGACCAGGTCGGCCCGCAGGACCTCCTGCTCGATCGCGTACGCGGTGGAGACCAGCGTCTTGAGCCTGCCCTGGTAGACGGCGTCGATGAAACGCAACCGGTCGATGTTGGTGTCGAGCACCGTGACCTCGGCGCCCATGCCGACGGCGATCTGCGCGGCGTTCAGCCCGGAGACGCCGCCGCCGATCACGACCACCTTGGCGGGCGCCACGCCGGGCACGCCGCCCGGCAGGATGCCCCTGCCGCCGTTGAAGCGCATCAGATTGTACGCGCCCACCTGCGGCGCCAGCCGCCCCGCGACCTCCGACATGGGAGCGAGCAGCGGCAGCGACGTGCCCACCTGGACGGTCTCGTACGCGATGCCCGTCGTCCTGGCCCGCAGCAGCGCGTCGGTGCACGGCTGGGAGGCGGCCAGATGCAGGTAGGTGAACAGCACCAGCCCCTCGCGCAGCCGATGGTACTCCTCGGCGATGGGCTCCTTCACCTTGAGCACCATGTCCGCCCCGCCCCACACGGCGTCGGCGTTGTCGAGGATCTTCGCGCCCGCCGCGAGGTACTCCTCGTCCGTGATCTGCGACCCCAGGCCCGCGCCCCGTTGTACGGTGACGTCGTGCCCGTTGCGCACCAGCTCGTGCACGCCTGCCGGGGTGGCGGCGACGCGGTATTCGTGGTTTTTGACCTCGGCTGGAACGCCGATCTTCATGGCGGTGATCCTTTCGGGAACCGGCACTCCGTCGTACCGGACTGAGGGGTGTTTCCGCGAAGTGAGGGCTAGAGTCGCGCCCACGCCTCGTTGAGCACGCCGCGCAGGATGGATCCGATCTCGTCGAACTCCTTCTCACCGGCGATCAGCGGCGGCGCGAGCTGGATGACCGGGTCGCCCCGGTCGTCGGCGCGGCAGTAGAGCCCCGCCTCGAACAGCGCCTTGGACAGGTATCCGCGCAGCAGCCGCTCGGACTCGGCGGCGTCGAACGTCTCCTTGGTCGTCTTGTCCTTGACCAGTTCGATGCCCCAGAAATAGCCGGAGCCACGCACGTCACCGACGATCGGCAGGTCGCGCAGGTCGTCGAGGGTCTGGCGGAAGCGCGGCTCGTTGGCCGTCACGTGGCCGAGCAGGTCCTCGCGCTCGAAGATGTCGAGGTTGGCCAGCGCCACGGCCGCGGAGACGGGGTGGCCGCCGAAGGTGTAGCCGTGGGCGAACATGGTGTCGCCGCCCTTGAACGGCTCGAACAGCCGCTCGTGCGCGATCATGGCCCCGATCGGGGAGTAACCGCTGGTCATGCCCTTGGCGCAGGTGATGATGTCGGGCACGTAGTCGAACTTCTGGCCGCCGAACATGGTGCCCAGCCGGCCGAAGGCGCAGATGACCTCGTCGGAGACGAGCAGGACGTCGTACTCGTCGCAGATCTCACGCAGGCGCCGGAAGTAGCCGGGCGGCGGCGGGAAACAACCGCCGGCGTTCTGTACGGGCTCGGCGAAGACGGCGGCCACCGTGTCGGGGCCCTCCATCTCGATCGCGCGGGCCACCCGCTCGGCCGCCCAGTAGCCGTACTCCTCGGGCGTCATGCCCTTGACGCCGGTGATCTCGTCGGCGCGGTAGTGGTTGGTGTTCGGCACCCGGATCGAGCCCGGCACGAGCGGCTCGAACATCTCCTTGAACGCCGGGATGCCGGTGATCGACAACGCGCCCTGCGGGGTGCCGTGGTAGGCGATCTGGCGGCTGATGACCTTGTGCTTGAGCGGCTTGCCGACCAGCTTGTAGTACTGCTTGGCCAGCTTCCAGGCGGTCTCGACGGCCTCGCCGCCGCCGGTGGTGAAGAAGACGCGGTTCAGCTCGCCCGGGGTGTGCGCGGCCAGCCGCTGGGCCAGCTCGGCCGCCTTGGGGTGCGCGTAGGACCACAGCGGGAAGAACGCCAGCTCCTGGGCCTGCTTGGCGGCGGCCTCGGCCAGCTCCTGGCGTCCGTGGCCCACCTGGACGACGAACAGCCCCGCCAGACCGTCGAGGTAGCGCTTGCCGTGGATGTCGTAGACGTAGGATCCCTCACCGCGCACGATGGTCGGGATCTCGGACTGCTGGTAGGCGCTGTGCCTGGTGAAGTGCAACCACAGGTTGTCCTGCGCGGCCTTCAGGACGTCGTGTTCCGGCTGCGTCATGGTTATCTTCCCTCGTATCTCAGCTTCCCACAGTCTGCATGTTCTACCGCGTACTTGCCAAGCGAATCGGTCGCAGCAGTATGCAAGAAAATCGGGATCCGCAGAACCGCTATGTAACGACAACGAAATCCGCAGGTTAGATTAGCGCCTGGATCGGAACCGCTCCCACCCCTCGTTTCCGCAGCGCAGGGCCGGTTGTGGTCCAATTAGACGATTCGCTGTGAACTCTCGTGAACAGCTCTTAACCATCGCAAGACAACCCCCGGGGGACCGTCCGTGACTCCAGATCAGATCGAGAGCGCTGTCGCCGCCGCGATGCCACAGGCCGTCGAGGAGCTCAGGCGGCTGGCCGCCATCCCTTCCGTGGCCTTCCCCGGGCACCCGGAGGAGCCCGTCTTCGCGGCCGCGGCCATGACCGAGGAACTGCTGCGCTCCACCGGCCTGCCGCGCGTGCAGCAGGTGCAGGTGGACGGCAGCTTCCCGGCCGTCTACGGCGAGGCGCCCGCGCCTCCCGGCATGCCCACGGTGCTCCTGTACGCGCACTACGACGTGCAGCCGGCGGGGGACCCGGCCGCATGGCGTACCCCGCCGTTCGAGCCGACGCTCATCGACGGCCGCCTGTACGGCCGGGGCACCGCCGACGACAAGTCCGGCGTGATCTCGCACGTGACCGCCCTGCGCACCTTCCAGGGCCGGTTCCCGGTGGGCATCAAGGTCATCATCGAGGGCCAGGAGGAGTACGCGGGCGACCGCCTTGAGGCGTTCGTCGAGCGCAACCCCGACCTGCTGCGGGCCGACGCGATCGTGGTGGCCGACACCGGCAACCCGCGCGTCGGCGACCCGGCGGTCACCACCTCGCTGCGCGGCATGGCCGCCTTCACCGTCGAGGTCCGCACGCTGCGCGAGGCCGTGCACAGCGGCTCCTTCGGCGGCGCCGCCCCCGACGCGCTGAGCGCGCTCATGCGCATGCTGACCTCGCTGCACGGCGACAACGGCGACATCCGCGTACCCGGGCTGCCCCGGGGCTCCTTCCTCGGGCAGGGGCCGTCGGAGGAGGAGTTCAGGAAGACCTCCGGGGTGCTCGACGGGGTCTCGCTGGTGGGTTCGGGCTCGCTGGCGGACCGGCTGTGGTCCTCGTACGCGATCACGGTCACGGGCCTGGATGTGCCCACGGTCTCCGGCGCGATCAACGCCGTCCAGCCGGTCGCGCGGGCCAGGGTCACCGTCCGCGTGCCGCCGGCCGGCGACCCGAAGACCACGGTCAACGCGGTCGCGGAGTTCCTGAAGCAGGTGGCGCCCTGGGGCGTGCAGGTGTCGTTCGGCGACTTCACGGTCGGCTCCGGCTTCCAGGCCGACTCGGGCGGCAAGGCCCGCGCGGCGCTCAACCGCGCGATGGAGCGCGCCTTCGGCCGCCGGCCGCGCGACGTGGGCGCCGGCGGCTCGATCCCGCTGGTGAGCACGCTGCTCAAGCAGTTCCCCGCGGCCGAGATCCTGCTGTTCGGGGCGGAGGACGAGGAGGCGGCGATCCACGCGCCGAACGAGCGTGTGGACCTGGAGGAGCTGCGGAAGGTCGCCACGACGGAGGCCCTGTTCCTCAACGAGCTCAGCCTGCCCTCGGCCCTGGGCGTGTAGCCCGGCGCTACCGTGCCCTCGGCCCTGGGCGTGTAGCCCGGCGCTACCGTGGTGCCGGGCACTTTCCCTGGTCGGCGGTCTGCCCACCACCGACCAGGGTGACCTGCGGGGGTTGTTCCAGCCCCGTGATGGCGGCGGCCGTGCACGCGATCTGCTGGAGTGCCAGCTCGGACAGCTCGTCGAGCGGCGTGGACAGGGTCACCACCATGGGGCGCTCCGGCTCGGCGGTCACCGTGAACGGGCCCACGTCGAACGGGACGTCGGTGGTGAATCCATCCGACTGTTCCCTCGCGGTGGGCCCGTCCGCCAGGGTCGCGAGCCGGTCCGTCACGTACAGCCGGCCACCGGGCCGCGTCACCGCCTCCAGCCTGCCCTTCTTGATCAGGTAGAGGGTGATCGTCGGCCGGGCTTCGACGCGGCCGCCGGGCGGGTCGCCGGCGCGGATGACGTCGCTGGGCCGCACGCCGCAACCGGCCACGGCGATGAGCAACACGACAGCTGCGGCGAGCACGCTCCTCACTCGGGGCCTCCGTCTGGATCGGGGGTTCGGCGTGGCAGGCGCAGCGTGAACAGAGCTCCACCGTCCTGCGCGTTGACGACGGTGAGGTCGCCCCGGTGCAGGCGCGCGTTCTCCCGCGCGATGGCCAGGCCCAGGCCGCTGCCCTCGGACCTGGCCCTGGTCGCGCTGGCCTTGTAGAACCGGTCGAACACGTGCGGCAGCACCGCCGGGTCCAGGCCGGGTCCGTGGTCGCGTACCTCGACGGTGATCCAGTGCGGGTCGGCGGACAGGCGTACCGACACCGGCGGCTCGCCGTGCCGCAGCGCGTTGCCGACCAGGTTGGCCAGGATGACGTCCACCCGGCGCGGGTCCAGCCGGGCCGTCACCCCGGCCGGCAGGTCGGTCTCCACCTGCTCCGGCCAGCCCCGGACGCGCAGGGTCGAGCGCACCAGTTCGGCCACGTCCACCTCGTTCGGTACGAGGGCCGCGACGCCCGAGTCGAACCTGCTGATCTCGATGAGGTCGTTGACCAGGACGGTGAGGTTGAGCGTCTCCTGGCTGACCAGCCGGGCGGCCCGGCCAGCCGGCTCGGGCAGCTCGGCCGCCTCCTCCTCCAGGATGTCGGCGACCGCGGTGAGCGCGGCCAGCGGGGTGCGCAGCTCGTGGGACACGTCGGCCACGAACCGGCGGGCGTCGGCCTCCATCTCGCGCAACTGTTTGACGTGCCGTTCCAGCTCCGCGGCGGTGCTGTTGAAGGTGTGCGCCACGTCGGCCAGCTCGTCGGAGCCGCGGACCGCGATCCTGGTGCGCAGCTCGCCCTGGCCGAGCAGGCGGGCCGCCCGGCCGAGCTCGCGCACCGGGCCCAGCACGCCCCGGGTGGCCAGCAACGCCAGGAGGACCGCGAAGGCCAGGGCCGCCCCACCGGTGCCCCAGGCCGACAGGGCGAGCCCGTCGATGCTGCGCCGCTCGGCGTCCAGGCTGCGCGCGACGTAGACCTCGATGCCCGACGGCCGCGGCCCCTGCCCCTGCTCAGTGATCATCAACGGCGTGCCGACGATCAGCCAGGGCCCGTCCTCCAGCGCCACCCGCTGCCAGGCGGTACGGCCGCCGGCCACCTGCCGTCGCAACGCCGGTGAGACCGAGTCGAGGTTCACGGCCGGCGGCTTGCCCGGCATCCGGCGCGACCGCGGCCCGGCATCCGGCGGCCCGGGATCCGGCGGTACGGCATCCGACGACCCGGCGGCGGGCGAGCTCAGCTCGCCGTAGATGGCGAACCCGCAGCAGACGTAGTTGGTCGCAGCCTTGGCGATCTCGTCGAGCTCGATCTGGTCCGGCGTCGCGGTCGGCAACGGGTAGAGCGCCTGCAGGCGGCTGGTCATCGCGTGCACCTCGGCGTCCTGGGTCCGCTGCAGGATCTCGTTGCGGGCCAGGACATAGCTCGTGCCGGACACCGCCGCCGCGGTGACCACACACAGCAGTGCGAACGCGAACAGCAGCCGGGCACGCAGCCCCAGACTCGGCCGAGGTGTCACCGGCGGCTCACACCGGCCCGAACCGGTATCCGAAGCCGCGTACGGTCTGCACGTAGACAGGCGCCGCCGAATCGTCCTCGATCTTCGCGCGCAACCGCTGCACGCACGCGTCCACCAGGCGCGAGTCGCCGAAGTAGCCGTGCTCCCACACCGACTCCAGCAGTTGCTGACGGCTGTGCACCCGGCCTGGCGTGCCGGACAACACGAGCAGCAGGCGCAGCTCGGTCGGGGCCAGGGCGACCGGCTCGCCGCGGTGGGCGACCACCAGCCCGGCCCGATCGATGGTCAGCTCGCCGTGCCGCTCCAGCTCCGCCTGATCCCGGCCGATCCGCCGCAACACCGCGCCGATGCGCGCCTCCAGCACCCGGGGCTGCACCGGCTTGACCACGTAGTCGTCCGCGCCCGCCTCCAGCCCGGCCACCACGTCCATGTCGTCGCCGCGCGCGGTCAGCATGATGATCGGCACCTGTCCGGCGGACCGGATGCGGCGGCAGACCTCGAACCCGTCCATGCCGGGCAACATCAGGTCGAGCACGACGACGTCGGGGACGTGCGAACGCAGCCGCTCCAGCCCCTGCTCGCCGGACTCCACCGCGTGCACCCGGTGCCCGTGCCGGGTCAGGGCCAGCTCAAGGCCCTCCCGGACGGCCGGGTCATCTTCGATCAACAACACTCGCGAGACGCCGCCGAGTTTCACCACACGCTCCGTAACTCACTTTCTCCGTATCCTATTCAGCCGTTCAGCGCGTAGCCTGCCGCGGCCTCGGCGTGCAGCCGGGCGCTGGGCAGCAGCGGGATGGCGGTGTCCTTGTCGCTGATCAGCAGTTCGATCTCGGTGCAGCCGAGGATGACCGCCTCTGCGCCCTGGTCGGCCAGGCCCGCGATGGTGCGTACGTAGGCGTCCCTGGAGGAGGGCCGCAGCACTCCGCGTATCAGCTCATCGAAGATCACCCGATGCACCATCTCGCGCTCGTCCCGCTCCGGGACGAGCACCTCGAAGCCGTGCCCGGCCAGCCGATCCACGTAGAAGGACTCCTCCATGGTGAAGCGGGTGCCCAGCAGGCCGACCTTGCGCATCCCCCTGGCGTCCACCTCCGCGCCCACGGCGTCGGCGATGTGCAGCACGGGCACGTTCGCCGCCCGTTCCACCTCGTCGTTGACCCGGCTGAAGGTGTTGCTGCAGATCAGCAGCAACTCGGCGCCCATGGTCTCCAGCTTCCCGCCCGCGCCGGCGAGCATCGCGCCCACCTCGTCCCAGCGGCCGGCGAAGATCAGCTCCTCGACGGTCGTGTAGTCCACCGACCAGATCAGGCTGTTGGCGGAGTGGCTGCCGCCGAGGCGCTCACGTACCCGCTGGTTGATGATCTGGTAGTAAATGACCGTTGATTCCCAGCTCAACCCGCCGATCAGCCCGATAGTACGCATGGAACTCCGTTTCACTGGGCCAGGGCGCGGGCGCAGACGCCGAGCCCGATCTCGCTGGAAGCCTTGACGAACACCACGTCTCCCGGTTCGACCAGGGAGGTGGCCACTTCGATGGCCTCGGTGACGTCCTGGACGGTGTGGACGGTCACGTCCCGGTTCGCGGACTGCGCCGCCCACGCCATCGCGAGCGGATCCCCCGCTCCGACCGTGATCAGCACGTCGAAGCCGAGGTCGGCGACGAGGCGGCCCATCTCGGCGTGCCGGTCGCGGGAGGCCGCCGCCTGCTGCCCCATCGCGCCGAGCACGGCGACGGCACGGCGGGAGCCGGCCAGGGTCTTGGCCGCCCGCAGCCCGGCCCGCATGGATTCCGGGCTGGCGTTGTAGGCGTCGTTGACGATGGTGACGCCGTCGGGCCGTTCGACGATCTCCAGCCGGCCCACCGAGCGCCGCCGGGCCGCGTTCAGTCCCTCGGCGATCTCGGCGACGCCCAGGCCGAGCGCGGTGGCCACGGCGGCGGCGGCCAGGGCGTTGCCCACCTGGTGCTCACCGATGAGGTCGAGCTCGACCGGGGCGCGACCTGAGGGCGTCACCAGCTCGAACGCGGTTCGTGCGCGATCCGCCGGCCGCACGTCCTCGGCTCGCACCTGCGCCTCCGCGGACCTGCCGTACAGCAGGATGTGCGCCTTGGTGCGGCCGGCCATGCCCATGACGTACGGATCGTCGGCGTTGAGCAGCGCGAACCCGTCCCCCGGAAGCGCCTCGACCAGTTCGCCCTTGGCCTCGGCGATGTCGGCGGGACCGGTGCCCATCCGCTCCACATGCGCGCTGCCGACGTTGAGCACCAGCCCGACCTGGGGCGGCGCGATCCCGGTCAGGTAGGTCAGGTCGCCCTTGCGGCCCGCGCCCATCTCCAGCACCAGGTAGCGGGTGCCGGCATCGGCACGCAGCACGGTGAGCGGCAGCCCGAGCTCGTTGTTGAACGACCTGTCGGTGGCGACCGTCGCGGCGTGCCGTTCGAGCACCTGGGCCAGCAGGTCCTTGGTCGTGGTCTTGCCCACCGAGCCGGTCAGGCCGATCACGGTCGGGCCGATGCGTCCGAGCAGATGCCCGGCCAGCAGGCCGAGCGCGCTCTGGACGTCCTCGACCACGAGCGCGGGCACGCCGACGGGCCTGGAAGCCAGCACGGCGACGGCGCCGGCCGCGATGGCGACCGCCGCGTAGTCGTGACCGTCCACGCGGGCGCCGGCCGTCGCGGCGAACAGACCGCCGGGCACCACCTCGCGGGAGTCGACCGCCGAGGGCGCGGTCACCAGCGCCCTGGGGTCGCGCACATCGTGCGGGCTCGCCCCGACGACCCGCGCGATCTCGTCCAACGTCATGGGGATCATGCGCCGCTCCTGGCGAACGCGAGGTCGATGAGGCGGCGCAGCAGGTCCGGGTAGGAGACCCCGCTCGCGCCCCACGCTCGCGCGTAGACCGAGCGGGAGGTGAAGCCCGGCATGGTGTTGATCTCCAGCATGTACAGGCGTCCGGTGTCCTGCTCGTACAGGAAGTCCGCGCGGGCCAGCCCGTAACCGCCGATCGCCCGGTAGGCGCGCAACGACAGCTCGCGCACCTCCTCTGCCACCCGCTCCGGCAGCACGGCGGGGATGGTGGCGATCTCGGCCGGGCTGAGGTACTTGGCCTCGTAGTCGAGCCAGTCGTCCGGCACGATGAGCTCGCCCGGCACCGACGCCTCCGCGTCGTCGTAGCCGCCGAGCACGCCGCAGATCAGCTCGCGCGCGCTCACGCCCTGCTCGACGATGACCGCCCGGTCGTAGGACAGCGCCAGCTCCACGCCCGCGCGCAACTCCTCCATGGAGGTGACGCGCGAGATGCCGATGGAGGAGCCCATGCTGACCGGTTTGACGTACATCGGCCAGTCGAGCGACTTCACCAGAGCCCAGTGGTCGGTGGTGCTGCGCCATTCGTGCCCGGTGAACCACACGTGCGGTGTGACGGGAATGTCCTCCGCCAGGAACGCGCGCCGCATCGCGACCTTGTCCATGCCCACGGCCGAGGCCAGGACGCCGCAGCCCACGTACGGGATGCCCAGCGTCTCCAGGTGCCCCTGGATGACGCCGTCCTCGCCGAACGGCCCGTGCAGCACGGGGAATACCACGTCCGCCAGATCCCCTCGCAGCTCCACCGGCCACCTGCCCTGCCGGTCGATGATGACGGGGACGGGCTCGTACAGGTCCTTCGGCAGGGCGTCGAGCACGGCCCGCGCCGACTGCAGCGACACCTCGTGCTCGGCGGACGGCCCCCCGGCCAGCACGGCCACGCGTACGCGTTGGGTCACGATCGATCAGCCTTTCTCAGTGACACGCCGGACCCACCGCTGGGCAACAGGCGCCGGTCAACCAGTCCACTGTCGGCCGGACATGTCCTCGGACCGTCAGCGCGATGTCATGGTTGTGTCACGGCCGCGCCGGTCGCCGGCATCTCCACTCGATGAGTCCGGCGACCTTGAGTCCAATTGCGGGGCGAGCCGGTTGGCGGCGTCGATGATGCGGATGGCACGGCACCGGCGCTGGCTGATGTGCCGGTGGCGGCTCGGCCCGAAACAGATACTGACCTCGGGCTTTCGCGGTGAAGGCCGCGCGTACTGATCATTCCGGCGGCCCGCAACTACATGGATTCTTTGTGGTCCCGAATGCGTTCGATCAGCTGCCAGGAATTTGAGCTTGGATTGGAGCGCGCAGGAGACCCGTCGCCCTCATGTTTGCCGTCCAGCCTCTGTGCGCGTTCCAGGGCAACAGCATAATGATCGACCAGTTTGCTCAAGAGCACGAGGAGTCAACGTCTTGTCACAGGAGAGATATTTCTTGGACAGCGTCTGTGCTAAGCCCCGCTCAATAGCGGCCGTCTGCTCTTGGAAATGAAGCATGAACCATAGTTCGACACACGGGTTCGATACGACAATATTGATCTGATGCTGGGCAGCCAATTGATATGTTTGCGGGAGGTTCGGGAACTCGTCGACGTCGAACATGCACCAGTACTCATCGAACGCACGGCCGCGACCACGCTTCTCCTCGCGCTGATCCGCTCGTTTGCGGTCGCTGGCAGCGCACACGAGGGAATGAGGAACCCCGTGGAAGTCGTCGATGGTCACGATGACCTTGTCCCTGAAGAGCCGATACCAGTGCTGCAAATAGAGAACCTCGGTCTTGGCGCCCTCGGTGTAGACGTGAAGCGTTCGTCTGTTGGCGAGCTCTGCCGGCGGCTTCTGCGCACGACCCTGTGGTTTGCGTGTCACTTGCGACCGCCAGCGGCGATGAGGCGCGCGACCTCGACGAATTCCTCGTGACTGACGATTGGCGTTGCACCGTAACGGCCGGACAGATACCGCTTCCCTATGGCCTCCTCTTGACGTGGCGACAGATCCGACAAGGGGTAGAGGCGACTACGTCCATTCACAAGCTTCTCGGTGAACCAGACCTGGTCCCGCCCCAGAGGGCGCGATTGTGTTGCATTGCCCAATAGCGTGGGGGCATGGGAGCTGAAGATAAGCTGTGCGCCATTGGGGTTGGCCTCAGGGTCCTGGAACAGTCCGATGATCCGCTCTGCGAGTGTTGGGTGCAGACTCGATTCCAGCTCGTCGGCCAGGAGCACACTGCCCGCTTCGAGCGCGTCGAAGACAGGCCCCACGATCCCAAGCCAAACGAGGGTGCCCAGCGATTCCTCGGACACGTTGAAGTCGACATCCTCCTCCGCGCCACGGTGACTCAGCACTAAACCCAGCTCTGTGAGGTCAATGTCCGGAAATCCCTCAGCATCATCCTCGTGCCCGGTCAGGATGAGGATGGCGCGGCGGACTCGTTCAAGAACCTTGGGGTCTGGTGGACGAATCCTTACGTCCGAGATGCCGAGATCTGCGGCGCGAAGGAGCGCCAAGACCTGCTCGCGGCTCGCATCCTCACGAAGCAGCTGTGCTGTGAACGCCCAGCGGGCCTGCCTGCTCGATGCCTCTGCGAATTTCAGATTCTGCCCAAACCAGTCGTAGAGCGGGAGCAGATCTGGGTGCTTGCCTGCGGCGGCGGCCGACAGGAACAGGGCGTTTGGCCTGGCGATCCTCTCTATCGCCCTTCCTATTGTGCGCTTGCCAGCAGGTATGTCCACCTGCTTCCCGCATGTGCGTTCGAAGATCAGGGCAGCGCGGCCATTCGGGTAACGATATGCCCATTCATGTAGAACATGCTGGTCGTTCATGACAACGCCGTATTCGTGACGGACGCCGTTCAGGACAAGGTCAATCTCGTAACGAGTCGGCTTCTCCCCCGCCCCGGGATCGAGCCGGAAGCTGTGCCGGTGGATTCCGCCAGACGGGTCTCCGGATCGGAACGAGAACAGGACATGTTCCCTGAGGCCGTACAGGGCTTTGAGCAGGTTTGTCTTACCCGAAGCGTTAGCACCGAACACGCCAGCCGCAGGTAGAACCCGAAGTGGACGACCACCCTTCTGGTGCCAGTGGACGTCCCTCGGCACACCCTCCTCCGCTTGAGCGGTCGCCTCCATCGAGAAGTCCAACTCGTCATAGAACGAGTAGATATTTTCCGCCCGGAACGCCAGAAGCATCGAAGGGTGACCAGCTTCGTCGTCCATCATGAGAGCGATTATTGCTGGAAACCTGCGTTTCTGCAATCGTAGTTGAGCAAGACTTCGATGAGAGCAGCGTCGCGGAGTTCGTCGAGTTGCCGTATGAAAGGGATCAGAGTTGCTAAAGATGCGAAATAGCCCCTCCTCCGGCGCTCTGCACGCATCACCCGGCTACCGACAGGCAACGACGGCGGACCGCGATCCTCGAACTGTTGCTCGCCGGTAATGATCGAGGATCAGCGCTGTCGCTGGGCGCCGAATCGCAGGACGAGTGGGGTGACCATGGATTCCAGCTGGACGGCGAGGCTGATCTTGCTGGAGCCGGCGTTGCGTTCCTCGAAGTGGATCGGCATCTCGACGATCGCGCGTCCCAGGCGCTTGCACAGGTAGTTCATCTCGACCTGGAAGCTGTAGCCGTCGCTTCTGATGGCGTCGAGGTCGATGACTTCGAGCACGTCGCGGTGCCAGATCTTGAATCCGCCCGTGGGGTCGCGGACCGACAGGTGCAGGATCGTGTTGACGTAGAGGCCGGCGAAGCGGCTCAGCAGGCGCCGGTGCCTGCCCCATCGGGCCGAGGAGGAGCCGCCCACCACGTACCTGCTGCCGATCACCACGCCCGCCTCGGTGGCCAGGATCGTGCCGAGCAGGTGCGGGATGTACTCGGGGCGGTGGCTCAGGTCGCCGTCCATCTGCACCACGTACTCGTCGCCGCGCGCGAGCGCCTCCTGCATCCCGGCGAGGTGGGCCCGTCCGATCCCCTCCTTGACCTTGCGGTGCAGCACGACCATGCTGCCCTCGCGCTCCTCGTTCGCGCGTTCCGCGAGGTCGTCGGCCAGCGAGCCGGTGCCGTCAGGGGAGTCGTCGTCGGCGATGATCAGCCTGAGGTTGGGCAGGTCGAGCGCGAGGATCCGGGCGGCTAACTCGCCGATGTTGCCCGCTTCGTTGTACGTCGGCACCACCACCGCGACACGCGCGTCACGCCATGGCGACGGCAGGGCCCAGGTTCGGCCGGTCTCCGATACCGCTGCGTTCTTCACAACGATCTCCTCACGCCCGTGCGGCGTTGTTTCGGGGCACCTACATATGACGCGCAAGATCGGGCTGAAGGTACCAAAAACCTCGGCAGTGGTACGCGTTCGAGGACGCGACCAGAGTTGCAGCAGTATTACGGTGCGCGGGCGGTGGCATTACGGCGTCACGTCATCACGGTGCGCAGGAGACGGCCCGGGTTCTCAGCAGGGTTGTGGTGCCGGAAGGCGGCCGGAGAAGTAGGCCGTGGGGGTGACGCCCATCAGGGTGCGGAATTCGGCCGTCATGTGGGACTGGTCGTAGTAGCCGGTCGCCGCCGCGAGTTGCCCCCAGCGCCGGCCGGTCCCGTTCGCACCGCCCGCCAGCACCTGGCGGAGGCGGGCGATGCGTTCGTACCGTTTGGGCGGCAGCCCGACGCCATCGGCAAACAGGTCACGCAGGTGGCGTTCGCTGACGGCGAGCCTGCGGGCGACGGCGGGCAGGGGTTCGCGCCGCAGCCCTGGGCGTACCCGCAGGGCCTCGGCCGCGACCCGCACCAGGTCGCCACGCGAGAGGTCCGCGGCCGGCTGGGCGGCGATCCTGTCCCGCAGGGCCGCTTCGAGGTGCTTGAGCGCGAGGGCGGCGTCGCCTCCCGCCCGTGTCAGTGCGGTCGTCAGCCTGTCCGCCCGGCCACCCCACAACTCGCCGAGGCCGACCACCCGATCGACCAGTTCGCTCACCGCGACCCCGAGCAGGGGCCGGGCGGCGCCGGGACGCAGCCGCAGGCGCAGGCAGAGGGGGAAGTCCTTGCCGACGTGGTAGGAGGCGCGGGTGCGGGGGCCGGCCACCAGCAGGTCGCCGCGGCCGGTGGCGGTCGTACGGAAGATCAGGCAGGTGTCGGTCTCGGGAACGTGCACGAGGGGATGCCGCTCGCGGCACGCGCCGTCGGATGTCAACACGCTCACCTCGCGGACCAGTCGCCGCAGCCCGCCGGGCACGGTCATCGGGACCTCTGCGCTCATGATTTTCACCGTACCGGCCCTGCGGCGGCGTGCCGGAACTTCCTATATGCGCTGGTAAGCAGGCTGCCACGATGGGCGGCATGATTCTGGTCACGGGTGCCACGGGCACCGTGGGAAGTGAAGTGGTCCGGCTGCTGGCAAGCGGCGGCATCAGGGTGCGGGCGATGACGAGGGACCCGGCGAAGGTTCCCGCGCTGCGCGGCGTGGAGGCCGTACGAGGTGATTTCGGCGATCGCGAGTCGCTCGCCGCGGCGGCACGCGGCGCGGAGGGCCTGTTCCTGCTCAGCGCGCCGGGGCCGTGGATGGCCGGGCACGACGAGGCAATGATCGCCGCGGCGCGGGCGGCGGGCATGCGGAAGGTGGTCAAGGTGTCGGCCATCGGCACGGGCGAGCGCGCAGGGGCCAAGGTCGGGGACTGGCATCTTGCGGGCGAGCGGGCGCTGGAGTCCGGCGACACGGAGTGGACGGTGCTGCGCCCGTCCAGTTTCGCCTCCAACGCGCTGAGCTGGGCGGCGCAGATCCGGACGGGGGCGCCGATCCCGAACATGATGGGGCAGGGCAGGCAGGGCGTGATCGACCCACGGGACGTGGCCGAGGTGGCGGTGCGGGCACTGACGCCCGGGGTGCGGGCACGGGAGGCGCTGACGCTCACCGGGCCGGAGCTGATCAGCGTTCCCGGCATGGCCGGGGTGCTGGGTGAGGTACTCGGGGGTCGCCGCGTCGAGACGGTGGACGTGCCGCTGGAGGTCTACCGTGAGCGGTTGGTCGCCGCCGGGGTGGATCCCGTCTTCGCCGACGTCGCGGTCGACGGGGCCGAGCTGGTGGCGCGGGACGGCAACGCGCGGCTTACCGGGGAGGTCGAGCTGGTGCTGGGACGCCCGCCCCGTACGTTCGCCGCCTGGGCCTACGATCACCGGGACGCGTTCGTCGCAGTCTGAGTCGCGATCCGAGTCGCGATTCGGATCGCGATCCGAGTCGCGATCCGAGTCGCGGTCTGAGTCGCGATTCGGATCGCGATCCGAGTCGCGATCCGAGTCGCGGTCTGAGTCGCGGTCTGAGTCGCGGTCTGAGTCGCGGTCTGAGTCGCAGGGAAAATCATGGAACCGTCGTCCCCGCTCGCGGCAATTACTCGTGTCATGACAGGAGAAACCCGAGAGGCACAACATGCGACACGAGAGCCGGGAGGCCCCGTCGCCCCGGCCCGGTGCCGTGGCGGAGGGCGCGCTGCCCCGGCACGAGTCCGAGCGCTTCGCCACCCTGTTCGTCGAGCACGCCCCCGGGCTCAAACGCTATGTCGTACGGCGCCTCGGGCTGGAGCCCGCCGACGACATCGTCGCCGAGACGTTCGCCGTGGCGTTGCAGCGGCTGGACACCTTCGACGGGCGGCTCGGTGACGAGCGCGCCTGGTTGTACGGCATCGCCACCAACCTCGTCGGCCGGCACCGCCGCCGCGAGATCGGCCTGTACAAGGCGCTGAGTCGTACCGGGGCCGACTCGGTGATCGAGCCGTTCACCGACGAGGTCGAGCGGCGGGTGGCCGCCGGCGGGGCGCGCAGGCGGCTGGCCAAGGCGCTGGCCGGGCTGTCGCGCAAGCATCGGGACACGTTGCTGCTGGTGACGTGGGGAGAGCTGACGTATGAGGAGGCCGCGGTGGCGCTCGGCGTGCCCGTGGGGACCGTGCGATCGCGCGTCAACCGGGCGCGGGGCAGGTTGCGCCGGGTGCTGACCAGTGTCGATCCGACCGTCGTGGAAGAGGGGTGAATGATGGCGAACGAGATCGATCTGCTCAATGAGCTGCGCAGCGAGGTGCCCGAGCGGCCGGACGTGTCGGGGGCGGAGCGCAGGCTGAGTGAGATGACGGCCAAGGGCGTCGCGAAGTCGGGGCGGCCCGCGTACCGGCTGCGTTGGGGGCTGACCGTGGCCGGGGCCGCGGCGCTGGCCGTGGTGGCCGTGGCCGTTCTGCAGCCGCGGGAGGACGGGGTACGGCCGGTGCCCCACACCATGGAGCAGCGGGAACGCCCCGCGTCCGTGCTGGAGCGGGCGGCGCTGGTCGCCGACCGGCGCGCGGCCGGGCCGGTCCGGGATGACCAATGGTTCTATCTCAAGGAATCGCAGCACATGGGCGGCGATCTGCCGGCTTTCGAGAACTGGAGCCGCCTGGACGGGCGGCGGTCTGCACTCAGGCAGGAGGGCGGCGAGCTCAAGGTGACGGCGGCGGAGAAGGGGCCGACGCACGTCGGGCGGACGCGGCGGGAGGTGGAGGCGCTGCCCTCCGACCCCGACGCGCTGCTGGCGCATTTCCGAGCGCTGAAGCGGGAGATGGCTCCGCTGTCGATCTGCGCGCCGGAGTGCGCGTCCGAGATTGAGGGGGACGTGAAGGCGTTCGGGGCCATCGGGTGGTACATGAAGTTCGGGCCCATGATCCCGCCTGCCACGGCCGCGGGGATGTACCGGGCGCTGGCGAAGATCCCGGGGGTGTCCATCGAGCAGAACGCGACGGACATGGACGGTCGCCGGGGCATCGGGGTGGTGTTCGACGCCGGGGACGGTGTCAAGGGGTACTACATCCTCGATTCCACCGACTATCGGTACATGGGGACGAAGGTGGTGCGGGGCGGCGAGGCCGTCGGGACGTCGGTGCTGGGCGCCGGCATCGTGGACGAGCCGGGCGAACTGCCCTGACCGGGGCCGGGTGAGTTGCCCTGACCAGAGCCGGGCGAACTGCTCTGACCAGAGCCGGGGGGACTGCCCTGACCAGAGCCGGGCGAGTTGCGCTGATCAGGTCTGCCAGTTCACGAGCGCGAGCAGGCGTTCGGCCTGGGCCCGGTCTGCGGCGGCCAGGGTGATGCCCTTGACCAGGGTGAGCAGGTCCGCCGCGTCGAGATCCGCGCGTACGGCGCCCGCCCGCCCCGCCTCCTCCAGCAGCGTCGAGGCGGCCTCCAGCATGGCGCGGTGCCAGCCCGCGACCAGGGCCGAGCTCTCGCCGGTGACGGCCAGGGCCAGGTCGCGCTTGGTGGACACGTGGTCCATGAACAGGCGTAGCCACTCGTGCAGCGCCTCCTGCGGCGAGCCGGCCTGCTCGCGCAGCGTCGCGGCGCGGGCGCACAGGCCGGCGACCTCGTCGGTGTAGACGGCGACCAGCAGGTCGGAGCGGGTGGGAAAGTGCCGGTACATGGTGGCGTTCCCGACTCCGGCGCGCCGGGCGATGTCGTCCAGCGGCGCGTCGGTGCCGCGTTCGGCGAACACCCGCGCGGCCGCCGCCAGGAGCTGGTCGCGGTTGCGCTGGGCATCGGCCCGCAGCGGACGGCCCATCGTTCTCCTTGCTAAGTGGGGATTTCCCCGGTTAGCTTATCCGGGGAGATCCCCGCTTAACAAGGAGGCAGCGTGACCGCAGGTGAAGTGCATCGTCGAATCGTTGAGCTGTGGCCGGAAGTGCTGGCCACCGGGCGGATGAAGGAGGCGCTCGGCCTCATCGACCCCAACGTGATCGACCACCGGGGCGGGACCGACGGCGACCACCACGGCCTGGCGGCGTGGCGGGCGAAGTGGGAACGATCGATCTCCGGGGAGACGGGCTTCCACGACATGTCGGTCGAGGTGGAGCAGAATGTGGCGGACGGGGATCTGTCGGCCAACATCTACCGCAGCCGCGGCACGCACACCGCCTCGGGGCGGCGGTACGACGTGCGGGGCATGGACATGATCCGCGTACGGGACGGCAGGATCGTCGAGCACTGGGCCGTCATGGACGCGGTGGCCATGCGCCACCAGCTCGGCCAGTAGTTCAGTGGCCCACCGCGTGCCGGCGCATGACGAGGTGCAGGCCCGTCTCCACCAGCGCCCATCCCAGGCGGGTCTCCCAGGTGCGGAGCACGCCTGCGGGGTGGGCCAGACGGTGGCGTTCGGCCTCGGCTCGCAGTTCGCGGGCTCTCACCCGCTCGACATACAGGTATAGATCCGGATGCATGGGGCTGCTCTCCTGTCAGATACGGAACGGGAAGCCATACATGAATACGGCGACGTTCTCGCGCCCCTCCGTGTCGCCCGCGTCCCGCGCCGCCTCCGCCCGCAGCCGCCAGCCCTGCACCAGCGCGAGCATCTCCTCGCGCATGAGCCCCAGTTCCTCGGACGTGAGGGGCATCATGGTGCTGGAACTGAAGGCCGCGTCGCGCCAGTCGTTGCTCCAGGCCGCCTTGGCGTCGAGGTAGTTCTCGTACATGGCGGTGCGGTCTTGGGCGTACATGCGCGAGACGGTCGTGTGCAGGGCCGCGCTCTCGGGGGCGTCGCGGAAGTCGGCGTCCTCGGTGTTGAGGCCGGAGGACGCAGGCTGCCACCAGCGCTCCCGGGCGTCGCCGCCGTGCCCCTCGGCTTCCTCGATGATGCCGTGCGTGGCCAGTTTGCGCAGGTGGTAGCTGACCAGCGACACCGCCTCGTCCACCTGGTCGGCGAGCTGCGAGGCCGTCGCCGTGCCCGCGACGTAGAGCGCGCGGTAGAGCTTGATGCGCAGCGGATGACCCAGGGCCTTGAGCGTGTCGAGGTCCTTGACTTGATGGGTCTTCTCGGTGGCCATGAGCCCACCATAGAAGCGAAAGAAAATTTGCGCAATATAAGTTGCGCAAATTTGTTTTCGTATCTGTCAGAAGCGCCACCGGGTCTGGGCGTAGTCGCCCTTGCGGAAGCCCAGCACCTTGGCCGGCCGCACCTCGAAGACCAGGGCCGCGCCGCCTGCGCTGTTCACGAACACCCCGTCCCCGATGTCGAAATGCCACTCGCTGGTGTACTTGGCCTCCCAGGCGTCGGCCAGCCGCTTGAGCGCGACGGGGTCCGTGACGCGCTTGGCCACGCCCTCCACCACCAGGTCCAGGCCCTCATACAGGGAGCTGACGCCGGTGGTGAGCGCGCAGGCGAGGTTGGCGGCCAGGTTCTTGCCCTTCTGCTCCTCGGCTCCGGTGCAGAAGTACAGCGCGTTGTCCTGCCAGATGGCCAGCAGCGGGGTGACGTGCGGGCGGCCGTCGGCGCGTACGGTGCTCAGCCAGTACGTCTGTGCCCGCTCCAGCTGCTCCCGCGCCTCGGCCCACGGCGTGGCGGCGGCGTTCGGTGCGCTGAAACGGGCGTCCAGTTCGGTGGTCGGTTCCATGGTCGCTCCTCTTCCGGATCTGTCTGCCATACCAACAGACCGGCGGGGCGACCGGAAGTCATCGGCACTTACCTGACGGGCAGGTCGTAGACGCGGCGCACGCTGCTGCCGAGCCTGCTCACGTCGGCCCCGTACACGTGCACGGACACCCCGACCTCCGGGCTGGTGTTGCGCACCTTGTGGATGTCGCCGGGCGGCGCGAAGCCGCTGACCTCGCCCGGCCGGTTCTCGGCCCGGCCGATCTCGACCAGGTGATCGCCCAGGTCGCGGTAGAGCGTCTCGTACTCGATGCCGCTGAGGATGCCGAACGTGCACCACGACACGTGATCGTGGATCACCGTGTCCTGGCCGGGCCGCCACACCACGCCGACGATCGAGAAGCCGGGCTCGGCGTGCAGCACGTGGGAGACGTACCCGTCGGGCGAGCCCGCGCGTTCCTCCGGCGTGAAGAGGTCGAGCCCTGGGAGGTTCTCGCGGAGCAGGGCCGCGACGGTGAGCGCGGTCTCGCGGCGGTCGAGGTCGCGGGCGACGATCCGCGACACTCCTGAGATGAGGACGTCGAGTCCTGGCCTGGTGACGGTTCCGGCGGCCATATTCATAGTGTTCCCCTAGGGAGAAACAGGTGTCTGCCTTCCCCTCCTACGGTCTCCCATCTCGAACAATAGGTCCAACAGAAGTCTTCTGGTCGATCGATAGATATGGTTGATGAATGCTCGACGTCGTACGGCTGCGCGTCCTGGTCGCGGTGGCCCGCAGGGGTTCGCTGACCGCGGCGGCCAAGGATCTGCACTACTCCCAGCCCTCGGTCAGCCACCACCTGGCCCGGCTGGAGGCGGAGACCGGGGCCAAGCTCATCCAGCGGGCCGGGCGCGGCATCAGGCTCACCGAGGCGGGCCGGCTGCTGGCCGAGCGGGCCGCGGACATCATCGGCCGGCTCGACGCCACGGCCGAGGAACTGGCCGCGCACGTGGGGCTGCGTACGGGGCGGGTGCGGCTGGCCGCCTTCCCCTCCGCGCTGGGCACGTTCATCCCGAAGGCCGCCGGGCTGCTCGCCGCCGCCCACCCCGGCCTGCGCCTGCACCTCACCGAGACCGAGCCGCCCGAGGCGCTGCGGCTGCTGCGGGCCGGGCGGGTGGACGTGGCGGTGATCTTCCGGTACGACGACACCGCGCCGGAGGACGGCGGCGTCGACATGATCCACCTCCTCGACGACCCCAGCTACCTGGTGGCCGGCACCCCGCCGGGCGATCTGGCCGACCACGCCGGGTCCGCCTGGATCGCGGGGTGCGACCGGTGCCGCGGCCATTTGCTGGATCTGTGCGAGAAGGCGGGGTTCGCGCCGCGGATCACGTTCACGAGCGATGACATCGTGGCCGTGCAGGCGCTGGTCGCGGCCGGGCTCGGGCTGACCATGCTGCCGGGGCTGGCGCTGACCGCGCATCGGCATCCGGAGGTGGAGGTCGCGCGGGTGCCGGGGTCCGGCAGACATGTGTACGCGGCCGTCTACGGCGAACCACCCCACCCACCGGCCACCGACGCCCTACTGGCGGCCCTGCGGGAAGCCTCCACAGCGGCAGCAGCCCTGCGAGAGGCCCCCGCACCCGCTCCCACATCGGCAGCGGTCCTGCGAAAAGCTTCCGCACCCGCTCCCACCCCGCGAGAAGCCTCCGCGCCCGCTCCCGCATCGGCGGCGGGCCTGCGGGAAAGCCGTTGACGCCGCCTCTAACATGGCCCCATGCCCGACATATCAACACTCGCGGTATTCTGCGCAGCCACCCTTGGGCTGCTGATCGTCCCGGGACCGGCGGTGGTCTACATCGTCACCAGGAGCGTCTCCCAGGGCCGCACGGCCGGCCTGATCTCCGTACTGGGCATCCACGCCGGCTCGATCGTTCACGTGGCCGCGGCGGCACTGGGCATCACGGCGCTGCTGGCGGCCTCCGCCACGGCGTTCACGATCGTCAAGTTCGTGGGCGTGGCCTACCTGCTCTGGCTCGGCATCCGCAAGCTGCTGCACAAGGGCTCCGGCGGCGATGAGCCGATCGAGCTGAAGGCGCAGTCGAAGCGGCGGCTGTTCTGGGAGGGCTTCGTGGTGAACGTGCTCAACCCGAAGACCGCCATCTTCTTCCTGGCCTTCCTGCCCCAGTTCGCAAGGCCGGAGGCGGGGCCGATCGGGCCGCAGATCCTCCTGCTGGGCCTGGTGTGGCTAGTGCTCGGGATGGCCTCGGACGGCACGTACGCGATGCTCGCCTCCACCCTGGCCGGGCGGATCCGCAAGTCGGCCCGTGCGCGGCGGCGGATGGACGTCGGCAGCGGGGTCGTCTACCTCGGCATGGCGGCCTGGCTCACGGCCGAGAAGGCGTGACAAGCCGGGAAATTTCCTGGCCGTAGTGCGATAGTTGGTTGAGGATCTGGCGCTGCTCCCGGGGGACGGCACGTCGAGACGCGTAGCTACTAGGCGGACCCTATGGACGCGCCACCGTACCGCCTCGGACTCGAGCGGGTCGTCGAGGTCTTCTCCGGTCATGACGACCTCGTCGGCGTGACCGGCTCCGGGTACGTGATCGGCGCCGATCTGGTGCTGACCTCCGGGCACGTGGTGAAACCCGGCGCACCTTGCCACGTACGACCCCTGTGGCCCGGACGGCCCTCGCCACAGGGAGTGGTGCCGTGGTCGGGGCGGTGGCTGGCGGCCGAGCCGGTGTGGCGGGGGCGCGGCGGGGTGGACGTGGTGCTGCTGCGGGTGTCCGAACCGGCGTGGGCGGATCTGCCCGGAGTGGAGCACACCCGCTGGGCCAGGGTGGCGAGCGGCGGCGACTACCGGTTGCGCTGCGTGGCCATGGGGTTTCCGCAGGCGGGGCGGCGGGCCGGCTCGCGGGATCCGGAGACGCTCTCCGGCCTGGTCGATCACCCTGCGGGCACGGAGACGCTTTCCAGCCTGGTCAATCACCCTGCGGGCACGGAGACGCTCTCCGGCCTGGTCAATGACCCCACGGGTGCGGTGTCCAGGTCTCTGACGGTCCGGGTGCTGAGCCCGGAGCCCGGCTCGATGCCGGCCTCGCTCTGGCCCGGCATGTCCGGCGCCGCCCTGCTCGCCGAACCCGCCGGCCAGCTCATAGGCGTGATCCTCGCCCGCCTGGACGTCGTACCCGTGACGGTGCTGTTGCGCGACGAGCGCTTCCGTGAGCTGGCGGGTGTGCCTCCCGGGACGCTGGAGACCGTGGCCGAGGGCGATCCTTCGGTGCCCCTGCCCGCCCTGCTCACCCCTGCCCGCTCGAAGGTGCCGCAGGACTGCCCGGACTGGGCGCTGCTGATGGCCCGGCACGCGGTGGTCCCGTTCCTGGGCCGGAACGAGGAGCTGGCCGAGCTGCGGTCGTGGGCCGCCGAAGCCGCCGGACTGTCGATCGCGGTGGTGAGCGGGCGCGGCGGGACGGGGAAGACGCGGCTGGCGGGCGAGCTGTGCGCGGAACTGGCCGAGGCGGGCTGGGACGCCGGATTTCTGCCGCTGGACACGCTGCCCAGTGCGACCCTTGACGCGCTGCGGCCGACCCTGCTTGTGGTGGAACGTCCGGAACCGTCCTCTCCCCTGGTCGGCGAGCTGATCCGGCGGCTGGCCAAGCACGGCCACAACCCCCGCGTACGCCTCCTCCTGCTGGCCCGCGAGCCCGGCGAGGCGGACTGGTGGCGGCGGCTGGACACGGCGGCGGGCGGCTGGCTCAGGCGGCTCAACACCACGACCGTGCAGCTCAACGCCCACCCGCTCACGCTCGCCGAGCGGAATGAGCACGCGCTCGCGGCCATGCGGGCGTTCGCGCCGAGCCGGGCCGCCCTGCCCGCCGCACCCCGCCTCGACGACCCGGACCACGGCCTCCCCCTCCACGTCCACCTGGCCGCACTGCTCGCACTCCGCGCCGAAAAGGAGGCCGGTGAGGGCGCGGAGGCCGGTGGTGGGCTGGCCGGGCGGTTCGTGGCACGCGAGTGCGAGCAGTGGGGGCGGGTCTGGCCGGAGGAGGAGGAACGCCTCAGTGAGGTCGTGGCGCGGCAGGCGGTGGCGGTGTTCACGCTCACCGCCCCCACCCCGGCCGAACTGCCCGGCCTGCTGACAGCCGTACCCGGCCTGCGTGAGGCCACCCTGAACACCGCCCACTGGCTCACGCGGCTCTTCCCCGAATCGCCCGGCCCCACGGGTGGCGGACGGCCGGCCCCGCTCGGGCCGGACCTGGTGGCCGAGCGGTTCCTGACCGGAACGGCGGACCTGGACGCCCTCGTGCTCGCCGTCCACGACCACGAGGGCCGTACGGCCCGGCACCTCGTACGCATGCTGGAAGTCCTGTCCCTGTCGGCCGGGAACGAGCGGGTCAGGTCGGCACTGTGGTCACTGATCGACGGCCGGCTCGCAAAGCTGGTCGCGGAGGCCACGGCGAACCCCGCCACCCGGCTCGGCGACCTGCTCAACACCGCACTCTGCCTGTTCCCCGGCGACCGGCGGCTCGCCGAAGCCGTCGCCGGGCTGGAACACCAGCGGGACGACGCGCCGGGGTTGCGGGCGCTCAACGTCACACTCGCCGAGCTGACCGTGCGTCATCGGCGGGGCGGCGGCCGGCGGATCGCGCTGGCGGGCGCGCTGGCCCGGTCGTCGCGGGAGCTGGCGGCCGTGGGCAGGGTGGGTGAGGCGGTCGTCGCGGCGGCCGAGGCGGTGGAGACGTACGCGGGCGCGCCTCCGTACGAGGAGGCGGCGGGCCGGGCGGAGGCGCTGTTCGGGCTGGGGGCGTGCCTGCTGCTCGGCGGCGAGGCGGGCGGCGCGTTCAAGCCCGCGCAGGAGGCGGCGGCCCGATACCGGATCCTGGCCGAGGACGACCCCCGCCACCGGGAGCAGGCCGCGCGGGCGCACTACAACCTCGCGTGCGCGCTGCTGGGAACGGGCCGGTTGGCCGAGGCGGTGACGGCGTTCGAGGCGGCGGGCGGCGACGCCGATTTCGCCGCCGGCGTGACGGACATCCTGTCCGTGCGGCGCGCCGCGGATGCCATCCCGGTCACGTGCCCGGTGCCGGTGCCCGAGCCGCTGACCTGGTTCGAGAGAGCCGGCGCGCTGCCGGACCTGGCCGCGTGTCTGGCCGTCGCCGCCGTCTCCGCGGTCAAGGACGCCGCCCCGACCAGCAGGAACGTGGCCCACCGGCTGCTCACGACCGCTACCTGGCTGCGGGAGCACGACAGACCGGCCGATGCCCGCGCGCCCGCCGCCGAAGCGGTCGTGCGCCTGCGGGCCCTGGCCGCCGAGGAGCCGGGCCTGCGCGCCATGCTGGCCTCGGCCGCCGCCGTGCTGTCCGCGCTGCACGCCCGACTGGAGGACCTGGACGCCGCCGTACGGTCCGCCGCGGAGTCCGTACGGAACCTGCGTACGCTCCTCACCCTCGAACCCGACGAGCACCGGCCCGCCCTCACCGACCAGCTGCTCATCCTCGGTGAGCTGCTGCTGATCGACGACCGGCCACGGGAGGCGCTCGCCCCGCTCCAGGAGGCCATGGCGACCGGGCAGCCCACGGCCACCCAGGCCAGGGGCAGGCGGCTGCTCGGCTTCTGCCTGGACGAGCTGGGCCGGCCCGCCGACGGGCTGGCCCAGCTGGAGATCGCCGCCGAGTTGTACGACCTGCTGGGCTCGGCGGCCCATCGCGACGAGGTACGCGCCTGGTTGCGCAGGAGGCCGGCCCAGGACGTCGCCGAGACCGGGCCGTGGTTGCTCGCCATGGTCGTGAACCGGCCGGAGGAGGCCGTGGCCGGGGCGGAGCGGCGGCTGGCGGAGTGCGCGCGGGAGGTCGAAAGCACAGATACGCCGGGGATCGAGCGGATTCACGCGTACCTGTCCGCCCAAGCCACGCTCGCCCGGATCTGGGCGGACTCGGGGCGGGCAGGGGACGGGTTCGCGCTGGCGATGCGGGCGGCCGAACTGCTCCAGCGGCACGCCGCGCCCGACCGGCCGCACGCGATCGCGGTGGGCATGGTCGCCGCGGCGCTCGGGCGTTCGCTGGTCGGGCTCGGCCGTCCCAAGGAGGCCATCCCGCACCTGCTCACGGCCATCGAGTCCTACGAGCCGCACGCCGGTACGAGCGCCGAGTTCCGTACGGAGCTGGCCGAGCTGATGATCCTGGAGACCGTCGCGCTCTCCGGCGCCGCGTGCCCATCGGACGCGGAGGCCGCCGCCGACCGGCTGGTCGAGCTGTACACGGAGCTGGTGGCCGAGGATGCCGCGCCGCCCGTGGCGCTGGCGGGAGCACTCCGCCTCCAGGGCGGCATCCGCTGGTCCAGGCAGGATCCCGAGGGCGCGCTCCAGTCGGTCACCCGCGCGCTCGACCTCCTGCCGCCGGACGGGGACGGGCTGCCGGCGGCGGCCTGCCAGGAACTCGGCGGCCTGTGCCTGGGCGCGCTGCACGAGAGCGCCGCGGCCAGGGATCGGCTGGCGGCGGGCACGGCGGCGATGGCGCGGCTCGGGGCGGTGCCCGGCGATCTCGTCGGCGTGCACCTGCTGGCGTTGGTCCGGCTGGCCAGGCTGCGGGTGGAGGAGGAGGGTCCGACCGCCGGCGTCAGCCTGTACGCGCAGATTCTGGGCTTGAGGCCGCTTCCCGGTACGGATGCGCTCGACGCGCTCATCGAGGAGCTTTCCACGCTAAAGGGAGAAGGGGTGGCCGAGCTGGCGGAACCGCTCAAGGCGTTCACCGAGGCGCTGGAGCGGGAGGTGCCGGTGAGCGGGGCGCCGGGGACGTACGAGCGGTACGGCCGGTGCCTGGCCACGCTCGGGGACGCCGCGGCACGGGCGGGTGACACCGCGAGCGCCGCCCTGGTCGCGGAGCTGGCCGCGAGCCTGTACCGAGGTCTGGCCACCGTCTCCAGCGTCTACCGCGAGCCGCTCGGCTCGTCCCTGGCCACGCTCGCCGCCCGGACCGGCCGGCCGCCCGAGGTGCTGGAGCAGGCCATCGACCTGCTCTCCGTACGTCAGGACCGCACGCTCGCCGAGACCCTGCACCTCTACGCCGAGGAACTGCTCGCACGGGGCCGCGCCGTGGAGGCCCTGGCGCACTGTGAGCGGGCCGCCGACCTCTGCGACGAGCTGGAGGAGCCGGCCGTCGCCGCCGTCACCTACGCCCAGCTCGGCGCCACCCTGGCCGCCCTGGACCGCCCGCAGGCCGCCCTTGAGGCGGTCGCGTGGTCCCTGGCCGAGCTGGACCGAGCAGAGCAGCCGGAGCAGCCGGAGCCGAGGGGGCAGACGGGGCAGACGGGGCAGACGGGGCAGACGGGGCAGAAGGCGGACCTGCGGCGGGTTCGGGGGCGGGCGGCGCAGGTGCGGGGGCGGGTGTTGCGGGCGTCCGGACGGGAGACCGAGGCGATGGCGCACCTGATGGAGGCCCTGCGGCTGTTCACGGGGCTGCCGGACCCGGCGGCCGCCGCCGAGACCGCCGCGATGATCGCCGACGACCTCCTCGCCGCCGGCCGGCCCAAGGAGGCCACCGAGTACGCACGTACCGCCACGACCGGCCACGAACCGGGCACGGTCAAGCACGCCCTGGCCACCCAGCGCCTGGCCGGGTGCCACATGATGTCGGGTGAGCTGGCGGCGGCCAACACGCTGGTGGAGGGCCTGATCCCGGCGGCCAGGCGGTGGCCGGGCGACCTGACGTACCGGGCGATCCTGGCCGACTCGCTGGCGCAGAGCTCGGAGCTGATGCCGCTGCTGAGGCTGGACGGCGGCGCGCAGGCGGAGGCGCGGGCGCGTGAGGCGATCGCCATCTACGACGAGCTGCTGACCTCGGGCATGAACGCGCAGGCCCTGCACACCAGCCGCGCGGGCGCCTGCCTCACGCTGGCCGGGGCGCTGCGGATGCGGGAGCAGGCGGCCGAGGCGATCCAGCCGCTGCGGGAGGCGGTGGCGGCGCTGGAGCGGTTCTCGCCGGGCAACACGATGCAGGGCGGGCTGCTGTCGCGGGCGATGCTGATGCTGGGCGACGCGCTGATGGAGGCGGGCCGGGCGCTGGAGGCCGGGCTCGTCTTCCACCGGGGCACGCAGGTGACGCGGGATGAGCTGTCCAGGGCGGTGGCGCACGCCCGGCTCGGCTTCTGCCAGCGGGAGCTGGGCAGGGACGACGCCGCCGAGGCCGCCCTGCGCGTCTCGGCCGACCTGCTGCGCGAGCTGCCGGTCGGAGAGCCGGACCTGCTGCGTGACGTGCTGCGCGGCAGGCTGGAGCTGCTGCGGAAGGCCGGCCGGGACGTGGAGGCGAAGACGGTGGGGAACGAGCTGCGCGACCTCACCCCATAGCGGTCTCGCGGGCCCACCGGTAGTCGGCCTTGCCCGACGGAGAACGCACCATCTTCTCCACGAACGCGTACGTACGAGGCACCTTGTACCCGGAGAGCGTCGTCCGGCAGTGCGCGTCCAGTTCCTCGGAGGTGACCTCGACCCCGGCCCTCGGCTCGACCACGGCGGCCACCCTGTTGCCCCACCGCTCGTCCGGTATCCCGGTCACCACCGCGTCGAACACCGACGGATGCCCCTTGAGCACCGCCTCGACCTCCTCGGGGAACACCTTCTCGCCGCCGGTGTTGATGCATTGGGAGCCGCGGCCGAACACGTTCACGGTGCCGTCGGCGTCCACGGTGGCCAGGTCGCCGGTCAGCAGCCACCTGGTGCCGCCCTCGTCGGTGACGAACGTGGCGGCCGTCTTGGCCGGGTCGTTGTAGTAGCCGAACGCCACCCGCCCCGACCTGGCCACCGTGCCGAGCTGACCGGAGCCGGGCTCGACCGGCCGGTTCTTCTCGTCCAGCACGGCCAGCTTGACCACGGAGTTCGGCTGGTAGCGCAGGCCCGTCTCCGGCGTTGAGCCGGCCACGCCGGAGGCGGTGTAGCCGGATTCGGTGGAGCCGAAGTTGTCCAGGATCATGACGTTCGGCAGCAGTTCCTGGAGTCGGTCGCGGACCGCGCCGGACAGGATGGCCCCGGTCGAGCTGATCACGAACATCGAGGACACGTCGTACTCGCCGCTCTCCAGCGCCTCGGCCAGCGGCCTGGCCATGGCGTCGCCGGTGATGCCGAGGGTGTTCACGCGCTCGCGTTCGACCGCCCGCCACACGTCCACGGGGTCGAACTTGCGCACGAACACGATGGGCGTGCCCATCCACCAGGACAGGAACATGGCCATCTGCGCGGCGCCGTGCATGAGCGGCGAGGCGGCCATCATCACCATGGGACCGGCCTTGGCGGCCTCGTCCACGACCTCCTGCGGGGTGGCGCGCGGCTCGCCGTACGGGTTGCCGCCGCCGAAGCCCATGAACAGGTCCTCCATGTGCCACATCGCGCCCTTGGGCATGCCGGTGGTGCCGCCGGTGTAGATGATGTACACGTCCTGGCCCGAACGCGCCGGGAAGCCCCGCTCCGGCTTGCCGCGCTCCAGGGCGACCTCGTACGGCACCGCCGTGGCCACCGACGACGGCCCGCCCGCGACGATCAGGTGCTCCAGCAGCGGCGCCTGGTCCAGCACGCCCACCACCCTGGGCTCGAACTCCACGTCGTAGATCAGCGCCCGGAGGTCGGAGTCCCGGTAGAGGTAGAGCAGTTCGGCCTCGACGTAGCGGTAGTTCACGTTGATCGGCACGGCCCTGATCTTGAGGATGGCCAGCATGCCGGCGACGTACTCGACCCCGTTGTAAAGGTGCAGGCCGACGTGCTGGCCCGGCTGGATCCCGAGGTCCATGAGGTAGTGGGCGAGCCGGTTCGCCTCGGCGTCCAGCTCGGCGAAGGTGCGCCGGTCCTGGCCGCACACGAAGGCCAGTCTGTCCCCGATCGCGTCCGCGAGCCCCTCGTACAGGTCGGCGTGGTTGAACTCCATCAGGGCTTCTCCCGTCCCACGATCCACATCGCGAAGAACTGCGCTCCCCCGCCGTACGCGTGGCCCAGCGCCGTACGGGCGCCGTCCACCTGGTGCTCGCCGGCCATCCCGCGCACCTGGAGCGCGGCCTCGGCGAACCTGATCAGCCCCGACGCCCCGATCGGGTTGCTCGACAACACCCCGCCCGAGGCGTTCCAGGGGATGTCGCCGTCGAGCGCCGTGGCGCCCGACTCGGTGAGCTTCCAGCCCTCTCCTTCCGCCGCGAACCCCAGGTTCTCCAGCCACATCGGCTCATACCAGGAGAACGGCACGTACACCTCGGCCACGTCGATCTGCCGCCGCGGGTCGGCGATGCCGGCCTGCCGGTAGACGTCGGCGGCGCAGTCCTTGCCCGCCTGCGGGCTGACCGTGTCGCGGCTGGCCCGGAAGATCGGCTCGGAGCGCATGGCGGTGCCGTGCACCCAGGCGGGCGTGCCGGTGACGGCCGACTCCGAGGACAACACGACGGCGCAGGCGCCGTCGCTGGACGGGCAGGTCTCCAGGTAGCGGATCGGCTCCCAGAGCATGGGCGTGGACTCGACCATCTTCTGGTCGATGCCGGGGATCTTGAGGTGCGCGTACGGGTTCTTCAGCGCGTTCAGCCGGTCCTTGACCGCGACCAGCGTGCCGATGTGGCCGGGCGCGCCGGACCTGCGCATGTACTCGCGGATGTGCGGCGCGAAGTAGCCGCCCGCGCCCACCACCAGCGACGCGCTGAACGGCAGGTGGGTGGACAGGGCCCAGGTGGCGTTGGACTCCGACTGCTTCTCGAACGCGACCACGAGCACCCGCTCGTGCACGCCGCCCTGGATCAGCGAAGCCCCGACCAGCGCCGTCGATCCGCCGACGCTGCCGGCGGTGTGCACGCGCATCATGGGCTTGCCCGCCGCGCCGAGCGCGTCCGCCAGGTACGCCTCCGGCATCATCACGCCCTCGAAGAGGTCGGGCGCCTTGCCGATCACCACGGCGTCGATGTCCTTGAACGTCAGCCCGGCGTCGGCCAGCGCGCGCAGCGCCGCCTCGCGTACCAGGCCGGCGATCGAGACGTCCCTGCGCTTGGTCGTGTAGTGCGTCTGGCCGACGCCGATGACCGCACACCGGTTACCCATGCTCATGCCTCCAGGACGGTCACGAGGTTCTGCTGCAGGCAGGGGCCGCCGGCGGCGTGCGCGACCGCGCGCCGCGCGGAGCCGTCGTGCAGGCGGCGCGCGGCCTCGCCGATGCGGATGAGGCCGGTGGCCATGACGGGGTTGGCGGCCGACGGGCCACCCGACGGGTTGATCACGGTGTCGCCGCCCAGTTCGAGCGCCCGGCGCAGGATGATCTCCTCGTGCGGGAACTGGGCGTGCAGCTCGGCCACCTCGACCGGGCCCTTGCCGACCCCGGCGGCCCGTCCCGCGTCGGCCGCGGAGACCGACTGCGCCAGGTCGCGCATGCCCAGATAGTGCGGCTCCGTCCGGTGTGCGATGCCCCTGATGTGGGCCGGGCGATCACACAGCCGCCCGGCCAGGTCGCCGGTCGCGAGCACGATCGCGGCGGCTCCGTCCGTGATGGGCGGCACGTCCGTCTTCTTGAGCGGTTGTACGGCGAAGTCCGTGTCCTCCGGATCCGGCAGGTCCAGCGCGTACGGGTTGCTCCTGCCGTCCGCCCTGCTCCGCCGGACGATCTCGTCGAGCTCCTGCCGGTCCGCGCCCACCGCGGCGGCCTGGAGGGCGGCGTAGGAGAGCTGGTCGAGGCCGAGCGGAGCCAGATAGTACGGGTCCAGCTGCAGCGTCATGATGGTCCGCAGGTCGCCGAGCGAGGACTTGCCGAAGCCGTAGACCAGGGCCGAGTCGATGTCGCCGTGCTGGAGGCGGACCCACGCCTCGTACAGGGCCCAGGCGCCGTCCATCTCGACGTGGCTCTCGGAGATCGGCGGCCAGGCGGCCAGCGCGTCGAGCGCCGACACGAACGAGAACGGCGCGCCTGCCAGGTAGTCGCAGCTCCCCGAGCAGGTGAAGCCGAACCGCTTGAGCCCCGTCCGCTCCTTGACCTCGTTGATCACCGGCTGGATCAGCTCGTGCTCGCTCAGCCCGGTGTCGTGATCGGTGTGCCGCGTCTGGGCGAACGCGACGATCGCCACATCCTTCATGACAACTCCACGTCGGGCTCGCCAGTCGGGGCGAACCAGCGGATGTTCGCCATGGACGCCGTGCGCTCGCTCTCGGGGACCCAGACCGCCCTGACCCGCATGCCCTGGCGTACCTCGTGTGCGGGGATGTCGCCGATGAGCGCGATCATGGGGATATCGGTCTCGTCGAGCAGGATGTACGCCGACACGAACGGCACCTCGGGGGCCCTGGGGTCGGGCAGGTTGTTGATGGCGAACGTGGTGATCGTCCCCGTGTCCGGAATTTCACGCGTTTCCTGGATGGCGCTCCCGCATTCCGGACAGGTCCGGCGGATCGGGACGTACACCTTCTCGCACTGCTCGCAGCGCCCGCCGAGCAGGACGCCGCGCGCGACGCCCTCCAGGAAGACCCGCAGCGCGCCGCCCGCCTGGAGGCGGTACTCGGCGCGGACGTTGGACACGATCTTCGTGACCTCGGGCACGAAATGGGAAATGTCGGTGATGTGGCCGGTCGGGCCGTCGCGCCAGACGGGCCAGACCCGCGTGCCCGGCTCCAGGGCCTTGGGGTTGCCCGCGTCCACGGCGTGCACGAGCGCGGTGTCCGCGCCGTCGAGGGCGATCAGCGCCCAAGCGAAGGGGCGGTCCAGGGGGTGGTCGTCGAGCGGCTCCTGCACCCAGGCCGAGGTGGTGACCGTGCCGGCCGGGCCGACCTCGACGTACTCGCCGGTCACCGGCTCGCCGGTGGCGGGGTCGTACTCGAGAGGGGGTACGAGCACCCGCCCCTCCGCCGTCCTGACCCCGACGATGCGGCGCGCGCGCAGTTCGCTGAGGAACCGGCCGATCACCGGTCCCGTCGTGCGCGTGTAGCCGCCGGGGAACTCCAGGACGTGCTGAGCGACCAGCGGATCAGATGGCACGGTCGTGTCCCTCCCAGTACGGGGCGCGGAGTTTGCGTTTGAGCAGCTTGCCGTTGGGCTCGCGGGGCATCTCGGCGATGAAGTCGATGCTCTTGGGCCACTTCATCCTGGCCAGCCGGCCCTCCAGCGAGGCCAGCAGTTCCTCGGCCAGGCCGGAGCCGGGTTCGACGCCCGCCGCCGGCTCCACGACGGCCTTGATCTGCTCGCCCCACTCCTCGTCCGGGATGCCGAACACGGCCACGTCGGCCACCTTCGGGTGGACCATGAGCTCGTTCTCGATCTCGGCCGGGTAGATGTTCGTGCCGCCGGAGATGATCATGTCGGCCTTGCGGTCGCACAGGTAGAGGAAGCCGTCCTCGTCCAGGTATCCGATGTCGCCGACGGTGAAGTGGTCCTTCAGGCGGTTCGCGGCGGTCTTGGCGGGATCGCCCTTGTACTCGAACTGGACGCCCATCATCTTCATGTAGATCGTCCCGGGGGTTCCGGTGGGCACGGGTTCACCCTGCTCGTCCGTGATGAGCAGCTCGCTGATCGGCCACGCCTTGCCGACCGTGCCCGGATGCGCCTTCCAGTCCTCGGGCGTGGCCAGGGTGCCGCCGCCCTCGGTGGCCGCGTAGTACTCGTACACGCACTCGCCCCACCATTCGAGCATCGCCCACTTCACCGGCACCGGGCAGGGGGCCGCCGCGTGGATCATCCAGCGCAGCGAGGACAGGTCGTAACTTTTCCTGATCTGCTCCGGCAGCGCGAGCAGCCGCTTGAAGTGGGTCGGCACCAGGTGCGAGTTCGTGACGCGGTGCCGCTCGCAGAGCGCGAGCATCTGCTCGGCGTCCCACTTGTCCATGTAGACGAGCGTGTGCCCCATGTGCAGCGCCGTGCCGCCGAACTGGGTCACGGCCGTGTGGTAGTTCGGGGAGGTGACCAGGTGGGCGTTGGGGCGGCCTGGGGTGATACCGAACAGGGTGAGCAGGAACGTCATGAGCTCGGCGGAGTCGTCCGGATCCAGGCCGTTGAGCGGGCGTCTGACCCCTTTGGGCTTGCCGGTGGTGCCGGAGGTGTAGTGCATGGTGGCGCCGGCGGTGCGGTCGGCGGGGGCGGTCTCCGGCTGCCCGTCGATCAGCTCATTCACCCGCCGGAACCCCTCGCCCTCGCCCTCCCCCTTGTCCTTGCCTTTGCCTTCGCCTTCGCCCTCGCCCTCGCCCTCGCCCTCGCCCTCGCCCTCGCCCAGCACGAAACGCCGATGCGGCTCGATCGCCTCGGCCCCCTTGCGCCCCTCCCCCAGATACCTGGCGTGCACGAAGAACGCCTTCGCCTCACTGTCGGAGACGATGTACGCGATCTCCGGCCCGGTCAGATGCCAGTTGATCGGCGTGTAGTACCACCCGGCCTGCAACGCCGCCAGATACAGCACGAGCCCGTCGGCCCCGTTCGGCACCAGCCCGCAGATGCCGTCCCCGGGTTTCAGGCCGAGTTCGCGCAGACCGTGCACGAGCCGGTTGGCACGGGCCAGCAACTCGCCCGCGCGATGCTGCCTGCCATCGGGATCCACCGCCGCGACCCACTCGGGATCCGCCTGCGCCAGCCTCCAGAAACCGAGCGTGCCCATCCGATCTCCTCAGGTAAGGGCAAAACAGGAACCTGTTCTCGTTTCTATTGCTCGGAGCGTATCCTTAGCCCAACCTCGTAGCAAGCGCTTGATCTAGCCACTCCGGAGGCGTCCGTGGAGCTCCTGCCGATCAGCACCCCCCACTGCCGGATCGAACGCGACGGCCATGTCCTGACCGTTACCCTGAACCGGCCCGAGGCCCGCAACGCGCTGTCCTCGGACATGCTGATCGGCCTGGCCTCGGCGTGGGCGTACGCGTCGTCGGAGCCCGGCGTCCGGGTCGCGATCCTGACCGGCGCGGACGGCACCTTCTGCTCGGGAGCCGACCTCAAGGCCATGGGCGAGCCGTCGGCGGACCCTTCGGTCCAGGCCAGGGGCGCCCAGATCAGCAACTTCTTCTGGAAGGGCCTCCTGCGCGAGGACCTGCCCACCAAGCCGATCATCTGCGCGGTGGAGGGCTACGCGGTGGCCGGCGGCACGGAACTCCTGGTGGGCACGGACCTGCGGGTGGTGGCGAAGTCGGCCACGCTGGGCCTGTTCGAGGCCAGGCGCGCCCTGTTCCCGATGGGCGGCAGCGCCGTCCGGCTCCCCCGCCAGATCCCGTACTGCCACGCCATGGACCTCCTCCTCACCGGCCGCGCCATCACCGCAGCCGAGGCGCTGTCGATGGGCCTGGTCAACCGCGTGGTCCCGGACGGCCAGGCGCTGACGGCGGCCCGGGAACTGGCCGAAGGCGTGGCCACCTCGGGACCGCTGGCGGTGCAGGCGATTCTGCGGACGTACCGGGACACGCTGGGCATGCCCGAGGTGGAGGCGCTGAAGGTGTCGGACGAGCTCGGGTGGCCGGTGATCGGCTCGGAGGACGCCAAGGAGGGCACGCGGGCCTTCCGCGAGAAGCGCCCACCCACATATGAGGGAAGGTGACGACCCCAAGGTGTAGCACACCGAGCTACACGGGGCTACAGTGGATCGTTTGATGAAGGTCATCAGCCAACGCGAGTTCCGCAACAACTCCGCCGCCGTCATGAATCAGGTCGAGGCGGGTGAGACCTTCCACATCACCCGCAACGGCGTCGAGATCGCCGAATTGCGGCCACTTCCGCGCAGACGCCGCCTGAGTGCCGAAGAGTTGGTGGCCAAGCACCGTCTCCTCCCGCGCGTCGACCACGCCGAGATGCGCCGCGAAGCCGACGAGTTCTTCGGGAGCGAAGACCGTATCGACGGCGACCCGTGGGAGCGCGGTCGTGCCTGATCGTCACGCTGCCGGGGTTATCGGCACATGCGTGTACATCGATCTTGGCGAGATTTCCCCCGATGCGCTGCCCGCCCAACCGGAACTCACCGCGGTCACACTTGCCGAATTGCACCAGGGAGTGGCCATGGCGAAGGACGAGGCCACCCGGGCCGCCCGCATGGAGAGGCTGGGCGCCGCGGCGGTCGATTTCGAGCCTCTCCCTTTTGACGCGGATGCGGCGGCACGCTACGGCAGCCTCGTCGCGCTCACGATCGCGGCCAAGCGCGACCCTCGACCCAGACGCATGGACCTCATGATCGCCGCCATCGCCTCCAGCCGCGGCCTGCCGTTCTACACTCGCAACACCGACGATTTCGTGGGGTTGGAGAGTCTCGTCACCGTCGTGCCCATCTGAAAGGTGTCATTGGTGGGGCGTTCTGGCACGTGAGCGGAAAGTGCGGCGGTAGGTGTCCGGGGGCACGCCGACCGTGCGGTTGAAGTGGCGGCGCAGCGTCGTGGCGGTGCCCATGCCGGTGGCCTCCGCGATGGTGTCGACGCTGTCGTCCGTCGTCTCCAGCAGCTCCTGGGCGTGGCGGATCCGCTGGGTGAGCAGCCACTGCAGCGGGGTGGTGCCGGTCACCGACCTGAAGTGCCGGCTCAGGTTGCGTGAGCTCATCCGGGCCTGGCGGGCCAGGTCCTCCACTGTCAGCGGATGGTCCAGCCGTTCGATCGCCCAGGGGAGCAGTGCCGCCAGCGGGTGGTCGTCCTGGGCGGGTACGGGGGTGGTGACGAACTGGGCCTGGCCGCCGTCCCGGTGCGGCGGCACGACCAGGCGGCGGGCGACCGCGTTGGCTATCGAGGAGCCGTGATCGAGGCGGACCAGGTGCAGGCACAGGTCCATGGCGGCGGCCTTGCCGGCCGAGGTGAGCACGCTGCCGTGGTCCACGTACAGGACGTCCGCGTCCACCTCCACCTCCGGATGGCGGGCGGCCAGGTCGCGGGCGTGCGCCCAGTGCGTGGTGGCGCGCCTGCCGTCCAGCAGGCCGGCGGCGGCCAGCACGAACGCGCCCGTGCAGAGGGAGGCCACGCGCGCGCCCGCCTCGTGCGCCGCGCGCACGGCCTCGACCAGGGCGGCGGGCGGGTCCACGTCCACGTCGGCCCAGCCGGGGACGATCACGGTGTCGGCGCTTTTGAGCCGGTCGAGGCCGCCGTCGGGCTCCAGCAGGAACCGGCCGACCCGCACCGCACCCGGCCCGCAGAGGAGGAGGTCGTACCAGCGGTCGGCCATGCCGACCAAGGGGTTGCCGAAGACCTCGGACGCCAGCGACAGCTCGAAGTGCAGCATGCCGTCGGTGACGGCCAGCGCGACTGTGTGCATGTCCGGAATTGTACGGGCATTGGCGTTCCAGACACTCGTGCGGGATGTGCCGGCTCGCCAGGATGGTTCCGACAGATCATCTGAGCGCAGGAGGAACCATGGATTCAGTGACGGTGTTCGGCGCGTACGGGCACACCGGGCGTTTCGTGGTGGCACACCTTCGGGAGCGCGGGTTCGTTCCCGTCCTGTCCGGGCGCGACGCGGACAAGCTGAAGGCACTGGCGTACGAGACCGGCCTCGAAGCCCGTCCGGCCTCCGTCGATGACCCGGCCTCGCTCGACCGCGCGCTGGCCGGCGCGGCGGCCGTGGTCAACTGCGCCGGGCCCTTCGCCACGACGGCCGCCCCCGTGATCGAGGCGGCGCTGCGTGCCGGGATCCCGTACGTGGACGTGGCGGCCGAGATCGAGGCCAACGCCGACACGTTCACGCACTACGCCGACCGCGCCCGCGAGGCCGACGCCGTGATCGTCCCCGCGATGGCCTTCTACGGCGGCCTCGGCGACCTGCTGGCCACCGCCGCGATGGGCGACTGGACGACGGCCGACGAGGCGCACGTCGCGTACGGGCTGAGCAGCTGGCATCCCACCGCCGGGACGCGCGCGGCGGGCGTGGTCTCCGGCCAGCGCCGGGCCGGCCGCCGCGTCCGTTTCACGAACGGCCACCTGGAGTACCACCAGGACGCCCTGCCGACCCTGCAGTGGCCCTTCCCCGAGCCCATGGGCCCCAGGACCGTCATCGGCGAGTTCACCATGGCCGACGTCGTCACCCTGCCCAGCCACCTGGACATCCCCGAGGTCCGCACCTACATGGCGGCCGAGGCCGCCAGGGACCTGTCGGACCCGGCCACCCCAGCTCCGGCCCCGGCCGACGAGCACGGACGCTCCGACCAGACCTTCCTCGTCGACGTCATCGTGCGCTCCGGCGGCCACGAACGCCGCGCCGTCGCGACCGGCCGCGACATCTACGCCGTCACCGCGCCACTCGTGGTGGAAGCGGTCGCCCGCATCCTCACGGGACGAACCAGAACAGTCGGCGTCGCCTCCGCCGGCGCGATCTTCGACGCCCCCGACTTCCTCCGCGCCCTGTCCCCGCACCTCTCCGTGGACCTGCGTCCGTAACAGCAGTACGGCCGACGGCGTCAGGGTTCTCACTTGAGCGAGGTGGTCACCGCAGAGAGCCAGGCATCCGCGTGAGGGCAGCCATGCCTGATGGCGTCGATGCCGATCTCGGCTATGACGAGCGGGCCGTCGGAGGTCTTGCGGTAACGCGGATACAGACGCATCAGACGCTTGGAAGGCGCTGTGCTGACCCCGTCGTTGACGAGTTCGGCGCCTTGGGCTTGCACCACGATCGCTTGGACGGCCTGGGCGAGTGCGTCGTCGCCGGTGAGTTCGCCGAGCGCCTCGTGGCCCAGCAGGACCCACGCCTCCACCTCGTGGAGTACCAGGTGAGGCAGGAAGCGAGGGTCACCGAGGGCATCGGCCATGGCACGCTCGACATAAGCCACACGATCATGCGGCGAACCCGAGGGGCGTGTCGCCATGCCGGGCACGTCGGCGGGCAACCCGTAGTAGTCCAGCATGGTCGTCAGGACGGTGATGGAGGAATCGCCCAGAAGCAGGCGGATCTCTGAGGCGAGTCTGCCCCAGCTGGACAGGCCGCCTTTGTGAGAAGGGCCGCCTGCGGGGCGCTTGGTCGTGAAGATGGACCACGTGACATAGACATCGGAGCCGTGCAAATAGGGCTCGATGACTTCGCGTACCACGGTCTCCTCGGTCTGGCCCTCGCACAGAACGTGCAGCCGGCGCATCCCCGTCACCGCGACTCGGTCTGCGGCCTGCCACCGAGCAGGTTCTTCTCCCACAACTCACCCAGGGAGTACTCCGACAGCCAGTCGGCCAACCCTCCGGGGTCGAGGCGATTGAAGAGCGACGCTCCCCCGGCACGCTCGACAACGATGAGATCGTCCACCTCGAACTGGTTCATGAGCGTCACCGACTGGGTGGCGATCAGGACCTGGCCGGCGCTGCTCGCGGCACGCAGCATGTCGGCCAGTTGGACGATGGCATAGGGGTGCAGACCGAGCTCAGGTTCGTCCAGCACGACGAGGTTGGGCAGGTCGGGCAACCCCAGCAGGGTGGCGAGGCAGATGAAACGGAGCGTTCCGTCCGACAGTGCGTCTGCGGGAAAGACGACGTCCGAACCCTCTTGCTGCCACCGCAGCCGGAGCCGGTTGTTCTCCTCGACGAGCACGAAGTCCCTGAAGAACGGCGCGACCTGCTGGATGGTTCGGACGATTCTCCTGTATGCGGCGTGGTCTTCCCGCTGAAGGCGGAGCAGGACGGCGGCCAGGTTGCGGGCATCAGGGTGCAGGGCGATGTTGTCGGAGGCGAAGCCCGTCTGCTTGACCGGGGCGTTCGTACTGGTGTCGTGGAAGTGGAAGACCCGACAGCCTCGCAGCGTGTCAATGACAGGCCCGCCCACGGACGACAAGTTTCGTTCTTTCAGGAGGCGGCTCTCCCGATGTCCCCGTCCCAAGATGGTTCTTCCGCCCTGCGAGTCGATCTCTTCGTGACCGAAGATCAGCTCGTCGCCCGCCGCCGGAATGAGCTCGGCCCAGTACTCGTTGGACTCGAACTCAAGGCGCAGGCCGATCTCCGGGATGCTGCCCTTACCGCGATAGAGCAAGGCGGAGGCCCCTCCAGCCTGACCCACGAACAGGTTCAACTCTTCGTCGACGATCCGGCCCAGCAGAGCAAGGGCAGAGATGAAGTTACTCTTGCCCGCGCCGTTGGCACCGATCAGCACATTAAGACCGCGCAGCTCCACCTTGGCGGAGCGGATCGAGGAGTATCCCTTGATCCTGATCGACTGCAGTCTCTGCGGCGCCATATGCCCAGCTTAGAGTGATCCACCTGTGCGGCGTGTTCGCCTCCCACTGGGTGGCGGCTACTCCTCGGTGATGCGCTCCAGTCGTTCCAGTGCCTCGCCGTACTCCTCCACCAGCCCGAACACCACGTCCTTCGCCGACCGCACGGAGTTCATCACCCCGATGATCTGCCCGGCGGGGAACGTGGCCAGTTCTGAGGCGTCCGAGCGGCCGATGCGTCGCAGAGCGTCCGAGACCAGCATGAACTGCAGGGGCATCGGCAGGGTCCCGGGGGACTCCTCCGACTCCCACGCCTGCGTCCACTCGTTCTTGAGCAGGCGGGCGGGCTTGCCGGTCCAGCTTCGGGAGCGGACGGTGTCGCGGGAGGTGGCCTCCAGGATGCGGCGCCGCGCCATCTCCGGGGTGTCGGCCTCCTCGACCGTGAGCCACAACGAGCCCGTCCACACCCCCTCAGCCCCCAGGGCCATCCCGGCGGCCATCTGGCGGCCGTTGCCGATGCCGCCCGCCGCCAGGACCGGGACGTCCACGGCGTCCACGACCTGCGGGATGAGGACCATGGTGGAGATCTCGCCCGTGTGGCCGCCGGCCTCCGTGCCCTGGGCGACCACCACGTCCACGCCCACCTCAACCTGCTTGAGCGCGTGGCGCGGGGTCGAGGCGAGGGCGGCGACCTTGACGCCGTGCTCGTGGGCGAGGTCCACCACGTCGGCGGGCGGCGGGCCGAGCGCGTTGGCCAGGAGCGCGATGGGGTGCCGCAGGGCGACCTCGACCTGGGGGCGGGCGGTGGCGTCCGTCCAGCCGAGCAGGACGCGGCCGGGGTCGGCGTCGGCCGACAGGGGTGGCACGCCGTGTTTGCTCAGGAGGTTCTCGACGAAGGCGCGATGGCCTTCGGGGATCATGGACTGCAGGCGGCCGACCAGTTCGTCGGCGGCGAAGTCGGCGCCCTCGTACGAGGCCGGCATGACCACGTCCACCCCGTACGGCCTGCCGTCCACGTGCTCGTCGATCCATTTGAGCTCGGTCTCGAGCTCTTCCGGCGTGAAGTAGAGGGCTCCGAGCACCCCCATGCCGCCCGCCCGGCTGACGGCGGCCACCACATCCCTGCAGTGGCTGAACGCGAAGATCGGGAGCTCGATTCCGAACATGTCCGTGACGCGTGTCCGCATGGCCCGACAATACGTCCGCGACACCGCCAACTGCAACGCGTTCTAGGCTAGAACCTTTCGTCTAGTACCGGTGAGTAACCTAAGACCATAACTGGTTCTAGTTAAGTCGCAGTAAGAAAGAAAAAGGGCCCGTTTTCACGGGCCCCTAAATCGCGTGGCGCTTAACCGGCGGCGCCCGGGCGGCGGCGGCCCAGGATGACGCCGGCCACGACGAACACGACCCCCACGACGAGCAGCACCAGCGGGATGGTGTTGCGCAGCAGGTTGATGGTGTTCAGGCCGGTCTCCGCGTCATTGACCAGGCCGGCCACGGTCTCGTCGGTCATCTTCGCGGTCGCGATGAAGGCCGCCGAGCGCTCGACGCCGTCCTGGGTCTTCAGCACCTCGTGACGCTGCTGCTCCTGGCGCACCGGCGAGCCCGTGGTCGGCTCGACCCAGAAGGTCGTCTTGCCGTCGTACCAGCGGTCCACCTGCACGTCACCGGTCTCGCCGGTGATGCCGAGCACGTTGGCGGGGGCGCTGCGGGTCTCGGTCTTGGTCGGCGGCACGGTCTGCTCGAAGACGTAGACGGGCAGGCCGTTGACGTTGTCCTCGCGTACGAACGTCGCGTCGAACGCCTTCTGCGCCGTGGAGTTGAACACCTTGTAGGTCTTCTTCTCCACGCCGAACGGGAACTTGTAGATCTGGCCCTCAAGCGTGACCTGAGCCTTCTCGATGCTGCTGTTGCAGCAGTTCACGCCTACGCCCGTGTAGCGGTCGAAGGCGCTGCGGCGCTCGGACATGTCGATCAGCGGGCGGCTGTTGGTCACGTCGTTGACGACCGTGGCCTCGTCCCAGACCACGCGGTCGCCGGTGGCCTCCTTCACGTCACCACGCGTGGTGATGATGATGTCGAGGTCGCCGGTCAGCACCTTGAGGTCCTGCAGGGAGAAGTACTGCGCCTGCTTGGCCTCCAGCTTGTAGATGGCGAACTGGTTCGCCGGAGCGGAGATGACCTGGTCGGCCGCCCAGAATTTGAGCAGCGGCGCGAGCGCGATGAAGAAAGCCCCGAACCCGATGAGGACCAGCGTGGAGATACGACCCATCGAGGCCTCCGAATTTGTAGAACACGTTGTCGTCTGGTGGGATCGTCGAGCAACAAAGTATGACAGTGAGTGATGTGCGTCACTGGCGGGCAAATCACCGCAACCAAATCGATAGAAACAAGTTCTATCGTGGTTGACCCGGTGAGGGAAAGTCGAAAGCGGGAGCTGGGATGAAGAGCAGGGACGCCGCGCTCGACGGCATCCGCGCGATCGCCGCACTCGGCGTCTGGCTGCTGCACGTCGGAAGCAACACGGGTGTGATGTACCGCGAGGGCATGCTCCCCTGGATGATGAGCCGCCTGGGCATCGCCGTACCCATCTTCTTCCTCCTGTCGGGCCTGCTGCTGTATCGCCCATGGGCGCGCGCGGTGATCGAGAATACGCCACGGCCGAGGCCGCTGCGTTACCTGTGGCGCAGAGTGATGCGCGTCATGCCCGTCTACTGGCTGGTGACCGGCCTGGCGCTGTGGGCGTGGAGCGGGTTCGACTGGACCGGGTGGCTGAAGTGGATGTCGCTGACGCAGAACTTCTTCCAGGACGACCCGGCGCCCGACGGGCTGTACCAGATGTGGACGCTGCCCATCGAAATGTCGTTCTACCTGCTGCTGCCGGTGCTGGCCTGGCTCCTGCACCACTGGGCGGCGCGCGGCGGCAACCGGCCGGTCCGGCTGCTGGCGGGCATCGCGGTGCTGCCGCTGATCTCCGTGGCCACCGTGGCCGTGTCCAGGACGCTGGAGCTGCCGCAGCTCGCGCTGACGCTGCCGTACCACCTGGTCTATTTCGCCTGCGGCATGGCCATGGCGGTGTTGTCGGTGTGGATCGGGCACAGCCGCGTGATCGACTCGATCGCCCCGCACCTGCTGGTCCTGGCGGGCCTGCTGTACGCGCTGCTGAGCACGGCACTGGCCGGGCCGCGCACGCTCACGCTGCCGACCCTGCCGCAGTCGATGTGGCGCCTCACCCTGGAAGCGGCGGTGGCGGTGCTCCTGGTGGCGCCGTTCGCGCTGGCCTCCCGGCCCGGCTCGCTCAGGAACCGGGTGCTCGGCAACCCCGTGTGCGCCTATCTGGGCCGCATCTCCTACAGCTTCTTCCTCTGGCACGCGCCGGTGATCACGCTGCTGCTCAAGCTCACCGGCGCCCAGCCGTTCGGCGGCGACTTCACCAGCGTGGCGGTGATCTCGTTCACGGCGACCCTGCTGCTCAGCGTCGGCAGCTACCACCTGATCGAGGTGGCCGCGCTCAGGCTCAGCCGACACCGGTCAGCACCTGCCTCTCCGCCGGGAGCTCCGGCTCGGCGGCCGGTCGTGCCGGCTCCGTGACGAGCTGGCCGAACAACACGCCCACGGCCGCCACGGCGGCGAGCTGCGGCGCCTCGTCCATCAGCACCGGCACGTCGATCCCGTAGTCACGCAGCACCCAGGCCACCGCCAGGCAGAGCGTGGCCACGCCGAACGCGCCGGCCGCCGCCCAGTGCGCGGGCAGCTTCCTGGCGCGCAGCAGGAGGGTCACCAGGAAGGCGGTGAGCACCGCGATCATGCCGGGCCAGTTCGCCACCCAGCCGCCGAACGCCAGGGCGAGCACGACCACGTACGGGGCCCGCAGCCGCGACAACCTACCGGCCGAGGCGGCGGCCGTCTCGCGCACGTGCTCGGGGCGCGGCCCCCGCATCACCAGGGCGGCCGCCGCCAGCAGCGCGATCCCGGCCAGGCCGAGCAGCAGCGCGAGCCGGTAGGGGCGGTCGGGCAGGTAGTCGAGCCTGACCGTCCCCGAAGTGCCGGCCGGCAACTCCCAGCCCTGCTTCCAGCCGTCGATCCGTACGGGTTTGAGCGTCTCGCCGCCGATCTGTGCCCGCCAACCGGCGTTGTGGTTCTCGTTGACGACGAGGAAGGAGTCCTTGGGGGCGTTCACCATCACCTCGCGCACGGAGGTGTCCCAGGCGCCGCGCACGGCCGCCCCCTCCACGCCGCGCGGCTCGTCGGGCAGCGCGCCGACGACGAGGGAGTCGATGGTGAAGGCGTCCCAGCCGGCCACCCGGACCCGGTTGTCACCCTCGGCCAGCTCCGCCTTCGAGCAGCCCAGAATCTGCACGGGCCGCTGTTCGAGCAGGTCGGCGTGGGTGCCGGCGACCTTCGTCCGGACGGTGTTGCCGTTCACCTCGATGTTGGGGCCGAGCCCGCAGGCGAGCCTGAGCGGGATGTCGGCGGGCCGCCCCACGACGTCCACGCCGGGCACGACCAGCTCGGTCACCTGCAACCGCTGTGAGTAGGGGACGAAGCGGAGCTTGAGCCGGGAGGTAGTCATGGCCTTGAAGGTCAGGTTGCCCCGCTCGTCCACCCGGCCCGCGCGCACCTGCCCCTTGTCGCCGGTGACGATCACGTCCAGCGACTGCCTGTCGTCGCTCGGGCGGCCGATCTGCAGGCGGGAGATCTTGCGCTCGCCCTTCCAGGCGACGGTGAGCGTGGGCTCGGTGTCGTCCACGTCCGGGACCCAGGTGGTGCTGGCGTCCCCGTCGAACGCCGACCGGGGCGAGACCACGGCGTCCTGGCCGAGCTGGGAGGAGCCGGTCACGGTGGTCAGGTCCGCTCGGACCCGGGTGAAACGGTCGATCAGCTCGGGATCGCTCAGGACGGCCCTTCCCCGCACGTTCACGCTCTCTGCGGACGCCGCGCGGAAAGTGCGGTCGAACCCGGTCTCCTCGCCCCGCTTGGCCAGCGTCACCTCGTTGCACACCCAGCGCTGCTGGTTGCGCATGCAGGCCGGACGCTCGTCGAGGCCCTTGCCCATGACGTACGCGTCGCCGCCCTCGCCGGGCAGCCTGATCGTACGGCCGGCCGTGACCCCGGGGATCGACAACTCGACGATGCCGACGCGCTGCCCGTAGCTCCACTCCCGGGACGCCGTCTCGACCACCTTGAGCCGCACCCAGCTCGTGAGCCCGGCGGGCACGCGCAGCCGCTGCGCCCCCGTGCTCCGGGTGACGTCCTGGACCAGGCTGCCCGCCTCGGTCTCCACGGCCAGCCGCTTGACCGACTGGCCGAGCAGCAGGTCGGGGGCGAACATGACGTCCACGTACGGCAGCCGCTGCTGCTTGGCCAGGTCCACCCGCAACCACTCGCCGTGCGGCGACTTGGAGCCGTCGTTCTGCCAGCCGGTCTTGATGTTGCCGTCCATGGCCGCCCAGGCGCTGCCGCCCGCGGTGCTGATCCCGGCGATCGCGTACGGATCGGCGACCGAGGAGGAGGCGTCGATCTGCGCGATGCCGTCGTACTCGGCCACCGCGCTGTCCTCCAGCCAGCCGTCCTCCAGCAGGTCCAGCTCCCTGACCCCGCCGAAGTCGGCCTTCTTGTCCGCCGTCAGGGTGGGCGACTGGTTCGTCCTGATCTCGCCGAACGAGCGCTCCCGCAGCCGCTGCGCGTCGCTGACCACGGTCGGCGTCTCCCGCTTGCCGGCGTCCCCGTTGACCAGGACCGGGCCGTCGTCCAGCAGGCCGAGGTCACCCATGGCGAGCATCGCGTCGGGCCCGCCGCGCACGGTCAGCGCGTCGGCCGCGGACTGCACGGAGACCGGGTCCGATGCGCCTTCCACCTCGTACAGGTCGAGCGCGGGAAACGCCGGGTCCACCTGGTTCACCGCGTCGTCGGTCTCCCTGTCGCCGACCGGCTCGCCGAACGAGCGCACCTTCCTGATGCCGGGCGACTCGCGCAGCGCCTCATAGATCCGGGACGGCCAGGCGCCCTGGAGGACGGCCCTGTTCAGGTCGTTCCTGACCAGCAGGTAGCGCACGCCCATCCGGCGCAGCACGGCCGTCACCCCGGCCGAGCCGTGGCCCGCCGTGAGCCGCTGGTCGATGGCGTCGAGCAGCCTGGTCAGGCCGACGGAGCCGGGCGGCGTGATCTGCCTGGTGGTCCAGCGCGCGGTGGACAGGGCCTGCATGGGCTCGTCCATCGGGCGGCCCCAGACGTACTCGCCGAACTTCGCGCCCGGCACGATCAGCACGCCGTCGTCGCCGGCCTCGCGGTTGAGCCAGCCGGCCGCCTCGCGCCAGTGGGTGGGCACCTGCCGAAAGTCGCCGGGCGCGGCCAGGCCCTGGTTGAAGACGGGCAGCACGAGCGCGACGAAGGAGGCCACCGCGACGGTACGCAGCGGCACGCGGGCCCGTACCAGCAGATGGGCCAGGCCGAAGGCGAGCGCGAGCCGCAGCAGCGGGTCGAACTTGCGCAGGTTGCGCAGCGGCGCGAGCGGGCCGTCCAGCAACCAGCGCACCGGCTCGGCCACCACCGGCTCCAGCGCGTGGGCGTGCCCCGCGACCAGCGCGACCGTGCCGACCAGGAACAGCGCCACCACGAACCCCTTGGCGGGCAGGTCGCGGCGCGACAGCCCGGCCAGGCCGAGCGCGGCGATCACGCCGGTGACCACGACCATGGTGGCGGAGGTGGCGATCGTGAATCCGGGCGGCTGCTCGAAGACGCCGTTCAGCGGCAGGTAGCGCACCCAGTCGGAGGCGCCGCGCAGGACGTTCGTGAGCGAGGTGACGGCCGTGGTGGTGCCGGCGGTCTCGGTGTAGGGCAGGAACGAGAAGGCGTAGCGGCCCACCAGCAGCAGCGGCAGCGACCAGAACAGGGTGGCCACCGCCACGGCCGCCGACCACCAGCCGAGCAGCCGCCAGCGCGGCACCGGGCGCGGCCTGGTCAGGATGTACAACACGGGCGCGACCAGCACGGCCAGCACGGCGACCGCGTTCACGCCGCCGCACAACGCCACCGCCAGCGCCGACCTGATGGCCCCGCGCGCCCGCTGGCCCGTCTCGGAGGCGGTCAGCAGCGGGATGAGGATCCACGGCAACATCGCGGCGGGCAGCCACTCGATGGAGATCTCGCCGAGGATGGACAACGTGCGCGGGGCCAGCGCGTACGCCAGCGCCCCCACGATCCTGGTGCCCGGCGTGCCGATACCCAGTTGCCTGCCCAGCCGCTCCACGCCGAGGAAGGCCACGCTCATGAGCAGCGTCAGCCACAGCCGCTGGGTGATCCACGGCTCGACGCCCGCCAGGTCGCCCAGCGCGAAGAACGGCCCCATCGGGAAGATGTAGCCGGCGACCTGGTTCTGGAGCTGGCCGAAGTGTTGCAGGTCCCACAGGTGCGCGGCGCGCTCCAGCCAGCCGACCGGGTTGAGCGCCAGGTCCATCTTGGTGTCGGAGATGAGGTTGCCCGGCTTGGTGGTGAAGGCCAGCAGGCCGAAGCCGAAGCAGCACAGCAGCAACCAGAGCCGGTGCCTGGCGGGCTCACCCACCGGCCGCCCCGCGCCGGTGCGCCGCCCGGCGACCAGCTTGTCGGTGGGCAACAACGTCCTGTCCTGAAGCACGGCCCCATTCCGCCGGCCCCGCAGCGCCGCGCCATCCCGCCGGTCCGCCGCGCCGTTGCCCTCGGCTCGGCTCACCGCTCCTCCCAGCCGGGCCCGGGGTCGCGGCCGTGCATCAGCGCGGTGAGGCGTTCGGCACTGCGGTCCCACGAGAACCGCCCGGCCCATTCCCGACATTTCACCGTATAAGTGTGGTCCAGCTCGTCGAGTGCCGCGGCAAGGCCCTTGGCCAGATCGGTGCCGTCGGGCAACAACCAGCCCGTCTCACCGTGCCGTACGGCGTCCCGCAGCCCGTCCACGTCGAAGGCCACCGTGGGCACGCCCAGCGCGGCGGCCTCCAGCACGCTCAGCCCCCACCCCTCGCCCTGCGAGGCGCTCACGTGCAACCACGCCCGCCCGACCAGCCGGGCCTTGTCCTCCTCGGGCAGGTACCCGTGCATGATCACGCCCTCGGGCAGCCGCGCCCGCAGCGCCGCCTCCTCAGGCCCCCTGCCGACGATGTCCACGACCAGGTCGGGCCAGCGCTCGCGCAGCTCGGCCACGGCGTCCAGCAGCAGGTGAACACGCTTGTGCGCGACGAGCCGCCCGAGACAGACGATCCGCGGGACGGCGCTCTTGGCCACCTCCCCGACGGTGGCAACGCTCACCCCGTTCGGCACGATGTGCACGCGCCCGCGCCACCCGAGCCGCTCCCGCATGGCCAGCACCGTGGACGGCGAGACCGCCACGCTCTCGTGCCGCCGGTAGCTCCACCGCGACACCGGCCCCTCCAGGAACCGCCCGAACGCCGCCAGCCACCCCGGCATGTGCACCCCGAACTGCCGGTCGTGCACGTGGTGCACCACACACAGGACCCTGGTACGCCGCCGCACCACCCACGGCGTGAAGAACGGGATCCCGTTCTGGCAGTCGAGCACCGCGTCGAAACGACCGCCGCGCAGCAGCAACCAGCCCAGCACCAATGGATAGACGCTGAAAACCCCGCCCATCCGGACGAACCGCACCCCGTCCACGCTCTCGCGCCGGCTCTGCCCCGGCGCCCGAGCGGTGACGAAGCACACCTGGGAGCCCTCCCGCGCGAAGCGGCGGGCCAGCTCCCAGGCGAAGGTCTCGGCGCCACCCGCCTGGGGATGCCAGGGGTCACGCCAGTTGACGACGGCGATCTTCACGGATACCCGACGGGGTCGAGCGGCGGCTCCCACGCCGGACGCGGGGGATCCGCGGGACGTACCGGAAGGGGGTGGGCGCGCAACCGCAGCCAGATCCGTCCCAGCTCCAGCACGATGCCGAAGGTGTGCCTGGCCGGGGAGAACCGCGAGCCCGGCATGTCGCGCCAGCGCACGGGGATCTCCCGCACTGCCGAGCCCTGCTCCACGCAGCGCGCGAGCAACTCGACGTCGAACGCGAAGCCGGGGGTGCGCAGCCGCGCGGCGGTCTCGCGGGCCAGCACGCCGTCGAAGAACTTGAAGCCGCACTGGGTGTCGCCGACCCCGGGCACGAGCGCGCCGGCCAGCGTCCTGAACCCGTACGCGCCCAGCTCGCGGACCCGGCTGTGCCGGTTCTCCACGTGGGAGTCCCGGTGGGCCCTGGAGCCGATCACCACGCGCTCACCGGACAACAACAGCCCCAGCGCCACATCGACGGCATCGAGGTCGGTGGCCATGTCGGCGTCGCAGAAGCCGACGAAGGGCGCGCTGGTGCCGAGCAGCCCGGCGCGTACGGCGGCCCCCTTGCCGGGGGTCGGGCACTGGATCAGGCGTACGGGCACGGGGCCGCGCGGCCGGCTCCTGATGATCTCGGCCGTACTGTCCGTGCTGTTGTTGTCCACGACGATGACGGCAGTGGGGAACGGCATGCGGGCAAGCTTCGCGCACAGCTGCAGGAGCCCCCCGGGAAGTCGTCCTTCCTCGTTGCGGGCCGGAATGACGATCTCAAGCAGTGGTGGTCGACTCGCCCACTCTTCCCCTTGGGGAGAGGGTGGCATGTTCGGCTCGGGCTTACCGGTCGCCGTAGTTGTAGAGCGGCTGGTTCACCGGCGTGCTGGTGGCGCCGGTGAAGGTGACGGTGGTGACCGTCGCCACGAGGGCCGCCACGGCGACGCCGATCATCGCTGCTAAGAGGATCTTGATCACGGGGTTCCTCCTTGCGCGGGCGTTGGTGCGGGCGTCACTAAACCTAGAACCAATTACTGCTACTCGGAAGTAGCTATGAGAAACTTTAGCAAAGTCACTGATCAGCGTACCTATTCGGGCGAAACCCTCGCCACCGGACCTTCAAATCTGTACAGCCGCAGGTCACCGCTATCGACCAGGGTCCTCGCACTCCGTAGCCACATGCTGAACCGCTGCCGCTCTTCAACTGTCCCCGCGTCGACTATCACGTAGCGAAATCCCGCCTTCGGCAGGTCCGGCGAGGGCCCTTCTAGTACGTGTTCTACCGCCTGCGCACGCGGATCCTCGCTCCCGACGACCAGCCCGCCCACCCGTACGACGTCGTTGGTGACCACCCGCCGCCCCGGCGCCGCGAAGAAGCGCTGCGCCGGATCCAGCACCGCCCGCCCGCCGTTCCACGGGAACTGCCGGTAGGACTCGAACGGCAGCACCAGCACGTCCCCCGCCTCGGGGTCGCGCCTGATGATCTCGCGCGCGGCGGTCCAGCTCGCGGGGTAGGACACGGCGTCCAGCCGCCCCAGCGACCCCCAGGCCATCGTCGGCAGCACCGCCACCGGAACCAGCGCCAGCGCGCCCATCCAGACCCGCGCCCATGGCCCGGACTCGCGCGCCACGTGCCCGGCCAGCACCCCCAGGCCCAGCGCCGCCACCAGGGCCAGCGGCGCGACGAACTGCTGGGCGTCGCGGAACACCCCGAACCCGCCCCACCACTGCACGACCTGCTTGAACGCCTCCCGCCCCGGCCCGCTCACCCCGAGGCACGCCACGCCGAGCCCGATCCCCGCCGACACGGCCAGCGGCTTCCTGTACGGCACGTCCGAGCGCAGGAAGGCGACCACCCCGACGAGGGTGAGCGCCAGCCTGGCCACCGCCCCGAGCACGCTCTCGTAGCCGGGCGGCACCGCGTACATGTTCCAGATCCCGCCCAGCGACAGCAGGCTCCCCACCGCGCCGAACGGCGTGTCCGCGCGGGCCGCGAACGCCTCCACGCCGACCGGGTCGCCGTCGATCCCCTGCGGCCGAAGCGCCGTCGGCACCAGCCACGGTAGGCTGAACGCGCCCAGCAGCGCCACCACCCGCCACCGAGCCATGGGCAACACCGTGATCGCCGTGACCGTCATCGCCGCGAACCCGCCGACCGCCGCGGGCACCATCGCCAGTGCCACGCGCCGCCCCGACCACACCGCCCGCACCACCCAGGGCAGCGCCGCGTACCCGAGCAGCAGCGCCCACTGCCCGATCAGCAGCCGCTCGGCCACGTACGGGTTCCACACGTAGAACGCCCCCGCCACCAGCCGCGGCCCCAGCGACTCCGCGGGCAGCAGCAGCGCCGTCCCCGAGCACCCCAGCACGAAGATGCCCAGCAGGATCAGCTTCTGCACCAGCTCGGCCGGCAACACCTGCGACAACGCGGTCACCACGGCGTCGCTCGGCACCACCCGCGCCGCCCCGCCCGCCAGCCCGAACGTGAAGCGCGTGAACACCGGGTCCGGCACGAACACCATGTCCTGGAGCAGCGCGAATCCCCAGCCCAGGGCGGGCCCGAGCGCCAGGCAGCCGAGTGCCAGCCCGAGGAGGGCGGCGGCGAGCCCGGCTCGGGCGGGGTGCGGCATTCCGACATGACATCACAAACAGGCGCCACTCCCGGACGTCGCGTCCGGGGCGTCACAACCGCGCAACGGCCATTCCGCCGATGACCTTCGCGTGGTTACGCTGCGCCGGGAGGAACGGGGCGATGATCGCACAGGGGGTACACCAGCGATTACGCGGCGGCGACGCCGTGCCGGCGATCGGCCTGACCATGGTCGTGGTGCAGCTCGTCTGGAAGTTCGAGCTGGTCAGGCGGACGTACTTCCGGCAGGACGACTTCCACTACATCCTGCGCGGCCAGGAGAACGCGTTCACCTGGGACTACCTGATGTGGGTGGACGTGGGCCACCTGCTGCCGGGCGGGTTCGGCATCTCCTGGGCGATGGCCCGCCTCGGCGGTTACAACGAGGTGCTGGCCCACACGACGACGATGGCGCTGCAGGCCGCCGCGAGCCTGGCGCTGCTGCGCCTGCTGCGGCTGCTGTTCGGTGCGCGCCCGGCGATCCTCGTGCCGCTCGGCCTCTACCTGGTCACGCCCATGACGATCCCGTCGTTGTCGTGGTGGGCGGCGGTGCTGGAGACGCTTCCGCTGCAGCTCGCGCTGCCGATGGCCCTGTCCTCCCACATCCTGTACGTGCGGCGCGGCCGGGCGCGGCATCTGGCGGCGGCGTGCGCCTGGACGGTGTTCGGGCTGGCGTTCTTCGTCAAGGCCGCCTTCATCCCGGTGCTGATCCTGGTGGTCACCGCCGGCTGGCTGGCACCCGCCTGGATGCGGCTGTGGCGCGCGTGGGCGGCCTACGCGGCGATCCTGGCGGTTTACTCATGGGTCTTCTTCACGGGGCTCTACAGCTCCATCCAGCTCAACAACGCCACCCAGACGCCGCAGCTGCCGGATGCCGGCGTGGCCGCCGAGTTCGCGTGGGTGCTCGGCTCCCGGGGCCTGATCCCCTCGGCGCTGGGCGGCCCGTGGCAGTGGCGGCCGATCGGGGCCGACTACGCCACGGCCGCCCCGCCGGAGCCGCTGGTCTGGGCCGGGCTCGCGGTCGCCGCCGCCGTGGTGGCCGCCTCCGCGCTGTGGCGGCGCCGGGCCTGGCTGGCCTGGCTGACGCTGCTCGGCTACTTCCTGCCGGCCGACGTGGTGCCGGTGCTGCTGGGACGGATCGAACTGCTCGGACCCGAGGTGCTCGGGTACGAGCTGCGCTACCTGGCCGCCACCGCCACCCCGCTCGCCCTCGTGGTCGCGCTGGCCTGCATCCCCCTGGAGGACGAGGAACGGCCGTGGCTGCGCCCGCGCTCGCCGCTGCGCCTCGCCTGGGTGCCGCTGGCCGCCGCCGTCACGGCGGGCTCGCTGTGGTCGGTAACCGCCTACGCCGACCGCCCGCTCGGCGCCACCGCGCGCGCCTATGTGCGTACGGCCCAGCTCGCGCTCTCCCGGGTGCCCGAGGGCACGATCGTGCTCGACACCCACGTGCCGGGCTCGGTCGCCGCCGCGGCCTTCTTCCACGACTACGCCCTGCACTCCAGGCTCCTCGCCATGCCGGACCCGTGGCCGGTGCGGTGGACCAGGCAGCTGTCCGGCCCCGTACAGGACGCCATGGCCTTCGACCGGCAGGGCCGCCTGCGTCCGGTGACCGTCAGGGGCCTCACGATCCCCCAGCGCGGAGCCTGCGTGCCGGTCGGCGCCAAGGAGGTCCGCTTCCGCCTCCCCGCGTCACTGCCGGGGGGCGCGTACACGGCGCAGATCTCCTACCTCAACGCCGCCGGGACCACCCTGTCGGTACGGCTCGGGCCCGGCGTCGCGCGGGTGCCCGCCGGCAAGGACCTGGGCAGGACGTTCGTACGGCTCGACGGTCAGGGCCGGGAGCTGGCCATCCGCGCGACCGGGCCGGACGCCTGCGTCGGGGAGATCAGAATCGGCCGCGCCGTCCCCGACGAGAACGGCGCGGCCGTGCCCCCACAACCTGTGGAGAGATAGTTACTTGCCGGGCTCCGGGTCCCTGGGCAGGCCGAGCATGCGCTCGCCGATGATGTTGAGCTGCACCTCCGTGGTGCCGCCGTAGATGGTCATCGCCCTGGTCGCGAGCACCGCCCGGTTCCAGTAGCCGGCGTCGCCGAGCTTCATGTCGGCGGCGGTCACGGCGGCGGCGCCGAGCAGTTCCACCGCGCTCTCGGAGACGTGCTGGGCGTGGGAGGTGGACAGCAGCTTGCGTACGGAGGCGTCCGCGCCCGGCTCTGCCCCGGCCAGCTGCCTCAGCGTCACCCGCAGCGACAGCGCGTTGATCGAGTGGCCCTCGCAGACCACCTCGGCCACCCGCTGCCGCTCCATCGGCGTCAGCTCCCGCCCCAGCCGGCCGGCGAGCCCCAGCAGGTCGGGCACGGAGGCGCCGGTGCCGCCCGAGCCGGACGACAACGAGACACGCTCGTTGGACAACGTGTTGCGGGCCACCTTCCAGCCCTCGCCGACCTCGCCCACGACCAGGTCGTCCGGCACGAAGACGTCGTCGAGGAAGACCTCGTTGAACAGGTTCTCGCCGGTCATCTCGGTCAGCGGCCTGACCGTGACGCCGGGGGCCTTCATGTCGACCAGGAAGTAGGTGATGCCCTCGTGCTTGGAGCCCTCGCCGGAGTTGCGGGCGATGCAGATGCCCCACTCGGCGACGTGGGCCACGGAGGTCCAGATCTTCTGGCCGTTGAGCTTCCAGCCGCCCTCGACCCGCTCGGCCTTCATCTGCAACGAGGCCAGGTCGGAGCCGGCGCCGGGCTCGGAGAAGAGCTGGCACCAGATCATCTCGCCGCTGAGCGTCTTGGGCAGGAAACGTTCCTGCTGCTCGGGGGTGCCGTACGCGGCGATCGACGGCACCACCCAGGCACCGATGATCATCACGGGCAGCCGCACCTTGGCGGCCTTGAGCTCCTGCGCGATCAGCACCTGCTCCAGCGGCCCGGCGTCGCGGCCCCACGGCTTGGCCAGGTGGGACATCACGAAGCCGCCCTTGGCCAGGGCGCGCTTCTGCTCCTTGCCGTCAAGCTGGGCGATCTCGGCGATCTCGGCCCGGAGCGACTCGCGCAGCTCCTCGGCGCCCTCCGGCAGGTCGATCTCCATCTCGCGCGAGACGCCCTGGAGGCTGAGCCCGGCCACGTCGGCGGCCCACTCGGCCGACGAGCCGAGCAGGGCGCGCAGGGTCAGCGCGCGGCGGTAGTAGAGGTGCACGTCGTGCTCGAAGGTGTAGCCGATGCCGCCGAAGGTCTGGATGGCGTCCTTGGCGCACTGCACGGCGGCGTCTGGTGCCATCACCCCGGCCACGGCGGCGGCGAACTCCAGCTCCTTGCCCTCGGCGCGGGTGGCGTCCCACACGGTGGCGCACGCCTGCTCCTGCGCGACGAGCATCCGCGACAACTTGTGCTTGATGCCCTGGAACTGGCCGATCGGGCGGCCGAACTGCACGCGTACCTTGGCGTACTCGGCGGCGGCCGTGACGCACCACGAGGCCAGGCCCGCGGCCTCGGCGCCGAGCAGGATCGCGGCCAAGCCGCGCACGTCGGCGGCCCGCACGCCGCCCAGGATGCCCTCGGCGGGCACGACCACGTCCGACAGCTCGACCTTGGCCACCGGCCTGGTCAGGTCGAGCGACGGCAGCTCGGTGACGGTGGCGGAGGAGGCGTCGATGAGCACCCACTCCTCGCCGTCGGGCGTGGCGACCGGCAGCACCAGCGAGTCGGCCAGCGAGCCGCCCAGCACGGGCTCCGCGCTCCCGGAGACCACCAGGGAGCCGTCCTCACGGCGGATGCCGCTCAGCGCGCCGGTCAGCGCGACGGCGCCGGTCAGCGTGCCGTCGGCGAACGACTCCAGGTGCTCGGGGCGCTTGGAGGCGTTGATCACGGCACTGGCCAGCACGGTCGGCACGAAAGGTCCGGGCGCCATGCGCTCGGCCAGCGCCTCGACGGCGACGGCCGCCTCCAGCAGCCCGTAGCCCGAGCCGCCGTGCTCCTCGGGCACGTGCAGGCCGAGCAGCCCCTGCTCGGCCAGGCCCGGCCAGAAGGCGGGACGCCCGTCCGTCCCGGCGCGCAGCAGCTCCGAGGGGATGTTCCGCTCCGCCCAGCCGCTCACCGACTCGCGAAGCGCCTCGTGCTCCTCGCTCAACCCGATAGCCATTGCTCATCCTCCAGCCAGGTCCGAGTCATGCCTCACTCGCAGAACCATATTCTAGAGGATGCTTCTGGCCAATCGTGCGGCCCGTCACACTGTCAGATCGGACGTACCTGTGTGGCGAGGGTGTTCAGGTCCGGCCAGTGCTTCTTGTTCGCCTCGGGGATGGAGGCCATGAGCATGCCCGGCTTGTTCTTGCCGAGCTCGACGATCGTCACCATGGCCTGGGCCTCCTGCTTCTTGCCGTCCAAGGTGTAGGAGACCTTGTAGCCGAGCGTCCAGCCCTTGCCGACCGGGATCTTCTTGGAGCCCGTCCACTCGTCGAGGGTGGCGCCCTTGGGGTACTGGGTGCGGATCGTCCAGCGGGCCGCCTCGGTGGCGATCTCCCGGTAGTCGGCGTTCGAGGTGGGCTTCTTCGCGGGCGAGTCGCCCGGGTACATGGCCGAGCCGATCACGGTGTGCGGGATCTCGACCTTGCCGATCCGCTGCGCGATCGAGAACGGCGAGAACGACCTGGCCTTCCACGGCGAGGCCAGCCTCGGGTAGGTGATGCCGACCGTCTTGTCGGTGATGGTGCTGGTGACGGCGGACGCCGTGCCGGGCAGCGTCTTGTACGCCTTGCCCGCCGGCACCGGGGGCAGCACGATCGGCGTCTCGGTCGGGGTCGGGCTGGTCGTCGGCGTGGCGGTCGCCGAGACGGAGGGCACCGGCGCCACGGAGATGACCTCTTCCGACGCGTCCTGGCGGGTGGGCACGTCGCCGGAGAACACCACGAAGACCAGCAGCACGGCCAGGACCGTGCCGAGGATGGCGCCGAACAGGTAGACGGTGTTGATCGGGATGTCGCCGAAGCGGCGGCGGGCCGGCGGGGGCGGAGGTGGCGGCGGGGCCATGGAGGGCGGCGGCTGCAGGTAGCCGGGAGGGGGCGGCTGGCCGGGACCCGGGCCCACGCGCTGCATCGAACCCGGACCCGCGCCCGGCCTCGGACCTTGCCCCGGCCCCTGAGCGGGACCCTGACCTTGGGCGGGACCCGGCCCCTGAGCGGGACCCTGACCTTGGGCGGGACCCGGGCCTTGGGCGGGGCTTTGGGCGGGGCTTTGGGCGGGACCTTGAGCGGGGCTTTGGGCGGGAGCTTGGCCTGGAGCCTGGCCCGCGCCTTGGGCCGGTCCGGGGGCCGGTGCAGGACCCTGGTTCGGGGCCTTGCCGGGCGGCTGGCCGCCCGGCCGGCTCGCGGGCTTCACCGGGCTGGACGGCCCCGGCGCCGGCGGCCTGGAGATCCTGATCGTCTCTTCCGCGGGCATGACGACCTTGCGAAACGGGGTGGTGGGTGATCCATAGTTACTTCTGCGCTCGCCGTCGTCCGCCATGGCCTTGAGGTTACGTCACCTCGGAGCGGGATAATTCCTCTATTCCCCTTGCAGAATCTTATTCTGTAAGGTCTGCCAACATGAGGGGTTTTTACGAGATCGCAGCCGACGACCCTGAACGCCCCGCCCTCCTCGGTGACGAGGGCCTCACCTACGGAGGTCTGCTCGACCGCGTCAACCGTGCCTCGAACGGTCTGACCTCGCGCGGAGCCGGACCGGGCGACTGCGTGGTGACCGTTCTGAAGAACGGGGCCGACGCCTTGACCATGATGCTGGCGACGTACCAGATCGGGGTCTACCTGGTTCCCGTCAACTGGCATTTCACCGCCGAGGAGATCGACTACATCGTCGGCGACTGCGGAGCCAAGGTGGTGATCGCGCCGGACGCCCTGACCGTGGACGAGCTCGTCGCCGGCCAACCGGCCACCGCGCCCGGCCACCGGCGGGCCGGGTCCATGATGCTCTACACCTCGGGCACCACCGGGCGGCCCAAGGGAGTGCGCAGGCGGCTGCTGGACCTGACGCCGGAGGAGCTGTACCCGATCCTGATGCGCAAGAGCTGGAAACACTTCGGGCTGCCGGAGGGCGGGGTGCATCTGGTGCTCTCGCAGCTCTACCACTCGGCGCCGTACGGCCAGGCCATGATGGCACTGCAGCTGGGGCACACGATCGTGGCGCCGGAGCGGTTCGAGGCCGCCGCCACGCTGAAGCTGATCGAGCGGCACGGGGTGACCAACGCGTTCATGGTGCCCACGATGTTCCACCGGCTGCTGGCGGTGCCGGAGCGGGAGTCGTACGACCTGTCCTCCCTCACCCACCTCTACCACGGGGCCGCGCCGTGCCCGCCGGCCACCAAGCAGGCGATGATCGACTGGCTGGGACCGGTGGTCTGGGAGTACTACGGCTCCACGGAGGCGGCCGTGGCGACCATGGTCTCCTCGCAGGAGTGGCTGGAACGGCCGGGAACGGTCGGCAGGGCGCTGGAGGGCATGTCGTTCACGATCGTGGACGAGGACGGCCGGGAGGTGCCGCCCGGCTCCCCAGGGCTCGTCTACATCGGCGGAATCAACCGCTTCGAGTACCACGGCGACCCGGACAAGACGGCCGCCGCCATGCGCGGGCGCGACTACACGCCCGGCGACATCGGCTACCTCGACGAGGACGGCTACCTGTTCCTGCTGGACCGGCGGACCGACCTGATCATCTCCGGCGGGGTGAACATCTACCCGGCCGAGATCGAGGCGGCGCTGCTCGAACACCCCTCCGTCTCCGACGTGGCGGTGATCGGCGTGCCCGATGACGAGTGGGGGCAGAAGGTCGTCGCGCTCGTCCAGCCGGTGACGGGGGTCAGCGGCGGGGAGGAGCTGACGGCCGACCTGCTGCGGCACTGCGCGCCCCGGCTGGCCAGGCTCAAGCATCCGCGGGTGATCGAGTATCGGGAGGCGTTGCCCCGTACGCCGACCGGCAAGCTGAGCAGGCGAAACGTCCGGGAAGCGTATCTTTCCGGCTGAGCTGGGCAGGGACCTCCCATGAGGGAGATCGCCGCGGGACTGGCCGCTGCCGCCGTACTGCTCGCCGGTTGCGGCCCACCTCCCGCCGGAACCCCCACACCGGCCCCCACCTCCGCCACGCCCACGCCTTCTGCGACGACGTCCTCACCGGCGGGTTCGCCACAGGCGCTGGAGGCGGCGTACGAGAAGGTCATCGCGGAGGTGCTGCCGTCCATCGTGCAGATCAACACGAAGGCCGGGCTCGGCTCCGGCATCGTGTTCGACGCGAACGGTCACATCATCACCAACGCGCACGTGGTGGGGCAGGCCACGCAGATGAACGTCACCATCGCCACCGGCGGGGCTCCCCGCCCGGCCAGGCTGGTCAAGTCCTTCGCCGCCGGGGACCTGGCGGTGATCAAGGTGGACAACCCCGACGGGCTCAGGCCGGCCCGCTTCGGCGACTCGTCCAAGTTGCGGGTGGGGCAGATCGTGCTGGCCATGGGCAACCCGCTGGGGCTGTCCGGCAGCGTGACCGACGGCATCGTCTCGGCGCTCGGCCGTACGGTCACCGAACCGCAGAACCCCGGCTCGCCCGGCGCCACCATCGCCGGCGCGATCCAGACCTCGGCCGCGATCAACCCCGGCAACAGCGGCGGCGCGCTCGTCGACCTGACCGGTCACGTGATCGGCATTCCCACTCTCGCGGCCACCGACCCCGACCTCGGCGGCGGCGCCGCGCCCGGCATCGGCTTCGCGATCCCGAGCAACACCGCCACCGACATCGCCCGCCAGATCGTCAAGGACGGCCGGGTCACCAACAGCCACCGGGCCGCGCTGGGCATCCGGGGCAGCACGGTCATCGGCTCCGACGGGCAGCCGAGCGGCGTCGGGGTGGCCGGCGTCGAGCGGGGCGGGGGCGCGGAGAAGGCGGGCATCAGGAACGGGGACGTGATCGTCTCCATCAACGGCAAGGAGACGCCGACGATGGCGGCCCTGGCCGAGACCATCACCACGCTCAGGCCGGGAGACAAGGCCCGGGTGGGGCTGCAGCGGGCGGACGGGCAGACCGCGACGGTCGAGGTGACGCTGGGGCAGCTGCAGGGTGAGTGACGCCAGGACAGCATGACGGCCGCGCGCCGTTCGCGACCCGACCCCAACGCGAGCGGCGCGCGCCGGGCACGCGCTGAGGGGCGGGCATTGTGCGCCGGGCACGCCGCGTGCTTTTCGTGATCACTGCTTGGCGGTGAAGACGATCTCGACGCGGCGGTTCTTGGCCCGGTTCTTCTCGACGGGCTTGTTGTCGACCAGGTTGGGCAGTTTGGGCCGGGACTCGCCGTACCCCTGGGCCTGCAGCGTCGCGCCGCTCGCCAGCAGCTTGCGCATCTCGCCCTCGACCGCCTGCGCCCGCCGCTGCGACAACGTCACGTTGTAGGAGTCCGTGCCCTGGTCGTCGGTGTGCCCCTCGATCTTGACCACGCCGCCGGCCCCCTCGGCCCTGACCTTCTCCGCCACCTTCCCCAGCCGCTCCCTGGCCTTGGCGGTGAGCTGCCACTTGTCCAGCGCGAACAGCACGTCGCTGGTCACCGCGACCGTCACCTGCCGCCCCTGCTTGCTCTCGCTCTCGGTGCCGTCCAGCGACTCGACCTCGCCGATGATGTCCTCGACCGGCAGCACGAGATCCTCGACGGGTCCGGTGGCGTCCGCGGGCGGGCTCGGGGCCGGGGTCAGAACGAGTGCCAGTGCGACGCTAAGAGATCGGAACATCGGTGAACACGCCGATCATCGGCATCTCGACGTTGATCTTCGTGACGTCCGCGGGCGGCGCCGCGAACACCGCGTACAGCGTGGAGGCCGCGCCCTTGTCCAGGAACTGCCCCTGGGTGTCGGAGCAGACGCACTCGGCGTCCTGGCCCGTGCCGTTGCGGGCCACCCGGTAGCGCTTGGCGTTGACCGGGTCGATCAGGGCGACGGCCGAAACCGTGTAGTCGAGCACGCCCCCGCCCATGCCGTTGTGCATGTTGACCTTGCCGTCGGTCGCGGTGATCGTCCAGTTGAGGCTGATGGTGCGGCCCTGGCGCTTGAGCGAGGTGATCTCCGCCCGCGCCGCACCGGACTGGCCGCCGTCGCTGACCTTGACCTCGCGGGTGGCGATCACCGCGGTGTCCTGCGCCGGAGCACTCTGCGCCGGCTGCTCGGGGGCCTCGGAGGTGGGCGTGGGCGCGGGTTCCTGCTCCGCCGCGCTCTGCGTCTGCCGCTCCTCGCCGCCGCCGCCCTGCTGGCCGGGGAGCATGCCGCAACCGGTCAGCGCGACGGCCGCGACAGCCAGCGCGAACGTCTTTCGCATCGTTGTGGTCACCTTCGTTGTCGGGGATATGGCAGTCACCGTAGAGAGGCGACCTTCAGAACGCGCATAGTCGGCTATATCCGCTGACCACGCCGCCTGTGAGCCTCCAGCGTGAGCCGTTCGGCCTCGGCCCTGCCCTGCGCGTCGCCGAGGCGGTCAAACTCTGCCATAGCACGCATAAGCGTCACAACTGCCCCGCCGTGATCGTCCAGGTCAAGGGCGATCTCAGCCTGTACGAGCAGCGCCACCGCCTCCGGCAGCCGGTCGCCCAGGCGGCGGTTGATCCGGAGCCGGCGCTCCACGTGTTCGCGGGCCTGGCCGTGGTTTCCGGCGGCCAGTTGCCGCCTGGCCAGGTCCAGCAGGACCTCGGCCTCGCCCCGCAGGTCGCCCAGGTCCCGGTAGGCGACCAGGCTCCCGTTCAGCGCGGCCTCGTCGGCCCGCAGGGAGCCGAGCGCGCGCAGCGTGTCCGCCCGCCCGCGCCGGTCGCCGGCCTCCTCGAAGACCCGCAACGCCCGTACGAAGGCCCGCTCCGCCTCCAACCTCGTGGCCGGCGTGGCGGCTTGGACCAGGCCCAGCCTGAGCGTGATCCGGGCCAGCTCCAGCCCTTCCACCAGCGGCTGGGCCGCCCGCAGCGCCGCGGCCGCCGCGTCCGTGCGTCCTTCCGCCCTGTGCAGGTCGGCCAGGCCGCGCAGCAGGAGCGCCTCACCGTGCCGGTGGCCCGCCGCCCTGGCCGCGTCCAGGCCGGTCGCCGTCGTCGCGTGCCAGTCGTCGTGGTGCGCGCCCAGCTCGAACAGCGGGGTCAGGTAGAAGGCCAGCCGCCACGCGGCCTCGTACAGACCGGCCCGGGAGAAGTCCTCGACGGCCGCCACCAGGAAGCGGCGCTCGGCGCTCAGCCACCGCGCCCCCTGCCGCAACCACCCCGTCTCCAGGCTGCCGCCACCCTGTGCGGACGGCCGGATGCCGACGGTGCGGCCGGAGCCGGGTTCGGCGGGGAGGAGGGAGGTTCTGGCCTGTCTGGTGCGCTCCAGGATCTCGTCCGCCATGGCCGCCAGCACGCCGGCCGGGCCGCCGTCCTCAGCGGCCAGGCGTTCGGCGGCGTAGAGCCTGGTCAGATCGTGCCATCCGTACCGCTCCTGGCCGGCCTCGTCCAGGCCGCGCGACTGCAGCAGCCCGGCCTCCGCCAGCGGTTCCAGGTCCGCGCCCAGTGCCCAGGGCGCGAAGTCGGTCGCGGACAGCGCACCGAGCCGGCGCAGCAGCCGGCGCTCCCGGTCCGGCAGCCCGCGGTAGCCGAGGGCGAGGCTGCCCCGTACGGCCAGGTCGCCCGCACTGAGCTCGTCGAGCCTGCGCCGCTCGTCGCTCAGCCGTCCCGCCAGGTGTGCGAGTGTCCAGCCCGGCTTCCTGGCCAGCCGGGATCCGGCGATGCGCAGGGCCAGGGGCAGGTGGCCGCAGAGCCGGACGATGCGCAGCGCCTCCTGGGGCTCGGCGCGCACCCGGTCGTGCCCGCTCACCTCGCCGAGCATGGTGACGGCCTCGTCCTGGCCGAGCAGCCCCAGCTCGTACGCCCGCGCCGCCTCCAGCCCGGCCAGCGGAGACCGGCTGGTCACCAGGGTGAGGCTGCCCGGCCCCGTGGGCAGCAGGGGGCGTACCTGGGACTCGTCGGCGGCGTCGTCCAGCAGGACGAGCAGCCGCCTGCGGGCCGTCATGCTGCGGTACAGCCGGATCCGATCGTCCAGTGCGGGCGGCACCGCGCCGTCCGGGCAGCCGAGCGAGCGCAGCAGGTCTTCGAGCACGGCGCCGGGCGGACGGGCGCCCAGCGAGGCGTAGAGACGGCCGTCGGGGAGCTCGGTCGCGGTGGCGGCGTGCACGGCGACGGCCGACTTCCCGCAGCCCGGCGGGCCGTGCAGGACCAGGTGCACGGGCGCGTGCCCCCGCTCGGCCGCCATCTGGGCGATCCAGCCGAGCACCGCCTGCCGCCCGGTGAAGTCGGAGACGTCAGGCGGCAACTCATCCACCGGCGACCTCACCACCCCGTCACCCCAGGGGGCACCGGACTGCTGAGCGGCCCATGCGGCACTGGGGCGCTCGGCAGCACCTGAGACGCCAGGATGCCTGGCGGCGGGGCCGTCGTTCATGGCGGGGCCGTCGTTCAGGACGTGCTGGTGGGCGGCGGCGAGCTCCGCACCCGGTTCCAGTCCCAGTTCCTCCACGAGTGTCCGCCGCGCGTCCTGGTAGGCGCCGAGCGCCTCCGATCTGCGGCCGGCCTGGTGGAGTGCCTCGATGAGGCGTACCCAGGCGCGTTCCCGCAGGGGGTGCGCCCCCACCAGCGCCCGCAACTCGCCCACCACCTCCGCGCCTCTGCCCAGCCGCAGGTCCAGCTCCACCCGCTCCTCCAGCGCGGTCAGGCGCAACTCCTCCAGCGGTACGCCGTGCGCCCGCCGCAACACCGACGACTCCACGTCGGCCAGCACCTGACCCCGCCACAACGCCAGCGCCGCCCCGAACCCGTCGGCCGCCCGCGCCACCTGCCCGGCCGCCCGCATGCTTCTGGCCTCGGCGACCAGCCGCTCGAACCGGTGGCAGTCCACCTCGTCCCGCTCCACGTCGAGCAGGTAGCCGCCGGGTACGGTACGGATCCCATCGACGATCTTGCGCAGCGCGCTCACGTACACCCGCAACACCGACTCCGCCGAGGCCGGCGGCCGGTCGTCCCACACCACGGACCTCAGCCGATCGACCGGCACCTGCTCGCGCGCGGACAGTAACAGCGCCGCCAGCAACGTCCTGTGCTTGGCGGGCCCCGGAGCCTGGCCACCGTCCACGCGCAACGGCCCGAGCACGCCGAACCGCACGTTCACCCGCTCCTCGCCCTCACGCGCACACCGAACCGTACCTTCGCCCGCCCCTCGCCCTCACTGAACCGCACCTTCACCCGCCCCTCGCCCTCGCTGAACCGCATTCTCACCCGCCCGCCGCCGGTCTGACCGCGAAGGACTCGAATCGCACGCGGGTCTGTTCGGAGGCGCTGGACGCCGCGTGCACGCCCGCCTCCCTGGGGGCGTAGGGGGAATCGTCGTCGGACACCTCGGCGACCAGGCGTTCGTTCAGCCACATGCGCAGAGTCGCCTTGTCGCCGCTGCGTCCGCACTCCGCCACGATGCGGTTGGCGGCCGTCTTCGGCGCGTCGGCGGGGCCGTACAGGGTCTTGCCCTCGGTGCCGGTGCGGCGCTTGACGATCGAGACCTTGCCCGCGCCGTTCACCCCGAACTCGTAGCGGTCGCCGGAGCCCGCCGAGCCGTGGCACCACACGCCGTATTCGCCCGTCCCCTCTTCCAGGGTGGCCTTCGCACTGACGATCACGCCCTGCTCCGGCTCCGTGACGGGGGCCGACTTCCACAACCGCCAGCCCGGTCTGACGGTGAGCTCGTAGCCGGAGCCGTCCGCGCTCGCACTGCCGCCGTCCGACGCGCCGACCTCCCAGGCGTCGGAGAATCCGGCCTCGTACGGCCAGTTCTGGCGTGCCAGGGCACCGGGCACGGCAATGGCCGCCACCACGGCGAGCACCAGCACGCCCCCGCCCACGGCCCACGGCCACCACCGCCGACGCCGCCCCGCGACGGAAGGAGACACCATCGCCGGACCCGTCGCGCCGCCGCGCACACCCACCGGCCCCAGCGCCCCAGACCGCACATCCACCGATCCCGGCGCCCCAGACCCGGGCCGCACATCCACCGGTCCCGGCGTCCCGGGACGCACATCCACCGCGTGGCCGCGTACGTCGGCCGTGACGGTCCCCGTCCACGTGCGTTCCACCACTTCGGTGGCGGTGGCCAGGCGGGTGCCGCCGCCCACCAGTTCCGCCAGCAGTTGCGCGGCCGTCGGCCGGAGGCGGGCGTCCTTGGCCAGCGCCCGTTCCACCACCCCTCGGATCCCCTCGTCCAGCCCCTCCAGCCGAGGCGCCTCATGCGTGATCCGATACAGGTCCGCCGCCGCCGACCCGCCCGCGAACGGCAGCCGCCCCGTCCCCGCGAACGCGATCACCCCACCCCACGCGAACACGTCGGTGGCGGGCGTCAGCGGCTCCCCGCGTACCTGCTCGGGCGCCATGAACGCGGGCGTCCCGAGCAGGGACCGGCTGGCCATGCTGTCGGCGCCGACGAGCTGCGCGATCCCGAAGTCGATCACCCGGGGCCCCAGCGGCGAGAGCAGCACGTTGGACGGCTTGAGGTCCCGGTGGATCACCCCGGCCCCGTGGATGGCGCTCAGCGCGGTCGCGATGCCCACGGCCAGCGCCTCCAGGTTCCCGCCGGACAAAGGCCCCTGCTCGCGTACGGCCTGCGCCAGGTCAGGCCCCTTGATGTACTCGGTGACCAGGTACGCGACCTCCCCGTCGATCCCGGCGTCCAGCACCGGCGCGGTGCAGAACCTGGCCACCCGCCGAGCCGCGGCCGCCTCGCGCTCGAAGCGCCGGCGGAAGTCCGGATCCCCGGCCAGCGCGGGATGGATGAGCTTGACCGCGGCCAGGCCGCCGGTGGGCGTGACGGCCAGGTGCACCTCGCCCATGCCGCCCTGGCCGAGCAGACGCCGCAGCGCGTACCCGCCTATGACCCGGTCACCGTTCATCGCAGCAACATTAGCCAGATACCAGGATCAGCCGACCGCCTGTGTCAGGCGATAGCGGGAGGGCGCGATGCCGTACCGGTCGATGAAGGCCTGTCGCAGCGTCTCCGCGGTGCCGAAACCGCAGCGCGTCGCCACCGCGGTGAGCGGCAGCGAGGTGGAGGCCAGCAGGTGGGCGGCGGCCTCCGTGCGGACCTGCCTGACGTAGCGGCCGGGCGCCTGGTCCAGATGCCGCAGGAACAGCCGGGTCAGGTGCCGCTCGCTGACGCCGGCCCGCGCCGCCAGCGTGGCCGTGCCGAGATCCGCGCGCAGGTTCGCCGCGATGTACTCGACGCTGCGCCTGACCAGGCTGTTGGCCGGGGCGGGCGCGCTGACGAACATGCTCATCTGCGCCTGGTTGCCGGGCCGCTGCAAGTAGGTGACCAGGTGCCTGGACACGGTCCTGGCCAGCTCGGTGCCGTTGTCCTCCTCCACGAAGGCCAGCGTGAGGTCAAGGGCGGCGGTGACCCCGGCGGAGGTGGCGATGTCGCCGTCCCTGATGAAGATCGGGTCGGCGTCCACGACGACGTCGGGGAAGCGGGAGGCCATGACCTGCGCCTGGTGCCAGTGCGTGGTGGCCCGCCGCCCGTCGAGCAGCCCGGCGGCGGCCAGGATGTACGCTCCCGTGCACACCGAGGCCACCCGCCTGCTCTCCCTGGCCAGCCGCCTGACGTGCGCGACGACCAGCGGGTTGGCGGCGGCGTCCTCGTTGCCGATCCCGCCCGACACGATGAGCGTGTCGAGCGGCCCGCTGACCCGCTCCAGGGCGAGCTGGGCCTGCAGGGTGAGCGCGGTGCCGGTGGTGATGGGGTGGCCGCCGGGGGTGGCGACGCGGTATTCGTAGTACGGCAGCGCGCCGTGCCAGTTGGCGCTCTCCAGCGTCGAGGTGACGCAGGCGATGTCGAGCAGTTCCGCGGCCTCGTACGCCACGACCACGACCCGTCGTCGTTCCATGCCCCGACTGTAGGTCCGACGGACCAAGAACCCAAGTTTCCGGACCTACCCCGCCGCCACCCTTGGTCCCCGGTCCCCCGGCGCGGCACAGTCGGGCCATGACAACGACGACACCCCCTCAGACCGGCCGCCGCTGGGGCCGGTTCGCCCTCCACTACGTCGAAATGATCATCGCCATGTTCGTGGGCATGTTCGCCCTCGGCATGCTCCAGTCCGCCGTCGGCCTCGGCGTCTCGCACACCGGACAACCCGAGCTCTGGTACCTGTCGATGGCCTTCAACATGTCCGTCGGCATGGCCGCGTGGATGCGCTTCCGCGGCCACGGCTGGGCTCCGACGCTGGAGATGTGCGCGGTCATGTTCGCCCCGGTCGTGCCGCTCTTCCCGCTGTTGTGGCTGGGGGCGATCGACGCCGACGCGCTGATGCTTGTCTCGCACGTGGCGATGTTCCCGCTCATGCTGGCGGCGATGCTGCGCCGCCTGGACGAGTACGCGGGCTGCGCACACTGAGCGCCATTATGGGGACTACGGGTCTACGCCGCTTCGCGCCGGTCGTCGTGGGCCCGCAGGAACCGCTGCAGCCCCGCCAGGTCATCGGTGTTGATGTGGTCGACGTCGGCCGCGACCAGTTCCCGCCAGAGCGCGTCCCTGGCCGGTCCCGCGACGTCCGGCGTGGCCCAGAAGCGCACCCGCTGCCCGTCGCGGTGCGCGGTGGCCACGATCTGGCGCAGCTTGTCCCGCTCGGCGGCCGGCATCTCGCCCTCGCCGGTCCAGCTGAAGTGGTTGGTCCAGTTGTCGCTGATCAGCGGGATCAGGCCGGGGTTGCCCTGGCCCAGGTCGGACATGCGGCCGTCGTAGAAGGCGTGCCGCCGCTGCTGGGCCGCCATGAGGTCGCGCGGCCGGTCACCGCTGACCACCACGGTCACCGCGCCGGGCTTGACCCTGCCCTTGTGGTAGGTGGTGAGCATCTTGCGGTAGTCGCGCAGGACCCTGTCCAGCTCGGTGTAGGTGGCGGCGCCGTTGTTCTTGATGTCCACCAGGAGCTGGAGCTGCCGGCGGCTGCCGGGGTAGACGCCGCCGTGGCGTACGCGGCGGGCCAGCGGGTCGAGGTAGAGCGACTGCAGCGTACGGCCCGGCCGCAGGTCCTCGGGGTCGTGCCCGACGCGCAGCTCGCCTTCCACCAGGTAGATGTCGGCCTCGACACTGGTGAAGCCGTGGTCGAGGGCGTCCAGGAGCGGACGGTCGTGCTCGTAGTCGTTGTGCGCGTGGGCACGGGCGAGGGGCTCGACGGCCGCCGAGGCGGGGACGGCCGTCAGGAGCAGTGCTCCGGCCGCGGCCAGGACGCCCAGGGCTCGACGCAACATCGTTTCTCCTTATGGAGGACGTTCGGGACGCGAGTCACGGTATGCCGGAAAGGTGTGACGGGAGTGACATTCTCCTGAACACCGATCACGACACCGGCTCACGTACCGGCCGGGCCTTGATCTCCTTCAGCGCGGCGTTGTGCGCGCGGATGTCGGAGATCAGCACGTACGCGACCAGCAGCAGCCCCAGGCAGAGCACGTCGGCGGCCCACCACGGGATCTCGGCCAGCAGCAGGTAGCCCTGCCCGTCGCTGAGCGACCTGACCACCACCGTGACCACGGCCACCACCACCGTGACCAGCCCCCAGCTCCACAACGGCGGCAGGCTGCCCTTGTTCCACAGCCGGACCCGCCAGTTCATGAAGACCGCGAGCACGCCGAGCAGCGCGCAGAAGCCGATCAGCCACCAGGGCAGGGTGAAGGCGGTCTGCTCGGAGATCTGGTCCCGCGTCGTACGCAGCTCGGCCTCGGCCGCCGCCCTGGCCTGCTCGGCGGCCTGGAGCTCCCGTTCGAGCTGGGCCACGCTCTTCTGCTGGACCGGCGGCGTGACGTTCTCGGTCGGCAACATCCGCATCACGACGGTCAGCATGATCGCGACGAACGACAGCGCCAGCACGATGGCCATGAACAGGTCGATGAAACGCAGGTCGAGCGGTGGGGCGAACGGCCTGGCGGCCCGCTTCCTCACTGCTCCCTCACCAGCGTGTACTTCTGCGGCCTGCTCTCGACGGCGCTCAGCCGCTCCACGGAGGTGCGCAGCGCGTCCAGGCCCTTGATCAGCTCCTCGGTCCTGCCCCTGGAGTAGGCCAGTTCCTGCGTGAGCCCCTGCACGTCGGGGGCGGCGACGGCCGGCGCGGCCTTGGCCGGGGCCTGCTTGTTGCCGGGCAGGCGCGCGAGGTAGACCAGGAACACCTCGTCGGCCGCCGCCACCCCGGCCCGCTCGCCCCGTTCGACCAGCGTCATCGCGCCGAACGCGAGCACGCTCAGGAACAGCGCGACCATGGTGACGCCGAACGCGGAGGCCAGTTCGGGCAGCACGTGCTGCTTGAGCGCGGCGATCAGCACGCTGGGATCGCCCTGGCCGTCCAGCGCGTTGCCGAACGAGCCGACCATCGCGGCCATGGTCAGAGCGGTGCCGATGAACCCGAAGACCGGCAGCGCCCAGATGAGCGCGTGGTCGATGTGGTGCTTGTTGGCCATCTCCGTCTCGTCCAGCGCGGAGCGGGCGCTCAGCACCGCCTCGGCGTCGCTCCCCGCCTCGGCAGACTCCTTGAACAACCGCAGCCGCCGCGCCACCAGCGTGTCGTCGCCCGGCTTCACCGAGCTGATGCTCGCCACCGCCCGCGCCGTCGCGGCGCTCTCCCGCTTGATGTCGGGAACGGCCCTGGCGATCCTCAGCACCGTGGTCAGGAACACCGCGATGATGAGCGCGACCACAAGCTCAGCCGCGGCGGGCGCCGTGGTCGCGCCCACGAACTCGAGCAGTGCCGCCACTGCCCCTACCACCATCAGCAAACCGGACACCAGGACGCCCACCAGCGGCGCGAACGCCGAATGACGCCAGTCGAACCTTGACAACGCTGCAACCCCGCCTCAACACGGAAACTGTCAAAAGACACCTAAGCATAGGTAAAGGGCTGGTTGCTCACAGTAAGGGTAAACGAGCCCTGGCCGTGACATGTCACCGCTCTGGCGTAGGTCCCTGAGGCTTCGTCTCCGGGACCAGACCGAGCCACTGCGCGTGACGGATCGCCGTGACCCGGTTGGTCGCCTCAAGCTTCCTGTAGAGGTTCTCCTGGTGCTTGCTGACGGTCCTGGGCGAGATCCCCAGCCGCCGCCCGATGGCACTGGCCGTCAGCCCCTCGGCCAGCAACGACAGGACACAGAGCTCCCTCGGCGTCACCCCGAGCCATCCGGCCAGCCGCCCCGGATCACGCGCGGGCGCCGTGAACGACTCCCGCCACCTGCTCAGGTAGCGCAGGTGCTTCTCGGCGGCGATGAGCAGGGGCTGGACCCGGGCCGCGAAGGCGTGGTCCCGCTCGCTGACCTCCTCGCCGGGCGGCCGGCAGACGAGGAAGGCCCGGATCACGCCGGGCGGCGCCGCCAGCGGCAGCGCGATGTTCTGGTCGACGCCCAGCACCTCCCGCATGGTCAGGTACGTCGGAGTGCGCCGCCACTCGGCCCGGCCCGCCACGTCCGCGACGGCCAGCGGCGCCCGGTCCTCCTCGTGCGTGGCGTAGTGGATGGCCAGCGGGTGGTCCCCCATGTTCTCCCGCAGGATCGTGTCCAGCGGCAGTTCCCCCGCCGACTGCGGCGACCACGCCTCGACGTGCCCGTCGCGCTCGAAGTACCGCACGTCGTCCAGGAACAGGCAGAGCGCGCCGTGCAGGCTCTCGTTGAGTTCGGCGGCCAGCCGGGGCCACTCCAGCTCCGGGGCCGCGCTGTCGAGAAGTTCGATCGCCAGGTCGAGCATGCGCTCGTAGTCCTGCGCCGACAGGTCCATAGCGGCGAGTGTCGGCACGTCCCGGACCCGCCGTCTACGTACTTTTACTCTTTTGTACGCATTTCTTCGTATGGCGACTTAAAGAGAGCGGCTGAGACCCTGACCCCCAGGCAGAGCAGAGGGGGAATTCATGGGCACGACTTCAAGATTACTGGCCGGGCTGCTGCTGGCCCTGGCCGCGCTGCTGCCGGGGGCGGGACCGGCCCAGGCGGCCGTCCCCAACGTGTGGGCCTTCGCCTACATGGACAACGCGAGCCCGCCGATGGGGTACGTCATGAGCACGGCCCACCAGTGGGGCAGCTACAAGACCAACTGCCCCAACGACTGGGGCACCGTCTCGAACCCCGCCGCCGGCATCTACCGGGTCAGCTTCCCGTGCACCGCCGGCTACCCGGGCATCGTCCATGTGACCGCCGTGGACGCCACCGGCGGCTTCTGCCAGTCGGGCAACTGGCTGGCTTCGGGCCGCGCCGAACTGATCACCGTATGGTGCTTCGACGCCGCCGGCGTCGCGGCCAACACCCGGTTCACCGTGCTCTACACGGCCAGCACCGGATCCTCGCCCATCGGCAGCCACGCGTACGTGCACGCCGACGCGGGCGGGGCCACCATCACCGACTTCAACTCGACCGGCATGGGCAACGTGGTAACCCGCCTCGCGCCCGGCCGCTACCGGGTCGAGATGCCGGTCCCGTCGCCCGGCACGTACACGGGCAACTTCCAGGCGACGGCGGTGACGGGGAACCTGACCGCACGCCACTGCAGGGTGGCCGACTGGTCGCTGGGCAGGCGCGGCTATCTCATCTACCTGGCCTGCACCGACCGCGCGGGCACCGACACCGACAGCGCGTTCACGCTGTCCCACCACAACAAGCGCGCCGTGTACGGGGTGCCGGGACCGCCGCTCAACCTCGGCTACCTGCTGCACCCGGTGTCCGGCGCGCCGATGCCGGACACCAACTACAACTCGGTCGTCGGACCGAACACGGCCACCGTGTTCGCCCCCGGCGAGTGGGACGTCGTCTATCCCGGGGTCGGCGTCCGCGAGACCCACATGCAGGTGACCGCGTACAGCGGGCGACCGCTCTACTGCCAGTTGTCGGACGTGTGGACGATCAACGTCACCGACGTCGAGGCCCACACCGTGGCCTGCTTCGCCCCCGGCGGAGCCCCCACTCCCGGTCCCTTCTTTGCCACGTACGCCTCCAGCGCGTAACGGCATCGAACCGATGAAGCGCCGGAAGCCGGGGGCTCCGGCGCTTCGCCGTACGCGCAAGTTCCTACGGGTGATAGAGCCAGAGCTCGACCCGCCAGTCCGCGACCGTCCAGCAATACGACTGGTAGCCCCGGGCGTTCCACACCCTCCCCATCTCAAGGCACTTGTTGCACCTGTTGGCGTCGGTGAACGCCGCGCTGTAGTTGAACCACCATGGCGGCGGCGTCGAGGAACAACTGGCGAGCACCGCCACCTGGGAAGCATTCGTCGCCGTCGTGTAGGAGTTAGCGGAGGACCGCTCGCTGACACCTGCTCTGGCAGGGAACGTGCTGACGAAGAAGGCCAGCAACGTCAGGAACGTCATGATAAGCGCCTTGCGGGTCATTGCTCTCCTCTCGATCCTGCCGGACTCGCCGGCACGGCCGGAAGGTCGCGTACGAGGAACCCCCGCGACAGTCCTTGGCACCGACAGGATCGATGCTGCGCCGCCGGCATCCCTGCGGCCAGGTCATCCATCGGACATTCACCGGGCATCTCCGCCTCACCGATGGCCCGCGCGCCCATGATCGCTCCGCGAACAAAAAACCGCCCCTGCCTGCCGAGGTCTCGGACAGGTCAGAGGCGGTCTGAAGTGGTGGAGGTGGCGGGAATCGAACCCGCGTCCTTCAACCCCAAGTCAGGGCTTCTCCGGGCGCAGCCTGCTGTGCTTTTCTCAGCCCCGGCGATCACGCAGGCGAGTCGCCGACGGGCTCAGCCACTGTTTGATTTCCCGCTCTCCCCCGTGGCCGGGTCGAGCGGTTGAGCCTTCTAGCGATGCCAGATCCCGGGCCGAAGGCACTCCCGGGCTGACAGTGGTTTCGCTGCTTAGGCAGCGAGGGCCAGGGAGTCCCTGGCCGCCACAGTGCTCTTGGAATTGGCACTTGTAGTTTGCGGTCACAGGATTAACGAGGTTATGTCCGCAGTCCTCGGCCCGCTTCACCTGGCTTGCAAAGTCGAAGTCGAAGCCAGTCACCCCCTGTGCAATTATCAACACGCCGTCCCGCCGAGGAGGCGGAGCTGCGCGCACTGATGAATCTACAGGGGACAACGCCCTCAACGCCAACTTAATTCCTCATGGCGAAACCCCCGGGAGCGCGGCGCTAGAGGCACGCGCTCCCGGGGGCCGACCGGCAGGGTCGAGCCGGTCCGGACGGCAGGACTTCCCCCGAGATGAAGTCCTGATCTCATCACGGCGACTGGAACCGCAACCCCCCGAGCGGGCCCAGTCACTCAGTAAGACGCAATCGGCCGCCCGGATGGTTGCTCAGCGTCGCGAAGAATTCACGACGGGTTGCCAAGGGCCGCGAAGAAGTTGCCCGCCACGGCCGCGGGGTTGTAGTTCTTCGCCAGCACCGCGATGGCCACGTCGCCCTGCCAGCCGACGAACCAGCCCTGCTGGTCGCCCGCCACCGCCGTGACGCCGTACACCTTGCCCTTGCCCGCCTGGGCGGGTGTGCCGAGCGCGCCGGCCCGCATCATGGTCGTCAGCGCCGTGCGTACCTTCGCGTCCACCGGCGTGGGCGAGGGCTGGGCGGCCGGGGCCGTCTCCCCCGCCGGGTCGGGTGACCTGGGCTCGGTGACCAGCACGGGCGGGCGCCAGGTGCCCGATGCGACCGCCGCGGCCACCAGGGCCATGCTGAGCGGGCTCACCTCGACGTTCTGGCCCGCGATCGCCTTGGCCTTGTCGGCGTCGCTGGACAGCGCCGGCACAGCGCCGCTGAACGACTTCAGCGGCAGCCGCCACGGCTGCCCCACGCCCAGCCCCTTGGCGCTCCTGGTCAGCTCGTCGGCCGTGATGCGGCGCGCCAGCGAGGCCAGCGCGGTGACGCAGCCCTCGGCGAAGTTCTCCTGGAACGTGGCCGACGTCGTGACTCCCGTGGACTGGCCCGCGTGCACGAACTTGGCCCCGCCCACCGTGCGCTCCTGCGGGCAGGCCAGCCGCTGCTTGGTGCTGACGCCCTTCTTGAGCAGCGCGTCCGCGGCCACGATCGAGAACGCCGTCCCGGCGGGGAACTTGCCGGCCAGCGCGTCCCGCTCCTGGTGCAGGCCCTTGGCGCCGACCGCGAGGATCTCGCCGGTGTCGCGGTGCACCGCCACCAGCGCGCTCTCCTCGGTGTCGGTCACCGCCTGCTCGGCCGCCGCCTGTACGGCCCGGTCGATGGTGGTCTTGACCGAGACGTTCTGCCGGCCGGGCCACTCCTTCAGCCGGCTGACCTCGCGGCCGGTCTTCAGGTCGAGGGTGATCACCCTGGTCTGCGTGGATCCGGTCAGGAAGTCCTGGTATGCCTGCTGAAGGCCGCTCTTGCCCACCGAGTCGCCGGCCCGCTGGGGGCCGCCGAGCTTCTGCTCGGTCTCGGGGGTGAGCGCGCTGACGCTGCCCACGATCTGCCGGGGCGGGTCGGGGTTGACGGGCTGCTCCTGCTCGTCGATCACGATGCCGGTGATCGCCGACAACTTGGCGCGCATCGTCTCGTAGCGCGCGCGGCCGAACGTCACCAGCGGCACGAACTTGTCCGGCGGCGACGACCTGACCCGGCTCAGCAGCCGGTCCTGGGCGTAACCGGTGACCTCCGACAACTGCGCCACGACCTCTTCCGCCTGGTCGCCGAGCTTGTTCGGGTGTACGCCCGCGACGAAGAGCACGGTGTCGCTCTGCAGCGACTCGCCCGACTTGTCGACCACCGGCTGGCGGGGCAGCAGTTTGGTGTCGACGGCGAACCGCTGGCCCTCCTTGAGCTGCGGATGCAGCACCGAGAGCGACCAGCGCACCTTCCATGACCCGTCGACCAGGTGCAGCGGCAGCGTGCCGTCGTACTCCCACAGGGGGTTGTTCTCCCCCAGATCCACCTCGGCGTGAAAACCGGCCTTGGACTCCTGCTCGCCGGTCTGGCTGACGCTGGTGATCTTGAACCGGAACGAGGCGGCGTCCAGCTCCAGCTTGGCGTCGGACAGCGCCTTGCGGACCGTCGCCTGGTCGCCGTCGGTACGGCCGGCGGCCAGGTCGTAGTCCTCGGACTGCCAGCCCACGAGGAAGTCGCGCACCGCGTCGTGCGGCGAGGGCTCCTCGAAACAGCCGGTCAGCGTGGTGCTCGCGACCGCCAGAGTGGCGGTCGCGGCCAGAGTGCGGCGGGCGCGTCTCATGGGTTGCGGTGCCACGCTCTCATCGGTTCTTGTGCCGCAGCGCCCGGGCCATCTCCCGTTTGGCCTGCTGCTCCGCCAGCGCCTGCCGCTTGTCCCAGTCCTTCTTACCCCGGGCGATGGCGATCTCGACCTTGGCCCTGCCGTCCTTGAAGTAGAGCGTCAGCGGCACGATCGTGAGCCCGCCCTCCTTCGTCTTGGCGGCGAGCTTGTCGATCTCCTTGCGGTGCAGCAGCAACTTGCGCTTGCGGCGCGCCGCGTGGTTCGTCCACGTCCCCTGCGTGTATTCGGGGATGTGCACGTTGAGCAGCCACGCCTCGTCGCCGTCGATGCTGGCGTAGCCGTCGGCGAGCGAAGCGCGGCCTTCGCGTAGCGACTTCACCTCGGTGCCCTGCAGCACGAGACCCGCCTCGAAAGTGTCCTCGACGTGGTAGTCGTGCCGAGCACGTTTGTTCTGGGCGATGACCTTCCGCCCGGTCTCACGTGGCATGCTTCGACTTTACCGGCGACCGGCGCGACGGCGACCCAAGCGCACGCCTACACCCTCAGGTATCGGCGCAGAGTCACGAAGGAGGCCAGGATACAGATCACGACACCGATGATCATGGTGATTGTGATGGTCTGGGCCAGGTCGTTCCAGCCGAGCGCGGCGGTGGCGTCCCCGAAGAAGCCGACGACCTCGTCGAACAGGAACACCTTCGCCATGATCAGGATGACCGCGGCGAACACCCCGCCCACCAGGCCGGAGATGACGCCCTCCATGACGAACGGCAGCTGGATGTAGAGGTTGGACGCGCCGACCAGCCGCATGATGCCGGTCTCCCTGCGCCGGTTGAACGCCGACAGCCGCACCGTGTTGCCGATCAGCAGCGCCGCCGCCAGCACCAGCACGATGGCCACCGTGAGAGCGGCGATCGAGAGTGTGTCGAGCAGGCTGAAGAACGGGGCGATGAGCTGCTTCTGGTCCATCACCTGGGCGACGCCAGGCTGGCCCTTCACGGCGTCGATGACCGGCTGGTAGTTGTTGGGGTCCTGCAGGCTGATCCGGAACGACTGGGGCAGGTCCTCGACCTTGGTCGCGTCCACGAGGGCCTTGTTGGTCGCGTACGACTGCTTGAAGTTCTCGTACGCGGCCGCCTCGTTCTCGAAGAGCACGCCCTTGACGCCCGGCGTGCCCTTGATGTGCGACTCGAGCGCCTTGATCTGCGCGGCCGTGATCTCCTTGCCGTTGCAGGCAGGCATGGCCGTTCCCTTTTTACACAGGAAGACCGAGATCTCGACCTTGTCGTCCCAGTAGCCCTTCATCAGCCCGACCTGGCTGTTGATCATCAGGCCCACGCCCAGCATCGCCATGCCGACCGCCACGGTGATGACCA